>NZ_JBHSHD010000007.1:0-666274 GCF_042652785.1 Dokdonella ginsengisoli | reverse complement strand
ACTCGAAGATCGATGCGTGAACTCAAGGGCCTCCCTCCGGGGAGGCCCTTTTTTTTGGAACCGGTTCCGCGGTGACATGCCCGCGGGGCGTGCGCGGACGATGGATGGCCGCGGTCGCGGGAATGACGCAGCGGGGACCTGGCGATCCGTACGACGGGATGTCGTGGGAGGTTCGTTGTGGCGGGCGGGGTCGACACCGCGTGCGAGGACAATGGATTCCCGCGTTCGCGGGAATGACGGCGGTGACGTTGTGCCGATCTGCGTGACGAGAGAGACGTTGAAGGCTTGCTGTCGAACGGGCGGCATCGACGACGAGACGCTATTCCGGCCCGCACCGCATCGACGCCGCCGCACGCAAATCCGGACGTCATGCCCGCGAACGCGGGCATCCATGGAAGCCGCGGCGCCTCAGCCGAGTTCGTCGACCTCGGCGAGGTCGAGCGCTTCGTCGATGACCGGAGGATCGTCCGCCGCGCGGCATCCGCGCAGCGGCGGTGATCGACCTCAGCCGGTGGTTTCGATGCGGTCCACGCGCTGCAGGCCGCGTGGCAGCAGGCCGCCGCGCGCGGCGCGGGCGCCGCCGTACTCGACCAGGTCGTTCCATTTCAGGATCAGCTTGCGCTGGCCGGCGTACAGGGTCACCTCGCCCTTGCCTTCGGCGACGACGGCGACACCGGCGACGCGTTCGCCTTCGCCGAGCCTGGCCTTGGGAATCTCGATCAGCTTGTTGCCCTTGCCGCCCTTGTCCAGCTCGGGCAGGTCGGCGACCGAGAACATCAGCAGGTGTCCCGCGTTGGTCACGACGACGATACGGTCGCGCGCGGAGTCGGCCACCATCGCCGGCGCCAGCACGCGTGCCTTGTCTTCGATGTTGAGGATCTGCTTGCCGGCCTTCTTGTTGGCGACCAGCGTCTCGAAGCGGGTCACGAAGCCGTAGCCGAGATCGGAAGCCAGCACCAGCTTGGCCTGCGCATCGGCGATCGCGACCGCGTCGAAGCGCGCGCCGGCCGGCAGCGTGAAGCGGCCGGTCAGCGGCTCGCCGTTGCCGCGTGCGGACGGCAGCGTGTGCGCCGGGGTCGAATAGCTTCGTCCGGTCGAGTCGATGAAGGCGGCCTGCTGCGTGGTGCGGCCCTGCGCGGCGGCGAGGAAGGAATCGCCCTCGCGGTAGCCGAGTTCGCTGGCGACCACGTCGTGCCCCTTCGCCGCGCGCACCCAGCCCTTGGCCGACAGCACCACCGTGACCGGCTCGCTGGCGACCAGGGCGGTGTCGTCCAGCGCCTGCGCGGCGGCGCGCGCGACCAGCGGCGAGCGGCGCTCGTCGCCGTACTTCTTCGCGTCGGCCTTGAGCTCGTCCTTGATCAGCGTCTTCAGCCGCGCCTTCGAGCCGAGGATCACGTTGATGCGCGCGCGCTCTTCCTCGAGTTCGTCGCGCTCGGCGTTGATCTTCATCTCTTCCAGCCGCGCGAGCTGGCGCAAGCGCGTCTCGAGGATGTAGTCGGCCTGCTCTTCGCTGAGCTTGAAGCGCGCGATCAGCGCCGGTTTGGGCTCTTCCTCGGTGCGGATGATGCGGATCACCTCGTCGAGGTTGAGGTAGGCGATGCGCAGGCCTTCGAGCAGATGCAGGCGGCGCTCGACCTTGGCCAGGCGGAACTGCAGGCGCCGGGTCACCGTGTCCTGGCGGAAGCGCAGCCATTCGGACAGGATCTGCTTGAGGTTCTTGACCTGCGGCTTGCCGTCCAGCCCGATCATGTTGAGATTGACGCGGTAGCTGCGCTCCAGGTCGGTGGTCGCGAACAGGTGCGTCATCATCTCGTCGAGATCGATGCGGTTGGAGCGCGGGAACAGCACCAGGCGCACCGGATTCTCGTGGTCGGACTCGTCGCGGATGTCCTCCAGCATCGGCAGCTTCTTGGCGCGCATCTGGCCGGCGATCTGCTCGGCGATCTTCGACGGCGACACCTGGTACGGCAGCGCGGTGATGACGACGTTGCCGTCCTCCTTCGCGTACACCGCGCGGCAGCGCACCGAACCGTTGCCGGTCGCGTACATCGCGGCGAGTTCGGCCGCCGGGGTGATGATCTCCGCCGCGGTCGGGAAATCCGGTCCCTTCACGTGCTCGCACAGGTCGGCGATGCTGGCTTCCGGATCGTCGAGCAGGCGGATGCAGGCGCTGACGACTTCGCGCAGGTTGTGCGGCGGGATGTCGGTCGCCATGCCGACCGCGATGCCGGTGGAACCGTTCAGAAGCACGTGCGGGATGCGCGCCGGCAGCCACGACGGTTCCTTCAAGGTGCCGTCGAAGTTCGGCGTCCACTCGACCGTGCCCTGGCCGAGTTCCTCCAGCAGCAGTTCGGCGATCGGCGTCAGCTTGGATTCGGTGTAGCGCATCGCCGCGAACGACTTCGGGTCGTCGGTCGAGCCGAAGTTGCCCTGGCCATCGATGAGCGGATAGCGGTACGAGAACGGCTGCGCCATCAGCACCATCGCCTCGTAGCAGGCGCTGTCGCCGTGCGGATGGAACTTGCCGATCACGTCGCCGACGGTGCGCGCGGACTTCTTCGGCTTGGATCCGGCGTCCAGGCCGAGCTCGCTCATCGCGTAGACGATGCGGCGCTGCACCGGCTTGAGGCCGTCGCCGACGAAGGGCAGGGCGCGGTCGAGCACCACGTACATCGAGTAGTCGAGGTAGGCGCGCTCGGCGTAGTCCTTGAGCGGAATCTGTTCGTAGTTGGCTTGCAGGTTCATCCGGTAGGCGTCGCAACGGCTCGCAGCGGCCGCAAACCGGGGATTGTGCCGCAGTCGCCGCGGCGCAGATAGCCGACGGATGTCGCCGAGGGTGACGGGACGGAGCGGAACGCCGGCGCGGCGCGAAGGCGCCGCGCGATGCATCCAGGGCGGAAAGCGCCCCGCACGGTCACGCGACCGTGCGGGGAACGCCGGATCAGTCGCGGCGGAAGCGCCGGCGATTCACGTTCGCCGCCGCAAAGCCGGCGAAGGCGAGGATCAGCGCGAGCAGGGCTGTCGTGCCGAGCGTCGGCACCGCCGTGGCCTCCGAGGGCGGAACGCCGCCGCCGACCACGCGGAAGCCACCGGTCAGCACCGCCGTGGCGCCGCCGGGCGACTGGGTGCCGGTCACGTCGCGCGGGCCGGGCGTGGCGCCGGCGGCGATGGTCAGCGTCGCGGTCGCGCGGTTGGCGTCGGCGACGACAAGGCCGGAGACCGTCACGCCGGCGCCGAAGTCGAAGCTCGTGCCCGGCTGGAAGCCGCTGCCGTTGATCGTCACGTTCAGCGTGCTGCCGACCGCGCCGCTGGCCGGCGCCACGGCCGTGACGTCGAACGTCGGCACGGTGCCGCCGGTCACCGTGAAGCCGCCCGGCAGCACCGCGCCGAGGCCTCCGGCCGACTGCGTGCCGGCGACGTCGCGCGGGCCCGGCGTCGCGGCCGGTGCGATGGCCAGGGTCGCGGTCGCGGTGTTGCTGTTCACGATGACCAGGTTGGACACCGACACGCCGGCGCCGAAGTCGAACGTGGTGCCGGACTGGAAGCCCAGGCCGCTGATCGTCACGTCGACGCTGCTGCCGACGGCGCCGCTGGAAGGACTGACGGCGGTGACGTTGAACAGGGCGATCGGCGGGATGTCGCCGAACGAGACCGCGGTCTGCACCGTCACCGAGGCGCCGGCGGCGAGAGTGCGGTTCCACTGCAGCGCGGCGCCGTTGTCGAGGCAGCCGCCGGTGAGCACGACGCCGTCGAGCTGGCCGGCGCCGATGAGGCTCCACACGTCGCTGTAGCGGTTCGCGCTGTAGGCGTCCGGCGGCGTCTGCGGAATCAGCAGGATCGTATAAGAAGGAGTCGCGCCGCAGTCCTGGCCGCCGGGGCTGGTCGAGGCGGCGGCGAGGTACGGCACGCCGCTGTCGTCGTTGGCGAGGTAGATGTCCGCGCCGAGGAAGATCTTCACGCTCTGCGCCGCGCCGTTGTTGGTCAGGGTCAGCGTCTTGGTGAAGTAGTTGTCGCCGTTGACGTAGCTCACCTGCTGGGTCGCCGCGATTGCGCTGGCGCCGAGCGTGGAGGCGACCGTGACGCGGAACGGATCGGCCTCGCTGCCGCTGCCGGCGACCGCGCTGAGCGATCCGGGCGTGAACGGGGTGTAGGTGCCGATGTTGCCGGTGGCGGTACCGGAGTGTTCGGCGAAGTTCGGCGCGTACAGCGTATCGGCCGTGCGTACGAACCAGCCCATGTCCGCGGTGCCGGTGGCCGAGGACGGGAAGACCTGCCCGGCGCCGGGGACGTTGCTGTTGAAGATCTGGAACGAGTTGTCGTCGCCGACGTGGACCTCCAGCGGCGTGCCGGCGATCGTCGTGACCACGGGCGCGGCGGTGAGACCGGCGGCCTTGGTGGCGGTCTTGGCGGCAAGATCGGCCGCTCCGAACAGGGCCGTGGCGCAGAGCAGGGCGCTGCCGAGCCAGGAGTACAGTTTGTGGTCGTGCATGATGGGATTTCCGTGAGAACGAGCGGTCGCCGATCGAGACCTCGCGTGCGCGAAACACCCCAGGCGACGCGCGAGGATCGGCTCGCGCGAAAGTAGCCGGAGTCGATGGCGCGCGTCGGCACGCAGCGGCAACGGCGTGGTAACGGATGGGTAACGGCGCGTTCCGCAGCGCCGCGGAGCACGCGCCGCGACGCCGGTCACTGCGCACAACGGGCGACAATGGCGATAACCGCCCGTGATCGTCGGATAACGTGCAGGCATCACGATAAGCCGTGCTGATCGGCGAATGCAGAAGTTTGATTGGAAGGGGAAGGCTCCCTGCGCCTAGCGTGCGCGCTCGCCGCCGTCGACCGCGCGGCAGCCGAGGAGGGAACCGCATGAGATCCTGGAAGTCGTTCGTCGCCTGGCCGCTGGCCGCTGCATTCGCCGCGCCGGTCCAGGCCAACTCGATCGTCGTCAACACCGTCGCCGACCAGTACGGTTCGGACACCGCGCACTGCTCGCTGCGTGAAGCCGTGCGCGCGGCGAACACGGACGCGGCCTTCGGCGGCTGTACGGCCGGCGGCGGCATCGACCTGATCGACCTGCCCGACGGCGTGTTCCTGCTGACCCGCGCCGGGCGCGACGAGGACGCCGACGCCACCGGCGATCTCGACGTCGCCGGCGATGGCGTGGTGGTGGTCGGCAACGGCGCCGCCGTCAGCATCGTCGACGGCAACGGGCTGGACCGGATCTTCCACGTCCAGGCCGGTGCCGCCTTGCTCCTGCTGAGCAATCTGACGCTGCGCAATGGCGATCCGCTCGGCGGCTCGAGCGCCGACGACGTCTACGGCGGCGCGGTGTACATGGACGGCAGCGGCGCGATCTCGATGACCAACGTGCACGTGAGCGCGAGCCGCGCCGCCCAGGGCGGCGGCGTGTTCGTCGACGGCGGCGCCTCCGCGTTCGGCATCTCCGGCAGCTCGTTCTCGCTCAACCACGCCACCGACTACGGCGGCGCGGTGCTGTCGCGCCGCGAACTCAACGCCACCAATTCGACCTTCAGCGGCAACAGCACCGGCTGCGTCGGCTCGGCGATCTACTTCAGCGACGTCGACGTCGAGCACACCCTGGCCAGCGTCACCGTGGCCGACAACCACGGCGGCACCCGTTCCAACTGCATCGATGCGCCGGCGCTGTGGAACGCGTTCAGCTCGTCCGCCACGGTGCGCGTGCGCAACAGCATCGTCGCGCGCAACTACTCCGGCTTCATCGAAGTCAACTGCGACGAGATCACCTCCGACGACTACAACCTGATCGGCAGCGCCGAAGACTGCGATCTCCTCGGCACGCTGACCAACACCCTGACCGACGTCGATCCGCAGCTGATGCCGCTGTTCGACTACGGCAACGGCACGCCCAGCCACATGATCCTGCCCGGCAGTGCGGCCATCGGCGCCGGCAATCCGGCCTCTCCCGGCAGCGGCGGCAACGCCTGTCCGCCCGCCGACCAGCGTGGCGTCGATCGCTCCGACTGCGACATCGGCGCCTACGAATACCGGCCCACGTTCACCGTCAGCCGGCAGGACGACGCTGCCGACGCGACACCGGGCAACGGCCAGTGCAACGCAGTCGGCGGCGGCTGCACCCTGCGCGCGGCGATCGCCGAGGCGAACGAGCGCGACGAGCCGACCACCATCGTGCTGCCGGCCGGCACGTTCCGCCTGACCCTGCCGACCGTGCCGAACCAGGACAGCGGCGACCTCGAACTGGCGCCGGCCGCGGCGCTGGCCGTCGTCGGCGCCGGTGCCGGCCGCAGCGTGGTGCTCGGCGACGGACACGACGACCAGATCTTCCAGCTCTTCAGCGGCGCCAACGCGCTGCTGCGCCTGTCCGTGCGCGGCGGCACCGAACAGGCGCAGGTCAGCGCCGGCGGCGTCGCGGTGCTCAACGATCCGGCGCTGCTGGCCGACGTGGAGATTTCCGACAACCAGGGCTGCTTCGGCGGCCTGCACGTGCGCGACCACGTCATCGCCGAGCGCGTCAGCATCCACGACAACCTCGCCGAGGTCGCCGGCGGCTGTCCCTACAACGGCGGCGGCGCGTACGTCGGCAGCGGCGGCGTGCTGGAGATGCGCAACAGCACCGTCAGCGGCAACCGCGCCAGGCAGGGCGGCGGCGGAATCTTCGTCGAGGGCGGCACGGCGCGGCTCGTCCACGTGACGATCACCGACAACGTCGCCGACTACGCCGGCGGCGGCACGCAGGGCGGCGGCGGCCTGGGGCGCGGCGGCTCCGGCACGGTGTTCCTGAAGAACTCGATCGTCGCCGGCAACGAGTCCGGCAGCGGCATCGGGCCCGACTGCGCGGCGCTGGTGCAGTCGCAGGACTTCAACCTGATCGGCAACGCGGCCGGCTGCACGCTCGGCGGTTCGGCCGTGCACGATCTCGTCGGTGCCGATCCGCGGCTGGCGCCGCTGGGTCTCTACGGCGGCCTGCTGCCGGTGCATCCGCCGCGGCCGGACAGTCCGGCCCTCGACGGCGTCGGCGTCGGCCAGACCTTCGATCGCCAGATGGCCTGCCGCGACGGTTCGCTGCGCAGCGTGGCCGCGGACCAGCGCGGCGCCGCGCGGCCGGAAGGCGGCTTCTGCGACATCGGCGCGTTCGAAGGCAGCGCCGATTCGATCTTCGCCGACGGCTTCGATTGAACGCCGCCGTCGCGGCGGGAACCTAGGCGCCTTCGCGCGGGCGCACCGGAGGCATGCGGCGCCGGTTCGCCGCGATCAGCGCGTCGTCGGCGATCGCGCTGATGCCCTGGTCGAGCCGGCGGTGCGACTCGTACTGGCGCGCGCCTTCGCGCACCAGCGCGTCGATCACGGTGCGCTGCATCTTGGTGTAGTACGGCTGGGTGTGGTGGTGCAGGAACACCGGCACTTCGTACGGGCGGAAGCCGGGGACCAGGCGCACCTCGTGTTCCGGCCGCAGCAGATGCAGCGGCACGACCGCGCGGCCGACGCCTTCGGAGACCGCGTCGATGAGCCCGTAGATGTCGTCGAAGTAGGCGCGCAGCATCTTCGGCACCGTCGCGCCGGTCTGGATCAGGAAGAAGCGCTCGGTGAAGTTGTCGCGCGGGTCGTGGTCGATGTAGCAGTCCCGGCGCGCCTCGTGGCGTGCCGATTCGATCAGCACGTTGCGCTCGACGCCCAGGCGCACGTTCTCCACGCCCATGCGCTCGCATTCGGAGAGCGACACGCTGAAGTCGACCTTGCCCTCGATCAGCAGGTCGTGCAGCTCATGCACCTCGGCCTTCACGAACTGGCAGGACAGGCGCGGGTTCTCGCGCAGCAGCCCGCCGATGGCGGGAATCAGCACCGAGCGCAGGCAGGAGGAGAACGACACCAGGCGGAAGAAGCCGGCGATGCCGCTCGTGCCGCCGACGAGATCGTCGAGCAGTTCCTGCTCCTGGCGTTCCACCGAGGCCGCGTGGCGATGCAGGATGCGGCCGGACTCGGTCAGCTGCAGGCCGCCGCGCAGGCGCATGAACAATGCCTGCCCGAGCGTTTCCTCGAGGTTCTGGATGCGCTTGGTCAGCGCCGGCTGGCTGACGTGCAGGAGTTCGGCGGCGCGCGAGAAATTCAGCTCGCGCGCGAGCGTCATGAACGACTCGATCTGCGCGGACGACAAACGCGTGCCCATGCGTCCTCCCCTGGCAGGCTGTCGGAAAGGGCTTTCCCGCTCCCTTTCGACCCCCACGGTCGCGGCGCAGCCGCGCCATCTGCTGCGCGGACCGCGGCGGGTGCCGTCGATCCGCCAGCGATCCGTCCGTGGATCGCGACGGCGGTCCGTTTCGCCACGGCCCGCCGGGTCGCGGCGGCAGTATAACCGCAGGCTATCGCGCGATCACGGCCGTCTATCGCGATAAATCCGCACTATCGCCGGATGCAGAACATTCATTGGCCGCAAGCCCCGCCGCCGTCGCACAGTGCACACGTCGTCCACGGGGAGAAGGCGCATGAACTGGTCGCATCTGCTGTTCTCGTTCGAAGGCCGCATCGGCCGCGCACCGTACTGGTATTTCGTATTGGCGGTGACCGTGCTGTTCGCGGTGCTGTTCGCCTTCGCCGGCGTTTCGCTGTTCAGCGGCGTCGGCCTCGACGGCGTACCGGTCTCGCCGCCGAGCGCAGGCATCGCCGGAATCTTGCTGCCGCTGGTCTGCCTCGCGCTGTTGTGGCCGAGCCTGGCGGTCGCCGCCAAGCGCTGGCACGACGTCGACAAATCCGCCTGGTGGATCCTGATCGGCCTGGTGCCGGTCGTCGGCGGCCTGGTCGCGCTGGTCTTCAACGGCTTCGTCGCCGGCACGCCGGGCGCGAACCGTTTCGG
The DNA here is from genome assembly GCF_042652785.1 of Dokdonella ginsengisoli. Lineage (NCBI taxonomy): Bacteria > Pseudomonadati > Pseudomonadota > Gammaproteobacteria > Lysobacterales > Rhodanobacteraceae > Dokdonella > Dokdonella ginsengisoli. The sequence goes on along the minus strand of NZ_JBHSHD010000007.1, from coordinate 657,426 downwards.
CGATCCGTCTTCCGGCGGACGGCTGACCTCGTGAGCCGGTGCCGCTCGCCGCGGGCCGGCCTCGTCTTCGCGCTGGCGGCCTGCGCCGGCGCGGCGTCGGCCGGCGACACGTTCGCCCTGCGCGGTGCGGTGATCGCCGGCGGCGGCGGATCGAGCCGGTCGGAGCAGGGCTGCCTGCGCCTGGACGGCACCGTCGCCGAGAACGCCGCCGGTGCTTCCGCGGCCGGCGAATTCGCTCTCAGCGCCGGTTTCTGGGGAGGCGCCGGCAGCGTCCGGCGCGATTGGGTGTTCGACGATGCCTTCGAGGAGTGCCGTTGATGAAATTCGATCCTGTTTCGCATCGCCCGTGGTGGTGCGCGTTCCTGCTCGCCTGGGCGCTGCCGCTGGCGGCGATCGCCGCCGAGCCGCAGCTGCCCGATTTCACCTACCAGGGACAGCTGCAGCGCAACGGCGCGCCGGCGAACGGCGCGTTCGACCTGAGCTTCGCGCTGTTCGACGCGGCCAGCGGCGGCAACCAGGTGGGAGCGGCGATCGACGAGGCGGACTATCCGGTCGAGGACGGCCTGTTCACGATCTCGCTCGCGTTTCCCGGCGCGTTCAACGGCACGCAGCTGTGGTTGCAGGTCAGCGTCGACGGCATTCCAATGCTGCCGCGCCAGCCGGTCGCGACGACGCCGGTGGCGCAGTACACGCTCAGCGGCGCGATCGGTCCGGCCGGCGGCGACCTGAGCGGTTCGTTCCCGAACCCGGCGATCGCGCCGGGCGCGGTCACCAGCGCGAAGATCGCTTCCGGCGCGGTGACGGGAGGCAAGCTGGCCGCGGACTCGGTGTTCGGAAGCAACATCGCCGACGGCGCGATCGGCTCGGCGGACATCGCCAGCGGTGCGGTCGGCAGCAGCGAGATCGCCGCCGGCGCGGTGGGCGAGAGCGAACTGGCCGACGGCGCGGTGACGGCGAACAAGCTCGCCAACGGCGCGGTCGGCACCGCCAAGCTCGCCAACGACTCGGTCACGCGCGGCAAGATCGCCGGCGGCTACAGCAACGGCGCGATCTCGGTGACGCTCGGAGCGGACAGCTGCAACGACTACGACATCTCCGTCGGCGGCGTGCAGCCGGGCGACATCCCGTTCTTCGCGCTGCAGGCCGGCGGTTCGCTGCCGTCGAAGATGCTGGTGATGCCGATGAAGGTCGCGGCCGCCGGCCTGGTCAAGACGCGCATCTGCAATTTCGCGTCGACCACGCAGAGCGCCGCGAACGTGCCGGTGTACATCCTGACGCTGCGCTGACGGGCGTCGAGGAAGACAACGGCCATGCGTGCGCCGCTATGGTGAGCGGCGCACGCGCGCACGCCGGCGGCCTGCAGCCTCAGCGCGGCGCGCGATAGCCGCCGCGGATGCCGCGCGGACTCATCACCAGCTGCCAGAGCTGGTCGCGACGCGTGCGGAACACCGCCGCCGAGGCGGAGAGATAGAAGCGCCACATGCGGCGGAAGCGTTCGCCGTACCGGGCTTCCAGGTGCGGCCACGCGGCGTCGAAGTTGGCGCGCCAGGCCATCAGCGTGCGGTCGTAGTCGGCGCCGAAGTTGTGCCAGTCCTCGATCACGAACAGGCCTTCGCTCGCCTTGGCGATCTGCTCGGCCGACGGGATCATCGAGTTCGGGAAGATGTACTTCTCGATCCACGGATCGGTGTGGTTGGACGACACGTTCGAGCCGATCGAGTGCAGCAGGAACAGGCCGTCGTCGCCCGCGCAGCGGCGCGCGACTTCGAAATAGGTTCGGTAGTTCTTCACGCCGACGTGCTCGAACATGCCGACCGAGAACACGCGGTCGAAGCGCTCGTCCAGTTCGCGATAGTCGGTCAGGCGGATCTCGACCGGCAGGCCGCGGCAGATTTCGCGTGCGTAGTCGGCCTGCTCCTGCGACACCGTCACGCCGACGCCGGTGATGCCGTGGCGTTCGGCGGCGAGCTTGAGCGCCTCGCCCCAGCCGCAGCCGATGTCGAGCAAGCGCATGCCCGGCTGCAGGCCGAGCTTGCGGAAGATCAGGTCGAGCTTGGCTTCCTGCGCCGCGTCGAGATCGGTCGCCTCGTTCCAGTAGCCGCAGCTGTAGACCAGGCGCTTGCCGAGCATCGCCTCGAACAGGTCGTTGCCGAGGTCGTAGTGCTGCTCGCCGACCTCGTAGGCGCGCCGGCCGCGCTGCAGGTTGACCACGCGCGACTTCAGGAACAGCCAGGCGTCCTCGACTCCGCCGACGCGCTCGTCCAGGTGCGCGTCGAGCAGGCGCGACAGGAAGCCGTCGAGGTCGTCGGCGTCCCACCAGCCGTCCATGTAGCTCTCACCCAGGCCGAGCGAGCCGTGCGCGAGCACGCGCGAGTACAGGCGCTGGTCGTGCACCTGGATGTCGCTCGGCGCCGGCCCGTCGATGTGCAGTCCGGCAGCAGCGAGCAGCGACTCGATGCGGGCGTGCGCACGGGACTCGTTCATCGGCATCCCCCTCGTTGGCGGTATCGCAGCGGCGACCGGGCCTATGGTCGGGACGCCGGTGCCGCGCTTCAAGCACCCCTGCATGACGCGCATTTCAGGTTCGTTCCCGCGCCCTAGGCGCGCAGCACCAGGCGCACCAGTCCGATGCCGGTCAGCGTCGCCAGCAGCGAGCCGAACAGATGGGTCGTGACGATCACCGCGGTCCAGCCGTACTGCTGGCGCTGCAGCGCGATCACGGTTTCCGCGGAGAAGGTCGAGAACGTGGTCAGGCCGCCGAGGAAGCCGGTCGTCAGCGCGAGCCGCCAGACGACGGGCAGGGTCTGGTAGTGCTCGAACATCGCCATCGCCATTCCCATGATCAGGCCGCCGGAGAGATTGGCGACCAGCGTGCCGAGCGGCAGCCAGGGCAGGATGGGATTGAGCGCCAGGCCCAGCAGCCAGCGCAGCACGGCGCCGGCGAAGGCGCCCAAACCCACGGCGAGGAACGAGAGCAGATTCATGGAACTCCCGGCTGGGATCGAGGCAGCCCGCCGCGCGCAGCGATCCGGTCCGCGACGTCCGCCGGTCCCGCTCGCGGGAGCCGGGCAGGCATCGTCGGCCTCGCGGCGGTACGGGAAGAATGCCGTCTCCGATGCGGCGATCCTAGCGCAACCCTCGCGACGGTCGCGCCGGCGGCCTCGCGATGCGCATCCCCGGCGTGTAGCATGCGCGGCCACTGCGCCCGCCGATGACTTCCGCTCCCGTTTCCCGCCGACGCCTGCTCGCTCCCCTGCTCGCCGCGCTGGCGATGTTCGGGCCGTTCGCGATCGACACGATCTTCCCGGCGTTTCCGGCGATCGCCGCGCAGATGCGCGCGAGTCCGCTGGCGATGCAGCAGACGATCAGCGCCTACCTGATCGCCTACGCGCTGATGTCGCTGGCGCACGGACCGCTGTCGGACGCGCTGGGCCGGCGCCGGGTGATCCTGGTCGGCGTGGTCGTGTTCACGCTGGCCTCGATCGGCTGCGCGCTGTCCGGCACGATCCAGGCGCTGCTGGCGTTCCGCATGCTGCAGGGTGTCTCCGCCGGCGCCGGCCTGATCGTCGGCCGCGCGATCATCCGCGACTGCTTCGACGGGGTCGAGGCGCAGCGCCTGATGTCGACCGTGTCGATGATCTTCGGCGTGGCGCCGGCGATCGCGCCGATCACCGGCGGCTGGGTGGTGGCGGTCGCGCACTGGTCGACGATCTTCTGGCTGCTGGCGGGTTTTGCGCTGCTGCTGTTCTTCGCCTGCCTGGCGTGGCTGCCGGAGACGCATCCGCCGGAACGGCGTTCGCGATTGTCGCCGCGCGAACTGGCGGCCACCTACCAGTCGATCGCGAAGGACCGCGCCTTCCTGCCGCTGGCGCTGGCCGGCACGCTGAACTTCAACGCGATGTGGGTCTACATCTCCTCGGCACCGGCATTCGTGCTTGGCCTGCTCGGGCTCGACACGCAGCACTTCGCCTGGCTGTTCATTCCGGCGATCAGCGGCATGATGCTCGGCGCCTTCCTGTCGGGCCGCGTCGCCGGGCGCCTGACCGCCGCGGCGACGGTGCGCCTGGGCTACGCGATCATGCTGGCCGCGACCGCGCTGAACCTGCTGCTGGTGTTGGTGTTCCCGATGCCGCGGCTGCCGTGGTCGGTGCTGCCGATCGGCCTGCACGCGATCGGCATCGGCATCAACTTCCCGACGCTGACCCTGCTGCTGCTCGATCGCTTTCCCAATCATCGCGGCGCGGTGTCGTCGGTGCAGGCGTTCATCAGCCTCGTGCTCAGCGCGGCGATTGCCGGTGTGCTGTCGCCGCTGCTGTCCGACAGCGCGCTCAAGCTCGCCGCCGGCGCGGCGCTGTCGACCTTGCTCGGATTTGCCGCGTGGCGCGCGTACCGGCGCATCGAGCGCAATGCCTGAATCCGCGAAGCGCCGCTTCGATGCCCGCGAGGGCGTGTGCTATAAGTCCGCACCGTCATTGGCCGGTCCGACGGGAGCATGCCGCTCGATCCTTTCCTGAAGCAGGCGGTGCACAGCACGCGGTGGCGGATCGCCGCCGTCGTCGTGATTCTCGCCGTGATCGCGACGGCGCTGCTCGGCGGTTTCCGCTCCGCCCCCAAGCGCGTCGGCGCCTCCGGTCCCGGCGCGCGCGTGACGGTCGGCGCGCTCGCGGTGCAGCCGCTGCGCGCCTGGGTGGACCGGCGCGATCCGAAGGGCTTCGACGACCGTTCCGGCAAGGACGTGCTCGTGCTGGAGGCCGTGGTCGAGAACCTGACCAAGGCCAGCAGCAACTACTACCTGCCCGAGGACCTGCGCTGGCTGACCGGCGCGGAGGACTACAAGGGCAGCAAGGCGGACGTGATCTACCTCGTCGACGACCTGACCCTCCACGACTACCTGCATCCGCGGCTGCCGATGCGCGTGCTGCTGTGCTGGAAGATCCCGAAGGACCAGTCGCTGCCGCAGCCGGCGCGCTGGGGCCTGTACCAGCGCCGCTTCGTCGAGAAGGCCTACGTCAACAACGAAAGCGGCTGGATGCAGGACGGTCCGGGAATGACGCTCAAGCTGCCGGTCGAGGACCGGCGCACGGGAGCGGCGCCGTGAGGACCCTGCGCGGAATCGGCTGGCGCGAGCTGTGCTGGCTCGTGCTCGGGCTGGTGCTGATCGTGGCGATGCGCAAGAGCCTGCTCAGCTACGCCGACAAGCTGGCGCCCGTGCCGCTGCCGGCCGAGTTCAAGCAGCGAATCGTCACGCGCGATTTCGCGGTCACGGCCGAAGGCTTCAGTCTGGCCCGCCGCTACAAGACGGTGGGAGGCTTCCTCAAGGAGGACGAGGCGCGGGTGCTGAAGACGCCCGGCGTGTGGGTCGCGGTGCCGGTCCTGCTCGAGGCGCTGCACGAGCCGACCTTCGTCCGCGCCCGCCTGCGTACGCGCGACGGGCTGGAGTACCTGTCCGCCAGCGACAAGCGGCCGAGCGCTCCGGGGGTGAACCTGGCCTCGGGCGAAGTGGTCCCGGGCCTGCCGAAGAACGGCACGTTCTTCTTCGAGCTGCCGCCCGAGGCGCTGCCGGGCGCTCATCTGGAGTTCTTTTCCGGCGCGCGGCAGCCGATGCTCGACGCCGTCGTGGAGATCGACCTCGGCCTGGGCAAGGCGACCGCGGCGGACCTGCTCGCAATGGCCACCGAGGAGGTCGATCTGCGGCCATGAGCGCGAGCGACGCATCCTCCAGCTGGTGGCGACGCCAGCGCTTCTATCTGGTCGGCGCCGCGCTGCTCGGCGCGTGGGCCCTGTACGCACCGTACCGCGACGCCTGGCGCCGCTATGCGCGCAGCAATCCGATCGTGCCGATCGAGGTCGCGCAGGGGGCGCAGGCGCAGTACCGCGGCGCGCGCTGGCGATTTCTGAATCTGACCGAGCGCGACGTGCCCAAGCTCGAGCCGGACGCGATGGCGCTGGTCGCGCGCTTCGAGCTGGTGCTCGACGAGGGCGTGGATCCGAAGAACCTCGGACTGTGCGACGCACGATTGAGCGACGCGCGCGAGCGCGTGTGGAAGTCCGGTTTCGTCGCCGCCGGCCGGCGCACGCTGCCCACGTTGTGCAACTACGACCCGGGGCCGGACTTCAAGGGCATCGCGCCGCAGCCGGGCCAGCTGTGGCAGTTCGAGAAGAGCTTCGTGGTGCCGCGCGGCCTCGACGCGCGCCAGCTGCGGCCGGAGATCTTCGTCGTTCCGCTGTCCGAGCCGGACGCGCCGGGAACCTATCTGCGCTTCACCCAGTAGCGGCGGCTGCGGGTCCGCCCGTCGCCGCTGGCGCGTCGGCCGGCGCCGACTGCAGCCGCGCGATCGCGCAGTCGCAGGCGGCCGCGAGCAGGGCGATGCGCACGATCTCGGTCAGCAGCGCCGGCTGCACCGCGCTCGGCGTGCCGATCAGCACCGCCAGCGGCTGGCCGACCGTGTTCCACCACAGGTCGTCGCGCGGACCGACCAGCGCGACCACCGCGCGCAGCGAGTGCGAATCGATCCAGTCGAGCAGCTGGTAGCACACGCACAGCACGACGACGGCAGGCAGTCCGGCGCGCAGCACCAGGCGCAGGCTGTTGGTGATCGGCACGCCCTTGCTGGTCCAGCCTTCGCTGGCCTTGCCGGCCATCTTGCGCACCAGCAGCGGCAGCGCGCTGTAGCGCGCGCCGAGCCGCGACAGGTGCGCGTCGGCGGCGTCGAGCTTCTGCTTGCGGCGCATGTCCATGCCGTAGATGATCGCGGTGATCGCCAGCCACACCATCGGCGTCACGACGCCGCCGAAGGCGGTCGTGGCGAGGTCCCACGCCGGTGCCAGCGCCTGCTTGATCGGCGCCAGCAGATGGAACAGTGCGCGCGGGTCGTCCCACCAGCGGGTCAGCGCCTGGTAGACCGCGCGTTCCTGCCACCAGTCCTTGCCGATGCCGATTGCCTGCGCGATCGCGCGCGCGCCGACGAAGACCCAGTACGCCTCGCAGGCGGTGGCCAGCAGCGACCAGCCGATGCGGCCGTCCTGCTGCTTGGCGCGCCGCTGCGCGAACGCGCGCACGGCCCAGGCGACGATCAGGGCGAGCCAGAGATAGGGCTGGTGCAGCACGTCCTTCGGCGCCGAGGTCTTGAGCGTGTCGGTGAACGCGTAGTTCTGCACGAAGGAGATCTGGAAATCCCGGCGCAGGCCGTCGAGCAGGCCCCAGGTCGTGTAGTAGGCGAAGAACGGCAGCAGCGCGACGGCCAGCGCGCGCGTCCAGGCCTGATGTCCGCCGCCGAGGCCGATCTGCTGCGGCACGTCGCGCCGCGACAGCATCGGCAGGCTGGGGCGCAGGCACAGGAACATCGCGATCACCGTCGCCAGCTGGCTGACCACCAGCAGGGCAATCACGGCGTAGGCCAGCAGCAGGGAGGTGGCGACCAGCGCGATCGCCGCGTCCAGCAGCAGGCCGTAGAGCACGCGCTGCAGGAAGAACCAGAACAGCAGCGCCGGCCAGTGCTCGGCGAGCAGGCGGCCGGTCAGGCGCAGGATTTCCATCCACGCGGCAGGCGAGGTCGCGGGTACGTCGCGGGCGGCTGCGGTCGACATGGCGCCTAGGGTAGTCGATCGCGGCAGTTGCGGTCCGCGCGCCGGTCGGCACGGCCGTTTTCCGCGAACGCCTTCACGCTTCGTCCAGTGCGCTCAGGAACGCATTGCGCCACGCCGTGATGTCGTGCCGGCGCAGGTGCTCGAACATCGCCGACCAGCGCTCGCGGCGCTCGGCCAGCGGCATCGCCAGCGCGGTCTCCAGGCTTTCGACGATGTCGTCCGGATCGAGCGGATTGATGATGATCGCCTGCGGCAGCTCGCGCGCGGAGCCGGCCAGGTTCGACAGCACCAGCACGCCGGGGTCTTCGGCGGCCTGCGCGGCGACGAATTCCTTCGCCACCAGGTTCATGCCGTCGCGCAGCGGCGTGACCAGGCCGACGTGCGCGCTGCGGTAGAAGCCGGTCAGGGTTTCCTGCTGGAAGCTGCGGTTGACGTAGCGGATCGGCACCCAGTCCGGCTCGGCGTAGCGGCCGTTGGTCGCGCCGGCGAGGCGCTCCAGCCGCGAACGCAGCTCGCGGTATTCCGGCACGTCCTCGCGCGAGGGCGGCGCGATCTGCAGCAGCGACAGCTTCGAGCGCCATTCCGGATGCTGCGAGAGGAAGCGCCCGAACGCCTCGAAGCGCTGCGGCAGGCCCTTGGAATAGTCCAGCCGGTCGACGCCGATCGCCAGCCGGCGGTGCTCCAGGCTGGTGACCAGCCGCTTGTTCGCCGCGCTGCCGACCGCGCGTTCGGCCTGGCGCGCGACGCGTTCGGTGTCGATGCCGATCGGGAACACGCCGGCGCGGAAACGCCTGCCGTCGGGCAGGCGCACGTTCCCGCCCTCGTCGGCCACGGCCGCGCATTCGTCGCGGAAATAGCCGAGCAGGGCGTTCAGGTCGGTCGGCGTCTGCAGGCCGACGAGGTCGTAGGCAGCGAGCGCGCTGAACACCAGCTCGTGGTGCGGCAGGGCGGCCAGCAGGTCGCGCGGCGGCAGCGGCACGTGCAGGAAGAAACCCAGGCTCGCCTCGACGCCGAGCCGGCGCAGCTCGGCGCCGAGCGGGATCAGGTGGTAGTCGTGCACCCAGATGCGGTCGCCCGGCCGCAGCAGGCCTGCGATGTGCTCGGCGAACAGGCGGTTGACGCGCAGGTAGCCGGCGAAGTCCTTGCGGCTGAAATCGAGCAGCGCCTGGCGGAAGTGCAGCAGCGGCCACAGCGTGCGGTTGGCGAAGCCGAGGTAGTACTCCTGGTATTCGGCGCGGGTCAGGTCGAGCAGGGCATAGTCGACGCGGCCTTCGCTGCGCCGGTCGAGCGTGCGTTCGCCTTCCTCGACGAGGCGTCCGCTCCAGCCGAACCAGAGCCCGCCGCGTTCGGCCAGCGCGGCCTGCATGGCCGAGGCGAGCCCACCGGCGCGTGCCTCCTTCGGCAGCGCGACGCGGTTGGAAACGACGATCAGCCGGCTCATGAGGTCCTCACAGCACGCTCTCCCAGCTGCGCGACAGCCGTGCGGCCGCGTTGATCAGGCCGACCAGCGAATAGGTCTGCGGGAAATTGCCCCACAGCTCGCCGCTGCCCGGATGCACGTCCTCCGACAGCAGTCCGAGCGGATTGCGCCGCGCCAGCAACTGCTCGAACAGGACGCGGGCCTCGTCGACCCGGCCGATGGCGGCGAGCGCGTCGACGTACCAGAAGCTGCAGATGGTGAAGCTCGTCTCCGGCGCACCGAAATCGTCCGGCACGATGTAGCGGAACAGGTAGTCGCCCTGGCGCAGCACGCGGCCGACGGCCTCGACGGTGGCGACGAAGCGCGGATCGTGCGGCGTGACGAAGCCCAGGTCGGCGAGCAGCAGCAGGCTCGCGTCGAGACGTTCGCTGCCGAATGCGTCGACGAAATGGCCGTGCTGCGGATGCACCGCGCGCTCGAAGATCAGCGTGCGTACGCGTTCGGCGCGGTCGGACCAGAACGCCGCGCGTTCCTCCAGGCCCAGGTGCGAAGCGATGCGGCCGAGGCGGTCGCAGGCCGCCCACGACATCACGCTCGAATAGGTGTGCACGTCGCTGCGGCCGCGGAATTCCCACAGTCCGGCGTCGGGCTGGTCGTGCAGGCGGAAGGCGGCTTCGCCGGCGTGTTCGAGCCGCGCGAACGCGGCGGCGTCGCCGCGCACGTTGAGGCGATGGTCGAAGAACAGCTGCGTCGCCGCCAGCACCACGCTGCCGTAGACGTCGTGCTGGCTCTGGCGCCAGGCGTCGTTGCCGATGCGCACCGGACCCATGCCGCGATAGCCGCGCAGGTGCCCGGCTTCACGCTCGATCAGCTCGCGCTCGAAATGGATGCCGTACACCGGCGCCAGATCGCCGTCGGCCGAGGCGGCGAGATTGGCCAGGTAGCGCAGGTACTCCTCCATGCTGCGCGTCGCGCCGAGGCGGTTCAGCGCGCGCACGACGAAGGCCGCGTCGCGCAGCCAGCAGTAGCGGTAGTCCCAGTTGCGCACGGTGTGCGGCGCCTCCGGTATCGAGGTGGTCAGCGCCGCGACGATCGCGCCGGTGCCCTCGTACTGGCTGAGCTTGAGCGTGATCGCGGCGCGGATCACCGCGTCCTGCCATTCCGCCGGTATCGACAGATAGCGCACCCATTCGCGCCAGTAGTCGACGGTCGAGTCGAGCGCCTCGCGCACGTGCACGGCCGGCGCCTGCGCCAGCGTCTCGTCGGGGCCGAGCACGATCGACAGTTCGCGGTCGAGCAGGAACGGCAGCTCGTCGCGCAGCATCGGCAGCGGCGCGTCGGTGGTCGCGCGCAGCACCACGCCGTCGAGCAGGAAGCGCAGATGATTCGAGCCGAAGGTGCGCTCGGGGCGGCGCTCGCCGTAGTTCGCCAGCGGCCGCAGACGCAGCGTGATGCGCGGCGCGCCGGCCAGCGGGCGGATCGTGCGCAGCAGGCTCATCGGATGGAAGATGCGGCCGTTGAGCTTGTAGCGCGGCGCGAAGTCGACGATCTCCACCGCGCTGCCGTCGGCCGCTTCCAGGCGCGTGACCAGCACCGGCGTGTTGTCGAGATAGCGCTGCGAGCGGGTCGTCTCGCCGTCGAGCACGAGATCGAAGTAGCCGAGGTCGCCGGCCGTCGGCGACAGGAGCGAGCAGAACGCGGGATCGCCGTCGAACGACGGCAGGCAGCACCAGACGATGCGGCCGCGCGCGTCGATCAGCGCACCGATGCTGCCGTTGCCGACGACGCCGAGGTCGAGAGTGGACTGGGATTCGTTCATCGGTTCTCCGGAGGCGTGGAAGCGGCCAGCGCTGCGAGCCAGCGGCGCACGGCGGCGGGGTCGGCCAGCGCGTGGCGCGCGCGGGTCGGGCGGCGCGCGCCGACGATCACGCTGATGCCGCCGAGGCGGTTGGCCTGCTCGAACGCGTGCTCGTCGGTGAAGTCGTCGCCGAGCATCCACGGCACGCGGCCGGCGAACGGCGGCGCCTGCATCAGCGCGAGCAGCGCGGTTCCCTTGTCGACGCCGGCCGGCTTGATCTCGACGACGCGGTTGCCCGGCTGCAGCGCGAAGCCGGCGCCGGCCACCTGCAGCAGGTCGTCGGCGGCGCGGCGCACGGCCGTTTCGGCGTCGGGCACGTTGCGGTAGTGCAGGGCGAGCGCGGCGCCCTTGTCCTCGAGCAGCACGCCGGGCAGTCCGGCCACCAGTGCGCGGGCGTGCGCACGCAGCCGTTCCAGATGCGCCGGATCGGGGCGCAGCACGCTGACGTGGCCGTCCGGCCGGCGCAGCTGCGCGCCGTGCAGCCCGGCCGCCGCGGCATGCGGCAGGGCGAGCAGCGCGTCGATCTGCTGCAGCGGACGCCCGCTGAGCAGCGCGAGGGCGCCGTCGCGCGCGTCGTGCAGACGCTGCAGCGCGGTGCGCAGTCCCGCTTCGACGACCACCGCGTCGGGGCGTTCGGCGAAATCCAGCAGGGTGCCGTCGAGGTCCAGGAACAGCGCGCCCGTCGCGAGCGCCGGCGGCGGTGGCAGGGAAGCGTCGAGCGGAAGCGGTTCGTCGCGGGTCATTGCGTGGTTCGTCGGCCCCGATCGGCGCCGGCGCGCCTGCGGAAGGTCTTCGAGTCTACGAAGTCCATGCCGAACGGCACGTGTCCGAGTCGACCGAACCGGCCTTCCGGCCGCGACATCCGTAATCTAGGCATCGCCGGGTCGCGGGGAGCCTGTTCCCGGCAGCAGGCCGCGCTGCGCCAGCCACAGGCGGGCGTCCTCGGCGTCGTGCTCGAACCAGGCGCGCGTGGAACCGAGGCGGAAGCTGTATCCCCACGCGTCCATGTCGCGCATCAGCCGCTCGCGCCCGACGTCCGGCAGTTCGTCGGCGAGCAGGACCTGCAGGTAGCAGGTCGCGTCCTCCTCGGCCTGCGAATCGGACGCGTCGGTGTGGATATGCGCACGGCGTTCGGCCGGGGCGACGATCAGATGGCAGGCCTCGTGCAGCAGCGAGTGCACCGGCGTGTCGTCGCGCGCATACACCGTGTGGGCGATCACGCCGGCTTCGGGTTCGCCCCAGTAGCTGCCGGGGATCGGCGCGCCGGGTTCGACTTGCGCGAGCGTCAGTGCACGACGCGCGAGCAGCCCGGACACGACGGCGATGTCGAGATCGGCCAGCGTGAGCACGCCGGCCTCGTCGTCGCCCATCAGGTTCCGTCGGCGGCCGCGGCTGGCGCTTCGGCCTGCTGCTGTTCCGGCAGCGCGACCGACAGCTCCAGCACTTCCTGGTCGCCGTCGCGCTGCACGTGGATCTCGATCGCGTCCGGATCGATGTTGACGTACTTGCGGATCACTTCGAGCAGTTCGCGGCGCAGCAGCGGCAGGTAGTCCGGGCGGTCGCCGCTCTGCGCGCGCTCCTGCGCGACGATGATGCGCAGGCGCTCCTTGGCGACGGAGGCGGTGTTCTTCTGGCGGGCGCGCAGGAAATCGAACAGTCCCATGTTCAGCTCCCGAAGATGCGTGCGAGGAAACCCTTCTTCTGCGCGTCGACGAAGCGCATCGGGCGCGTCTCGCCGCTCAGTCGCGCGACGGCGTCGGCGTAGGCCTGTCCGGCGGCGGATTCCTCGTCGAGGATGACCGGCACGCCGGCGTTCGAGGCGGTCAGCACGCCGGACGACTCCGGGATCACGCCGAGCACTTCGATGCCGAGGATTTCCTTGACGTCGTTGACGCCCATCATGTCGCCGCCGGCGACGCGGTCGGGGTTGTAGCGCGTCAGCAGCAGATGCTGCTCGACCGGACCGTTGCCCAGTTCGGCGCGGCGCGTCTTGCTCGACAGCAGGCCGAGGATGCGGTCGGAATCGCGCACGCTCGACACTTCCGGATTGACCACGACGATCGCGCGGTCGGCGAAATACATCGCCAGCGAGGCGCCTTTCTCGATGCCGGCCGGCGAATCGCAGATGACGTAATCGAAACCATCTTCGGTCAGCTCGTTGAGCACGCGCTCGACGCCTTCCTTGTTCAGTGCATCCTTGTCGCGCGTCTGCGAGGCCGCCAGCACGTACAAGGTCTCGATGCGCTTGTCCTTGATCAGCGCCTGCTTGAGCGTGCATTCGCCCTGGATCACGTTGACGAAGTCGTAGACCACGCGGCGTTCGCAACCCATGATGAGGTCGAGATTGCGCAGGCCGACGTCGAAGTCGATGACCGCGACCTTCTTGTTGCGCTTGGCGAGGCCGACCGCGAGCGAGGCGCTGGTGGTGGTCTTGCCGACGCCGCCTTTGCCGGACGTGACGACGATGATTTCAGTCAATGGGGTTCTCCTGAAGGACGGGATTTCGGACCGGAAATTCGGAATCGTGCAGAAACGTCGAAAATCGTATTCGACTGCGGATTATCCGTCATTTGCCCCTTCCGAACCTCCAATGGCGAATCTCCCCTCACATTTTTTTCAAAAGCAGCTTGTCGCCGTCGAGCCATACCTGGACCGGCTTGCCGCGCAGGTCCGCCGGAATGTCCTCGAAGACGCGGTAATGGCCGGCGATCGAAACCAGCTCGGCGTGGAATTCCTGGCAATAGATGCGCGCGCGCTCGTCGCCCTGCGCGCCGGCCAGCGCGCGGCCGCGCAAGGCGCCGTAGACGTGGATCGAGCCGTCGGCGATGACCTCGGCGCCGTTGCCGACCAGCGCATTGAGGATCAGGTCGCGGCCGCGCGCGTAGACCTGCTGGCCGGAACGCACCGGCTGGTCGTGCAGTAGGCCGCTGGTCGGCGCGCTGGCGCTGGGCGGCGGTGGTGTGGCGCGTTCGACCGGAGTCGGCGCGGCAGCGGGCGCGCGCGAGGGCGGGCGCGGCGTCTCGCGCGACACCGGAGCGGCCTCGGAGTCGCGCTCGTAGGCGGCGCGGAATTTCGCGAACACCGGCACGCCGAGCGCCTGCGAAAGCGCCTCGTTCTCGCTGGTGCCGTAGGACAGGCCGACCGGCAGCATGCCCGATGCGCGGATGCGTTCGAACAGGTCGCGCACGGTTTCCACGTCCGGCAGCGCGGACAGATGGCTCAGGTCGAGTACCACCGGCGTGCGCAGGAACAGTTTCTCCGCGCTGGCGACCTTTTCGCGCAGTTCGGCGGCGAGCCCTTCCGGATCGAGCCGCTTGAGCTTGAGATTGGCGAGGCCGACCTGGCCGAACTTGATCTCGGCGACCGGTTCGAGCGCGCCGATGGAGGCTGACGTCATTGTCCGTCCACGCCCCCGCTCAGGCGCCGCCGGCGGCGCGGACGGGCGGGCGGCCGGGCGCCACGCGGCCGCGCTCGGCCAGCCACGGCAGGTCCGGCAGGCCGGGACCGGCGAGGTAGGTGTCGCGCACGAACGGATAGCTGCACAGCGTCTTGGCCAGCAGCGAGACGCGGCGGCCGTTGCTCGGCATCGTCTGCTGGCCGACTTCCTGGAAGCCCCAGGTGCCGTGGAACAGCACCGACACGTCGTCGCGCGGCTCCAGGAACACCTCGCAGGCGAGCAGCGGCACCCGCGTCTCGGCGTAGCTGGTCACGTCGGCGTAGAACACGCGGCCGAGGCCGAGGCCGCGGTACGGCTTGGCGATGACGATGCGGTCGATGTAGGCGAACTGCGGGTAGCGCTCGCGGAACCACAGGTAGTTCGGGCTGGCGTAGTCGGCATCTTCGCGCATCGCCGACAGAAAGCCGGCGGCGTGGCCGTCGACTTCGGCCAGGCGGAAATAGCTCGACTGCTCGTACAGCGTGTGCAGGCCTGCGGCGTCCAGCGGCAGGATGGTGGAGCCGGCGGCGTTGTTGAGCGCCAGCACCGAATCCAGCTCGTGCGGCGACACGTCGCGGATGCTCAAGGACATTGTGTTGCTCCATCGAAATAGTGCCCCGCGCGACGCTGCGTGAGCGCGTCGACGCGGGTCCGCGTGCGGGCAATTATCGCATGCGTCCGCGGCGGGGTCATGGCGCGGTGCGGGCGGCGAAGTTAGCGAAGCGTTAGCGCGCCGGAATGGACGGGCTTTCCCTTCTCCCGAGACGGGAGAAGGTGGCGCGTGGCGCCGGATGAGGGCAGCGGGGTGAAAGACCGCCCGGGCCGGCCGCCGCCGCGCGACGGCCAGCGGCGGCGGGTGCCGGCGCGCGTGACTTCCGGACAGGTTACGCCGCCACGGCGCGCGCCTATGATGGCGCCATGCCGTGGCCGAACTTCAACCACATCCAGCTGCTGCGCTACGCCGGCCTGTTCCAGTACGCCAGCGTCGGAACGCCGTTCCTGCGCTACCAGACGCTGGTGGAGGACCTGGCGCAGAAGCAGCTGCCGACCTCGTACGTGCACCTGTGGCTGGGCTGCTACGTCGTCTTCGGCATCGTCTACTGGTACCTCACCAGCGACCTCGGCGACCAGCGGCGCACGCCGCTGCGGCGGGCGATGCAGATCGTGCTGCTGCTGGTGCTGAACGCGACGGTGGTGGCGATCGGCTGGTTCAGCCAGGGCGGCATCGGCGCGCTGCTGCTCGGGGTGATCGCGGTCGCCCTGCCGTGGCTGCTGCCGCTGCGCGTCGCCGTGGCCTGGATGGTGCTGCAGAACTTCTCGCTGGTGCCGGTGTTCGCCAGCATCCGCGAGCCGGTGTTCAGCCTCAGCGACGCGTTCCTGCAGTCCAGCCTGTACCTCGGTTTCATCGTGCTCGCCTTCGTGACCTCGTTCGTGACCAAGCGCCAGGTCGAGGCGCGCGAGGAGCAGCGCCGCCTGAACTCGGAACTGCGCGCCACGCGCACCCTGCTGGCCGAGTCGAGCCGCCTGGCCGAGCGCATGCGCATCTCGCGCGAGCTGCACGACCTGGTCGGTCACCACCTGACCGCGCTCAGCCTCAATCTCGAAGTGGCCACCCACCTGGTGCAGGGGCAGGCGCAGGAGCACGTGCGCCAGGCGCAGTCGGTGGCCAAGCTGCTGCTCGGCGACGTGCGCGAGGTGGTCAGCCAGCTGCGCGAGGACGACAACATCGACCTGACCCAGGCGCTGAAGAACCTGACCGAAGGCGTGCCGGGGCTGGACATCCACCTGGAGCTGCCGCCACGCTTCGGCGTCGACGATCCCAAGCGCGCGCAGGTACTGCTGCGCTGCGCGCAGGAGATCATCACCAACACCGTGCGCCACGCCGGTGCGCGCAACCTGTGGCTGCGCTTCGAACGCAGCGCCGGACGCGAGATGATGATCCACGCGCGCGACGACGGCCACGGCGCGATCCAGTTCAAGCAGGGGAACGGCCTCACCGGCATGCGCGAGCGTCTGGCGCAGTTCGGCGGCCGTCTGGACATCGCCACCGGCAAGGGGCAGGGTTTCGCGCTCGACGCCTCGCTGCCATTGGAGAGAGCGGTCTGAGAAAGCCGCTCCGGCACCAGGGATGTGCCGTCACCTCGAGCACTCCGGTGTTCGAGGAGGATCGAGGGCCGCATCGAGCGGCCTGAGGGTGGCGCGGCCTTGCCGCGACCGTTTTCTTGCACACCGTGGCAGGGTGCCCGGTTTTGCGAATCAGACTCGAGGGCAGGGCATGAGCAAGGAAGAAATCATCAAGGTCTGCCTCGTCGACGACCAGACGCTGGTGCGGCAGGGCATCCGTTCGCTGCTGGAGCTGTCCGACTCGATCCGCGTGGTGGCCGAAGCCGGCGACGGCACGCAGGCGGTCGAGACGATTCCGCGCGTGAAGCCCGACGTGGTCCTGCTCGACATGCGCATGCCCGGCATGTCCGGACTGGACGTGCTGAACGCGCTGGCCGGCGCCAACCGCCTGCCGCCGACGATCATCCTGACCACCTTCGACGACGACCAGCTGGTGCTGGCCGGGCTGAAGGCCGGCGCGCGCGGCTACCTGCTCAAGGACGTCTCGCTCGACCAGCTCGTCGATGCGGTCAAGACCGTCGCCGGCGGCGGCTCGCTGGTCGCGCCGGTGGTGACCCAGCGCCTGCTGTCCGGCCTGGAGCGCATGCACAACGACTTCGTCAGCCTCGACCGGCCCGATCCGCTGACCGAGCGGGAGACCGAGATCCTGCGGCTGATGGCCGGCGGCTACAGCAACAAGGAAATCGCCAATTCGCTCGGCGTCGCCGAGGGCACGGTCAAGAATCACGTCTCCAACGTGCTGTCCAAGCTCGGCGTGCGCGACCGCACGCGGGCGGTGCTGAAGGCGTTCGAGCTCGGCATCGTCTAGCGCGATCCGCGTGGCGCGCGCCGGCGTGCCGCGGCGCCGCACGCGCATCCGGGTCCCCAGCACGCTCGCCCCCGGAGCGCCGAGGCGGGCCGCCCGGCCAGGC
Organism: Dokdonella ginsengisoli; assembly: GCF_042652785.1. Classification (NCBI taxonomy): domain Bacteria; kingdom Pseudomonadati; phylum Pseudomonadota; class Gammaproteobacteria; order Lysobacterales; family Rhodanobacteraceae; genus Dokdonella; species Dokdonella ginsengisoli. Next base: position 640,090 of record NZ_JBHSHD010000007.1, on the reverse strand, counting down.
GTGATGCGGGTTTTGCGCGTCTGCCGGGACGGACGTAGCGTTTCCGGCCCGGACTCCGTTACCATCCATTTCTTGGCCTGCGCCTGCGCAGGCTACGCCGGTGCTGGCATGCAGGGGACGCAGGGTGAAAGCCGCCGCGTTCTTGCCACGCGCCGATGCCTGTATCGGCTGACGCCCTGGAGATGGCTGGGATGATTCGTATCTTCGAAGTACTGGTTTCGCTGGTAATCGTGTTGGTACTGGCGGTGTTGATCGGCGTGCTGCTGCCGAGCCACGGTCACGTCACGCGCGTGGTCGAAGTCTCCAGCCCGGTGCGCCAGGTCTACGACACGCTGAACACGTTCCGGCGTTTCCCGCAGTGGTCGGCCTTCCGCGGCCTCGACCCGCAGACGCAGTTCAAGCTCGAAGGCAACGACTTCGGCCAGGGCGCCAAGGTCGCCTGGACCAGCTCGAACGCGCGCGTGGGCAACGGCGCCTACGAGATCACCAAGAGCGATCAGGACAGCAAGATCGAGATGGCGGTCGACAACCACTGGACCGGCCAGAACAAGCGATTCACGATCGAGCTGGAGCCTTCGGCCAACGGCAAGACGCTCAAGGTGCACTGGGCGTTCGACGCCGACTACGGTTGGGACCTGATGGCGCGCTACGCGGGCCTGTACATCTACGGCGATCCGGCGCAGACCATCCAGTCCGACCTCAACAACGTCGCCGCGATGCTGGCCGGCTTCCCGAACACCGATTACAAAGACCAGCCGATCGAGCTCGCCGACGTCGCGTCCCGGCCGGTGCTGATGGTCGCCACCAAGGCCAAGCGCTCGCTCGACGACGTCGCCGAGGCGACCGACACGGCGGTGGCCGAGATCGAGGCGATCATGAAGAAGGCCGAGCTGACCGCGGCCGGCCCGGTGATGACGATCACCACGAACTGGGGCGACGAAGACTACGCCTTCAGCATCGCCATCCCGGTCGACAAGGCCACCTTCACGCTCGACAAGAAGGACTTCACCATCGACGCCCCGGCGCCGAAGCCGAGCGACACCGAGAGCGACGAGGGCGGCGAAGCCCCGGTGCTGAATCCGGGCGATCGCGACGAGCACGGCCTGCTCGTGGTCGGCGGCAACGTGCGCGCGGCGCAGTGGTACCAGGGCAAGGCGCTGGTGAGCGAGTACACCGGCAGCCCGGCCTCGCTGCCGCTGTATCGCTTGAATCTCAAGGCCTATGCCGAGACGCACGGCTACCGCTACGCCGAGTCCGGCCTCACCCGCTTCTGGGACGAGAACATCTCGGCGCCGGACGCGCCGGCCGGCGAGGAGTCGTTCAAGGTCTACCTGCCGGTCCAGCAGTAACCGGACCCGGCATCACGAAAAAAAGCCGCGCATCGCGCGGCTTTTTTTTTGCGCATCGCCAGCGCGCCGGATCAGGGCTCGCGATAGCGCACCTCGATCACGACGAAGCGCGCGACGCCACCCGGCAGCGCGGCTTCGAATTCGTCGTCGGCGCGGCGCTTGAGCGCGGCGCGCGCGAGCGGCGAGTCGATGCTGATCCAGCCGCGCGCGGCATCGGTTTCGTCGGGGCCGACGATGCGGTACTCGTGCTCGCCGCCGTCCTCGCCCTCGACGCGGAACCAGGCACCGAAGTAGATCGCATGCGGGTCGCTCGGCACGCTGTCGACCACGCGCAGGTTTTCCAGCCGCTTGCCGAGGTAGCGTACGCGGCGATCGATCTCGCCGAGCTGCTTCTTGCGATAGGTGTACTCGGCGTTCTCCGAGCGGTCGCCTTCGGCCGCCGCGGCGGCGAGCGCGCGCACGACTTCCGGACGGCGCACGCGCCACAGCTCGTCGAGTTCCGCCTTCAGGCGCGCATGGCCTTCCGGCGTGATCATGGCGGTGGATGCGGCGGCGGGTGGGCGCCAGCGGCTCATCGGCGGATGCGTGGCAGCGGAAGGACCGGGAAAGCTATCGGCGCATGCGCAGCGCGTCAACGCCGCGGCGCGAGCTAGAATCGCGCAGGGGTAGGGGAGGGACGGCTTGCTGATCGTACCGCTGCATCGCGCGCCGACCTGGGCCAACATGCCCTGGGTCACTCTGGCGCTGATCCTGGCCAACGTGTTCGTGTTCGCCTTCCTGCAGTCGGGCGACGCGCGCGTGCGTGCGGATGCGCTCGACTACTACGCGCAGCAGGATCTGGCGCAGTGGGAATTTCCGGCGTATCGCCAGTGGCTCGAGGCGCACGGCGACGACGGGCGGCGGCAGGCGCTGTTCGAGCGCTTCGCCGATGTCGACGCGGGCTTGGCGACGCAGGTGCTGCAATCCGACGCCGCCTTCCTCGCCGAGCTGCGCACGGGCGGACTGATCGCGCCCGATGCACAGCAGCGCGAGGCGTGGCGCGAACGCCGCGCCGAGTTCGATCGCCGCTGGGACGCGGCGTTCACCGAGCGCTGGATGATCCGCTTCTCCGAATTCGACCCGCGCCGCATGTTCGGCGCGATGTTCCTGCATGGCGGCGCCGGGCACCTGATCGGCAACATGCTGTTCCTCGCCGTGCTCGGCCTGCTCGTCGAAGGCGCGCTCGGCCACGGCGCGTTCCTCGCGCTGTACCTGCTCGGCGGCCTGGGCAGCGCGGCATTGAGCCTGGCCTGGCGCTGGGGCGAGACCGGCGCCGCGCTCGGCGCCTCGGGCGCGATCGCGGCGCTGATGGGCGCCTACTGCGTGCTGTGGGGGACACGCAAGGTGCGCTTCTTCTGGTGGTTCTTCGTCGCGTTCGACTACGTGAAGGCGCCGGCGCTGGTGCTGCTGCCGATCTGGCTCGGCTGGGAACTGCTCAACCTGTTCTGGAACGAGGGCGCGCACGTCGGCTTCGACGCGCACGCGGGCGGCATCGTCGTCGGCGCGCTGCTCGCACTCGGCGTGCGCGCGCTGCACTGGGAACGGCGCGATTTTCTCGACGAGGACGTCGTCGCCGACGCGCGTGCGCAGCGCGAGGTCGCGCTCGCCCAGGCGCGCGAGCATCTGGGGCATCTGCGCATTCCGGCGGCGCGGGCCCTGCTCGAACCCCTGCTCGAAGCGCAGCCGGACGATTTCCAGGTGCGCGCCGCGCTGTACCGCTGCGCGCGCACGGAGCCGGGCATGCCGCGGCTGTCCGAGGCGGCGCGCGCGGTGCTGTCGCTGGCACCGCGCGATGGCGCCGAGGTGCGCGAGCAGAAGGCAGTCTACGAGGACTGCCTCAAGGCCGGCGCGAAGCCGTCGCCGCTCAGTCCGATGCAGGCGATCGCGCTGCTGCGGCGCTGGCCGGCGGTCGGTGCCGGCGCGGAGGCGGCCGCGCATCTGGCGGAATGGATCGGTCGCGCGCCGGCCACGCCGGGGCTGCGTGCGGCCTGCCTGGGCGTGGCGCGCGACCTGCGCGAGCGCGGCGAATCCGCGCCCGCGCGCGCGTTGCTGGAGAAGCTCTTCGCCGCCTGGCCGGCGAGCGAGGAAGGCGGCAAGGCGCGCCTGCTGCTGGCGGATTTCGCGTAGCGACTCAGCGGCTCGGTGCCGGCGCGGGCGCCGGAGCGAGTTTGGCGAGGAAATCGCGGTACGCCGCGATGTCGGCGGCGAGCGGATGCTGCGGATACGCCTTGGCGAGCTGATCGAGCAAGGTGCGCGCCTCGGCGTCGCGGCCCATGCGTTCGGCCAGCAGCTTGGCCGCCAGCAGGTAGTTCTGCGGGATGTCGCGGTGCTTGGGATAGCGCTTGCCGAACCCCGACAGCAGCTTCAGCGCGACCTGCGTGTTGCCGGCATCGACGGCCTTCTGCGCGATGCGCGCGATCTCGTCGGGCGAGGACGGCTGGAACGCCGGGTCGAGATCGAGGCACTCGCGCGCCACGTCGACGGCGCGCCGGTCCTTGTCCTGTGACAGCAGCAGCGTGATCCATTCGCGGCCGTGGCGCAGTTGTTCTTCGCGCTGCCCGCCGAGCGCGAGCAGCTTGCGGTACTGCGCGTGCAGCGCCTCGGTGCCGCCGCGCGAGCGCAGCTGCTGCGCGACGCATTCGCGCGCGCCGTCCGGGTCGCCGTCGCGCACCAGCCGGGCCGCCTCGTCCAGCGTTTCCTGGTCGGGATCGGCCGTGGCACGGCGCAGCGGCGCGGGCGCCTGTTCGGGCTCGTAGCCGACCTCCTCGTGGTACTGGTAGATCAGATAGCCCATCAGGTGGAACGTCGCGACGATCACGTAATGCGAGATCGCGCCGACCAGCACGATCGCGAGGAAGCCGGGAAGCACCTGCATCGCGAACGCCTGCGCGTAGAGCTGGCTGGCGAAGAACACGAAGTACAGCAGCACGACGGCGACGTAGGGCCAGCCCAGCCGCCCGAGGATCGCCAGCCAGGTGGCGGGATTGAGCGCGTGCAGCAGGTTCTGGTCCATCGCCAGCGACATCACCGCCGCCGGCCAGCACAGGCCGAGCAGCAGGAGCACGGCGAAGCCGCCGCCGGGGCCGAGCAGCACGAAGCCGGCGATCGCGGCGACGATGAACAGGAACTGCAGCCAGATCTGGCTCCAGCCGGTGCTGTCCTCCACGCCGATGCTGCCTTCCGGCGGCGTCAGCCGTCCGTTCGCCGACGCGCGCAGGCATTCGAAGGCGTACTTGTACATCGCGACCCAGACCAGCAGGTCGAGGAAGCGGCCGAGCGGCAGGTACGCCACCAGATGGCACAGCGCGAGCACGCAGATGGTCAGCATCGCGTCGGCGTGCAGCGGGTACAGCGAGATCTCGCGCAGGCGGTTCCAGAACGGAACGATCGGCGTGTGGCTCATCGGGTCTTTCTTGCGGAGGGACGGGATTGGCGCCGCCGCGGCGGCGCGGTCGGTTGGATCAGCGCTTGGAGAGCGAGCCGAGCACGCCGCGCAGCAGGGCGCGGCCGAGCTGGCCGCCGGCGTTGCGCACGACCGACTTGGCCATCGTCTCGACCATGCCCTGGCGCCGCTTGGTGCCGAACAGCATGTCCTTGGCCGCGCCCATCCAGCCGGCCTCGGCTTCGGCCGTCGCGGCGCCGCCCTTGGTCTTCGCGGCGCCGTCGTCGTCGGCGGGCGCGGCCTGTGCGCGCGCGGCGAGCTTCTCGAACGCGGACTCGCGATCGACCGGCGTGTCGTACTTGCCGCCGATCGGCGAGCGCGAACGCACCGCGCTGCGCTCGGCGTCGGTGACGGTGCCGATGCGGCAGCCCGGCGAGGCGATCAGCACGCGTTCGACCGGCAGCGGCACGCCGCCTTCCTGCAGGGTCGACACCAGCGCCTCGCCGACGCCCAGCTGCGAGATCACCTCGGCGACCTTGATCTTCGGATTCGGCGCGAAGGTTTCCGCCGCCGCCTTGACCGCCTTCTGGTCGCGCGGCGTGAACGCGCGCAGCGCGTGTTGGATGCGGTTGCCCATCTGGCCGAGGATCACGTCGGGCAGGTCGTCCGGATTCTGCGAGCAGAAGTAGACGCCCACGCCCTTGGAGCGGATCAGGCGCACGACCTGCTCGACGCGCTGGCGCAGCGCCGGCGGCGCGTCGTCGAACAGCAGGTGCGCCTCGTCGAAGAAGAACACCAGCTTGGGCTGGTCGAGGTCGCCGACCTCGGGCAGGGTCTCGAACAGCTCCGACAGCATCCACAGCAGGAAGGTCGTGTACAGCTTCGGCTTGAGGATCAGCTGGTCGGCGGCGAGGATGTTGACCACGCCGCGGCCGGACATGTCCTGGCGCATGAAGTCGGCCAGTTCCAGCGCCGGCTCGCCGAAGAACGCATCGCCGCCGGCCTGCTCGAGCGAGAGCAGGGCGCGCTGGATCGCCGCCACCGACGTCGGCGAGATCAGGCCGTACTGCTTGGAGATGTCCTTCGCGTTCTCGGTGGCGTAGGTCAGGATCGCGCGCAGGTCCTTGAGGTCGAGCAGCAGCAGTCCCTCGTCGTCGGCCGCCTTGAACACGATCTCCAGCACGCCCGACTGCGTGTCGTTGAGTTCGAGCAGGCGCGCCAGCAGGGTCGGGCCCATCTCCGACACGGTCGTGCGCACCGGATGGCCGGACTTGCCGTAGATGTCCCAGAACACCACCGGGTTCGCGTTCGGCTTCCAGTCCAGGCCGAGCTTGTCGATGCGTGCCTTGAGCTTGTCGTTCATCGCGCCGGCCTGCGACAGGCCGGCGAGATCGCCCTTGACGTCGGCCAGGAACACCGGCACGCCGAGCTTGGAGAAGCCTTCGGCGAGCAGCATCAGCGAGACGGATTTTCCGGTGCCGGTGGCGCCGGCGACCATGCCGTGGCGGTTGGCGTACTTGGGCAGCAGGAAGACTTCCTCGTCGCCCTTGCCGATCAGGATCTCGCTCATGGACTCGCTCCGGAAAATGGTGCGCCGATTCTAGGCCGCTGGACGTTCGGCCGGCGACGTCCAGTCACCATTGTGCGCAATTGGCCGCCGACCCTACCCTGCGGGCGGCCGTGCGAAAACGGCAATTCGGGGAGGACCGATTCTATGTCATTCACGCATGCGCGCCGCAGCGCGCCGGCGCTCGCGGCGCTCGTCTTTTTTGCCGGCGCGGCGCACGCCGCCGGCGGCGTTCCGGCCAATCTCGGCTACGGCCTGGAGAAGCTGGTCGAACACGACCTGGCCGCGCGCGGCCGCATCGCCGCCTCGTCCGAGGCGCTCGCCGAACAGGCCGCCGGCTACGCCGCGCAGGCCATCACCGACGCCGCCAGCGGACGCATCCTGGTCGACATCACGCTCGACGGCTACGTCGACGTCGACACCGTCGCAGGTGCCCTCGGCGCGCGCGCGGCGTCGCTGAGCCTCACCGCGGTCGACCGCGGGTATCGCGGTGTCGGCATCCTCGAAGGCTACGTCGCCCTCGACGACGTTCCCGCGCTGGCCAAGACCGCCGGCGTGCGCGCGGTGTTTCTCGGCCTGCAGCCGCAGGTCGAATCGATCCAGCCGCAGCAGCCGGAGTCCATCGCCGACGCCCTCGGCATCCAGGCCGTTGCGGGCGCCACGCTGAGCAAGATCGGCACCGCGTTCGACCAGGGCGTGACCCAACACCGCATCGACCGCATCAACCGGCTCTACGACCCGGGCGCGGCGGTCGACTTCGGCGGTACCGGCATGACCATCGCGGCGATCTCCGACAGCTTCGCCCGCGTGACGACGTCGCCGACCGCGGCCGAGGACGTCGCCAACGGCGACCTGCCCGGCGCGGGCAACGCGATCAATTCGCAGCCGGTCGAAGTGCTGGTCGAGCGTCCGTCGGGCGGCACCGACGAAGGGCGCGCGATGGTGCAGATCCTGCACAAGATGGCGCCGCGCGCGCGGCTCGGCTTCGCCAGCGGTTCGCTCGGCGAGGTCGAATTCGCCCAGAGCATCCGCCAGCTGGCGAACCTGCCGGGCCACGAGGGCATCGCCGGCTTCGCCGCCGACGTGATCGTCGACGACATCAGCTACGGCGGCGAGCCGTACTTCGGCGAGACCATCATCGGCGGCGCGATCGACGAGGTCGCCGCCGCCGGCGTCATGTACTTCTCCTCCGCCGGCAACAACATCGGCATCAACGCCTACGAATCGCCGCTGCGCTGGGTCGCCAACGGCAGCGGCAACACCGCGGCGACCAACACCGCGCTGGCCGGCACCAACATCGATCTCACCGGCGTGCCGCCGGAGCTGTACGCCGGCGGCTTCCACAACTTCGATCCGCAGGCCGGCCAGCTCGACGTCGCGCAGCTGGTCAACTATCCGTCTAGCGTGCAGTCCTCGCAGGGCTTCGAGATCCAGTGGGACGATCCCTACGACCAGCGCGAGCCGCAGCTGGTCGAGCCGCCGATCTACACCACCAGCGGCACGATCAGCGCCGGCGTCCCGTCGGTGACCTTCGACCAGACCAGCACGCCGCCGCTGCCGACGTTCGTGCAGGGCACGCTGTACGTGATCAAGGAGACCGCGACCAGCGGCGACCTCGACGGCATCGTCTCGGTGATCGATTCCGGCGGCAACGTGCTCGTCCACCAGGACACCGGCTCGGACGAGGTGGTGCTGTTCCGCCCGCCGACCACCGGCGACTATTCGGTCAAGGTCGAGCGTTTCGAGGCCACGGCCGGCGACTTCACCTTCACGATCAACACCGGACAGGGCGTCGCCGGCGTGACCACCGACGTCAACCTGCTCGCCTTCCGCGCCGACACCGGCGCCTACATCCCGGCCGCCTCGCTGACCACCAACAACATCGCCAACAACCGGCCGGTCGAACTGGGCGTGATCAAGTCGCCCGCGGGACAGACGCAGATGCAGTTCCTGATCGCTCGCTCCAACACGCCGGCCGATGCGCAGCTGCCCACGCGCGTGCGCTGGATCGCGCGCGGCAACGGCGGTTCCGGCTTCGGCCCGGCCGAGTACTTCGCCTACAACACGACCACCACCAAGGGCCACGCCACCGCGAAGGGCTGCAACGGCACCGCCGCCTACAGCGTGTTCCGCCCGAACGCGCCGGACTACTACACCTCGCCGGGCCCGGCCACGATCCTGTTCGACCACGAGTCCAACCGCCTGGCCGAGCCGGAGATCCGCCAGGTGCCGCGCATCGCCGCGGCTAGCCAGGCGAACACCTCGTTCTTCAGCGGCGAGACTTCCTCCGATCCGGACACCAATCCGAACTTCGGCGGCACCAGCGCGGCGGCGCCGCACGCCGCGGCGATCGCCGCGCTGGTGCTGCAGTCGCGCGGCGGACCGCGTTCGGTCACGCCGGAGGAACTGCGCACGATCCTGCAGCAGAACACCTTCCCGCACGATCTCGATCCGATGTTCGCCGCCGGCACGGCGACGACCAGCGACGGCGGCACCGTGACGCTGACGATCCGCTCCGACGAGGAGTCCAACAAGCAGACCGGCGGCAACGATCCCGATTCGTTCGAACTGAGCTACGCCGGAGCGGGATCGATCGCCAGCATCACCTTCAATCCGGCCGGCACCGCGGCCACCGCCGGCAACGTGACCGGCGGCAACAACGGCGTGCTCGATGCAGGGGCGGGGCAGGTCACCTATTTCGAAAACGACTTCCCCGGCCTGGTGTTCGAGCCGGCGACGATCGCGTTCCAGCTCGGCGCCCTGGTCGGCCTGGCGCCGGGCGACATCCAGGCTCCGGCCAGCGTCGCGCCGTTCACCGGCTTCAGCAATCTCGCCGGCGCGCCGTCGAACGGCAGCACGCATTTCTGGACGATGACGATCGGCTTCACGCCGGGCCAGTTCGGTGACGGCAAGTCGATGCGCTTCACCGTCGGTCGCGGCGCGCAGCATTCGTCGGCCACCGGCAACGGCGGCACGATCGGCCCCGGCACGACCACGGCCAACTACCGTTCCGACCTGTTCGGCGGCGGCGTGTTCCTGCCCGGCGGCACCGTCGTGCAGGACGGCATGGCGTTCAGCGGCACCACCACCTCGGGCGGCACGTTCTCCGGCGTGATCCGCAACGAGATCGGCCACGGCTGGAGCCGCCTCGACGGCTTCGGCTTCATCGACGCGGAGAAGGCGGTGCTGTCGGGCGATGTGATCTTCCGCGACGGTTTCGACGGCGGCGCGAAGCGCTGACGATCGCGCCACGGGGTGGCAGCGCGCGTGGCTGCCGCCCCGTGGCGGTTGCCGCTGCGCGGATCAGCGGGTAACGTGCGGCCGACTTCGTGAACGGATCCGCCCTCGATGCCCGGTCTTTCCCGCGTACTCCTGACCGCGAGCCTGCTCGGCCTTGCCGCCTGCGCCGGCGCGCCGCAAGCGCGCAAGCCCGGCGCGGCCAAGGTCGACGACACCGCCGTCAACGCGCTGTACGCGCGCCTGGACCGCGACAGCCGCCGCTACGCCGACGGCCTGGATCTCGCGCGCTCGGGCGACACCGCCAAGGCGCAGGAGGAAATGAAGGCCGCGCTGGACGACCTGCGCGCGGCCGCGACGAACTGCGCGGCGCTGGCCGGCTGCGACCAGCAGCGCTTCGTCGCCGGCTTCGACGCGCTGCTGCGCCAGGGCATCGGCGGCCCCGCGGATGAGGGCAGCGAGGACGGCGGCGACGGACCGGCCACGGAAGAACCGGTCGAGCCCGGCGCGAGTTCGCCGGCGGTGGCGCAGCTGCCGCAGCTCGGCCGTTCGATCACCCTGCTCAAGGGGCGCGAACTGAGCGACATCATCGCCCTCAACGGCCCGGTCAAGGCGTCGCTGGAGGAATGGCTGACGCAGTACCGGCCGAACCTGATGACCGCGTACGAGAACTACCAGTACATGCGTTCGCAGATGTGGCCGGAGTACGAGAAGGCCGGCCTGCCCGAGGCGCTGCTGTTCGGCATGATGGCGAAGGAATCGGGCGGCAAGGTGCACGCGGTGTCGCGCTCGGGCGCGTCGGGGCCGCTGCAGTTCATGTATGCCACCGGCCTGCGCTTCGGCCTGAGCACCGTCGACGGCTTCGACCAGCGCTTCGACCCGAAGCTGTCGGCGCGCGCCAACGCGGCCTACGTCAACGAGCAGCTGGCGATCTTCAACAATAACCTCGAGCTGGTGATCGGCGCCTACAACGGCGGTGAAGGCGCCATGCAGCGCCGCGCCGGCCGCGGTGCCAGCGCGCTGAGCTTCTGGGACCCGCAGATCTACTACGGCGTGTCGCAGGAGACGCGCGAGTATGTGCCGATGGTCCTCGCCGCGGCGTGGCTGTTCATGCACCCGGAGCGCTACAACCTCGAATTCCCTAAACTCGCCGCGCATCCGGGCAGCATCACGCTCAAGCGTCCGGCCTCGATCGCCGAGCTGACCATCTGCCTGGGGCAGGACAACGGCGCGCACGACGGCTGGTTCCGCACGCTGCGCAACCTCAATCCGCAGCTCGATCCGCAGCGGCCGGAGCCGGCCGGTGCGAAGCTCGCGGTGCCGCTGCAGCTGGAGAAGGTCTACGAGCGCGATTGCGCGCAGGGGCGCTGGCCCGAGCTCGCCGCGGAACTGCATTCGGCCGTGGTGCCGGCGCCGCCGCCGGTGGCACTGGCGCGCGCGGCGGAGCCGTCGAAGCCGAAGGGGCCCAAGACCGTGACCGTGCGCAAGGGCGACACGCTGGCGCGCATCGCGGGCCGCTCGGGTTGCAGCAGCAAGCAGATCGCCGTGGCGAACGGCCTGCGCGGGCCGCACTACACGATCAAGCCGGGACAGGTGCTCAAGCTCACGTGCGCCGCGCGCTGAGCGCGCGCCGGGCGGGGTGAAGCGGCGGAGCGGCTCAGGCCGCTTCCGCGTCGTCGATCATCCAGCGGTCGAGTTCGGAGGCCGGGATGGTCTCCTTCAGCGAACGCAGCGAACGCATCAGCTGACGGTGCAGGTCCTGCTGCTCGCCGAACGGCGAGTCCTTCGTCTCGTGATAGGCCACCGCCAGCCACAGCGCGGCGCCGCGCAGGCGCACCTGCAGGTTGTCCGAGCGCAGGCGTTCCAGGCCGATGTCCGTGCCGCTGCCCCAGGCGCGGTACTTGTCCTCCGGCGGCGTCGCGTACAGGTGCGGGAATTCGCTCTTGGACGCGTTGGCGAACTCGCGCAGGGCGATCGCGGCGAGCTGGCGCCGCACGTTCACCGGAAACTGTTCCAGAGCCTTGTTGATCTCGCGGTATTGCCGGCGCAGCTGGATTGCGCGGGTCAACGCGATCATGCGGGTTACGAATTGCATCGATCCTCCGTATCGCCCATCCCTGGATCGATTTCCGGAGCGGGTCCGGATTTACGCAATGCTAATGTTTTCGACGGTGGGAAGCCCGTCCAGTACGTCACATTTTGTCTAGAGACGTCACATTTTGACCGCGGCTCAGGCGCCCGACGGCGGTGCCCATTCGCACGGCCTGCTCCGGCTGCAGCGCCGGATCGAACGCGCCGAGGCCGGCGGGGATCAGCACGATCACGGTCGAGCCCATGTCGAAGCGGCCCAATTCGGCGCCGCGCGCAAGGCGGATGCCGCGTCCGCGGTAGTCGCGGTGGGTGATCTTGCGCGCGTACGGTGGCACTTCGATGTCACCCCAGACGGTCTGGATGCCTGAAACCAGCATCGCGCCGACCAGCACGACCGCGAACGGCCCGTGCTCGTGGCGGAAGTGGCAGACCAGGCGTTCGTTGCGCGCGAACAGGCGGTCGATGCCCTCGACCGCGAACGGCGCGACGCTGAACAGCCGTCCCGGAACGTGCGTGGTGGCGACCAGTTCGCCGTCGAGCGGCATGTGCAGGCGATGGTAGTCGCGCGGCGACAGGTACACGGTCAGGAAGCCGCCGCGCGCGTAGACGTCGGCGGCCTGGGCGTCGCCGAGCAGTTCGGCGGCGCTGTAGTGGCGGCCCTTGGCCTGCAGGATGCGCCCTTCGCTGATCGCGCCGGACTGGCTGATGCGGCCGTCGGCCGGGCAGAGGATCGCCTCGGCGTCGTCCGCCAGCGGGCGCGCGCCGGCTTTCAGCGCGCGCGTGAAGAACGCATTGAAATGCGCGTACGAGGCCGGGTCGGGGTTTTCCGCTTCGGCGAGGTCGACGCGGTAGCTGCGCACGATGCGGCCGATCAGGAAGTTCTTCCACGGCGCCCAGGTCCAGCGCGTGGCCCGGCGCACGATGCCGGAGAGCAGCTTGTGCGGCGCGAGATGCTGCAGCAGAACGGCGAGGCTCATCGCGGATCAGCGGCCGCCGGTCCGGGCGAGTTTCTCCAGGTCTGCGGCCATCCTGGCCGCCTCGAACGGCGGCCGGAACAGGCCGACCTGGCGCCCGGCCGGATCGACCAGCACGGCCGAGGCGCTGTGATCGACGGAGTAGGTGCCGTCCTTCGGCTCGCCGCGCGCGTAGACCATGCCGAGGGCGCGGGTCAGCGGCAGCAGCGCTTCGTCGGGGCCGGTGGCGGCGACGAAGTCCTTGCTGAAGTAGCCGACGTAACGCGCCAGCAGTTCCGGCGTGTCGCGTTGCGGATCGACCGAGATGAAGTCGAAGCGCACGCGGTCGGCGACGCCGGCGTCGCCGAGCTGCTTGTGCACCTGCTTGAACGTCGTCAGCGTGGTCGGGCAGACGTCCGGGCAGTTGGTGAAGCCGAAGAACGCGACGGTCCAGTGGCCCTTCCAGTCGGCCAGGGTCAGCGCATTGCCGTCGCTGCGCGTCAGGCGGAAATCCGGCAGCGCGCGCGGCGCCGGATAGAGCACGGCAGCGTCGAGCGAAGGAAGCGCCGGCGCCTGCAGCTGGCGCAGGCCGAGCCACAGCCCGAGCGCGGCCGCGACCGCGGCGATCAGGATCAATCCGGTCGCCGAGAGGCGACCTTGCTGTCGGAAGGAGATCATCGGGCAAGTATAGGCGTTGCGCCGCGCGAACCGGAGCGACGCAATGCCGCCGTGCGGGCAAACAAAAAGGCCGGCGGAGAACCGCCGGCCTTTTCGCTTTGCGTATGGCGCGCCCGGAGAGATTCGAACTCCCGACCACCAAGTTCGTAGCCTGGTGCTCTATCCAGCTGAGCTACGGGCGCATGTTTCGCTTGTCCGCTGCGTGCGGCCGAACAGTATAGCACTGGACGCCGCCGCCTCGGCGAAGGCGCGGGATTATTCTGATCGGCAGGCTGTCCGTCAACCTTTTTCTTTCACCGGCTCGTCTTTCGCCGACCTGCGTGGGCGAAACGGAGCGGGCGCCGCAACGGCGGCGCACATTCGGGCCGACCATGCCGCCGGGCCGTACGATGTCCGGCGGCGCCGGTTTCCGCCCGCGGCGGATCAGTCGAAGCCGTCGTTGAAGAGGCGGTTCTCATACAGCACGACGCCTTCGTTGCCGCCGGCGACCACGGCGCCGCTGCGGATGCTCAACGACACCAGCGGGTTGTTGTCCGGATCCTGGTAGCCGGTGCTCCAGGTCGTGCCGGCATCGCGCGTCTCGTACAGGGCGCCGTTGCTGGATACGGCGTACCAGTGCGTGGCGTCGCGATGGGCGATGTCCAGCAGCAGGTCGCCGTTCGGCGTCGCGCCGAGCACTTTCCAGGTGTCGCCGCCGTCCGTGGTGACGTAGAGGTTCATGTCCTGCGTGGCGACGATGCCGTGCGTGGCGTCGAAGAAGTCGGCGGCGTAGATGCGGCCGTACTTGAACGGCAGCAGGGTCCAGTTCTGCCCGCCGTCGGTGGTGCGGGCCACGTTGCCGTGCGTGCCGGCCTCGCTGCTGATGCCGCCGGTGGCGAAGCCGGTCTCGCCGGTGGGGAAGTTGAGCTTGCTGAAGTAGACGCTGAACTCCGCCGGATAGACCAGGTTCCAGTTCTGTCCGCCGTCCTGGCTGTAGTACAGGTCGGAGCCCTTCAGCAGCGAAATCCGCTGCGCGTCGAAGAAGTGCGCGTCGAACACCGAGTTCTGGATGCCGCTCAGGGCGCCCACTTCGGTCCAGGTCTGGCCGCGGTCGGCGCTGCGATAGAAGCCCAGCCGCGCTGCGTACAGCACGTCGGCGCTCTCGGCATGCGCCCACAGCAGGCTCTGCTGCAGGTCGGTGTGGATGACGTGCCAATTGAGGCCGCCGTCCTCGCTGGTCATGACGTCGCTGAAGGCGCAGGTGGCGAAGCCGTTGCGGGAGTCGGAGAAGTCGATGTCGGTGACGTCGCAGGGGGCGTCGAGCGTGGCGGTCACCCAATCCGGCGGCGCGGCGGTCGCGCTGGTGGCAGTGGCGAGCGCGGCCGCCAGCAGCGCCCAATGGTTTTTCGAAGGCATGGAGAAACAACTCCTGGTCGAGTGAAGGCGAAGCGTCCGTCCAGACGCGCTCGCCGCCGAAGAAACGCGATACTCGGACGGCGACGGGCCGAAGGTTCGTCGCAGCGCCGATTCGACGCGGCTTCGTCCGCGGTCACGCTAGCGTCACTGCGCAGGGCAGGCGTTAGATTGGCACTCGAGATTCGTTATGAACGGACTGTGATTCCGTTACACCGCCCGTCCTCAGGCCGATGTAAGAAGCGGTGATGCGGGGGCGGCAGGCGCCCGCCTCGCGGTCCCGCCGCACGCCTAGAGCGCGCAGGCCAGCCGGGTCCCCTGCGCGATCGCGCGCTTGGCGTCGAGCTCGGAAGCCACGTCGGCGCCGCCGATCAGATGCGTGGCCGCGGCGGCGCCGGCGCCGGCGAACTCGGCCTGCAGGGCGTGGTTGGATTCCTGGCCGGCGCAGATCACCACCGTGTCGACCGGCAGCACGCGCGCTTCCTCGCCGATGCGGATGTGCAGTCCCTCGTCGTCGAGGCGCTCGTAGGCGACGCCGCCGAGCATGGTCACGCGCTTGGCGGCGAGCGTCGCGCGATGCACCCAGCCGGTGGTCTTGTTGAGGCGCCGGCCGGGCTTGCCCGGCGTGCGCTGCAGCAGCCACACCTGCCGCGCCGGCGCTTCCGGCGCAGGTCCTGCGAGGCCGCCGCGCGCGGCGAGCGTGGTGTCCACGCCCCATTCGCGCGTCCAGCGCGCGAGGTCGGTGGTCGGCGAGGGCGCGGGCTCGACGAGGAATTCAGCGACGTCGAAGCCGATGCCGCCGGCACCGATGATCGCCACGCGCGCGCCGACGGCGGCGTTCCCGCGCAGCACGTCGAGGTAGCCGACGACGTTGGCGCGCTCGCTGCCGGGAAAGCTCACCGCGCGCGGGTGCACGCCGGTGGCGAACACGATCTCGTCGAATCCGCCCTCGCGCAGCCGTTCCGGCGTGGCGAGCGTCGCCAGGCGCAGGTCGACGCCGGTCTGCTCGATGCGCCGGCCGAAGTAGCGCAAGGTCTCGTGGAACTCCTCCTTGCCGGGAATGCGCTTGGCGAGGTTGAACTGGCCGCCGATTTCACCGGCCTGCTCGAACAGCGTCACGCGGTGGCCGCGCTCGGCCGCGGTGGTAGCGCAGGCGAGGCCGGCCGGTCCGGCGCCGACGACCGCGACGCGCTTGCCCGCCGCCGCCGGCCGGATCACCAGCTCGGTCTCGTGGCAGGCGCGCGGATTCACCATGCAGCTGGCGCGCCGCTTCTCGAACACGTGGTCGAGGCAGGCCTGGTTGCAGGCGATGCAGGTGTTGATGTCGTCGGCGCGATCCTCGCGCGCCTTGCGCACCCAGTCCGCGTCGGCGAGCAGCGGCCGCGCCATCGAGACCATGTCGGCATCGCCGTAGCTGAGAATCCGCTCGGCGACGTCCGGCGCGTTGATGCGGTTGGTGGTGATCAGCGGGATGCGCACCTCCGCCTTCATGCGGCGCGTGACCCAGCTGAAGCCGGCACGCGGCACGCTGGTCACGATGGTGGGAATGCGCGCCTCGTGCCAGCCGATGCCGGTGTTGAGGATCGACGCGCCGGCCGCTTCGATCTTCTTCGCCAGCTGCACGATCTCCTCCCAGCTCTGGCCGCGCTCGACCAGGTCGAGCATCGACAGCCGGTAGACGATGAGGAATTCGCGCCCGACCGCCTCGCGCATGCGCCGCACGATCTCGACCGGGAAGCGCTGGCGCTTCTCCACCGAGCCGCCCCAGTCATCCTCGCGCCGGTTGGTGCGCTCGACCAGGAACTGGTTAATCAGATATCCCTCCGAGCCCATCACCTCGACGCCGTCGTAGCCGGCGTCCTGCGCCTTGCGTGCGCAGTCGACGAAATCGCCGACGGTGCGCTCGACGCCGCGCGCGGAGAGCGCGCGCGGCGTGAACGGCGTGATCGGCGACTTGATCTTCGACGGCGCCACCGACAGCGGATGGTAGGAGTAGCGCCCGCCGTGCAGGATCTGCAGGCAGATGCGGCCGCCCTCGGCGTGCACGGCGCGCGTGACCTTGCGGTGCCGCGCGACGTGCCACGGCATCGACAGGCGGCCGCCGAACGGCGCCAGCCAGCCCTCGACGCTCGGCGCGATACCGCCGGTGACCATCAGCCCGACGCCGCCGCGCGCGCGTTCGGCGAAGTACGCGGCGAGCTTGTCGTAGTCGCTTGCGCGATCTTCCAGGCCGGTGTGCATCGAGCCCATCAGCACGCGGTTGGGCAGGGTGAGGTGGCCGAGGTCGAGCGGGGCGAACAGGTGCGGGTAGCGCATGCGGGCTGCCTGGCGGGATCAAACGATCGTATGAAGATGCCCGGAATGCGCCGGGCCGACAAGCGGATCGTGAGGCCGGCGAACGAGCGCGGGTTATGCTCCGCGCCTTGAAAAGGGGGGAGCCATGACGCGACTGGTCCTGCTGGTGCCGGCCCTGGCCGCGGCCGCGCCCGATCGCGCCGGCCTCATCGAGGCGTGGGAGGCGGCGATGCGCCACGACGGCGAACTCGAGGCGCAGGCGGACGGGGACTACCGCTACCGCAGCGACGCGATCGGCTACGACGGCCGCCTGAAGCGGCTGACCGCGATCGTGCGGACGGACGCGATGGCCGGCGAAGGCCCGTACGGCATGCAGGCCTCCGGTTCGGTCGATTTCGAGCTGTCGGATCTGCCGGCGCCGTCGCAGGGGCTGCAGTCGCCCGGCCTGATGAGCTGGAAATCCGAGCACCAGAACTTCGTCTACGACGTCGACAAGCAGGCGTGGCTGTCGATGAGCGAATGGGCGCGCGCCTTGCGCGGGCAGGGCGAGGACGAGCAGGCGTCCGGACGATGGCCGGAATGGCTGCGCAGCTACGGCCCGCTGTTCGGCCTGTTCGCGTTTCTCGCCGCCCTCCTGGTGGGGGCCTCGCGCCAGCAGCGGCGTGTGCGCGCGCTGATGGCCGAGTCGCACGAGATCAATCGCATGGGGCGCGAGAACCTCGACCGCGCGGCGGAACTGCGCGACGCGCAGATGGCGGCGACGCAGGAATCGATCGAGCTGGCCCGCCGCGGCGCGGCGGCGCTGGAGGCGATCCTCGCCGAACTGCGGCGCCGGCCGCCGGCCTGAGGCCGGGCGCGCGGCTCTGGCACAATAAGCGGTTCACGGGCGATCCCCGTCGCGCGCTGGTCCGTCGCGACGGCGACCGCGCCTGCCTGCACGGAGCCAGCCATGAACACGAACCACCGCCAGCCTCTTCCGGGCACCACGCTCGACTACTTCGACGCGCGCGGCGCCGTCGAGGCGATCCGCCCGGGTGCCTGGGACGCGCTGCCGTACACCGCGCGCGTGCACGCCGAGAACATCGTGCGCCGCGCCGATCCGGCGCGCATCGCCGACTATCTCGGCCAGCTGGTCGAGCGCAAGCGTGATCTCGACTTCCCGTGGTTCCCGGCACGCGTGGTCTGCCACGACATCCTTGGCCAGACCGCGCTGGTCGACCTGGCCGGCCTGCGCGACGCGATCGCCGACAAGGGCGGCGATCCGGCGCGGATCAATCCGGTGGTGCCGACGCAGCTGATCGTCGATCACTCGCTCGCCGTCGAGTGCGGCGGCTACGACCCGGATGCGTTCGCCAAGAACCGCGCGATCGAGGATCGCCGCAACGAGGACCGCTTCCATTTCATCGACTGGACGAAGAAGGCGTTCCGCAACGTCGACGTGATCCCGCCGGGCAACGGCATCATGCACCAGATCAACCTGGAGAAGATGTCGCCGGTGATTGCCGTCCAGGACGGTGTCGCGTTTCCGGACACCTGCGTCGGCACCGACAGCCACACGCCCCACGTCGACGCGCTCGGCGTGATCGCGGTCGGCGTCGGCGGACTGGAAGCGGAGAATGTGATGCTCGGCCGCGCCTCGTGGATGCGCCTGCCGGACATCGTCGGCGTCGAGCTGGCGGGGCGGCCGCAGCCGGGCATCACCGCGACCGACGTGGTGCTCGCGCTGACTGAATTCCTGCGCCAGTCGAAGGTGGTCGGCGCGTATCTCGAATTCCGCGGCGAGGGCGCGGCGGCGCTGACCGTCGGCGACCGCGCGACGATCTCGAACATGGCGCCGGAGTACGGCGCGACCGCGGCGATGTTCTTCATCGACGACAACACGCTGGACTACCTGCGCCTGACCGGCCGCAGCGACGAGCAGGTCGCGCTGGTGGAAAGCTACGCCAGGACCGCCGGCCTGTGGTCCGACGCGCTGAAGACCGCGCAGTACGAACGCACGCTGCATTTCGATCTCTCCGGCGTCGTGCGCAACATGGCCGGGCCGTCCAATCCGCATCGCCGCCTGCCGGTCGGCGAGCTCGCCGGGCGCGGCATCGCCGACCAGGCCAAGCTCCAAGCCGGCAAGGCCGACGAGGCGCAGGGGCGCATGCCGGACGGCGCCGTCGTCATCGCCGCGATCACCAGCTGCACGAACACCTCCAATCCGCGCAACGTCGTCGCCGCCGGCCTGCTCGCGCGCAACGCGAACGCGAAGGGCCTGCTGCGCAAGCCGTGGGTCAAGACCTCGCTCGCGCCCGGATCGAAGGCCGTGCAGCTGTACCTCGAGGAAGCCGGCCTGCTGCCCGAGCTGGAGAAGCTCGGCTTCGGCATCGTCGCGTTCGCCTGCACCACCTGCAACGGCATGAGCGGCGCGCTCGATGCGAAGATCCAGCAGGAGATCGTCGAGCGCGACCTCTACGCGACCGCCGTGCTCAGCGGCAACCGCAACTTCGACGGCCGCATCCACCCGTACGCCAAGCAGGCCTTCCTCGCCTCGCCGCCGCTGGTCATCGCCTACGCGATCGCCGGCACGGTGCGCTTCGACATCGAGAAGGACGTGCTCGGCGTCGACGCCGACGGCGACGAGGTGCGGCTGAAGGACATCTGGCCGTCCGACGCGGAGATCGACGCGATCGTGAAGCAGGCGGTCAAGCCGGAGCAGTTCCGCAAGGTCTACGAGCCGATGTTCCGTATCGCCGTCGACGACGGCGAGCGCGTCGGCCCGCTGTACGACTGGCGGCCGCGCAGCACCTACATCCGCCGCCCGCCGTACTGGGAAGGCGCGCTGGCCGGCGAGCGCACGCTGCGCGGCATGCGCCCGCTGGCGGTGCTCGGCGACAACATCACCACCGACCACCTGTCGCCGTCGAACGCGATCCTGCTCGACAGCGCCGCCGGCGAATACCTGGCGAAGATGGGCTTGCCGGAAGAGGACTTCAATTCGTACGCCACGCATCGCGGCGACCACCTGACGGCGCAGCGCGCGACGTTCGCCAACCCGAAGCTGATCAACGAAATGGCCGTCGTCGACGGCCAGGTGAGGCAGGGGTCGCTGGCGCGCGTGGAACCGGAAGGCCAGGTCATGCGCATGTGGGAGGCGATCGAGACCTACATGGAGCGCAAGCAGCCGCTGATCATCGTCGCCGGCGCCGACTACGGCCAGGGCAGTTCGCGCGACTGGGCCGCCAAGGGCGTGCGCCTGGCCGGTGTCGAGGCGATCGTCGCCGAAGGCTTCGAGCGCATCCACCGCACCAACCTGATCGGCATGGGCGTGCTGCCGCTGGAGTTCCAGCCGGGCACCGATCGCAAGACGCTCGGCCTCGACGGCACCGAGACCTACGACGTGACCGGCGCACGCACGCCGCGCGCGACCCTGACGCTGGTCGTCCACCGCAAGAACGGCGAGCGCGTCGAGGTGCCGGTGACCTGCCGCCTGGATACCGCCGAGGAGGTGTCGATCTACGAGGCCGGCGGCGTGCTGCAGCGGTTTGCACAGGATTTCCTGGAATCGTCGAAAGCGGCCTGACTCGTTCGTCGTCATCAGGCAAGCCCACCCGACAGGAGACCGCAATGAACCATCCCGCTTCCGGAACCGTCCGCCTGCACCGCGTGCTGCGCGCGCCCGTCGAACGCGTCTACCGTGCCTTCCTCGATGCCGATGCGAAGGCGCGCTGGCTGCCGCCGTACGGTTTCCTCGGCAAGGTCCACGAGAACGACGCGCGGGTCGGCGGCCGCTACCGCATGTCGTTCACCAACTTCGGCACCGGCTCGAGCCACAGCTTCGGCGGCATCTATACCGAACTGGTGCCGAACGAGCGCATCGGCTACTCCGACCGCTTCGACGATCCGAACCTGCCGGGCGAGATGCGCGTCAGCGTGATCCTGAAGCCGGTCGCCTGCGGCACCGAGCTGCACGTCGTGCAGGAAGGCATCCCGGCGGCGATCCCGACCGAGTTCTGCTATCTCGGCTGGCAGGAATCGCTCGAACAGCTCGCCAGGCTGGTCGAGCCCGAGATTCCCGACGGCCAATGACCCGACATCGCGACCCAGCCATGACCCATCGACCCCAGATCCGCATCCCCGCCACGTATCTGCGCGGCGGCACCTCGAAAGGCGTGTTCTTCCGCCTGCAGGACCTGCCCGCGGTCGCGCAGGCGCCCGGTCCCGCGCGCGATGCGCTGCTGCTGCGCGTGATCGGCTCCCCCGATCCGTACGGCAAGCAGATCGACGGCATGGGCGGGGCGACCTCGAGCACGAGCAAGACGGTGATCGTGTCGAAGAGCGCGCGGCCCGGGCACGACGTCGACTACCTGTTCGGCCAGGTCTCGATCGAAAAGCCCTTTGTCGACTGGTCCGGCAACTGCGGAAACCTGTCCGCCGCGGTCGGCCCGTTCGCGATCGCGAACGGGCTGGTCGACGCGGCGAAGATCCCGCGCGACGGCACGTGCACGGTGCGCATCTGGCAGGCGAACATCGGCAAGACGATCGTCGCGCACGTGCCGATCGTGAGCGGCGAGGTGCAGGAGACCGGCGATTTCGAACTCGACGGCGTGACTTTTCCGGCGGCCGAGATCCAGCTCGAATTCCTCGATCCGGCCGATGAGGGCGAGGACGGTGGCGCGATGTTCCCGACCGGCAATCTCGTCGACGAACTCCAGGTGCCGGGCGTCGGCACCTTCGCGGCGACGCTGATCAACGCCGGCATTCCGACGATCTTCCTGAACGCGGCGGACATCGGTTACACCGGCACCGAGCTGCAGGATGCGATCAACGGCGATGCGCAGGCGCTGGCGAGGTTCGAGACGATCCGCACGCACGGTGCGCTGAAGATGGGCCTGATCAAGGATCCGGCCGAGGCGGCCTCGCGCCAGCACACGCCGAAGATCGCCTTCGTCGCGCCGCCGGCCGACTACGTGTCGTCGAGCGGCCGCAAGGTGGCCGCCGGCGACGTCGACCTCAACGTGCGCGCGCTGTCGATGGGCAAGCTGCACCACGCGATGATGGGCACCGCCGCGGTCGCGATCGGCACCGCGGCGGCGATTCCCGGCACCCTGGTCAACCTCGCCGCCGGCGGCGGCGAGCGCGAGGCGGTGCGCTTCGGGCATCCGTCCGGCACCCTGCGCGTCGGCGCGCAGGCGCGCCTGGTCGACGGCGCATGGACGGTGACCAAGGCGATCATGAGCCGCAGCGCGCGCGTCCTGATGGAAGGCGCGGTGCGCGTTCCGGGCGAGACGCTCGCGCCGCGTTGAGGCGGCGCCGCGTTTCGCCGCTCAGTCGCGCAGGCGCTGCGGCGCAGAACCACCGAGCCGGCCGACCAGCGCCTGGAGATAGCTGTCGATCGAGGCGTAGTGGCCGAACACGTAGCGCGACAGAAGGCGGAACAAGGGCGAGGTCACTTCGCCGTCTTCGGTAATCGTGACGAGACTGCCGTCGCCGTCCGGACGGATGTCCCAGGTCCAGCGGCCGCCGTAGCCGAGATCGGTGTCGGCGATGCGCGTGACGAAGCGATGTGGCGCTTCGGCCGCTTCGATGCGGTAGGTGATCACGCCGTGCTTGCCGTTCTCGCGGAATCCGGACGTATTGCCTTCGGCGCCGAGCAGTTCGACCGACTTCACGTCCTTGCGCCAGGCGGGCGTGTTGCCGACGTCGGTGACCAGCGCGTAGACCGCCGCCGGCGCGGCGCCGACGCGAGCCTGCATGCGCGCGCGATGCTGCACCGGCAGGCGCGAACCGAAGAACAGCGCGCAGGCGAGAAGTCCGACGAGCACGACGACGATACCGAGCAGGATCTTCACGGCGTTTCCTTGGAAAGTTCACGGGCGGCGCGCGCGAGGAGGGCCAATCCCTCCAGCGCGCGTTCGCGTTCGGAGGGAGCGAGAAGGGCGAGCAGGGCGGCAGCGCGCTGCGGATCGAGCACCGAGCTTTCGGCCATCGCGATCTCGCCGCGCGAGCTGAGGCGCAGCCGGTGCACGCGACGGTCGTGCGCGTCGGCTTCGCGTTCGACGTAGCCGAGCCGTTCCAGCCGGGCGAGCGCGGCCGACAGCGTCGACGGCCGGATCTGCATGTGCTGGGCGAGTTCCGCGGCGGCGATGCCGTGACCGCGGTCGAGGTGCGAGAGCAGAGAAGCGTCGCGCGCGCTCAACGCATGCGCGTTGCTGCGCGCACGCACGTGCTCGACGTGGCAGGCGAGATAGATCTGCGGGTAGCAGCGCAGCAGCGCGAGAACGGCGTCGTCCATAGCGCGGCGATTCTAGGGTTGGCCGATCGTTCGTCAAATCGAACGATCGGCACCGCCGCCACGGCAGCCTCGACGGTGTCGAGGCGCCTGGATCAGGACCAGCCGCTCAGCGCGAGCTTGCCGATCGTCGTGCCCGATTCCAGGCGCGCGTGCGCCGCGCGCAGGTTGGCCGCGTCGATCGGCGACAGGGTTTCGGTCAGCGTCGTGCGCAGCTCGCCGGCGTCGACCAGCTCCGCCACGCGGGCGAGGATCCAGCCCTGCCGCTGCATGTCGGCGGTGCGGAAGCGCGGCCGCGCGAACATCATCTCCCAGTGGATGCCGATGCACTTGGCCTTGTACGGATCGCCGATCTTCAGCGCGCCGCGCGGCTCGACGATCAGGCCGACGTGGCCCTGCGGCGCGAGCAGCTCGCCGAGCGGTTCCCAGTAGCGGTCGGTGTCGGCGAGGTTGACGGCGGCGTCGACCTCGTCGAAGCCGAGCGCCGCCAGCTGCGGCTTCAGCGCCTGGCGGTGATCGATCACGTGCTGCGCGCCCATGCGTTCGCACCAGGCGATCGTCTCGGGGCGCGACGCGGTGGCGATCACCGTGAAGCCGGCGCGGCGCGCGAGCTGGATCGCGATCGAGCCGACGCCGCCGGCGCCCGCGATCACCAGCAGAGACTTGCCGCGGTCGGCGCCTTCCGCGTCGAGCGGCATGCGCTCGAACAGCAGTTCCCAGGCGGTGATCGCGGTCAACGGCAGCGCGGCGGCCTGGGCGAAGTCCAGCAACTGCGGCTTGCGCGCGACGATGCGTTCGTCGACGAGATGAAACTGCGCGTTGGTGCCGCCGCGCGTGACGTCGCCGGCGTAGTACACGGCGTCGCCCGGACGGAACGAGCTGACCTCGCTGCCGACCGCCTCGACCACGCCGGCGGCGTCGTAGCCGAGCACTTTCGGCTGCGCCTCGACGGCGTCCTTCGGCGCGCGGATCTTGGTGTCGACCGGATTGACCGACACGGCCTCGACACGCACGAGCAGGTCGCGCGGGCCCGGCTCGGGTCTGGGCAGCTCGACGTCGAGCAGGGACTGCGGATCGGAAATCGGCAGGTAGCGGGTGAGTCCGACGGCTTTCATGGTGTGGCTCCGGTGGGGGCGGCGGTGTCGCCGAGCAGCAGGGAAGAATCGATCGAGTCGGCCACGGCCTGGTAGCCGGGGTCGCCGGGATGCAGATGGTCGCCGGAATCCTACGCCGGCAGGAAACGCGCCGGATGCGCGGGATCGCGCGTGACGGCATCGAAATCCAGCAGCGCGTCGAATTCACCGCTCCCGCGCATCCAGGCGTTCACGCGCTGGCGCACGCGTTCGTTCGGATGGCAACGCGGCATTCGCAACAGATTCATCGAGGCGACTTCAAGCCCGTTCCGCGGCGCAGTTCATTGCGCGCGGCGACGCGCGCCGGCGGTCGGCGCGCTGCGCCCAGAGCGCGACGAGCAACCCCGAGGCGGTCACCGCCGCCGCTGCCCAGGTCACCGCGCCCAGGCCTGGGCCGCGGTCGATGACCACGCCGCCGAGCCAGGCGCCGAGTGCGTTGCCGAGATTGAAGGCGCCGATGTTCAGGCTCGAGGCGAGGCTCTGCGCGCCCTGCGCCTTCTGCAGCACCCACAGCTGCAGCGGCGACACCGTGGCGAAGGCGGCGATACCGAGCAGGCCGACGAAGACGACGGCGGCCGTCTTGTCGTGCAGCGCGAACGTCATCAGGGCGAGCGTCATCGCCAGCGCGCCGAGCGTGCCGAGCAGGGCCGGCAGCAGGCGCCGGTCGGCGAGACGGCCGCCGAGGACGTTGCCGGCGATCAGGCCGATGCCGAACACGAGCAGGATCGGCGACACGCCGCTCTCGTCGTAGCCGGTGATGCGGGTCAGGATCGGCTGCACATAGGTGAACACCGTGAACACGCCGGCGAAGCCGAGCACGGTGGTGGCCAGGCCGTACAGCACCTGCGGCCGCGCGATCGCCGCCAGCTCCTGGCGGAACGCGACCGGCGCCTCGCCGCCGCGATCGGTGGGCACGAGCGTGGCGATCACCGCGGTGGCGACGATGCCGATCGCGGTCACCGCCCAGAACGTCGCGCGCCAGCCGAAGTGCAGGCCGATCCACGCGCCCGCCGGCACGCCGAGCAGGGTGGCGACGGTGAGGCCGGTGAACATGGTCGAGATCGCCGAGGCCTGGCGGTCGGCGGCGACGAGACGGGTGGCGACGACCGCGCCGACCCCGAAGAAGGTGCCGTGCGCGAGCGAGGTGATCACGCGCGCCGTCATCAGCACCGCGTAGTTCGGCGCCAGCGCGCAGATCAGGTTGCCGATCGTGAAGATCACCATCAGCGCGATCAGCACCGCCTTGCGCGGCAGACGCCCGGTCGCGGCGGTCAGCAGCGGTGCGCCGACGAAGACGCCGAGCGCGTAGCCGGAGATCAGCAGGCCAGCGGCGGAGATCGTCACCTGCAGGTCGGCGGCGACCTGCAGCAGCAGTCCCATGATGACGAATTCGGTGGTGCCGATGCCGAAGGCGCCGGCGGTCAGCGCATACAGCGCGAGCGGCGTGCGGGGGCGGGAAAGGGCGGAAGATTCCATGTCGTACGCCGGAGTCGGGGAGGGGCGTAGCGTGGGCGCTTGCGGATTGCCGAAAAACCGTCAGGATAGGCAATCAGTTTCAATGATTCGTTGAGAATCGTGGACCGGATCGGCGACATCAGCCTGTTTCTGCGCGTGCTCGACCTCGGCTCGATCAGCGCCGCCGCGCGCAGCCTGGACCTGTCCGTCGCCGTCGCCAGCCAGCGGCTGCGGCGGCTCGAACAGCAGCTGGGCGTGCGCCTGCTGCACCGGACGACGCGCCGGCTGCACGCCACGCCGGAAGGTGCCGCGCTGGCCGAGCAGGGGCGCGCGCTGGTCGAGGACCTCGAGGCGCTGGCGACCGATCTGCGCCAGAGCGGCGTGGAGGCTTCCGGCACGCTGCGCGTGACGACCTCGGCTTCGTTCGGCCGCCAGTACCTGTCGCCGCTGCTGCCGGAGTTCATGCGCCGCCATCCGCGCGTGCGCGTCAGCGTCGATCTGGACGATCGCGTGCAGGACCTGATCAGCGCCGGCTACGACCTGGCGATCCGCATCGGCGCCCTGGCCGATTCGCGGCTCGTCGCGCGCCGCATCGCGGCGAACCGGCGCGTGCTGTGCGCCGCGCCGGCCTATCTCGACCGGCACGGCACGCCCGCGGTGCCGGCCGACCTGACCGCGCACGAATGCCTGATCCTCACCGGCAGCCTGGGGCGCCAGGACCTCTGGCGCATCGTCGACCGCGACGGACACGAGACCGCCGTGCGCGTCAACGGCCGCTTCGAATCCAACTACGGCGAAGTCCTGCGCGACGCGGCGCTTGCCGGCCTCGGCATCGCCCTGCACTCGACCTGGCACGTCCACGACGATCTGTGCGCCGGCCGCCTCCGGGCGGTTCTGGAAGACTGCCGCATCGCCGAAACCGGCATCTACGCGGTGATGCCGCAGCGCCGGCTGGTGCCGCTGCGCGTGCGCGCCTTCATCGATTTCCTCGAGGAGCAGTTCGGCGGCGTGCCGCCGTGGGAACGCGATTGCGCTCCTGCCGGCCGCGCGCGTCCCGCCGGCACGCGTCACCGCGTGTCGGCGCACGCGAACGCTCCCGTGCCGGCGAAAAGCCGCGCGCGCCCGCGCAGCCGGAGGCCCGATGAGCCCGCCTGACGTCCGTTCCGCCGCGCGTCCGGCTCCCGACGCGCCGATGGTCGAGATCGCCGACTACGTCGTCGACTACGAAATCCGCTCCACCGAAGCACGCGACACCGCGCGTCACGTGCTGCTGGATTCGCTCGCCTGCGCGATGCTGGCGATGAAATTTCCCGAATGCGTCGAGCGCCTCGGGCCGCTGGTGCCGGGCGCGGTTCTGCCCGGTGGCGCACGCGTACCGGGCACGGCATGGGAACTCGACCCGGTGCAGGCCGCCTACAACATCGGCGTGCAGGTGCGCTGGCTCGACTTCAACGACACCTGGCTGGCGGCCGAATGGGGCCATCCTTCCGACAATCTCGGCGCGATCCTCGCGGTGGCCGACTACCTCTCGCGCCGCGCCGTGCGCGAGGGCGGTGCGCCGCTGCGCGTGCGCGAGGTGCTCGACTGCGCGATCAAGGCACACGAGATCCAGGGCTGCTACGCGCTGCGCAATTCCTTCAACCGCGTCGGGCTCGATCACGTGATTCTGGTGCGGCTGGCCTCGACCGCGGTGGCCACGCGCATGCTCGGCGGTGGCAAGCCGGAAATCGTCGACGCGGTGTCCGAATCGTGGCTCGACAACGGCGCGCTGCGCGCGTACCGGCACGCGCCGAACACCGGTCCGCGCAAGAGCTGGGCGGCGGGAGACGCCTGCCGGCGCGCTGTCACGCATGCGCTGAACGCGGTCAGGGGCGGGGTCGGCTATCCGTCCGCGCTGAGCGCGAAGACCTGGGGCTTCTACGACGTCGCCTTCCGCGGACGGCCGTTCGAGTTCGAGCGGCCGTTCGGCACGTACGTGATGGAAAACGTGCTGTTCAAGCTCAGCCATCCGGCCGAGTTCCACGCGCAGACCGCGGTCGAGTGCGCGATGCGGCTGCATCCGCAGGTCGCCGGCCGGCTCGCGCGCATCGACAGGATCGTGATCGAAACGCAGGAAGCCGGCCTGCGCATCATCGACAAGACCGGGCCGCTGGCGAACTACGCCGACCGCGATCACTGCATCCAGTACATGGTCGCGGTGCCGCTGATCTTCGGACGCCTGACCGCGCAGGACTACACTGACGCGGTCGCCGCCGACCCGCGCATCGACGCGCTGCGCGAGCGCACCCTGGTGCGCGAAAATCCGCGCTTCACGCAGGAATATTTCGATCCGGACAAGCGTTACATCGGCAACTCGGTGCAGGTATTCTTCGACGACGGCAGCTCGACGGAGAAGGTGTCGATCGACTATCCGATCGGGCACCGCCGGCGGCGCGCCGAGGGGATGCCGGTGCTGCTGCGGAAGTTCGAAACGGCCCTGGCCGGCCATCTGCCGTCCGGGCGGGTAGGCCATCTGGTCGGCCTCGCCCACGACCCGGGGCGGCTGGATGCGATGCCAATTCACGAGTTTGTGGACGCGTTCGCCCTTTGACTGACTCATTCCTTAACAACATCTTCACAAAAGGCTGGCCGAGCACCCGGCAATACGGCTAGAATCCGCCCGGCCCTGAAACCCGTGATAAAGTGTTAAGTGCACGTTTCCTTTACGTCATATTGGCGTAGACTAGAAAGGGTGCAGCGTCCTGCGATGGGTTGGGCGGACGCATCGATACAAAAACGTAGAGAGGAGACTCTGGATGAAACGTAAAGCCCTAAGTGCGCTCATCGCCCTGGCGCTCGTCGGCGGCACCAGTGCCGCTGTTCACGCGCAGGACCTCGGTGGTAACTGGTACATCGCCCCGCGTATCGGTGCGAACTTCTCCGACAGCGACCGTCAGACCGATACGTCGGTTTGGGGTGGCGTCGGCGTCGGCGTTTGGGTCAACCCGAACCTGGCGATCGATTTCGAATACACGATCAACAACGCCGATTTCGAAGACGATTCCTGGCGCGTCAACCAGCTGCCGACCGGCAAGCGTGACAAGCAGTGGGAAAATGTCGGCCTGGGCGTTTCGGCCCGTTGGTTCTTCGGCGACGCCGGTTCGGCGTGGCGTCCGTACGTGATGGCCGGCCTCGGTGCGATGCGCCACACGGCCTACTCGGGCGTGCTGACCGCCTCGACCGGTCTGGAGAACGACGGTTGGGATCCGTTCGCCACCGTCGGCGCCGGTATCCAGTACAACATGTCCGAGCGCGTCGCGCTGCGCGGTGAAATTGCCGCCCGCTACGACCACGACAACAACACGATGAACAACCTGGCCGAAGCGGTCGGTTACAACGTCAAGCGCAAGAGCGGCTTCACCGACGGCATCGTCAGCGTGGGCCTGGTGTACAGCTTCGGCGGCGCCGCGGCTGCTCCGCCGCCGCCGACCCCGGTCGCTCCGCCGCCGGCTGCGGACTGCCACTCGCTCGACGACGACAAGGATGGCGTGAACAACTGCGATGACCGCTGCCCGGATACGGCCGCTGGCACCATCGTCGGCCCGGATGGCTGCCCGCAGAAGGTCGTCATCGACCTGCGCGGCGTGAACTTCAAGTTCGACCGTCCGAAGAAGGGTGAGCACAAGATCGAGCCGACGCTGCAGGCTCCGACGGCTGATTCCGTCGCGATCCTCGACCAGGCGATCGACGCGCTCAACCGTTATCCGGAGATCAAGGTCGAGCTGGACGGCCACACCGACTCCGTCGGTACCGACCAGTACAACCAGGGTCTGTCGGAGCGTCGCGCCCAGATCGTGGCCGACTACCTGACCTCGCACGGTATCGACTCCAGCCGCATCATCGCGGTGAAGGGCTTCGGCGAAACGCAGCCGATCGACACCAATGCGACCAAGGAAGGCCGTGCGCGCAACCGTCGTACCGAAATCAAGGTCGACCAGTAAGCGCATCGAGCGGTAACGTGAATGAAAAAGCCCGGCGCAAGCCGGGCTTTTTTTTTTGCGATCGATCCTTGATCGCTGCTTGTGACTGCGGCGAAAGACTCCGCAGTGGATCAACTTCGGCCGAGTCCAGGGCAGCCATCCATGGCCGCACTCTTCACCAAGAGCAGGTCTGCTGGGACGAAGTTCGAGTCGAATGGATCAGCGCAGGGCGAGCGGCGGCGTCAGCTCGGGCGCGATCGTCTTGACCATCGCGCCGGCGACGGCGACGTTGCCGGCGATCAGATGGCCGCTTTCCGGAAGGCCGTCGCGGCCGACGAAGTCGCAGTAGCGTCCGCCTGCCTCGCGCACGAGCACGCAGCCGGCCGCCATGTCCCAGGCGTACAGGCCGATCTCGTAGAAACCGTCGAAGCGGCCGGCGGCGACGTAGGCGAGGTCGAGCGCGGCCGAGCCGCTGCGGCGGATGTCTTCCGCTTCCGCCAGCAGTGCGCGGGTCATGCCCAACTGCGCTTCGAGGTGCCGGCGCTGGCGATACGGAAAGCCGGTGGCGAGCAGGGCGCCGCCGATGCCGTCGCGCTTGCCGACGCGGATGCGGCGGTCGTTGAGATAGGCGCCGTTGCCCCTGTCCGCGGTGAACAGTTCGTCGCGCAGCGGATCGTAGACGACGCCGAGCGTCGGCTCGCCGTTCTCGAGCAGGCCGATCGAGACCGAGAAATGCGGAAAGCCGCGCAGATAGTTGCGCGTGCCGTCGAGCGGATCGATAACCCAGACGTTGCGCGAATCGCCGGTCTTGCCCGATTCCTCGGCCAGGAAGGCGTCGCGCGGATAGGCACGCTTGAGTTCGCGCAGGATTTCCGTCTCGGCCATGCGGTCGACTTCGGAAACGTAGTCGTGCCGCTGCTTCTCGATCACGTCGAGACTGTCCAGGCGGTTCATGTAGCGCAGGATGATCTGGCCGGCGGCGCGCGCGGCGCGCACCGCCACGTTGACGGCGGGTCTGGGCATGCTGGTTCCGCTGGACGGAGTGAGAAAGAACGCGGTGCGGCGCACGGCTGCACGACCGCAAAGAATAGCAGATCGCCGCGACACGGGCGACTGCGCTATCGTCGCGTTCGACCGACGCGAGCGCTCGAACCTGCATGACCGAACCGAATTCCGCCGACGTCCTGGCGCGACTGCACTTCGTCCTCGTCCGCACCTCGCATCCGGGCAACATCGGCGCGGCCGCGCGCGCGATCCGCACGATGGGCATGCGCGGCCTGTCGCTGGTGGCGCCGCAGGCGTATCCGCATCCGGAGGCGCATGCGCTGGCGGCCGGCGCCGACGACGTGCTCGACGCGGCCGCGGTCCACGCGGATCTTCCTTCGGCGATCGCGAACTGCCGTCTGGTGCTCGGCGCGACTGCGCGTCGTCGCGGCGTGCTGCTCGACGAACTCAGTCCCCGCGAGGCGGCGCAGCGCGTGCTGGCGAGCCTTTCCGCCGGGCACGAGGTCGCCCTGCTGTTCGGCAACGAGCGCAGCGGTCTGGACAACGACGAGATCAAGCTCTGTCACGCGGCGATCGCGATACCGAGCGATCCGACCTATTCCTCGCTCAATCTCGCGCAGGCGGTGCAGGTGGTGGCCTACGAGCTGCGTCTGGCCTGGCTGCAGGGTGGGCTTCCCGTGCCGGCCGCGCATGCCGATCCGCCGGCCAGCAGTGCGGACCTGGAAGGCTATTTCGAGCATCTGGCGCGCACGCTCGACGAGATCGAGTTCCACAAGGGGCGCTCGCCGCGCACGATCATGCAGCGGCTGCGCCGCTTCTTCCTGCGCGCGCAGCCGGACGCGCGCGAGCTGCGCATCCTGCACGGCATCCTCGCCGACACGCAGCGCATGGCGCGCCTCGCGCGCGGTGTGACGCCGGACGGGCGATCGGCGACCGACGAAAAGGACTGAGGCGCTGGCCGGCGCGGAGCGCCGTCAGGGGGATTTTCGCGAGATCAGCAGCTTGTCGATGCGCTTGCCGTCGAGATCGACGACCTCGAAGCGGAAACCGCTCGCGGTGAAGTGCTCGCCGGGCTGCGGAATGCGGCCGTAGTGCGCCACGACGAGGCCGGCGGCGGTACGGAAATCGTGTTCCTGCTCGTTCGGCAGCTCGGCCAGGCCGAGCAGCTCGCGCAGGTCGTCCGCTCCGACGCTGCCGTCGACCAGCCAGCTGCCGTCCTCGCGCTGCACGATCGGGTGCGCGAGCGTCTCGGCGAACGGCGTGGCGGTACGGCCGACGACGGCGGCGAGCAGATCGTTGAGCGTGACCAGGCCTTCGATCTCGCCGTACTCGTCGACGACGAGCGCCAGCGGCGTTTCCGCGTCGCGGAATTCCTCCAGCAGGTCGAGCGCGCGCGCGGTCGCCGGCACGTAGAGCGGATCGCGCAGTTCGCCGAACAGGTCGGCATGGGCCACGCCCGTGACGCGGCCGATCACGCGCTTGACCTCGAGCACGCCGAGGATCTCCTGCTCGCTGCCGCGATACACCGGATAACGCGAATACGGCGTCTCGCGCATCACGGCGAGGTTTTCCTCCAGCGGCACGGTCGCGTCGAGCCAGGTGATGCGCGTGCGCGGCGTCATCACGCTGTCGACCGTGCGGTCGCCCAGCCGCAGCACGCGATTGACCATGTTGCGTTCGTCGGAGTCGATCACGCCCTGGTCGGCGCCCTCGGCCACCAGCAGGCGGATTTCCTCCTCGCTGACGCGTTCGCGGCTGGTCCTGTCCATGCCGAGCAGGCGCAGCATCAGCCGCGTGGCCTGGATCAGCACGAAGGCGAATGGCTTGGCCAGCCACGCCATCACGCGCATCGGCGCCGCCACCGCGATGGCGTACCTCTCCGGGTCCACCAGCGCGATGCGCTTGGGCACCAGCTCGCCCAGCAGCATGTTCAGGAAGGTGATGCCGGTGACGCTGAGGGCGACGCCGATCGCGGTGCTGTAACGATCGAGAAAGGGCAGGTCCAGGGCGTCGAAGGCGACCGCGATGCGTTCGCCGATGCCCGCGCCGAGCGCGGCGCCGGCGCTGATCTGCAGCAGGGTGATGAAGACCTGCACGGTGGCCAGGAAGCGTTCGGGTTCCTGCACCAGCTCCAGCGCGAGCCGCGCGCGGCGGCTCCCCTGCGCGAGCTGCTTCAGGCGGCTCAGGCGCGAGGTCATCAGGGCCATTTCGCCGAGCGCGAAGAAGCCGTTCAGGAGGGCGAGCACGAGCACCAGCAGCAGTTCGATCAGCATTCCGCCCCGGCCGCTCCCGCCCCTTGGAAGGTATCCACCGTGTCCGGCCTCCTCGCCGCGCCATCGGCGGCCGGAGTGTAGCAACTCGTCGCAGCGCGCTTCCCCGCAGAGGGGCTTCGGTAACATAATTGCAACATATGGCTGCCGTCGCGCAGCTCCTGCAGCGGGTCCGCTGCGACAGTCGACGACAGGCGCATCCGATGTTTTCGTTGCAGACGATTTTCGGCAAGGGCGACAAGTTCTACGGACTGCTGGAAGCCAGTGCCGGGGCGGCGCACGAGTCCGCCGTCGCGCTGGTGCGCATGCTGCAGGCGCGGCAGGCGGTGCCGTCGCTGGACGAGTTCATGCTCGCGCGCCGGCGCGAGAAGGATCTCTCGGCGCAGATCAGCCAGGAGCTCGTCAACACCTTCGTGACCGCGCTCGATCGCGAGGACATCGAGGCGCTGTCGGCGGCGCTGAACAAGATCACCAAGGCGATCGCGAAATTCGCCGAGCGCTACTCGCTGGCTGCCGACCGCCTCGGCGACGTCGACTTCGGCGCGCGCGGGGTCATGCTCGAGAAGGCCGGCGAGGTCATCGTGCAGATGGTCGCCCAGCTGCGCAAGGGCATGAACCTAGAGACGATGAAGGCGCTCAACGACCGCCTGCAGGCGATCGAGAGCGAGGCGGACCGGCTGCTGCTCGAGCTGTACCGCGATCTCTACGGCGGCCGTCACGATCCGATCCGCATCCTGCTGCTGAAGGACCTGTTCGAACTGCTCGAAAAGGCGATCGACCGCTGCCGCGACGCCGGCAACGTGGTCTACCAGATCGTCCTGAAGAACTCCTGACGGCACGACGGACAAGGATCGCGCATGGAGCTGACGCTCGTCCTGCTGGTCGTCGTGATCGCGCTGGTGTTCGAATACATCAACGGCTTCCACGACACCGCCAATTCGATCGCCACGGTCGTCGCGACCAAGGTGCTCAGCCCGGGGCAGGCGGTGCTTCTCGCGGCCTCCATGAACCTGATCGGCGCGCTCGCCGGCACCGCGGTGGCGAAGACGATCGCGTCCGGGCTGATCGACACGAACGTGGTGGCGGTCACGCCGGTGGTGCTGATCTGCGCCTTGCTCGGCGCGGTGATCTGGAACCTGATCACCTGGTGGTGGGGCCTGCCTTCGAGTTCCTCGCACGCGCTGGTCGGCGGTCTCTGCGGCGCCGCGCTGGCGGCCGCGCACGACAACTGGGGCGCGATCATCTGGGCGCAGGGCGGCACGCACTGGTGGGGCGAGAAGGGCGTGGTGCCGAAGGTCATCGTGCCGATGGTGACCTCGCCGGTGGCCGGCTTCGTGCTCGGCCTGCTGCTGATGGCCCTGCTGTTTTCCCTGATGGAGTTTCTCGGCAGCCGCACCGGGCCGCTGCAGAAGCTCGGCCGCACGCGTTTCGCGAACCTGTTCTTCGGCAAGGCGCAGCTGGTCTCGGCGAGCGCGATGGGACTCTCGCACGGCCTCAACGACGCGCAGAAGACGATGGGCATCATCGCGCTGGCGCTGGCCGGCGCCACGGCGGCCGGTACGCTGGACGGCATGCCGGCCTGGCTCGGCTTCCTGAGGATCGAAGACAGCGCCGAGCATCCGTTCGAGATCGCGCTGTGGATCAAGCTGCTGTGCGCGGTGGTGATGGCGGCCGGCACCGCGGCCGGCGGCTGGCGCATCATCAAGACGCTCGGCCACAAGATGGTGAAGCTTCACCCGATCAACGGCTTCGCCGCGGAAACCGCGTCGGCGAGCGTGATCCTGACCGCCTCGCACTTCGGCATTCCGGTGTCGACCACGCACAACATTTCGTCGGCGATCCTCGGCGTGGGCGTGGCCAAGCGCGCCAACGCGATCCGCTGGACGGTGGTGGAGCGGATGATCTGGGCCTGGATCCTGACCCTGCCGGTCACCGGCACGCTGGCCTGGCTGCTGGTGCGCGCCGCGCGCGCGATGGGTTGGAGCTGAATCCCGTGCGCCGCGGGCGCGGTCCGCGCCCGATCGCACCGGATACTCGCCTCAGAACGAGTCGCCGCCGCTGGAAATGGCCTGCTCGAGGCGGTCGCCGAGCGCGCCGAGTTCGGTGATCACGCGGTCCAGCTCCGCCTCGGTGAGCAGCGCGTAGGGGCGGTTCTCGCACAGCTGCAGATAGGGCGAGCCTTCCAGGTCGCTGACGGCGAGGTAGCCGGTGCGCTGCTCCCAGTTGAAACGCAGGCAGCGCAGGCCGTCCATGCCCGTGAACGGACCGATCGGCGTGGAGATGCGCAGGTATTTCTGCCCGTCCTCGTCGTCCATCTCGGCCAGATAGATGCCCTGGTGGCGGGCGTCGTCGAGCGTCAGATCGAAACTGATCAGGTACGGATCGTTCGTGCGCAGGCTGTGGCGCGCGCCGACATGGGAGCGGATCTGTTCGAAACTCTGCACGGCGGTCCTTCGTTCGGAATCGGCGTCTATGCTAGCGTGCGCCGCCGATGAAGTCAGTCGAGCCGAAGCCGAACGCCGATCACGCCGCGATCCTGCGCACGATCGCCGCGATTCCCGCCGGGCGCGTGGCGAGCTACGGCGAGATCGCCGCGCGCGCCGGCCTGCCCAAGCGTGCGCGTCTGGTCGGCCGCGTGCTCGGCGAAACGCCGGCCGGGGTCGTGCCCTGGTACCGCGTGCTGCGTTCGGACGGCCGTATCGCGTTCCCGCCCGGCAGCCGCGGCTTTCGCGAGCAGGTGCGCCGGCTCGCCGCCGAAGGCGTGCTGGTGAAGAACGGCCGCGTCGACCTGGCCGCCCACGGCTGGGAGCGCAATCTGGACGATCTGCTCTGGGGACCGCCGCCAGCGGCGCCGCGCAAGCCGGTACGCCGCCGCTGATCCTGCCGCGAGTGCGCGCTGCGTCATGTTCGCGCGTGCCCCGTCGCGCTAGATTCGGCGCCGGTCGCGGGACGGGGAGATCGACATGGTCGCAGGCTGGCTGAGACGCTGGTCCGCATGGGCGGCGACGGCATTGCTCGCGGCGCTGCCGGTCCACGCGCAGACGCCGAGCCACTGGCCGGACGCGGCTTTCCGCGCCGGCTTCGAGGCCGCCTCCAGCGGCCCGGACACCGACGCCGACGCGGCGCGCTTCCTCGCGCAGGCGACGTTCGGTGCCACCGAGGCCGACATCGAGCACCTGCGTGCGATCGGCTACGAGGCATGGCTCGCCGAGCAGTTCGCGATCCCGGCGACCAAGCAGGTGCCGTACATGGACTGGGTGCGCTCGCTCGATCCGGACGCCTACCTCAGCGACAACGTGCGCCTGGAGGCATGGAACATGGCTGCGGCCGGCACGCCCGATCCGAGCCGGCCGGGCTTTCCGGCCAATGCGCGCGGCGACCAGCTGCGCCAGCGCGTCGCCTTCGCGCTCAGCGAGATTTTCGTCGTGTCGGAGAAGAACGGCACCCTGGCCTACCAGCCGTGGGCGCTGGCGAGCTACTACGACCTGCTGGCCGAGCGCGCGTTCGGCAACTACCGCGACCTGCTCGAAGGCGTGACCCTGCATCCGGCGATGGGCGTCTACCTCAGCATGATCGGCAACCGCAGGGCCGATCCGGAGCTCAACATCCGCCCCGACGAGAACTACGCGCGCGAGGTGATGCAGCTGTTCTCGGTCGGCCTGGTCCAGCTCGAGCCGGACGGCACGCCGACGCTGGTCGGCGGCGCGACGGTGCCGACCTACGGCCAGGCGACGGTGCGCGGTTTCGCCGCGGCCTTCACCGGCTGGATCTGGAACAACACCGGCTGCGGCGCGGACACCTATCCGTGCTGCACCGAGGAAACCTACACCTGGTGCGGCCCCTGGGCGAATGCCGACGACCGCCCGATCTGGCAGCTGCCGATGCAGCCGGTGGAGGCCTTCCACGACGCGACGTCGGACAAGCAGCTGCTCGACTATCCTGGCGCCGCACTGCCGGGCGGCGTGCTCATGCACGGCGGCGATGCGCAGGCCGAGATGCAGGCGGCGCTGGACAACCTGTTCCGGCATCCGAACGTCGGGCCGTTCGTCGCCACGCGGCTGATCCAGCGTCTGGTCACCAGCAATCCTTCGCCGGACTACGTGCGGCGCACCGCCGCGGTCTTCGCCGACGACGGCAGCGGCGTGCGCGGCAACCTGCAGGCATTGGTGCGGGCAATCCTGCTCGATCCCGAGGCACGCTACGGCCATTGGCAGAAGCCGACGACGTTCGGCAAGCTGCGCGAGCCGCTGCTGAAGAACCTGCATCTGTGGCGTGCGTTCCAGGGCCGTTCGCAGAGCGGACGCATCCAGAATCTGTCGACCTGGCCGTGGATCGAGGACTGGTACGGCCAGGCGCCGCTGCGCTCGCCGAGCGTATTCAACTTCTTCCAGCCGGCCTATCGTCCGCCGGGTGCGATCGCGGCACAGGGGCTGGTCGCGCCGGAATTCCAGATCCTCAACGACAGCACGATCGTGGCGACGCCCAATCAGCTGTTCATTCACCTGTTCTGCTACAACGTGCTCAATCACCAGTGCTACACGGAATCCCTTTCCGACACGCTGCTGATGGACATCCAGGCCGATGCGCAGCTCGCCGCCGGGAATCCCGCCGCGCTGGTCGACGCCTACGACCGGCTGCTGATGGCCGGGCAGATGTCGCCGTTCATGCGTTCGGTGCTGCTCACGCGCCTGCAGGCGATGACCTCGGCCGAACTGGGTGAAAACCTCGGGCGCGAGCGCGTGCAGCACGTGCTCTACCTGATCGTCAATTCGCCCGAATACTCGATCCAGAAGTGAGGCGAGCCATGCGAACGAGCCGTCGTGATTTCCTGCGCAAGAGCCTGTGCGCCGCGCTCTGTGGGGCGGGCGCGTATTCGGCGCTCGGAAACCTGCGGCTGATCTCCGCCGCCGCGGCGCAGCGGCCGTACCTGTTCGGCGACTACAAGGCGCTGGTGTGCGTGTTCCTGTTCGGCGGCAACGACAGCTTCAACACGCTGGCGCCGGTTTCCGGAACGGAGCGCACCGACTACGCCGCCTCGCGCGGCACCATCGCGGTGCCGGCGGGCGATCTGCACGCGCTGACGCCGGCCGCCGGCGGCGGACCGGCCAACTACGGCCTGCATCCGGCCGCGCCCGAGCTGGCGGCGCTGTTCAACGCCGGCAAGGCGGCGGTGGTCGCCAACGTCGGCGGCCTGCTGTATCCGGTCACGCAGGCGCAATACCAGGCCGGAACGGTGCCGGTGCCGCCGCAGCTGTTCTCGCATTCGGACCAGTCCGTGCAGTGGCAGACCTCGCGCCCGGACGACGCCAGTGCGAACGGCTGGGGCGGCCGCATCGCCGACCTGCTGCAGTCGTCCAACAGCGGCCAGGTGCCGATGAGCGTCTCGCTCGGCGGCAACAATCCGTTCCAGCGCGGCGCCGTGGTGCAGCCCTACGCGATGGGCACGCAGGGCGTGGAGCGTCTGAGCTACTCCGACGACGGCCCCGAGGCGTGGTTCCTCGAAGGCGACAACACCGCCGGCGCGGCCGCCTGGGATGCGCTGATCGAACCCGGCACGCAGACGCATCTGCTGGAGCGCGCCTACGCAGGCTCGGTGCGGCGCTCGATCGACAACTACCGCATCATCGCCGAGGCGCTCGGCGAGCCGCCGGCATGGACGACGCCGTTTCCGGACGACAACGAGCTCGCCGCGCAGCTGCAGATGGTCGCGCGCCTGATCGGCGCACGCGCCGCGCTCGGCATGAGCCGGCAGGTGTTCTATGTCTCGGTCGGCGGCTACGACACGCACGCCGCCCAGTTGAACGACCACCCCTATCTGCTCGGCCAGCTGTCGCAGGCGCTGCACGCCTTCCACGCGGCGACCGTGCAGCTCGGCATCGAGAGCGGCGTGACCACCTTCACCGCCTCCGATTTCGGCCGCTCGCTGGGCATGAACGCCGACGGCACCGACCATGGCTGGGGCGGACATCACTTCGTGCTCGGCGGCGCGGTGCGCGGCCAGCGCTTCTACGGCACGCTGCCGTCGCTGGCGCCGAACGGCAATCCCGACGACACCGGCTTCGGACAGATCATCCCGACCACCGCCGTGGATCAATACTCGGCGACGCTGGCGCGCTGGTTCGGCGTCGACGCTGGCGGCATCGCGGACATCTTCCCGAATCTCGGCCGCTTCGCCAGCGCCGATCTCGGCTTCATGACCTGACCCGCCGCGCGGTCGCGAAGCTGCGACGCGACAGGGCGTCGGATCGTCTCCCGTCACCGGGTCGGGCGCGCATTCGTCGGCGGACCAGGGGCGCCGCGGCCTCGCGCGGACGCCGATTCGCCGGTCACTGTCTGGTTCGCTCCCTCTCTTGCGTTCTTCATATTGAATCGGATCGGCGCAACCCGCATGCTCGGCATTTCGTGCCTGCGGCGGCCGGAGTTCCGATCCCGGCCAGGCACATGCAGGACAGTCATGAACATCGATCTTCCCCCCGTCACACGCGTCCTGCTGATCGTGAACGTCGCGGTCTTTCTGTTGCAGCAGGTCACCGGCAATCTGCTGGTGGTGCATTTCGCGCTGTGGCCGACGGGCCCTTCGCCGTACGGCAACGTGGTCGGCTTCGAGCCGTGGCAGCTGGTCACCTACGGCTTTCTGCACGGCAGCATCACGCACATCGTCTTCAACATGCTGGCGCTGTGGATGTTCGGCGGCGCAATTGAGCGCCTGTTCGGCTCGCGTCCGTTCGCGCTCTACTACTTCGTCTGCGTGATCGGTGCGGCGCTGGCGCAGCTGGCCACCGTGCACTACTTCACCGGCGGCTTCTATCCGACCCTGGGCGCCTCCGGCGGCGTCTTCGGCCTGCTGCTCGCCTACGGCATGATGTATCCGCACGCGCGCATCCTGCTGCTGTTTCCGCCGATTCCGATGCCGGCGTGGCTGTTCGTGATCGGTTACGGCGCGGTCGAGCTGGTGCTCGGCGTCACCGGCACGCAGTCCGGCGTGGCGCATTTCGCGCATCTGGGCGGCATGGCCTTCGGCTTCCTGCTGATCCAGTACTGGCGCGGCAAGTTTCCGCTGAAACCGCGCCGCATCCTGATGCGTTGAGGTTCGCGATGACTGCATTGCCCATTTCCGACGAGATGCTCAAAGCCCAGGCGCAGGCGGTGGCCGAATGCCTGCTCGCGCGCGGACAGACCATGGTCGCGGCCGAATCGTGCACCGGCGGCTGGATCGCCAAGGTGCTGACCGACATCGCCGGAAGCTCGCAGTGGTTCGAATGCGGCGTGGTCGCCTACAGCTACGAGGCCAAGGAAGCGCTGCTCGGCGTGCGCCCGCAGACGCTCGAGCGCACCGGCGCGGTCAGCCAGGAAACCGTGGTCGAGATGGTCTCCGGCGCGCTCGCGCGCTACGGCGCCAGCGTCGCGGTCGCGGTGACCGGCGTCGCCGGGCCTTCCGGCGGCACCACCGACAAGCCCGTCGGCACCGTCTGGGTCGGCTGGAAGCGCCGCGGCGGCTACGCGCGCGCGGAACTGTTCCATTTCGACGGCGACCGCGAAGCGGTGCGGCGCCAGACCGTCGCCGCCGCGCTCGACGGCGTGCGGCGAATTCTTACGAGCTGAAACGCGATCGTCGGATCGACCCGGCGGGGCGCTGTGGGATAATCGCGGCGAATCCGAAGTCTTAGCCGCTGAGACTTCGCCGCGGCACATTCGCCGCCTGACCCGCATCGATGAGGAATCCGCAATGGACG
Organism: Dokdonella ginsengisoli; assembly: GCF_042652785.1. Taxonomy (NCBI): domain Bacteria; kingdom Pseudomonadati; phylum Pseudomonadota; class Gammaproteobacteria; order Lysobacterales; family Rhodanobacteraceae; genus Dokdonella; species Dokdonella ginsengisoli. Next base: position 599,278 of record NZ_JBHSHD010000007.1, on the reverse strand, counting down.
ACAACAAGCGCAAGGCGCTCGCTTCCGCACTGAGCCAGATCGAGAAGCAGTTCGGCAAGGGAGCGGTCATGCGCATGGGCGACAAGACCGACGAGGCGATCGACGTCGTCTCCACCGGTTCGCTCGGCCTGGACATCGCGCTCGGCGTCGGCGGTCTGCCGCGTGGCCGCGTCGTCGAGATCTACGGACCGGAGTCCTCCGGCAAGACCACGCTGACCCTGCAGGTCATCGCCAACTGCCAGCGCAACGGCGGCACCGCGGCCTTCGTCGACGCCGAGCACGCGCTCGATCCGAGCTACGCGGAGAAGCTCGGCGTCAACGTCGACGACCTGCTGGTCTCGCAGCCGGACACCGGCGAGCAGGCGCTGGAAATCGCCGACATGCTGGTGCGCTCCAACGCGGTCGACGTGGTCGTGATCGACTCGGTCGCCGCGCTGACGCCGAAGGCGGAAATCGAAGGCGAGATGGGCGATTCGCACGTCGGCCTGCAGGCGCGCCTGATGAGCCAGGCGCTGCGCAAGCTGACCGCGAACATCAAGAAGTCCGGCACCCTGGTCATCTTCATCAACCAGATCCGCATGAAGATCGGCGTGATGTTCGGCAATCCGGAAACCACCACCGGCGGCAACGCGCTGAAGTTCTACGCCTCCGTGCGCCTGGACATCCGCCGCATCGGCTCGGTCAAGCGCGGCGAGGAAGTGATCGGTTCGGAAACGCGCGTCAAGGTGGTCAAGAACAAGGTGGCGCCGCCGTTCCGCCAGGCCGAGTTCGAGATCCTCTACGGCGAGGGCTCCTCGCGCGAGGGTGAACTGATCGAACTGGGCGTCAACAACAATCTGGTCGACAAGTCCGGTGCCTGGTACAGCTACAACGGCGACCGCATCGGTCAGGGCAAGGACAATACGCGCCTCTACCTGAAGGAGCATCCGGAGATCGCCGCCGACATCGACGCGCAGCTGCGCGCGAAGTTGCTGATCAAGCGCGGCGAATCGCCGCTGCCGGCGGTCGAGGTCGAGGAGGCGTGATGGTCACGTCCGCAGCGCCGGCCGTTGGCCGGCGCAAGCTCGCGCGAATCTTCCTTCTCGCGGCGTCCGCCGTGGTCGCCAGCGGCACGGCGGGCGCGGCGGAGCAGGGCACTCCCGAACAGGACGCGGCCCTCAAGCCGCTCGTCGGCGGCGTGTGGATTTCCGGCCAGATCACGCCGCAGCAGGTCGACGAGCTGAAGTCGCAGGGCATCAAGGCGATCATCGCCCTGCGTCCCGACGGCGAGGCGCCGGGCCAGCCGCCGTCGAGTTCGATCGACGCCGCGGCGCGCAGCGCCGGCCTCGCGTTCGCCTACGCGCCGGTCGCCGGCAGCGACATTCCGGGCAGCGCCGTCGACGCGGTCTCGCGCGCGATCGCGCGGCCGGACAACACGGTGCTGCTCTACTGCAAGAGCGGCCGCCGTGCGGCAAGGACCTGGGCCCTGGCCGAGGCCTCGCGCATGGGCGGCCTCGAGGCCGAGGCCATCGAATCTGTCGTGCAATCGGCGGGGCAGTCGGTCGACGACCTGCGCGACCAGATCGCCGCACGCATCGCGACGCGGCCGAAGCTGCCTTGAGCGGCGGCCGTTCGCACGCTGCGCGTCGCTGACCCGCCTCGCGGTCCGCCATGGCGCGACGTTCCCCGGACAAGCCCGCCAAGCGCAGCGCCTACGACCAGGCGCTCGGCCTGCTCACGCGGCGCGAGCACTCCACGCGCGAGCTGAAGACCAAGCTGCGCGCCGGCGGCCAGGCCGGCGCGGCGACCGACGCGGCGATCGAGCGCCTGCAAGCGCAGCGCTACCAGGACGACGAACGCTTCGCTGCCAGTCTCGCGCGACGGCGCGCCGCGCAGGGTTACGGTCCGCTGCGCATCCGTGCCGAGCTGAAGTCGCACGGCCTCGGCGATGCGGCGATCCGTGCCGTCCTGGCGGAAATCGACACGGACTGGGTCGAATCCGCCGCGGCGCAGCTGCGCCGCCACGTCGGGACCGATGCTCCGGCGGACGCCGCCGAGCGCGCCCGGCGCGCAGCCTTTCTCTTGCGCCGCGGCTTCGATGCGGCGACAGTACGCGCCGTCACGCATGCCGAAACGGGTGATCCGGGCCTCGGGTTGGATTGAGTCCCCGACTCGCCGGCCACATTTTGGCCGATGCGCCGAGCTCGAGCGTCATGCCCGCGAACGCACGTCTGCATCGTGTTCTCGAGCGGTCGCGGGGGTGAATCGCCGCGTTCGCGTCGATGACGTCTCGTCGAAGTCCGCAGCATGGCGCGCCCGGCGTGCCCGGTTTCAGATTTTCCAGATTTCCCGATCCAGATTTCCGACTCCAGATTTCCAGATCCGATTCTCCATTCCCGATTCCCGCGCATGAAAACTTCCCAAATCCGCTCCGCCTTTCTCGAGTTCTTCCGCTCGAAGGGGCACACCATCGTGCCGTCGAGTTCGCTCGTGCCGTCGAACGATCCGACCCTGCTGTTCACGAACTCCGGCATGGTGCAGTTCAAGAACGTGTTCCTCGGCAGCGAGAAGCTGAAGTTCGTGCGCGCGGCCGACGTGCAGCGCTGCCTGCGCGCCGGCGGCAAGCACAACGACCTCGATTCGGTCGGCTACACCGCGCGTCACCACACGTTCTTCGAGATGCTCGGCAACTGGTCGTTCGGCGACTACTTCAAGCGCGAGGCGATCGCCTGGGCGTGGGAATTCCTGACCGGCGTGCTGAAGCTGGAGAAGGACCGCCTGTGGGTCACCGTCTACCACACCGATGACGAGGCCTACGCGATCTGGAACGAGGAGATCGGCGTTCCGGCCGCGCGCATCGTGCGCATCGGCGACAACAAGGGCGCGCCGTTCGCCTCGGACAATTTCTGGCAGATGGCTGACACCGGCCCGTGCGGGCCGTGCACGGAGATCTTCTACGACCACGGCGCGGACATCGCCGGCGGCCCTCCGGGTTCGCCGGACGAGGACGGCGACCGCTACATCGAGATCTGGAATCTCGTCTTCATGCAGTTCGACCGCGCCGCCGACGGCACGCTGACGCCGCTGCCGGCGCCGTGCGTGGACACCGGCATGGGTCTGGAACGTCTCGCCGCCGTGCTGCAGCACGTGCATTCCAACTACGAGATCGACCTGTTCCAGCGCCTGATCGGCGAAGCCGCGCGCCTGACCCATACCGGCGACCTGGAGAACAAGTCGCTGCGCGTGATTGCCGACCACATCCGCGCCTGCGCGTTCCTGATCGTCGACGGCGTGCTGCCGTCGAACGAGGGCCGCGGCTACGTGCTGCGCCGGATCATCCGACGCGCGCTGCGCCACGGCTGGATGCTCGGGCAGAAGCGCCCCTTCTTCCACGCGATGGTGCCGGTGCTGGTCGAGGTCATGGGCGATGCGTATGTGGAGCTGACGGAAAAGCGCGAACTCGTCGAAAGCGCGTTGCGCAAGGAAGAGGAGCGCTTCGGCGAGACGCTCGAAAACGGCATGCGGCTGCTCGAATCCGCACTCAAGGAAGACACGCAATACGTGGGCACGGCGTCGTCGTCCTCGCGGGTGGTTCCCGGCAAGATCGCGTTCACGCTTTACGACACCTACGGCTTCCCGGTCGACCTGACCGCCGACATCGCGCGCGAACGCGGCTGGACGGTGGACATGGCCGGATTCGAGGCCGAAATGGGGCAGCAGCGCGAGCGCGCCCGCTCGGCCAGCCAGTTCGACAGCAAGGCGACGCTGCCGGCGGAGCTGGCCAGCGCCCTGCCGCCGACGAATTTCCTCGGCTACGAAATGCTCGACGCGGACGGCGTCGAAGTGCTCGCGATCGTGCGCGACGGGCGCGCGGCGCCGGCGCTGGACGACGGCGACGAGGCGATCGTGATCCTCGACCGTACGCCGTTCTACGCCGAGTCCGGCGGCCAGGTCGGCGACACCGGCGTCCTGACGTCGGCGGACGGGCGCTTCGAGGTCGCCGACACGGTCAAGCTCGGCGGGGTGTTCCATGCCCACGTCGGACGCTGGCGCGGCGGGGCGCTGCGCGCCGGCGCGCGCGTGGACGCCCGCGTCGACGGTGCGCGCCGGCAGGCGACCGTGCTGAATCACTCGGCCACCCATCTCCTGCACGCCGCGCTGCGCAAGGAACTGGGCACGCACGTGCAGCAGAAGGGTTCGCTGGTGGCCCCGGACCGCCTGCGCTTCGACTTCTCGCACTTCCAGCCGCTCGGCGCCGACGAGCTGCGCCGGATCGAGGATCTGGTCAACGCCGAGGTGCGGCGCAATTCCGAGGCGCAGGTGCGCGAGATGGCCTACCAGGACGCGCTCGATTTCGGCGCGCTCGCGCTGTTCGGCGAGAAGTACGGCGATGAAGTGCGCGTGCTGCGCATGGGCGAGTTCTCCACCGAGCTGTGCGGCGGCACGCACGTCGGCCGCACCGGCGACATCGGCCTGTTCAAGATCCTCGGCGAGAGCGGCGTCGCCGCCGGCGTGCGCCGCATCGAGGCGGTGACCGGCGCGGCCGCGATCGCCCACGTCGCCGAGGAAGAGGCGCGGCTGGACGAGATCGGCTCCCTGCTGTCCGCGCACGGTGCGGAGGTCGTGGACAAACTGCGCCAGCTGTTCGAGCGGCAGAAGAAGCTCGAGCGCGAACTCGAATCGTTCAAGGCCAGGGCGGCGAGTTCGGCGACGCAGGATCTGGCCGCCGCCGCGCGCGAGATCGGCGGCATCCGCGTCGTCGCCGCGCGCGTCGACGGTCTCGATGCGAAGGCCCTGCGCGAAGGCGTCGACGGACTGAAGCAGAAGCTGGCCGACTGCGTCGTCCTGCTCGCCGCCGGCGCCGACGGCAAGGTGGCCCTGGTCGGCGGCGTCCACGGCGCCGCGCTCGGCCGCATCAAGGCCGGCGACGTCGTCGCGCACGTGGCCGCGCTGATCGGCGGCAAGGGCGGCGGACGGCCCGACATGGCGCAGGGCGGAGGCATCGATTCCCCCGCGCTGGACGCCGCGCTGGCGGCCCTGCCGGACTGGGTCGGGCAGCGTCTTTCTTGAATGTAAAGACGAGGTAAGGCCGCAGCGCGCTTCGTTGCGCCTGCGGCAGGCGTTCGCTAGTATCGAACGGTCGAGGCATCGTCGCGGCGCCGTTTTGCGGCGTTAGAACGGCGAGCCGGTTTTGCGACAGGGGGAGCGGCAGCGAGGGAGGCTGCCTGGTCCCCGGAGTTTCCTTCGACGCGCTCGGGTGAGCGGTTGCATGCGCTGAAGGGCTCATCGGACCGACAATCGTGTAAGGAGAGCACCAAAATGCTAATTTTGACTCGCCGCGTCGGCGAGACGCTGATGATCGGCGACGAGGTGACCGTCACCGTGCTCGGGGTCAAGGGAAATCAGGTGCGCATAGGGATCAATGCGCCGAAGGACGTCGCGGTGCACCGCGAGGAAATCTACCAGCGCATCAAGCGCGAGCTGGCGCCCGGCGAAGAGCCGCCGGAGGGCGGCGCGGCGAGCTGAGCTTTACCGCCGGGGACAGGGCCGGTATCCTTCGCGGCCCCGTTGTCCAGCGCGACGCCTTCGGCGTCGCAGTGAAAACCCCGGAGAGATGCCCGAGAGGCCGAAGGGGCTCCCCTGCTAAGGGAGTATAGGGTCAAAAGCTCTATCGAGGGTTCGAATCCCTCTCTCTCCGCCAGTTCCAAACCCCTGCGCAAGCAGGGGTTTTTCGTTTGGACGTCCGGCACGCGCGTACCCGCGGCGCCGACGAGCCCCCGGAACCGGACCGCCGTTGCCCATATACTGTGCGGCCTTCTGCAGCGCACAAGATTTCCGTGACCAGCGAACTTGCGACGATCGTCGATTTCATCCGCTACGGCGCCAGCCGCTTCGGTGCGGCGGGGCTCACCTTCGGCCACAGCTACGACAACGCGCTCGACGAGGCGACCCATCTCGTCCTGCATGCGCTGCACCTGCCGCACGATCTGGCGCCGGCCTACGGGGCGGCCCGGCTCACCGCGGAAGAGAAGCGCGTCGTGCTCGAACTGGTCGAGCGCCGCATCGCCGAGCACAAGCCGGTCGCCTATCTCACCGGCGAAGCCTGGTTCGCCGGGCTCAAGTTCAAGTCCGACACGCGCGCCCTGGTGCCGCGCTCGCCGATCGCCGAGCTGATCCAGGCCGGCTTCTCGCCGTGGCTGGACGAGCGCCCGGTCGACCGCGCGCTGGACCTGTGCACCGGTTCGGGCTGCATCGGCATCGCGATGGCCGCGCACAATCCGGACTGGCAGGTCGACCTGGCCGACATCAGCGACGACGCGCTCGCGCTGGCGCGCGAGAACGTGGAGTTCCAGGACGTCGGCGACCGCGTGCGCGTGATCCGTTCGGACCTGTTCGCCAACCTCGGCGGCGAGCGCTACGACCTGATCGTCAGCAATCCGCCGTACGTGACCGAGCAGGAATACGCCGCATTGCCGCCCGAATACGGCCACGAGCCGGCGCTAGGTTTGCGTGCCGGCGACGACGGACTGGATTTCGCCCTGCGCATCCTCGCCGCGGCGCCGGAGCACCTGAGCGAGGACGGCGTGCTGATCGTCGAGGTCGGCGAGAGCGAGCGCGCCCTGGTCGAGCTGCTGCCGACGGTGCCGTTCAACTGGATCGAGTTCAACGTCGGCCAGATGGGCGTGTTCCTGCTCGACCGGCGCGACCTGGTCGAGCACGCGGAGGCGATTCGCGCGGTGGCTCAGCGGCGCTAGACAGCCCGATCGACGCATTGCGTCGTGCCCGCAAAAAAGCGGGCATCCAGCGAAAAGGGCCAATGGATTGCCGCTTTCGCGGGAATGACGATTTCCCAGATCCCCTGGATCGTCCTTGCCGTGCAGTGGAGATCGTCGAAGACACCCGAGGTGAGACGTGTCCAGCAACGCTTTCGGAAAACTGTTGACCGTCACCACCTTCGGCGAAAGCCACGGGCCGGCGATCGGCTGCGTGATCGACGGCTGCCCGCCGGGGCTGGCGATCGCCGCCGCGGACTTCCGCGCCGACCTCGATCGCCGCGCCACCGGACGCAGCCGCTACACCTCGCAGCGGCACGAAGCCGATGAGGTGGAAATCCTCTCCGGCACGTACGAGGGGCGCACCACCGGCACGCCGATCGCGCTGCTGATCCGCAACGTCGACGCGCGCTCGAAGGACTACGGCAACATCGTCGAGACCTTCCGTCCCGGACACGCCGACTACACCTACTGGCAGAAGTACGGCATCCGCGATCCGCGCGGTGGCGGACGCTCGTCGGCGCGCGAGACGACCATGCGCGTGGCCGCGGCCGTCGTCGCCAAGAAATGGCTGGCCGAAAAACACGGCGTGCGCGTGCGCGGCTACCTCGCGCAGATCGGCGAGTTGGCGCCGCGCGCGTTCGACTGGGACGCGGTCGAAGGCAATCCGTTCTTCTGGCCCGACGCGTCGATGGTCGAGGAGCTGGAGAGCTACGTGAACGCGCTGCGCAAGTCCGGCGATTCGGTCGGCGCGCGCGTGAGCGTGGTCGCCGACGGCGTGCCGCCGGGCTGGGGCGAGCCGATCTACGGCAAGCTCGACGGCGAACTGGCGTCGGCGCTGATGTCGATCAACGCGGTCAAGGGCGTGGAGGTCGGCGACGGCTTCGCCTGCGTCGCGCAGAAGGGCAGCGAGCATCGCGACGAGATCACGCCGCAGGGATTCCTGTCCAACCACGCCGGCGGCATCCTCGGCGGCATCTCGACCGGCCAGCCGATCGTCGCCTCGATCGCGCTGAAGCCGACCTCGAGCATCCTGATCCCGGGCCGCAGCGTGAACCTCGCGGGTGAGCCGGTCGACGTCGTGACCAAGGGGCGCCATGATCCCTGCGTCGGCATCCGTGCCACGCCGATCGCCGAGGCGATGGTCGCGCTGGTGCTGATGGATCAGGCGCTGCGCCATCGCGCGCAGTGCGGCGACGTCGGACCGGTGACGCCGCGCATCGCGGGGAGCGCGCCGCGCGATGATGCATGAAGGCGCCGGTTATCTCCCTCTCCCGCGAGCGGGAGAGGGCCGGGGTGAGAGCAGTCGGAGCGCAGCGCTTGGATTCCCCTCACCCGCGCCTGCGGCGCGACCTCTCCCGCGAGCGGGAGAGGCGGAAGCCGCCTGCGCCTGGAACGGAACATCCCCCATGCACATCGATCGGCATGAGCGATGAGTAGTCCGCATCACCGCCCGCGCGTCTGGGTCTCGCGTCCGCTGTTCGACGACATCCTCGATCGGCTGCGCGAGCACGCCGACGTCGACGTCGAGGACGACGACCGCGACTGGACGCGCGAACAGATGGCGCAGAGGCTGCGCGACAAGGCCGGCGCGATCCTCGGTGTCGCCGATCCGGTCGACGCGAGCGTGCTCGCGCACGCGCCGCTGCTGCGCGCGGTCGCCAATCGCGGAGTCGGCTACAACAACCTCGACCTCGCCGCCTTGAGCGCGGCCGGCGTCGTCGCGACGAACACGCCCGGCGTGCTCGACGAGACCACCGCGGATTTCGCCTGGGCGCTGATGCTGGCCACGGCGCGGCGCGTGACCGAGGCCGAACGCTACCTGCGCGCCGGCCAATGGAAGGGCATGTCCTTCCACATCCTGCTCGGCGGCGACGTGCACGGCCGCACGCTCGGCATCCTCGGCATGGGACGCATCGGCCAGGCGATCGCGCGCCGCGCGGTCGGTTTCCGCATGCCGGTGATCTATCACAATCGTTCGCGCCTGGACGATGCGATCGAGCGGGACTGCGGCGCGCGCTACGTCGATCGCGACACCTTGCTACGCGAGGCGGATTTTCTCGTGCTCACCGTGCCGATGACCGCGCAGACGCGGCACATCGTCGGCACCGCGGAACTGGCCCTGATGAAGCGCGACGCGTTCCTGATCAACATCGCGCGCGGCGGCGTGGTCGACGACGCGGCGCTGGTCGCCGCGCTGGCGCAAGGACGCATCGCCGGCGCGGGACTGGACGTGTTCGAGCGTGAGCCGGCGGTGCCGCCGGAGATGCTCGCGCTCGACAACGTCGTGCTGACGCCGCACATCGCCAGCGCGAGTCTGGCGACGCGGCGGGCGATGGCGGCGATGGCGGTCGACAACCTGATCGCCGCACTCGGCTACGGCCCGAATGCCGGGCATCCGCCCAATGTCCTCAATGCCGATTCGTCATTGGCACGCGGCGGCTGATCGGCGCCATGCTGCAAGGTCCTTTCCTCCCTCCTTCTTCGGCTGAACGATGAACCAGAAGACGAAGTACAACGTGGCGATCGTCGGTGCCACCGGCGCGGTCGGCGAAACCCTGCTGGCGATCCTGAAGGAACGCGATTTCCCGATCGCCGAGCTGGTGCCGCTGGCGAGCGAGCGTTCGGCCGGCGGCAAGGTCGAGTTCGGCCATCGCGAGATCGTCGTGCGCAACCTCGCCGAGCACGATTTCAACGGCATCGACATCGCGTTCTTCTCCGCCGGCGGCAGCGTGTCCAAGGTGCACGCGCCGCGCGCCGCGGCGGCCGGCGCGGTGGTGATCGACAACACCTCCGAGTTCCGCTACCAGGACGACATCCCTCTGGTCGTCGCCGAGGTCAATCCGCACGCGATCGCGCAGTACGTCGCGCGCGGCATCATCGCCAACCCGAACTGCTCGACGATGCAGATGCTGGTCGCGCTGGCGCCGATCCACCGTGCCGTCGGCATCGAGCGCATCAACGTCGCCACGTACCAGTCGGTGTCCGGCGCCGGCCGTTCCGGCGCCGAGGAACTCGGCCGCCAGACCGCGGCCCTGCTCAACTTCCAGGAATTCGAACCGAAGAAATTCCAGGCGCAGATCGCCTTCAACCTGATCCCGCAGATCGACGACTTCCAGCCCAACGGCTACACCAAGGAAGAGATGAAGATGGTCTGGGAGACGCGCAAGATCCTCGAGGACGACTCGATCCAGGTGAACCCGACCGCGGTGCGCGTGCCGGTGTTCTATGGGCATTCCGAGGCCGTGCACATCGAGACGCGCGAGAAGCTCGACGCCGAGGCCGCGCGCAAGCTGCTCGAAGCGGCGCCCGGCGTGGTCGTCGTCGACGAGCGCAGGCCGGGCGGCTATCCGACGCCGGTGTCGCACGCGGCCGGCAAGGACGAGGTCTTCGTCGGCCGGATCCGCGACGACATCTCGCATCCGCGCGGCCTGAACCTCTGGATCGTTTCGGACAACATCCGCAAGGGCGCCGCGCTGAACGCCGTGCAGGTGGCCGAGCGGCTGATCGACGCCTATCTTTGAGGCGTCTTGCCGGGTGCGGAATTTCCGCATCCGGGGCCTTTTGCGGAGCCGGAATGCTGACCCGTTCGCGGATCGCGGCAGGGACAGGTTTCCCAGTCGCCTGTAGAGGTTACGATTGTGTTATAAGCCCGTTTCGAGATAGCCCGATACGGGCCGCCACTGAGTATTTTGGGGGGACGCCTGGATGAAACGACCGTTGCAGCTTCCGCTTGCGATCACGCTCGCGTTGAGCGCGACGAACGCGCTGGCGCTGGGTCTGGGCCCGGTGCACGTCAATTCGAAGTTGAACCAGCCGCTGGACGCGGAGATCCCGGTCCTGCAGGGCACCCAGGGCGAGGCCGAGGGCCTGCTGGCCAGCCTGGCCAGTGCCGAGGACTTCGAGCGCGTCGGGCTCAACCGTTCCCGCCTGACCGTGCCGCTCGATTTCGCCGTGACCAAGAACGCGCGCGGCGAGGTGTTCATCCGCATCACCAGCAAGGAGCCCGTGCGCGACGCCTTCATCGACGTGCTGGTCGAGGCGAACTGGCCGAAAGGGCGCCTGCTGCGCGAATACGCGATCCTGCTCGACCCGCCGGTGAGCGCGCCGGCGACCACGCGCAGCACGGCCGGCGCCAGCGCGGGTTCGCCCGGCAGCGTCACGCTGGTCAAGCGCGAACCGCGCCCGGACCGTCCGGCCGCAGCGGCGGCGCCTGCCGCGCCGCGTGCGCCGAAGCCGGCCGCGGCCGCACCCGAACCGCGCAAGGCGTCCGGCGGCGAATACGGCCCGGTCGAGGCCGGTGAGACGCTGTCGGCCATCGCGCGCACCGAGAGCGCCGGTAGCGGCGTCACGCACAACCAGATGATGCTGGCGCTGCTCAAGCACAATCCGGATGCGTTCTACCGCAACAACATCAACGCGCTCAAGCGCGGCGCGATCCTGCGCATCCCGTCGGCGACGGAAGCCAAGGCGATCGGTTCGGCCAGCGAGGCCGCGGCGCTGGCGCAGTCGCAGATCGAGGACTGGCGCGGTGGCCGCGCCAGCCCGACGCTGGTCGCCGATGCCGGCAGCAAGCCGGCCGCGCCGGCCGCACCCGCCGAGAAGCCGAAGGCGCCGGTGAGTGCGACGGCCTCGACCAAGGCGTCCAGCGAACGTCTCGAGCTGGTGCCGCCGAAGGCCGGCAAGGACAGTCTCGCGATGGCCGACCGCCCCGGCAGCGGTGGCGGCAGTGCGGCGATGGCGGAAATCAAGGCCGAGCTGTCGCGCGCCAAGGAAGCACTGACCGCGCGCGACCAGGAAACCGGCGAGCTGAAGTCGCGCGTACGCGAGCTGGAGGACCTCAAGGGCAAGAACGACCGCCTGATCGGCCTGAAGGATTCGGAAATCGCCGAGCTGCAGCGCAAGCTCAAGGAAATGCAGGACACGACCGCCAAGGGCGGTACGGCCAAGCTGGCGGCGACGGAAGCTTCGGCGACGAAGACGCCGGCCGCGGATGCCGGCAAGAGCGCACCGGACAAGAGCGCGCCGAGCAAGGACGAGATCTGGGGCAATGCCACGGCGTCGGCCGCCAAGCCGGCAGGCGATGCGGCCAAGCCCGATGAAGCGGCCAAGCCGGCGACGGCTGCCACGGCGACTTCCGCGGCGGCGCCGTCGACCACGGCGCCGTCGACCACCGCACCGTCCGCGACCGCGACGCCGTCCGCGGGCACGCCCGCGACGACGACCCCGGCCGCAGCGACGGGCGAAAGCAGCCAGCCGGCACCGACCGCGGCGGCGGCCACGCCCGCCAGCACGGCATCGACGCCGCCGTCGGCCACCACGCCCGCGGCGATGCCGGCCACGCCGCCCGCGACGCCTCCGAAGCCGGCCGCCGCGACGGCGCCGAAGACCGATGCGAAGGCCAGGCCGAAACCGGCCCCGGTCGCGGCACGCGCCTGGTACGACGAGCCCTGGGTGCTGCCGGCCGCGGCCGGCGCCGGCATCCTGGCCCTGCTCGCAGGCCTGTTCGGCCTGCGCAAGCGCAAGCCCGCGCCGGCTCCCGAGCGTGGTTCGATCGCCAGCGCCTTCGGCGACTCGCCGTTGCCGCCGGCGCCCGAGGGCGCTGTGGACGCCGCCTACGACACCGAAGAGGTCAACCTGCGCGAACAGATCGCGCGCGATCCGTCCAACCTCGGATTGCGGCTCGAACTGCTGAGCATCCACTACGCCGAGCGCGCCACCGGCAAATTCGAGGCCGCCGCCGCCGACATGCACGCCTACGTCACCGATCCGCAGCAGCCCGAGTGGCAGGAAGCGGTGGCGATGGGGCAGGAGATGGCTCCGCACAATCCGCTGTTCGCGACGTCGCAGCGCGATTCCGCCGTCGACGATACCGACGACTTCGCGCGCAACGACTTTGCACGCAACGATTTCGCATCGTCCACCCCGGTCGCCGGCTTCGAGCCGCCGGCACGCGCGTTCGACGACTTCGCCAGCGATCTCGAACCGGCTGTCGAGCCGCCCGCGCCGGCGCGCCCGGACTCCACGCTCGGCTTCGGGCTCGACGACCACGCGTCCTTCGAGCATCGCCCGCCGGCCGAGTCCGCGGCGAAGCTCGACGGCGGCTTCGAGTTCGACCTGCCGCCGCTCGACTTCGAGCCGCCGGCCAAGCCCGAACCGGAGCCGGAACCGGTGCAGCTCGAGGACGACTATTTCGCCGGCGAGGACGTGGTCGGCACCAAGCTCGACCTCGCCAAGGCCTACATGGACATGGGCGATCCGGAAGGCGCGCGCTCGATGCTCGACGAAGTCATCGCCGAGGGCAGCGACGCGCAGAAGGCCGAGGCGCAGCGGCTGCTCGTCGAGCTTCGCTGACGGCCGCCGGCGTCGATCGCGAAGCGGGCGGCCGCGCCGCACCGCTTCGCGCGCATCCGCCCGGCGCCGGCGGATGCGCGCGCACGGCGCAGCGGATGCCGTACGATTCCGCGTTCGCTCCCGATTCCTTTCCCGCATGCGCCTCGCCCTCGGCATCGAATACGACGGCACGGACTTCTCCGGCTGGCAGCGCCTGTCGCACGGCCGCAGCGTGCAGGGCGAGGTCGAGGCGGCGCTGTCCTTCGTCGCCGACCATCCCGTCGAGGTCACCTGCGCCGGACGCACCGACGCCGGCGTGCACGCGCGCTGCCAGGTCGTGCATTTCGACACCGACGCGCAGCGCAGCGAGCGCGCCTGGACGCTCGGCACCAATTCGCGCCTCGCGCGCGACGTCGCCGTGCTGTGGACGCGACCGGTCGCCGACGACTTCCACGCGCGCTTCGGCGCGCGCGCGCGGCGCTACCGCTACACGATCCTCAACCGCCCGGTGCGCGCCGCGCTGGCCGCACGCTTCGTCACCTGGGAGCGCGTGCCGCTCGACGTGGACGCGATGCGCGACGCCGCGCAGGCACTGATCGGCGAGAACGATTTCAGCGCATTCCGCACCGCGCAGTGCCAGGCGAACTCGCCGATGCGCGACGTGCGCGAGATCGCGATCGCGCGCCACGGCGACGAGGTCGCGATCGAGATCGAGGCGAACGCGTTCCTGCACCACATGGTGCGCAACATCGTCGGTTCGCTGCTGCCGATCGGCCGCGGTGAGCGACCGGTCGAATGGCTCGGCGAGCTGCTGCGCGGCCGCGACCGCAGCGTCGCCGGTCCGACCGCACCGTCGTCCGGCCTGGCCTTCCTCGCGCCGCGCTATCCGGCGCAGTGGAACCTGCCGGCGGAGGTCACGCTGTGACGACGCGCATCAAGTTCTGCGGCCTCACGCGTATCGAGGACGTGCGCGCGGCGGTCGCACTCGGTGTCGACGCGATCGGCTTCGTGTTCGCGCGCCGCAGCCGGCGCTTCGTCGAGCCGGGTCACGCGGCCGCGCTGCGCGACGCGCTGCCGCCGTTCGTCAGCGCCGTCGCCCTGTTCATGGACGACGAGCCGGACTGGATCGAGCAGGTGATCGGCGCGGTGCGCCCGGACCTGTTGCAGTTCCACGGCGAGGAAACGCCGCCGTTCGCCGCGCGCTTCGCGCGTCCCTACCTGAAGGCCGTTCCGATGGCCTCGGTCGGCGACGCGGCAGCCTACGCCAGGCGCTACGCCGACGCGCGCGGCTTCCTGCTCGACAGTCACGCCAGCGGTGGCGCCGGCGGCAGCGGCACCGTCTTCGACTGGTCGGCCGTGCCGCGGCTGCCGCGGCCGGTCGTGCTCGCCGGCGGGCTCGACGCCGGCAACGTGGCGCAGGCGATCGCGCAGGTGAAGCCCTACGCGGTGGACGTGTCCAGCGGCATCGAGTTGGCGCCAGGCCTGAAGGATGCGGCGAAGATGCGCGCCTTCGTCGAGGCCGTGCGCGCGGCGGACCGCTGAGGCGGCGAGCGGAACCGCGTCCGATTGGGTACGCTATGCGCACTGCGATGAACCTTCCGATCCGCCCGTTCCCGTCGCCGCCGTTCGGCCGCTCGCTGCGCCGCTGGCGCCGCGTGCCCGCCGCCGCGGTGCGATAACCCGCACCGGCGCCTCTTCGCGCGAGCCGGCCTTCGCTCCGGCGCGCCCCTTGGAAAATGCCCGCGGCGGCGCGACGCCGCTGCTCGCGAGGCGAACCGTTCCGGAGAATTCCATGCAGGCAAGAACTTCCGCCGCGCCCGCCGCGGCGATCGACTACAGCCGTTACCCCGATGCGCGCGGGCGCTTCGGCGAGTACGGCGGTTCCTACGTGGCCGAGACGCTGATCGCGCCGCTGGCCGAACTGAGCGCCGCCTACGAGGCCCTGCGCGCCGATCCGGCCTTCGTCGCCGAGTTCGAGCGCGACCTGCGCCACTACGTCGGCCGGCCGTCGCCGATCTACCACGCCCAGCGGTTGTCGACGCGCGTCGGCGGCGCGCAGATCCTGCTCAAGCGCGAGGATCTCAACCACACCGGCGCGCACAAGATCAACAACACGGTCGGCCAGGCGCTGGTGGCACGCCACATGGGCAAGCGCCGCATCATCGCCGAGACCGGCGCCGGCCAGCACGGCGTCGCCACGGCCACGGTCTGCGCGCGCTTCGGCCTCGACTGCGTCGTCTACATGGGCGCGGTCGACATCGAGCGCCAGAAGATCAACGTCTACCGCATGAAGCTGCTCGGCGCGGAAGTGGTGCCGGTCACCTCCGGCTCGAAGACGCTCAAGGACGCGCTCAACGAGGCGATGCGCGACTGGGTCACCAACGTCGCCGACACGTTCTACATCATCGGCACCGTGGCCGGGCCGCATCCGTATCCGCAGATGGTGCGCGACTTCAACAGCGTGGTCGGTCGCGAGGCGCGCGCGCAGATGCTCGAGCAGTACGGACGCCTGCCCGACGTGATCACCGCCTGCGTCGGCGGCGGCTCCAATGCGATCGGCCTGTTCCACGCGTTCCTCGGCGACCGCGACGTGCGCATCGTCGGCGCCGAAGCGGCCGGCGACGGCATCGCCACCGGCCGCCACGCCGCTTCGCTCGCCGCCGGCCGGCCCGGCGTGCTGCACGGCAACCGCACCTACGTGCTGTGCGACGACGACGGCCAGATCACCGAGACGCACTCGGTCTCGGCCGGACTCGACTATCCGGGTGTCGGCCCGGAGCACGCGTTCCTCAAGGACGCGGGCCGCGCCGCCTACGTCGGCGTCACCGACGAGGAAGCGCTCGCGGCGTTCCACGAGCTGGCGCGCACGGAAGGCATCCTCGCCGCGCTCGAGTCCAGCCACGCCGTGGCGCAGGCGATCAAGCTCGCGCGCGAACTGCCGCGCGACGCGCTCGTGCTGTGCAACCTGTCCGGGCGCGGCGACAAGGACGTGCACACGATCGCCGCGCGCGAGGGGATCGTGCTGTGATTGCCCTGTCCGCAAACCATGGGAGACGTCATTGCCGCGAAAGCGGAAATCCCTGTGCCGCTCTTCGAGCCCGGTATTTCATGCGCGTTTCCGCGCGAATCCGCCTCGGCGGGGACTACGCCAAGGCAGTTTCCGCATGAACCGCATCGACCAACGCTTCGCCGAACTGAAAGCCCGGCGCCGCACCGGCCTGATCCCGTTCGTCACCGCCGGCGATCCGCTGCCCGAGGCGACCGTCGCGCTGATGCACGCGCTGGTCGAGGCCGGCGCCGACCTGATCGAGCTCGGCGTGCCGTTTTCCGATCCGATGGCCGACGGGCCGGTGATCCAGCACGCGAGCGAGCGTGCGCTGGCGAAGGGCGTTGGCCTGACGAGGATCTTCGGCTGGGTGCGCGAATTCCGCGCGCGCGACGCGACCACGCCGGTGGTGCTGATGGGCTACCTCAATCCGGTCGAGATCCTCGGCGCATCGCGCTTCGCGCAGGCGGCGGTGGAGGCGGGCGTCGACGGCGCGCTGCTGGTCGACTGCCCGGTCGAGGAGTTCGAAACCGCGGCGCCCCTGCGCGAGGCCGGGCTGCGGCAGATCCTGCTCGCCGCGCCGACCACCACGCAGGCGCGCCTGGAGCGCGTCTGCGGGGCGGCGCAGGGTTTTCTATACTATGTCTCCTTCGCCGGCATCACCGGGGCGGACCGGCTCAGCCGGAACGAGGTCCGGTCGCGCGTCGAGACGATCAAGCAGCGCACGTCGATCCCGGTCGCGGTCGGTTTCGGCGTACGCGACGCGGCCTCGGCCGCGGCGATCGGCCAATACGCGGATGCGGTCGTGATCGGCAGCGCGCTGGTCGAGCGGCTGGCCGTCGCGACGGACGCGAGCGACGCCTGCGGGCGCGCGCGCGATTTCCTGGCCCCGATTCGCGCGGCGCTCGATGCGCCGGCCGGACATGGCGGCTGAACGAAAGGACGGATCCGTTTCCGGGGCGTCGCTGCAGGCGATGCAGCCGCCGATCGATACGGGAGAGGTGTACGACATGAACTGGCTGCAGAAACTCGTCGGACCGCGCACGCGCGCCGCCGGCGCGAGCAAGGGCAAGGTGCCGGAAGGCCTGTGGGAGAAGTGCGACGGCTGCGGCGCGGTGCTGTACCGCCCCGAGCTGGAAGCCGCGCTGATGGTCTGCCCGAAATGCGGCCACCATCACGCGATCCGCGCGCGCGCGCGCCTGGCGGCGTTCTTCGACGCCGGCACCACGCAGGAGCTGTTCGCCGGCCTCGAGCCGACCGATCCGCTGAAGTTCCGCGACACCAAGAAGTACAAGGACCGCCTCGTCGCGGCGCAGAAGCAGACCGGCGAGAAGGACGCGCTGGTCGCGATGCGCGGCACGCTGAAGGGGCAGCCGACGGTGGCGACCGCGTTCGAGTTCGCCTTCATCGGCGGCTCGATGGGCTCGGTCGGCGGCGAGAAATTCACCCGCGCGGCCGAACTCGCCCTGGCCGAGCGCATGCCGCTGGTGTGCTTCTCCGCCAGCGGCGGCATGCGCATGCAGGAAGGCCTGTACTCACTGATGCAGATGGCCAAGACCTCGGCCGCGCTGGCGCGCCTGCGCGACGCCGGCGTGCCGTTCATCAGCGTGCTGACGCATCCGACCACCGGCGGCGTCTCCGCCAGCCTCGGCATGCTCGGCGACCTCAATGTCGCCGAGCCGAAGGCGCTGATCGGCTTCGCCGGACCGCGGGTGATCGAGCAGACCGTGCGCGAGACCCTGCCCGAGGGCTTCCAGCGCTCGGAGTTCCTGCTCGATCACGGCGCGATCGACCTGATCGTCGACCGGCGCGAGATGCGCGACAAGCTTTCCGCCGTGCTGGCCCTGCTGACCAAGCAGGCACGCGCCGCCTAGGCAAGCCGCCGGCTGCCGCCTCGGGCGGGCTCGCCCGCGGGCGAGCCCTGCCGGAACGTTCCGCGCACGCTTCCCGGTCCCAGCGCCGGCTGCCGTCGGTCGCACGCCGGTTTTTCTCGCCGGCAGCCCGGCGGCCCGGCGCCCTCGTGCCTGACGGATTTCGTCCCGTCCGGGCGTCGCCGCCATTCGCCGGCGGAATCGGCCTGAACCGGCGCTCCTTCTTTCCCCTTGTCCGGCAAATCCGCCCCCTGCGACCCCGTGTCGCAGCGGGTGGCTTCGGCCGGAAATCCGTTCAGAAACGGCCAGATTCGTTCAGTCTGTTGTACAGATCACCAAAGTTAACCATTTTTACTTGATCAACATCACAGAAATCTAAGATTCTATTCTTGTGGGTCTCTCCGCCCCGATTCCGGGGGAGTGCTCCACGAGCCGGACGACAGGGGTCATGGCTCAGCACGACAGATCAGGGAAAGCATGAGCTCGAACCAGACGCCGCGAAGCGAGACGAGAAGACCGTCCGCCGCGGCGTCGTCGCATCTCCGCCTCGAGGCCGCCGCAGCGGCTCGCCCGGCCTTCCCGGCCGGGCCTGGGCGATTGCCGGGCCGGGCTTTCCGTCATCCCGGGCCGGCCGGCGATCCCACATCGCCGCCCGGCCCGCACGTTCGATTTCCACAGGGGGAAAAAGCATGAATGTTTCCAGATCCGACGCGCGGACGCTCCCGTCCCGACGTCCGGCGGTCGGGCAGGGTGAAACCGCAGGCGCGACGCCTCGCGCAGGAGGCCGCCGCCGCGGTGTGCTGGCCGGAATGGCGTCGATGCTGCTGGCGCTGCTGTTCGCCGCGCCGGCGGCCTACGGCTCCGGCGCCACTACCCAGCGCGACGTGAACCCGACCGGCGGCGTCGCCGCCAACGGGTCGGACGGGCTGCGCGTCTTCATGGGCAGCAACAGCCAGTTCCAGGTGAACCTCGGCGGCAGTGGCCAGGTGTATTCGCAGTCCGGCACGCCCACCGGCGGCACCCTCTACAACAGCGTCTACCTGCGCGTCGACCGCGGCACCAACGCGACGACGCGCGTCTACAACAACTCCAACAACGCCACGGCCGCGCAGTTCTCCCAGTTCACCCAGGTGTCGCAGAGCGCGATTTCCGGCAGCGGCACGGCCGCTTCGCCGTGGGTGGTGACGACGGTGCTGCGGCCGGCGGTGGCGGCCGACAACGGCATCACCGTCACGCTGACCGACAGCTACGTGCGGCCGCAGGGCTGGTTCACGCGGCGCGTGGATCTCAGCGGACTGCCGACCAGCGGCGCGACGATCAAGTTCTACCAGAACGTCGACACCTTCCTGCAGGGCGGCGACAACGGCCCGGGCTTCACGCGCACCAGCCCCGGCAACACCAGCGGCACGCCGGACGTCGTCGGCGTCATCAAGAACAGCCAGTTCGAGGCGCTGTGGTACGAGCCCTCGTCGGGCACGGCGATCTGGGACCGCTACTTCACCGGCACCTATTCGCAGCCGAGCAACCTGATCTGCAACGGCACCACGGCAGCGACCAATCCCTGCGTCACCGGGACCGGCAACCTCAACAACACCGTCGACACCAATGCGAGCACCGACAACGGCATGGCCGCGCAGTGGAACGTGCCCGCCGGCGTGTCCTCGTACGCGGTGGAATACCGCGTCACCTTCGCGATGGGCGCGGTCGACCTGACCAAGGGATTCAACCCCGGCACCATCGGCCTCAACGGCATCTCCACGCTGACCTTCAACTTCAGCAACAAGACCGTTAATGCCGTGGCGAGCATGAACTTCCTCGACACGCTGCCGGCCGGCGTGGTCGTCGCGCCGGCGCCGAACATCCGCACGAACTGTCCGGCCGGCGGCACGCTCGGCACGACCTTCCCCCCGGGCATGAGCGTCACCGCCGCCGCGGGTAGCGGCACGATCCAGCTCAGCGGCGGCCGCATCAACGGCGCGGCCGCGGCGGGCAGTGAGATCGCCTGCCAGGTCGCCGTCGACGTGACCTCGTCGACGGCCGGCGTCTACCACAACACCAACGCCAGCATCACCGGCGTCAACAACCTCACCAACCTGGTCGGCGACGAAGTGCTGGCGGTGGGCATCCCGCAACTGGTCGCGGGCAAGTCGGTCAGCGGCGGTCTCGCCGCCGGGCAGACCGGCGCGCCGACCGACGGCTACTACGTCATCAGCGTGCAGAACGTCGGCGCCGGTCCGACCTTCGGCGCGATCAACCTGGTCGACAACCTGCCGGCGGGCGTCAGCGCGACCGCCGTGTCCAGCGCCGACGGCGCGGTCAGCTGCGGCACGCTGCCGGCCACCGGAACGCTGACCTGCACCTTCACGCCGAGCGTGCCGATTCCGGTCGGCGGTTCGGCCAGCGTACGCATCAACGTGGCCATTCCCGGCACCGCCACCGGTTCGGTGACCAACGTCGCTGCCGTCGGCGGCGGCGGCGATCCCGATCCGCTGCCGACGTGTCCGAACGCGAGCAACCAGCAGTGTGCGCAGACCACCACGCCGCTGTCGCAGCTGGCCGACCTGTCGATCACCAAGACCGACGGCCGCACCACGTACACGCCCGGTGCGGCGCTGACCTACACGATCGTGGCGAGCAACGCCGGCCCCAGCAACGCGGCTGGCGCCACCGTGACCGACACCTTCCCGGCGGCGTTCACCGGCACCTGGACCTGCGTCGGCGCCGGCGGGGCGACCTGTCCGGCTTCGGGTAGCGGCAACATCAATGCGACGGTTTCGATCCCGTCCGGCGGCAGCGTGACGTTCACCGTCACCGGCATCGTCAGCGCGGCCGCCACCGGCCCGCTCTCCAACACCGCGACCGTCGCGGTGCCGGCCGGCCTCGTCGATCCGACGCCCGGCAACAACCAGGCCACCGACGTCGACGCCGCCGCGCCGAGCGCGAACCTCTCCGCGGTCAAGAGCGGCACCGCCAGCGTCGGTTACGGCGGCGCGCTGAGCTACAGCGTGGTCGTGACGAACACCGGGCCGAGCAACGCCAACGGCTCCACCTTCAGCGACACGCTGCCGGCCGGCATCACCAGCATCGTCGCCAGTTGCGGCACGCCGGTCGGTGGCGCGGTCTGCGGCACGGTCAACGTCGCCGGCAGCGCGGTGACCAGCACCATCACGACCCTGCCGGTGAACGGCAGCGTGACGTTCACCATCACCGGCAACGCGCCGACCAGCGGCGCCTCGGTGACGAACACCGCCTCGGCGCAGCCGCCGGCCGGAACGACCGATCCGGACCCGGCCAACAACACCGGCACGGCGACGACGACCCTGCTGCAGCCGCAGCTGACGGTGAGCAAGACGGCGACGCCCAGTCCGTTCACGGTCGGCCAGCCGGCCAGCTACACGATCACCGTGACGAACGCGGGCGCAGGCCCGACGGCGGGCAACGTGACCGTATCCGACGCGCTGCCGGCGGGAATCACGCTGACCGGCGCGAGCGGCGCGAACTGGAGCTGCACGGGCACGACGGCGGTGTCGTGCGTCTACACGGGCGTGCTGGCGGCCGGCGCGAGCACGACGGTCACGCTGCAGGTGGCGGTGGCGGCGAGCGCGGCGAACGGCAACAACACGGCCACGGCGAGCGGCGGCGGCGACGCCGGCTGCCCGGCGGCGGCGCGCTGCAGCGGCGCGGTGACGGTGCCGGTGAACGCCTCGGCGGACATCGTGCTCGCCAAGACGGTGGACAATCCGGCGCCGAACGTCGGCGAAACGGTGACCTTCACGGTGACGGCGAGCAACGCCGGTCCGAGCAACGCCACCGGCGTGGCGGTGACCGACGCGCTGCCGGCGGGCCTGTCGTTCGTCAGCGCCACGCCAAGCCAGGGCAACTACGACAGCGCGACGGGCCTGTGGACGATCGGCGCGCTGGCCAACAGCGCGCAGGCGACGCTGACGATGACTGCGCAGGTGCTGTCGGCCGGCGCGCTGAGCAACACGGCGACCAGGTCGGCCGGCGACCAGTTCGATCCGGATACCAGCAACAACGCGGCGACGGCCTCGCTCAACGCGCAGCCGTCGGCGGACCTGCAGGTCAACAAGACCGCGAGCACGGCGACGCCGAACCTCGGCAGCAACGTGACGTTCACGATCACGGTGCGCAACGGCGGCCCGAACGATGCGACCGGCGTGGTCGTCGACGACGCGCTGCCGGCCGGCCTGAACTTCGTCAGTGCGACGCCGAGCCAGGGCAGCTACGACCCCGGCACCGGCGTGTGGACGATCGGCGCGCTGAGCAACGGCGCGGAAGTGACGCTGACGATGGTGGCGACGGTGGGCATGCCCGGCGAGCTGACCAACACGGCCGGCATCGCGGCCTCCGACCAGCACGACCCGAACCCCGCCAACGACAGCAGCGGCGTGACGATCAACGGCCAGGCGGCCGACATCCAGGTGCTCAAGACGGTCGACGAAGCGAACCCGACGCGAGGCGACACGGTGACGTTCACGGTGACGGTGACCAACCTCGGACCGAGCGCCGCCACCAGCGTGCGCGTCGAGGACGCGCTGCCGGCCGGCCTTTCGTTCGTCAGCGCCACGCCGAGCCAGGGCAGCTACGACCCCGGCACCGGCCTGTGGACGATCGGCAACCTGGCGGCGAGCGGCGCGGGCGCGGTGGCGACGCTGACGGTGTCGGCGACGGTGGACAGTGACGCGGGCGCGACCAACCAGGCGAGCCTGGACGCGCTCGACCAGGCCGATCCGAATCCGGGCAACAACCAGGCCGAGGCGAGCGTGACGCCGGTCGCCAGCGCGGACGTGTCGGTGAGCAAGACCGGTCCGGCCGACGCGACGCCGGGCACGAACATCACCTACACGCTGGTCGTGAGCAACGCCGGCCCGAGCACGGCGGCGCAGGTCAGCCTGGCCGATCCGACGCCGGCCGGCCTGACCTTCGTCTCGGCCGACGCGCCGTGCGCGGGCGGCTTCCCGTGCAACCTCGGCGACCTCGCCGCCGGCGCGAGCGTCACGGTGAACGTGACCTACGCGATCCCGGCGAACTACGCCGGCGCCGATCCGATCCGCAACACGGCGACGGTCTCCAGTCCGACCGGCGATCCGCAGACGGACAACGACAGCAGCACGGTGACCACGCCGGTGGTGCGCCGCGCCGACGTGTCGATGAGCAAGACCGCTCCGGCGACGGCGACCGCCGCCGGCACGATCAGCTACACGCTGGTGGTCAGCAACGCCGGCCCGAGCGATGCGAACGGCACCACGGTCAGCGATCCGCTGCCGGCGGGCCTGAGCAACGCCACGGTCGGCTGCGGCGGCGAAACCGGCGGGGCGGTGTGCGGCGCGTTCGACACGAGCGTGGCCGGCACCATCGCGACCCTGCCGGCCGGCGCTTCGGCGACGATCACGATCACCGCCACCGCGCCGAACGACGGCGGCACGCTGAGCAACACGGCGACGGCGACGCCGCCGGCCGGCACCACCGATCCGGACCCGGCCAACAACCAGGACACGGCCGACACCGCGGTGAACGCCTCGGCCGACGTCGGCGTGACGAAGACCGGTCCGGCCACGGCGACTCCGGGCACGAACGTCACCTACACGCTGGTCGTGAGCAACACCGGCCCGAGCACCGCGACCGCGGTGAGCCTGGCCGATCCGACCCCGGCGGGCCTCCTCTTCGTTTCGGCCGATGCGCCGTGCGCAGGCGGCTTCCCGTGCAACCTCGGCGACCTCGCCGCCGGCGCGAGCGCGACGGTGAACGCGACCTACGCGATCCCGCCGGGCCAGAGCGGCACGATCGCCAACACGGCGAGCGTGACCAGCCCGACTCCGGATCCGGACGGTGGCGACAACACCAGCACGGTGACGACCGGCCTGAGCGCCAGCGCCGACGTGTCGGTGACCAAGAGCGGTCCGGCGACGGTGCCGGCGGCCGGCACGGTCACCTACACGCTGGTGGTGAGCAACGCCGGCCCGAGTGACGCGAACGGCACCACGGTCAGCGATCCGCTGCCGGCCGGCCTGAGCAATGCCGCGGTGAACTGCAGCGCGAGCGGCGGGGCGGTGTGCGGCGCGTTCGACACGAGCGTGGCCGGCACCCTCACGACCCTGCCGCCCGGCGGCTCGGCGACGATCACGATCACCGCGACCGCGCCGGACGACGCGGCCACGCTGAGCAATACGGCGACGGTCGCTCCGCCGCCGGGCACGACCGATCCGGATCCGAGCGGCAACACCAGCCCGCCGGTGCAGACGCAGGTGACGCCGGTGGCGAACCTGTCGCTGCTCAAGAGCGGCCCGGCGACGGTGACCTCGGGCGGCGCGATCAGCTACACGCTGCTGATCGCCAACGCCGGCCCGAGCCGTGCGGACGGCGCGACCTACAGCGACGCGGTGCCGTCCGGCATCACCGACGTGGCGGCGAGCTGCGGCTCGGTGACCGGCGGTGCGGTCTGCGCCGCGCCGAACGTGGCCGGCAACGCGGTCAGCGGTTCGATCCCGACCCTGCCGGCGAACGGCAGCGTGACGATCACCATCACCGGCACCGCGCCGGTCGGCGCGCAGACGCTGACCAACACGGCCGGCGTGACGGTGCCCGGCGGCACCACCGATCCCACCCCCGGCGACGACACCAGCACGGTGACGACGGAGGTCGGTTCGGCGGCGGACATCGCGGTGAGCAAGACGGTCGACAACGCGGCGCCGAACGTCGGCGAGACCGTCACGTTCACCGTGACGGCGGCCAACCAGGGGCCGAACGACGCCACCGGCGTGCAGGTCACCGACGGCCTGCCGGCGGGTCTGACGTTCGTCAGCGCCACGCCGAGCCAGGGCACGTACGACAGCGCGAGCGGCCTGTGGACGGTCGGCGCGCTGGCGGACGGCGCGAGCGCGACCCTGCAGATCAGCGCGACGGTGACGCAGCCGGGCGCGATCGTGAACACCGCCACGCGCACCGGCGGCGACCAGCTCGATCCGGACACCAGCAACAACGCCGGCAGCGCAGGCGTGAACGCCGGCACCCTGGCGGACCTGCAGGTCAACAAGACCGCCGACACGCTGACGCCGAACCTCGGCTCCGACGTGACGTTCACGATCACCGTGCGCAACGCCGGCCCGAGCCCGGCGACCGGCGTCAACGTGAGCGACGTGCTGCCGGCGGGCCTGGCCTTCGTCAGCGCGACGCCGAGCCTGGGCGCCTACGACGAGACGACCGGCCTGTGGTCGGTCGGCGACCTCGCCGCCGGCGTGGAGCAGACGCTGACGATCGTGGCGACCGTGACGCAGGCGGGCGAGATCACCAACACCGCCACCGGCGCGGCCGACGAGCCGGACCCGAACACCGCCAACAACCAGTCGGGCGTGACCCCGAACGGCCAGGCGGCGGACCTGCAGGTGGTCAAGACCGTCGACGACGCCAATCCGCGGCTCGGTCAGGACGTGACCTTCACCGTGACCCTGACCAACCTGGGTCCGAACGCGGCCACTAACGTGCGCGTCGACGACGTGCTGCCGGCGGGCCTCGGCTTCGTCGGTGCGACGCCGAGCCAGGGTACGTACGATCCGGCCACCGGCGTGTGGACGGTCGGCGACCTCGCCGCCAGCGGCGCGGGCGCGGTGGCGACGCTGGCGGTCACCACCACGGTCACGCAGACCGGTGCGATCACCAACGTGGCGGCCAGCGCCGGCGGCGACCAGACCGATCCGACGCCGAGCAACGACGAAGGCAGCGCGACGGTGACGGTGCCGGCGAGCGTGGACGTGTCGATCGTCAAGAGCGGCCCGGCCACGGTCGGCGCCGGCGGCACGATCAGCTACACGCTGGTGGTCGCCAATGCCGGCCCCGATGCGGCCAACGGCGCGAGCTACAGCGACGACGTGCCGGCCGGCATCACCGGCCTCGCCGCGAGCTGCGGCTCGCCGGTCGGCGGCGCGGTCTGCGCCGCGCCGACGGTGACCGGCAACACGGTCGCCGGCACGGTGCCGACCCTGCCGGCCAACGGCAGCGTGACGATCACCATCACCGGTACGGCGCCGGCCGACGCGACCACGCTGTCGAACACGGCGACGGTGACGCCGCCGCCCGGCGGCGACGATCCGGACCCGAGCGACAACACCAGCCCGCCGGTACAGACGGAAGTGACGCCGGTGGCGGACCTGTCGATCGTCAAGACCGGTCCGGCCGCGGTCGCCTCGGGCGGCACGGTCACCTACACGCTGACGGTCGCCAACGCCGGCCCGAGCAGCGCCGACGGCGCCACGGTCAGCGATCCGCTGCCGGCCGGCCTGAGCGGCGCGAGCGCGGTCTGCGGCGGCGAAAGCGGCGGCGCGGTCTGCGGCGCGTTCGACACTACGGTGGCAGGCACGATCGCGACCCTGCCGGCCGGCGGCAGCGCCACGATCACGATCACCGCGACGGCGCCGACGCAGGCGGGCACGCTGAGCAACACGGCGACGGTGGCGCCGCCGGCGGGAGTGACCGATCCGCAGCCGGCCAACGACACCAGCGCCACGGTGGTGACGGAAATCGGCGCGCCGATGGCCGACCTGAGCGTAAGCAAGAGCGGCCCGCCCACGATCGCCGCCGGCAGCACGCTGGTCTACACCGTGGTGGTGAGCAACACCGGCCCGGACACCGCGGCCGGCGTACAGGTGGCCGATCCGACGCCGCCGGGGCTGGTCTTCGTCGGCAATGCCGGCGCCTGCACCACGGCGTACCCGTGCGCGCTCGGCGACCTCGCCAGCGGCGCCTCGGCGACCATCACCAGCACCTACGAGGTGCCGCTCGAGTACGCCGGCTCCAATCCGATCGCCAACACCGCCAGCGCGAGCAGCGTCACCGCCGACCCGAACCCGGCCGACAACAGCGCCACCGCGCAGACCTCGGTCGACACCGGTGGCCAGGTGGCGGACATGATGGCGACCGGCGCGCCGACGCAGACGGTGCCCGTCGGCACGCCGGTGACGGTGGTGACCACGTGCACCAACAACGGACCGCTGGCGGCCGTCGGCGCCACCTGCACGGTGGTCGTGCCGAACGCGCCGGACGCGGTCGGCGGGACGGCCGGCACGCCGGCGACCCAATGCGTGCCGGCTACGCCGGTGGGGAACCTCGCGGTCGGCGGCGTGATCACCTGCACGACGCAGTTCACGCCGGATCAGGCCGGTACCTGGACGCTGCGCACGACCGCGGCGAGCCAGACCCCGGACACGATCCCGGCCAACGACGTCGCGCCGAGCCAGGTGATCGCGGTGGCGCCGGACACGGCGGACCTGAGCGTGAGCAAGCAGGGCCCGGCGACGGCGAGCGCCGGCGGCAGCATCGTCTACACGCTGAGCGTGACCAACCACGGCCCGGCCGCGGCGGTCGGCGTGAGCTTGGACGATCCGACGCCGGCAGGGCTGAGCTTCGTCTCGGCCGGCGCGCCGTGCGCGGGCGGTTTCCCTTGCGCGATCGGCACGCTGGCCAGCGGCCAGACGGCGACGTTCACGGCGACCTACGCGATCGACGCCGGCTTCAGCGGCACGCTGACCAACACGGCGACGGCCAGTTCCAGCACGCCCGACCCGGATCCGGCCAACGACAGCAGCAGTTCGGCCACCACGGTCGGCGGCAACCCGCCGGTGGAGAAGGTGCCGGTGCCGGTCGACGCGCGCTGGATGCTCGCGCTGATGGGCCTGCTGCTGGCGCTGGTGGCCGGCCTCGGCCTGCAGCGCCGGCGCGACTGACGATGTCCGCTTCCCGGTCGCCGCAACGGCGACCGGGACGGCGGCGGCGCGTCAGCCGATTCCCCACAGGCGCATCGCCTCTTCGGCGATGACGTGGGGGAATTCCTCGGCGAAGAACAGCTTGCCCTCGGCGACGCGGCGGATGCCGCGCGACTGCGGGAACAGGCCGTCGAGGTAGTCGGCGTCGGCCGGCCGGAAGATGTCGTCGGCCATGCCCCAGACGACGCGCAGCGGCACCGGGCTGCGTTTCAGCAGGGGTTCCAGGCCGGCCAGCGGATTGGGCTGCAGCGCCAGGTGGAAGGCGTGGTACTGCGCGCGGCGCAGCGGCGAACTCACCAGCGGCGTGGCGTAGGTGGCAATGGTTTCGTCCGCAAGCCGCTCCGGGAACGCGTAGACGGCCTTGCCGAACGTGGCGCGCGCGCCGGCGGGATCGACCAGCCAGTGCGCCGTCGCGTCGGCCAGCGTGCCGGCGCGCGCCATCGCTATGGCGGGCTCGACCTTCGGCGGCGGGCTGTCCGGCTCGACGTCGCCGTTGGTCAGCAGCAGGCTGCGCGCGCGCCGCGGATGGTGCGCGACCAGCCGCTGCGCGACCGCGCCGCCGCTGTCGCTGGCGACGAAGTCGGCTGAGCCGACGCCGAGCGCATCGAGCAGGGCCAGCAGCATCGCCGCCTGGTCGGACGCCGCCAGCGGCTGGTGCTCGGGAATCTGCGAATAGCCCAGGCCCATGAAATCCGGCGCGATGCAGCGCCGGTACGGCGCCAGCCGCTCGATCGCGCCGCGCCACTGGAAGCCGTTGAGCGGCGCGCCGTGCAGGAACAGCGCGGCCTCGCCGCGGCCGCGCTCGACGTAGGCGATGCGCCCGAACGGCGTGACGGCGAAGCGGCGCATCGCGTGGAATGTGGCGGCGTCGATCGGCGTCGCCGCCGCGGCGCGGTCCGCGTCCGTCGCGCGCGTGGCGCAGGCGGCGGCGGTGCCGGCGGCCAGCGCGGCGCCGGCCAGTTGCAGGAAACCTCTTCTTCGCATGCGCATGCTCCAGTGGCTCGGGACACCGCGGATGCTGGCGCGCGCGCGACGCGGCGGCGCGCACGAACGGACGCCGTCGCGCACGAATGGCCGATCGCGTTTGCAAGCGGCGCGGATGCGTGGAAGATGCGCCGCATGAGCGACCGTCCCGCGTGCTATCCCGACCCGTCCGCCGCGCTGTCGCCGGACGCGGCGGCGCCGCTGCCGCGGCTCGACGTGCTCACCTCGCCGGTGCCATACGGCCGCTTCGATTCGCCGCTCGACCATCGCCACGTGCTGTGCCTGCATCTGGGCGCGCCGGTGCCGGTGTCGTACCGGGTCGGCCGATACGAACGCGACGGCGTGCGCCTGCACGGCCAGTTCTGCGTGGTGCCGGCGGGCTCGTCGACGCGCTGGACGCTGTCGCGCCCGGCGACCTCGCTGCTGCTGCGGCTGGCGCCGGCGTCGCTGGGCGAGAGCGCCGAGGCGATGGGCGTGTCGGCCGGCCGCGCCGACCTCGCGCCGGCGATCCACATCCGCGACGCGCAGATCGAGCGCATCGGCTGGATGATGCAGGCCGAGGACCGCGACGATCACCCCGGCGGCCGGCTGTTCGCCGACAGCCTCGCCACGGCGCTGGCGGCGCGCCTGGTCGCGCTGCAGACGCGGCCGGCGGCCAGGCCCGGCCGCGCCCTGCCGGCGTGGCGCCTGCGCCACGTGACGCAATACGTCGAGGCGCACCTGGACGCGGACCTGTCGCTGGCCGAACTCGCGGCCGTCGCCGGCTTCAGTCCCTCGCATTTCAAGGCGCTGTTCAAGCAGGCCACCGGCGTGCCGGTGCATCGCTTCGTGCTGGAGCGGCGCGTCGAGCGCGCCCGCGCGCGCCTGCTCGACGGCGGCGCCAGCGTCACCGAGGTGGCGCTGGAAACCGGCTTCGCCCACGCCAGCCATCTGGCGCGCTGCATGCGCCGGCTGTTCGGCGTGAATCCGTCGCAGATCGCCGCTGCGGCGCGGCGGCGGCGGCGTTGAACGGAAGCCCACGCGGGAAGCCGGCTGCGCCGTGCCGGGCAGGCACGACGCCACCCGAGGCGGCCGCGGCGTTCCTCAGCGCGCGGCGATGTCCTGGCTGCAGACGAAGCGGATCGCGTCCAGGCGCGGCGTCGCCGTCGCCAGCGCGGCGCGCAGCGCGTCGAGTTCGTCGGCGAGCGCTGTGATCTCCTCCTCGCGCACGGACGGGTTGACCTTGGCGAGCGCGACCAGGCGCGCCTGCGCGGCGCCCAGTTCGCGCTCGGCCGCGGCGAGCGCGTGGCCGATCTCGGTCGCGGCCAGTCCGCGCGCCTGCGTCTCGCAGGCGGCCAGCATCGGTGGCACCAGCTTGGCCAGCAGCGGCCGGTAGCGCGCGGCGTCGATCGGCTGCTCCTTGGCGCGTGCGAGGCTGGCCGGGTTCGGCGCGTAGTCGTTGCGCGCGGTCAGGCGCGTGTCGACCACCATGCGCAGCGGCAGCGGCGGCAGGAAGCGGCCGACGTCGAGCCGGCGGTCGGCGACGCAGCCGAGCACGAACACGCATTCGAGCAGGGCGGTGCGCGGCGGCAGCGCCGCGTCGATCAGCAGGCCGGCGTTGCCCTGTTCGCTTTCCAGCAGCAGGTCGAGCGCGCCGAGCACCAGCGGATGGTCGAGCCGCAGCAGCGGCAGTTCCTCGCGCGCCAGCGCGGTGGCGCGGTCGAAGGTGACCTGCTGCGGGCCGTCCTTCAGGCCGGGGAAGCCGTCGGTGCTGAGGTATTCGGGATCGAGCACGCAGGTGCGCGGACCGGTTTCCTCGCTGTCGACGCCGAACTGCTCGAACAGCGCCAGCACGAAGTCGTCGGCGGCGGTGTCGGCGTCCTGCGCCTGCAGCGCGCCGGCGAGCACCTGGCCGCGCGCCTGGCGCTCGCCGGCCAGTTCCAGCAGGCGGTCGCGTCCGGCGTTGACGAGATCGGACAGCTCGCGGTGCGCGGCGGCGGTCTCGGCGATCAGCGAATCGACCTCGGCGTCGGCTTCCTCGCCGCCGAGCGCGTGGCGCTCGGCTTCGGCGAGCAGGCGCGCGCCGAAGCGGCGCAGGATCTCGCGGCCGTCGGACGGGCTGGAGCGCAGCGCGTCGAGGCCTTCGTGGTACCAGCGCAGCAGGGCGTGCTGCGCGGTGCCGGTGAACGCGGCGGCGTGGACGGAGATGTCGTGGCGCTGGCCGATGCGGTCGAGGCGGCCGATGCGCTGTTCGAGCAGGTCCGGATCGAGCGGCAGGTCCCACAGCACGAGATGGTGCGCGAACTGGAAATTGCGGCCTTCCGAGCCGATCTCCGAGCACAGCAGTACGCGCGCGCCGTCCGGCTCGGCGAAGAACGCCGCGTTGCGGTCGCGCTGCAGGATCGTCATGCCTTCGTGGAAGCGCGCCACCTTGGCGCCGCTGCGCGTGCGCAGCGCGTCCTCCAGCGCCAGCACCTTGGCCTGGCTGCGGCAGATCAGCAGCAGCTTCTCGCCGGCCAGCTTCTCGATCAGGCCGACCAGCCACGGCAGGCGCGGATCGTTGCCGTAGTCCAGCTCGACGTGCGCCGCGTGCGCCTGCGCGTCGGCGTGGAATTCGGCCAGCAGCGACTGGCGCTGCGCCTCGTCCAGCGCGCTGCCGTCGAGCGCATCGATCGCGGCGAGGCGGCGCGGAAAGCCGCCGATCTGCGCGCGGCGGTTGCGGAACATCACCCGTCCCGTGCCGTGGCGGTCGATCAGCGCGTCGAGCAGGGCCGGCGCATGGGCGGCGCGGTCCGTGTCGTAGCGCGCGAGCAGGTCGAGCAGGTCGGCATCGGCGGCGAAGCGCGTTTCCAGTTCGGCGCGCTCGTTGGGCGACAGCGCCTGCGCGTCGAGCAGCTGCGCGGCGACCGCGGACAGGCGCACGTAGCCGTCGGCTTCGGCGGCGAACGCGTCGAGGTCGGCGTAGCGCGCCGGATCGAGCAGGCGCAGGCGCGCGAAATGGCCGCTGCGGCCGAGCTGCTGCGGCGTCGCGGTGAGCAGGATCAGCCCCGGCGAGGCCATCGCCAGGCGCTCGACCAGCGCGTACGAGGCGCTGCTCGCCAGCGGCGACCACTCCAGGTGGTGCGCCTCGTCGACGACGACCAGATCCCAGGGCGCATCGCCGAGCTGGGCCGCACGCTTGGGCGCCGCGGCGAGCCAGCCGATGTCGGCGATCACGCACTGCTCGTCCTCGAACGGGTTGCGCGCGGCGTCGGCGACCTCGATCGCCTCGCAGCGCTCCTCGTCGAACAGCGCGAAGGAAAGATTGAAGCGGCGCAGCAGCTCGATCAGCCACTGGCTGGTCAGGCTGCCCGGCGCCAGCACCAGCGCGCGCTCGACGCGGCCGGAGGCGAGCAGGCGCGCCAGGATCATGCCGGCCTCGATGGTCTTGCCCAGGCCGACCTCGTCGGCGAGCAGCGCGCGCGGCGGCTGCCGCTGCGCGACGATCTCGGCCACGCGCAGCTGGTGCGGGATCAGGTCGATGCGCGCGCAGGCCAGGCCGAACGACGGCGCACGCATCGCCTCGGCGCGGCGGGTCAGCGCGTCGCGGCGGAAGTCGAAGCGGTCCGGCGCGTCCACGCGCGCCGACAGCAGGCGCTCGTCGGCGCGCGAGATCGGCTGCGCGTCGTCGAGTTCGGCTTCCGACAGCGAGCCGCCGGCGGCGTGGTAGGTCAGCAGGCCGTCGGCCTCGCTGACGTGCTCGATCACGAAGCTGCGCTTCTGCCCGGCGACCTTCTGGCCGATGCGGAATTCGGCGCGCGCCAGCGGCGCTGCGTGCATCGCGTAGTGGCGCAGCACGCCGGCGGTGGCGAACAGCACCTGCACGTTGCGTCCGTCGAGGCGCACGACGGTGCCGAGGCCGAGCTCGGGTTCGGCGTTGGAGATCCAGCGTTGTCCGGGTACGAAAGCCATCGATCACGAGAACGGGAAGCGGGGGCGGATTATCCGGCCCCCGGCGGTGCAAGCAAAGCACGACGATAGGCAGGGTTGATCGCAGCGATTCAAGCCAACGATTTCCCGCCGGATCGGCGCGGTGCTAGCGTCCTCGCGTCGCCGCGGTCGCGGCGACGTTCGACGCCTCTTCGCCATCGCCGTTTGGAGGTCGTATGAAACCGCAACCGAAGGAGTACCGGAAAACCCCGCTCGCGCTGGTCCTGGCCCTGGCGGCCGCAGGACTCGCCCACGCCGCGGACAAGCCCCCGTCCAGCTACGCGCCGACCGTCGAGGACGACCTCGCGGCGGTGATGTCGCGCATGAAGGCCGCCAAGCCGGGCATCGAGAAGCGCCAGGCCGAGCTGCTGCGGCAGCGCTACGATCTGTCGGACAAGCCCGCCGCCGGCGTCGTCATGTCGCGCGGCAAGCCGGTGCAGGAAGGCGTGCGCGTGCGGCTCGCGTCCGGCACCAGCTGGGAGCAGCTGGCCTCGACCAGTCCGGAGCAGATCCGCGACAAGGGCCTGTTCCCGGCCGGCTTCCTGCCGCTGCCGCATCCCAACCATGCCGAGGGCGGCATGCTGTTTCCGAAGTTCCACATCGACGAGATCAAGCGCCAGGAGCAGCGCGACCTGACCCGCTTCGACCTCGACTTCGATCTGCCCGACCACTTCCTGCCCGAGTTCCCGGCGCCGATCTACCTGACCACGCGGCCCGATCTGGGCGACGTCTCGCAGGGCAAGCTGGTGACCATCGAGAACTACTACGGGCTGTTCAACGGCATCCTCAATCCGAAGCAGCTCGAAGGCCTGCGCCTGCTGGTCACGCCGTTTCCGCAGCAGCAGTTCAACCAGACCGACGACCGCCGCAGCGAACGGCCGAGCCGCGGCGTGGTGTGCTTCGACTGCCACGCCAACGGCCACACCAACGCCTCGACGCACCTCGTCGGCGACATCCGGCCGCAGGAGTTCCGCCACCGCATCGACACGCCGTCCCTGCGCGGCGTGAACGTGCAGCGCCTGTTCGGCTCGCAGCGGGCGTTGAAGACGGTGGAGGACTTCACCGAGTTCGAGCAGCGCGCCGCGTACTTCGACGGCGATCCGGTCATCGCGACGAAGAAGGGCGTCAACGTGCTCGAACGCGGCAGCCAGGTGCACTTCATGGCCGAGTTCGAGGCGCTGCTGGATTTCCCGCCGGCGCCCAAGCTCGACGTGTACGGCAAGCTCGATCCGCGCAAGGCGAGCGAGGCCGAGTTGCGCGGCCAGGAGGTGTTCTTCGGCAAGGGCACCTGCGCCAGCTGCCACACGCCGCCGTACTACACCGACAACCTCATGCACAACCTGCGCACCGAGCGCTTCTTCAAGCCGCAGATGATCAACGGGCGCATGGCGAACATGGACGGGCCGATCAAGACCTTCCCGCTGCGCGGCATCAAGGATTCGCCGCCGTACCTGCACGACGACCGCCTGCTGACGCTCGACGACACGGTCGAGTTCTTCAATCTCGTGCTGGAGACGAAGCTGTCGGCGGACGAGAAGAAGGACCTGGTGGCGTTCCTGCGCACCCTGTAGGAAGACGCGGCGCGGGCTCCGTGCGATCGGAGCCCGCGCTCGCGCACCGGCGCTCACAGCGCGTCGTGGAAGATCACGCCGAGGGTCAGGCGGCGCCCTGCGCGCACGCGGCCGACGCCGTGGCGCAGCGCGACGCGATACGTGCCGCGCGTGCCGCGCACCGGCCGGTGCCGCACCGCGAACACCACCGCATCGCCCTTGCGCAGCGGCACCACGTCGACGCGCGACTGCATGCGCGGCCGCTGCTCGGTCAGCACGAACTCGCCGCCGTCGAAATCCGCGCCCGGCTCGGACAGCAGGATCGCCACCTGCAGCGGGAACACGTGTTCGCCGTACAGGTCCTGGTGCAGGCAGTTGTAGTCGCCTGCGCCGTAGCGCAGCAGCAGCGGCGTCGGCCGCTCCTGGCCGGCGGCGCGGCAGCGCTGCAGGAACTGCTCGTGGCGGGCGGGATAGGCCACCTCGACGTCCATCGCCTCGTTCCAGCGGTTGGCCAGCGGCGCGAGGCGCGCGTACAGCCGCGTGCGCAGTTCCTGCAGCAGTTCCGGCAGCGGATAGCGGAAGTACTGGTACTCGCCGCGGCCGAAGCCGTGCCGCGCCATGACCACGCGGCTGCGGAACCGGTCCTCGTCGTACCAGGCGGCGACCGCCTCGCATTCGCCGTGGTCGAGCAGCGCCGGCAGCAGGGCGTTGCCGTGCGCGTCGAGATCCGTCTCGACGCGGTCCCAGCGGCGGGTGTCCAGGCGCGCGGCGAGCGTGCCGTGCGCCGCGGTCTGCTCCGTCGCGCTCATGCGGCAGCGGCCTCGCGTTCGAGCAGGACGCGCTTGCGCTCGACGCCCCAGCGATAGCCGGACAGCGCGCCGTCGCCCTTGACCACGCGGTGGCAGGGAACGGCCAGCGCGAGCGGATTCGACGCGCAGGCCGCGGCCACCGCGCGCGAGGCCTGCGGCTCGCCGATGCGGCGCGCGATCTGCCCGTAGCTGGCGGTGGCGCCGCGCGGGATCGTGCGCAGCGCCTGCCAGACGCGCCGCTGGAACGGTGTACCGCGCGGGTCGAGCGGAAGGTCGGGATCGTCCTGCGCGTGCTCGATGCAGCGCACGATGCGCGCCAGCGGCTCGGCCAGGCCGGCGACGTCGCGGACCGCGCGCGCCTGCGGGAAGCGCCGGCGCAGGTCGGCGATCAGGGCGTCGGCGTCGTCGCCGAGCAGGATCGCGCACAGTCCGCGATCGCTGCGCGCGGCCAGCACGAGGCCGAGCGAGCAGGCGGCGAGGTCGAAGCGGATGGCATCTTGCGCGTCGCGTGCGCCGCAGCGGTCGCGGTTCGCGGCGGGGGCGGGGATCTTCGTGTTCATGGCGATTCCTCTCGACTTGGGGGTCGAGGGTCAAGATATCGGTCGCGCCGTGGAGCGGCACTCCGAATCTTGCGCGGCACTCGCCGGCTCAGCCGGCGCCGCGGTGCTCCCACGGCGGCTGCTCGAACGCGGCGACCAGCGCGTCGATCACCGCGCGCACCGCGCGGCTGACGTAGCGCGTCTGCGGATAGACGGCGTAGATCGCGTCGGCGCTCGGCGGCGAGTCGGGCAGCAGCTCGATCAGCGTGCCGGCGCGCAGCGCCTGCGCGGCGATGAAGGCCGGCAGCGCGGCGATGCCCAGGCCGGCCACCGCCGCGTCGCGCATGCTCTCGCCGTTGTTGAGGTGGATGCGGCCGCGCACGACGATCTGCCGCGGCGGCCCGCCTTCCTCGGCCGGCGCGAACTGCCAGTACGGCGCGACGGAGGCGTTGCCGTAGCAGATGCAGTCGTGGCGCTGGATGTCCTCGATCGTCTCGGGCACGCCGTTGTGCCGCGCGTAGTCCGGGCTGCAGACCAGCACGCGCCGGCTCGGTGCGATGCGCCGCGCCATCAGCGAGGAGTCGTGCAGGCGGCCGATGCGCACGCCCAGGTCGTAGCCGCCGGCGAGCAGGTCGACGTAGCGGTCGTCCAGTTCCAGCGTCAGCTCGAGCGCCGGATGCTCGCGCAGCAAGCCGTACAGCACCGGGCCGAGATGGGCGGTGCCGAAGGTCATCGGCGCGGCCACGCGCAGGCTGCCGACGATCTGTTCGGATTCGTCGCCGGAGACTTCGTCCACCGCCTCCTGCATGCGCGCCAGCACCTCGCACATGTGCACGTAGAAACGCTGCCCGGCATCGGTGGTGGTGATGCCGCGCGGCGAGCGGTGCAGCAGCTTGGTGCGCAGCTCGCTCTCCAGCCGCGCCACGCGCGCGCTCAGCTGCGACTTCGACACGTTCAGCCGCGTCGCCGCGGCGTTGACGCCGCCGCTCTCGACGACCTGGATGAAGGCGCGGATGTCGCCGAAGTCGTAGTCCATCGCCGTATTGAAGCACGAAACCGCAGCGCCTCCGGACGGCGTTCGGCAATCGCGAACACCGCGTTCGGCTTCGTCCGGCTAGGCGCACCCGCGCACCGCGCCTAGAGTTCCTTCCATCCACCCACCCAGCGGAGAACCTCATGCAGTTCACCCGACTTTCACAGGAACGCGGCCTGGCCGATTTCGGCTGGCTGAAGAGCCGTCACACCTTCTCGTTCGGCGACTACTACGACCCGCAGCACATGGGCTTCGGCCCGCTGCGCGTGATCAACGAGGATCGCGTCGCGCCGGGCAAGGGCTTTGGCGCGCATCCGCACCGCGACATGGAAATCCTGTCGTGGGTGCTCGACGGCACGCTCGAGCACAAGGACAGCATGGGCACCGGCGCGCGCATCCGGCCCGGCGAGCTGCAGCGCATGAGCGCGGGCACCGGCGTGGTGCACTCGGAGTTCAACGCGTCCGCGACCGACCCGGTGCACTTCCTGCAGATCTGGATCATGCCCGAGCGCAACGGCCTCGAGCCGGGCTACGAGCAGCGCCGCTTCGAGCCGGCGGACCTGGCCGACCAGTGGCGCCTGATCGCCTCGCGCACGCCGCGCGACGGCGCGCTGAAGATCCACCAGGACGTGAACCTCTACGCCACGCGCCTGGGCGCTTCGCACGAGCTGACGTTCGTGCCGGCGGCGGGACGCAAGTTGTGGCTGCAGGTCGCGCGCGGCTCGGTCGAGGTCGACGGACGCACGCTGGACGCCGGCGATGCCGGCGCCTGGAGCGGCGCGGAGCGGCTCACCGTGCTCGCGCACGAGGATGCCGAACTGCTGCTGTTCGACATGACGCCCTAGCAGCGCCGTCCACACGGCGGCGGCGTTCGATACCCGCGCAAGTCACCGAAGCGTCATCACGCAGGGCGCAGGCTGAGCTTCCGGCGAGCCGCCGCCACCGTTCGTTCCTTTTCGATCTCCCTCTCCATCGAGGATCCACCCAATGAGCACGATCACCACCAAAGACGGCACCGAAATCTTCTACAAGGACTGGGGCAAGGGCCAGCCTGTGGTCTTCTCCCACGGCTGGCCGCTGTCGGGCGATGCCTGGGACGTGCAGATGCTGTTCCTGTCCTCGCACGGCTACCGCACCATCGCGCACGACCGCCGCGGCCACGGGCGCTCGGCGCAGCCGTGGGACGGCAACGACATGGACACCTACGCCGACGATCTGGCCGAACTGATCGAGAAACTGGACCTGCGCGACGTCGTGCTCGTCGGCCACTCGACCGGCGGCGGCGAAGTGGCGCACTACATCGGCCGCCACGGCACCGCGCGCGTGGCCAAGGTGGTGCTGGTCGGCGCGGTGCCGCCGCAGATGCTCAAGACCGCGAACAACCCCGGCGGCCTGCCGCTCGAGGTGTTCGACGGCATCCGCGCCGGCGTGCTGGCCGACCGTTCGCAGTTCTACAAGGATCTGGCCGCCGGCGCGTTCTACGGCTTCAACCGGCCGGGCGCGAAGACATCGCATGGCCTGGTCGATTCGTTCTGGCTGCAGGGCATGGCCGGCGGCCTGAAGGGGCAGTACGACTGCATCGAGCAGTTCTCCGCCGTCGACTACACCGGCGACCTGAAGAAGATCGACGTGCCGACCCTGATCGTGCACGGCGACGACGACCAGGTGGTGCCGATCGACAACGCCGGCCGCCGCTCGGCCGAGATCGTCGCGAACGCGACCTTGAAGGTCTACGCCGGCGCGCCGCACGGCCTGGCCAGCACGCACGCCGACCAGCTCAACGCGGACCTGCTCGCCTTCATCGAAGGCAAGGGCTGAGGAACGCCCCGTCGGGGGCATGCGATCGCGCCGGCGGGCCGCCTTCCCGCCGGCGCGCGATGCGCGGCGTGCCGATGCGCCGCATCGTCCGGGAGTCCGCCATGAACGCCGTCCTTCCTTCCGCCGGCAGCCGCGATACCGCTGCGCCGGCGACGTCCGGCGCCAGCCTGCTCGCCTTCGTCGCCGGCTTTGTCGACACCGCCGGCTTCGTCGCGCTGTTCGGCCTGTTCACCGCGCACATGACCGGCAACCTCGTGCTGATCGGCGACAGCCTGGCCACGCATCGCGCCGGCATCGCCGCCAAGCTGCTGGCGTTCCCGGTGTTCCTGCTCGTCGTCGCCGCGACGCGGCTGTACGAACTGCGCGCGCGGCGCCTCGGCCGCGACGCCGCAGTGCCGATCCTGCTCGCGGAAATGGCCGTGCTCGCCGCCTTTCTCGTCGCTGGTGTGCTGGCGGCGCCGTTCACCGACGCCGCCGCGGCCGGCACGATCCTGGTCGGCCTGCTCGGCGTCGCCGCGATGTCGATCCAGAACGCCTCGTCGCGCAGCGTGTTCGCCGGCCATGGGCCGACCACGGTGATGACCGGCAACGTGACCCAGGTGACGATGGACGTGGTCGACCTGGCCCGCGGCTTCGACGCCGCGCAGGCGCGTGCGCGCCTGCGCCGGATGGGCCCGCCGCTGCTCGCGTTCACCGCCGGCGCGATCGCCGGCGGCCTGGGCGTGATGCGTTTCGGCTTCGCCTGCCTGGCCTGTCCGCTCGTGGCGCTGGCGATCGTCGTCGCCGGGTACCGGCGCGGGTCGCGCTGAGCGTCGACCCGCGCCGGCTGCAGGCCAGATTCAACCGTCGAAGCCGTCGGCGAAGATCGCGTCGTTCGCCGGCGCGTAGGCGACGAACACGCCCGAGCCCCATTCGGTCTGGTTGTCGCCTTGCGGATGCACGCCGGCGACGAACGCGACGTCGCCGAGGTTGTTGATCGCAGGCTTGCCGCTGAACACCGGCGAATCGTCGTGCTGGCCGATCTGCGCGGTACCCAGATCGGTCTCGATCACGTCGCCCTTGCCGACCACGCGCATCAGCGACTCGCCGTCGCCGACGTAGATCGCCTGGCCGTCCGCATCCCTGGCGCGGAAGGCGACCAAGCCGGCGTCGTTGAGCACCGGCGAGAACGATTCGATCTCGCGGATCGTGCCGGCCGGATCGACGCGCGCGATCTCGGTCGCCTCGATGCCGTTCTCGCCCGGCGTGAAGCGATACACCGCGCGCACGTTGCCGTCGGCGAGCTTGACCACCACCGCCACCGCGTCGAGCTGGTTGAGGCCCAGGCCGTTGTCGAAGCCGGCGAACGGCGACGTCGTGTCGGTGGCGCGGTCGGCGACCACCAGCTCGCTCTCGTTCGGGCCAGTGAACAGGCGGATCTCGTTGTGATCGTAGTCGGTCGTGCTGACCTTGCTGGCGATGCGGTGCGCGTTGTTGGTCGCCGGCGAGTAGATGTACGCGTACGGGCTGGTCTCTTCCACGCTGGTGTCGACCGCGTAGATCGCCGGCGTGCCGTTGCCGGCGGTGGCCAGGCCGTAGCCCAGGCCCATGCGCGCCTTGAAGCCGATCAGGCCGTCGTCGGCGATGTCCGGATTGGAGATCGACGACGGCGTCAGCGGCAGCAGGCTGACCGGGTTGGATTCGCCGGTGGCCGGGTCGTACTTGCGCAGGGTGTAGGTGCCGCCGTCGACGCTGGTGTAGTAGGCGATCGCGCCGGACGCGTTCAGCCCCGGCGTGTCGGCGACGATCATGAACGGCGGATCTTCCGGATCGCCGGCCGGCACTTCGTGCACCGCGACGATCGAGCCGGCGCCGTGCGCGCCGAGCCAGACGCCGCCGCCGGTACGCGTCTGGTCGCCGTCGATCGGCACCAGCCCGGCGCTGAACGCGACCTGCTGCGCGTCGTTGATGCGCGGCGAGATGCTGTTGAACGAGGTGCCCGGCGGCAGGTTGAAGCCTTCGTCGTTGACGAGCAGGTTGCTGCGCGCCTGCAGTTCGAACTGCGCGTATTCGGGCACGGCCGCCGCGGCGTTCGCGGCGCCGAGCAAGGCGGCGAAGGAAAGGGCGAGGGATTTCTTCATCGGTTCGCGGGCTCCACACATCAGGGAAGCTGCGAACCTAGCGCGACCACGGTGGAAATGAAACTTGCAGCGCGGCGAGGCCGAAAGAGGCGTACGGTCTCGCTGTCGAAACGAAACGGCGCCGGGAAGGCGCCGTTTCACGTTCAGCGACGGCGACGTCGCGCGCTCACCAGATCTTCACCTGCTTGCCGGCGTCGCGCACCATCGCGTCGCCGGCCTTGCAGCCGAACGCTTCGGCGAAGGCGGGCATGTTCGACGGCGCGCCGATCGCGCGGAATTTCGCCGGTGCGTGCGGATCGGTGTTGAGCAGCACCAGCTGCGCCTTGTCGCGGATGTTGCCGCGCCACACGCGCGCCCAGCTGAGGAAGAAGCGCTGCTCGCGCGTGAGGCCGTCGATCTTCGGATCGGGCTTGCCTTCGCCGGCCTTCTTCATCGCATCGTAGGCGAAGGCCAGGCCGCCGAGGTCGCCGATGTTCTCGCCCAGGGTCAGCTTGCCGTTGACGTGCTGGTCGGGATGGTCGGCCAGCGGCACGTAGCCGTCGAACTGGGCGACCAGTCTGGCGGTGCGCGCGTCGAACTTCTCGCGGTCCTCCTTCGTCCACCAGTTCTCGTTGTTGCCGGCGCCGTCGAACTGGCTGCCCTTGTCGTCGAAGCCGTGGCCGGACTCGTGCCCGATCACCGCGCCGATGCCGCCGAAGTTGATCGCGTCGTCGCCGTCGGCGTAGAAGAACGGCGGCTGCAGGATCGCGGCCGGGAAGTTGATCGTGTTGGTGCCGGAGCTGTAGTACGCGTTGACGGTCTGCGGCGTCATGCTCCACTCGTAGCGGTCGGTCGGCTTGCCGATCTTGTCGAGCTGGTAGCGATAGTTGAACGCGGCGGCCGCGCGCAGGTTGGCGAAGTAGTCGCCCGGCACGATCGCAAGGCCATTCCATTCGCGCCACTTGTCCGGATAGCCGATCTTCGGCAGGAAGGTCGACCACTTCTCCAGCGCCTTGGCGCGCGTCGCCTCGCTCATCCAGTCGAGCTTTTCCAGGCGCGCCTTCATCGCGCCGTTGACGTTGTCCACCAGCTGCTGCGCGCGCGCCTTCGCCGACGGCGGGAAGTACTCCTTCACGTACATCTGGCCGAGCGCCATGCCCATCGCGTCGTTGACCGCTTCGAGCACGCGCTTCCAGCGCGCGCGCTGCTCGGGCTGGCCGTTCAGCGTCTTGTCGTGGAACTCGAAGCTCGCCTCCTGGAACGGCCTGGACAGGTACGGCGCGGCATCGTCGAGCGTGTGCGCGGCGAGATAGTCGCGCCATTGCGCGACCGGCAGGCCGGCGAGCATCGCGTCGAACTCGGCGAAGAACTTCGGCTGCGACAGCGAGAAGCCGTCGCCCGGCGCGACGCCGAGGTGCTTGAAGAACGCGCTCCAGTCGAAGTGCGGGGTCGCCTTGTTCGCCGCGGCGAGGTCGACGAAGTGGTACTGGTTCTTCGGATCGCGCAGCTCGACGCGCGACAGCGAGGCCTTGGCCAGGCGGGTCTCAAAGGCGAGCACGCCGTCGGCCTTGCGGCGCGCCTCGTCCGCCTTCGCGCCGCTCAGCTCGAACAGCCGCGCGAGATGGGTGACGTAGGCCTCGCGCACGGCCTTGTGCTCATCCTTGGTGTAGTAGTCCGGCGTCGGCAGTCCGAGGCCGCCCTGGCCGGCGAAGGCGATCTGCCGGCTGGCGTTCTTGAAGTCGGCGCCGGGGCCGAAGCGGAAGCCGACGCCGTTGCCCTCGGCGAAGGCCTTGCCCAGCCACGTCACGACGTCGGCGCGGTCCTTCAGCCGGGCGATCGCGTCGAGTTCGGGCTGGATCGGCGCGTAGCCGGCCTTGTCGATCGCGGCCTCGTTCATGCCGGAGCGGTACAGCCAGCCGATCTTCTGCTCGATCGAGCCGGCCTGGCCCTTGTCGGCGCTCGCGTCGGCGGCCTCGGCGAGCTTGTGCTGCGCGGCCAGGCTCTGCTCGCGCAGCGCATCGAACGCGCCCCAGCGCGTCTTGTCGGCCGGGATCGGATTGGCGGCGATCCACTTGCCGTTCGCGTAGCCGTTGAAGTCGCTGCAGGCGGAGATTTTCGGGTCGAGTTCGTTCGGGTCGAAGACCGCAGCGGCGGGTGCGGCGACGGACGGTCCGGCGAGCGCGAACGCGACGGCGGCGGCGATCAGGCGGGGGGAGAGAGGCGGCATGGGGAGGTCTCCGATGTTCGGAAAGAAACGCTGCGGTCACCTCTCCCGCGCGCGGGTGAGGTCGACGCGCGCAGCGCGGCGGGTGAGGGGGACGTTGCGCGGCGTTCCGCGAAAGGCACCCTCACCCCGGCCCTCTCCCGCGGGCGGGAGAGGGAGGAAAAAGCAAACGTCTCGCGCAAGCGGGAGAGGGAGAAAAAAGCAGACTTCTCCCGCTTGCGGGAGAAGAAGAAACAAGGCGTCCCCTCCCGCACGGGGAGAGGACGCAACGCAGCCCTCCGCAGGAGAGGGCGCGGCACCTCACCAGATCTTCACCTGCTTCTCGCCGTCGCGGACCATCGCATCGCCGGCCTTGCACTGGAAGGCTTCGGCGAACGCCGGCATGTTCGACGGCGCGCCGATCGCGCGGTACTGCGCCGGCGAGTGCGGATCGGAATTGAGCAGCACTTCCTGGCGCTGCGGCCGCGTGCTGCCGCGCCAGATGCGCGCGAAGTTGAGGAAGAAGCGCTGGTCCGGCGTGTAGCCGTCGATCTTCTTCTCCGCCTCGCCCGGGTTCTTCTGCAGCGCGATGCGCAGCGCGTCGAGCGCCACGTTGATGCCGCCGAGGTCGGCGATGTTCTCGCCCAGCGTGAGCTGGCCGTTGACGTGCTTGCCCGGCAGCGGCTCGTATTCGTTGAACTGCGCGACGAGCCTGGCGGTGCGCGACTCGAACTTCTCGCGGTCGTCCTTCGTCCACCAGTTGGCGTTGTTGCCCTGGGCGTCGAACTGGCTGCCTTCGTCGTCGAAGCCGTGCGTCGCCTCGTGGCCGATCACCGCGCCGATGCCGCCGTAGTTGATCGCGTCGTCGGCGTTGGGGTCGAAGAACGGCGGCTGCAGGATCGCGGCCGGGAAGTTGATCGTGTTGTCGGTCGGGTTGTAGTACGCGTTGACCGTCTGCGGCGTCATGCCCCATTCCAGGCGGTCGGTCGGCTTGCCGATCTTGGCGATGTCGTAGTCGTAGTCGTACTTGATCGCCGCCTCGACGTTGCCGAAGTAGTCGTCCGCCGAGACCGTCAGGCCCGAC
The DNA here is from genome assembly GCF_042652785.1 of Dokdonella ginsengisoli. Taxonomy (NCBI): domain Bacteria; kingdom Pseudomonadati; phylum Pseudomonadota; class Gammaproteobacteria; order Lysobacterales; family Rhodanobacteraceae; genus Dokdonella; species Dokdonella ginsengisoli. The sequence continues at coordinate 555,433 of NZ_JBHSHD010000007.1, read as the reverse complement.
CAGTCGCGCCACTTGTCCGGATAGCCGATCTTCGGCAGGAAGGTCGACCACTTCTCGAGCGCCTTCTTCTTGGTTTCCTCGCTCATCCAGTCCAGGTGCTCGATGCGCGTCTTCAGCGCGGCGTTGACGTTGGTGACCAGCTGCAGCGCGCGCTGCTTGGATTCGGGCGGGAACGCCTCGGCCACGTACAGCTCGCCCAGCGCCATGCCCATGGTGTCGTTGACGGCGCCGAGCACGCGCTTCCAGCGCGGTTCCTGCTGCTTCTGGCCGTTCAGCGTCTTGCCGTAGAACGCGAAGTTCTCCTCGGCGAACGGCTTGGACAGGTACGGCGAGGCGGAATCGACCGTGTGGAAGCGCAGGTAGGCGCGCCACTGCTCGGCCGGCACGTCGGCCAGCATCTTGTCGATCTCGGCGAAGAACTTCGGCTGCGACAGCGAGAAGCCGCCCTGGATGTCGGCCTTCTGCGCGGCGAAGAACTTTGTCCACGAGAAATTCGGCGTCGCCTTGTCGGCGTCGGCGAGGCTGATGAAGTGGTACTGGTTCTCCGGCTTGCGCAGTTCCACCGGCGCCAGCGAGGCGGCGGCCAGGCGCGTCTCGAACGCCAGCACCTGCTCGGCCTGCTGCTTGGCCTGGGCGGCCTTGACGCCGGTCAGCTCGAGCACCTTGGCCACGTGCGCCTTGTAGTCCTCGCGCGTCTTGGCGTAGTCGGGCTTGGAGTAGTACTCCGAGGTCGGCAGGCCCAGGCCACCCTGGTAGGCATAGGCGATCTGCACCTTCGAGTTCTTGTAGTCGGCGCTGGCGCCCATCGAGAACAGCGGGCCGCGGCCCTGCGCGAAGCTGCCGGTGACGTAGGCGAAAATGTCCGCCGGCGACTTCAGCGCGTCGATCTTGGCCAGCTCGCCCTTGATCGGCGAGTAGCCGGCCTTCTCGATCGCGCCCTCGGCCATGCCGGAGCGGTAGAACCAGCCGATCTTCTGCTCGATCGAGCCGGCGGTGGCCTTGTTCGCCTCGCGCGCCGCCTTCTCGACGATGACGCGCTGCGTCTGCAGGCTCTTCTCGCGCAGCTGGTCGAACGCGCCCCAGCGCGTGCGGTCGGCCGGGATCGGATTGGCGGCGACCCACTTGGCGTTGACGAAGCCGTTGAAGTCGGCGCACGGGGCGATCCTGGCGTCGAGGTCCTTGATGTCGAACGACGGGGCCTGGCTGGCCGCGATCGCGCTGGTCGAGAGAGCCGCGCAGATCGCCAGCGCGAGGTTCATTGATTTCCGCATGGTGGAAGCTCCGTATCGTTCGAAGGAAAGGCAGTGAACCGCCTAGTCTACGTCCAGTCGGACGCGTCGTCGGCGGAGCGCCGGCGCCGCATGCCGAAGGAGGGGCCGGCGGGAAGGCGGCGCGCCGGGCCCGGCGGGCGGGGCGCGGCGCCTTGAAAAACGGCAGGCGAGCCTAGGCTCCGAGGGCGCGGGGGCACAGTGTCGAAGGTCACTGCGGGCGCGGCCGGCCGGCTCCGCGCCTCGCGCGGTGGGCTGGCGCCCTAGGGTCATCCCCAATGGCGGGGCGGGGCGGCTGCGGCTAGTGTGCCCCGGAGCGTGCCGGTTCGCGCCGCATCGGCCGGCCGCCGCCGTATCGTCGCAGCTGCCGAGGAGCGATCTCATGGGCGATGTGAACGCCGCCGTATCCTTGACCAAGGACCGGCTCGAACAGGGCATCTTCGACTGGGACGTCACCAAGGGCGACCTGGACGACATCAGCAACGCCGTCAACGGGCTCTCGCCGCAGGAGCGCAACGAGTTCATCGGCAAGCTCAGCGACGACGACCTCAAGAACTGGACGCAGGAGATCGACGGGCTCAACGGTTCCCTCAGCGCCGGCGAGCGCGAGGACCTGTTCAACAAGCTCGCCGACGGCCTCGACGGCACCCAGCTGACGCGCTTCGTCAAGGCCTTCGACGGCAGTCCGGGCGGACGCAGCGCGCTGGCCGACGCCGTCGCCAGCCACGGCACGCCCGAGGCGAAGGCCGCCTTCGTCCAGTCCAGCAAGGATTCCATCAACGCCGACTACAGCGCGACGCAGGGCACCTACGGCAACGCGGAAACCGCGGCGATCGGCAAGGTGCTGGCCAGCCTCGGCAACGATCCGGCGGCGTTCCGGCAGGCGGTCGATTCGCTCAGCCAGGACCAGCTCGCCGACGTCATGTCCGTCGCCATGGGGCGCCGCTACATCGCCGATTTCTCCGGTCAGACCGCCGGCACCACCAGCTACGAGCCGTCGGCGCTGGTCGGCATTCTCGATGCGGCCAAGGGCAGCGATCTCGACACGCGCACGGCCGTGTTCGCCGCGGCGATGCCGCAGCTGAAGACGATGCAGGGGGACAACGTCGGCCTGCTCGGCGCCGGCGCCTACGTCGACGACGTCGCCAAGGCGATGGGCGGCGTGCTTTCGCGCGCGGAGGCGACGCAGGCCGGGCTGATCGACACGCCGCAGGCGCCGCCGGGCGTCTCGATGGACGCCAACATCGCGCAGTCGCAGCAGCATTCGTTCCCGCAGGACCTGGGCTGGTTCAAGGGCCAGGTGCAGGGCAAGGGTCCGTGGGACTTCAAGCAGCAGGGCGCGCAGTACGAGAACTTCGGCAACTTCCACTACGGCGTGGTCGCCGCGGCGATGGGCATTCCGGAGAACGTCGGCCTGCGCGCGGCCGGTTACGCGCAGGAGCAGGCCGGCACCTCCAGGCCCGAATGGGGCGATCCGACCGACCTCAACGGCGGTCCGTACGGCGACGATCCCAAGGACCAGCAGCAGATCAAGGACGGCTACGCGTACTACAACTCCGGACTGTGGCGGGTGTGGCCGGACTGAAATCCGCGCTTACGGACCGCTGCGATCGTTGCGCGATGCGCGCGCGGCGCTAGGATGAGCCCACAGGCCCGGTCGTGACGGCTCGTCGACGAGCCCTCGCGGACCGGCTCGTTCCCTCCGGTGCGTCGCGCTGCCCTTCGGCCGCTGCGGCAAGGGCGTAGCGATGAACGACGAGGAAGTGGCGCGCGTGCCGTCGCCGGATGCGACGCTGGACGTCGTCCTGACGCAGGCCAATCCGGGCGCGACGGCCTCCTTCCTCTACCGCGTCTGGCTGGTGCCGCATGCGGGCGACTGGCGCGGCGGCCGCGCCGCCGTCGAACTCTACGGCGCGACGCGCAACGCCAGCGCCTACGGCGTCGATCTGCGCTGGACCGACGCGGACAACGTCGCGGTGGAATACCTGCGGGCGAGATCGGTGGCCTCGCCGCCGCGCGTGCGCGTGCAGGTGGCCGGCCGCGAGGTGCGGCTGTCGCTGCGCGCCGGCATCGAGAACCGCGCCGCCGCGCCGGGCGGCATGCCCGCCTTGCAGCCCGGCGACGACCGTTCGCGCTGACCGCGACGTGCGCACCGGCGATGCGGCTCAGCGCGTCGCGCGCGCCTTCGCCAGCGCCTCGGCGTCGAGCCGCACCACCGGATAGGCGCCGATCTTCTGCGTCGCGTACCACGGCGAGCGCCGGTAGAAGAACGCCAGCCGCGCGGCCGGCGATTTCGCGAACGCCGCGTCGGCGGCGAGCCGGGCCTCGAATTCGGCCTTCAGCGCCGGATCCTTTTCCAGCCTCTCGCGTGCCAGGCGCTCGGCGACGCGCGCGTCGGCGTATTCCTTCTGCTCGAAGATCGCGTCGAAGAAACCCCAGTGCAGCAGCGAATCGGCGGCGCGCGGCTCGAGCAGGTTCACCGCGAGATTCGCGCCCGGCTGGTCCAGCGGCACGAGCAGCGCACCGGCGGCGAACGGCGCGTCGGCCGTTTCGAGAGTCGCGTCGAACTCGCGCAGCCAGTGGCGGCCTTCGAACGGCTGCTCGTCCCAGTGCGGCGCGTCCAATTGGTAGCGTTCCACGCGCAGTTGCAGCGGCTGCTCCGCCCGCTCGACGCGCAGGCCGTGCCGGCGCAGCGCGTCGGCGATCTGCGGCCAGCCGGCGGGCACCAGGTAGGCGGCCGGCAGGCGCACGGTCTGCGTCGGCACCAGGTCGCGGAAGAACGGGATCGTGTAGGTCTTCGGCGTGCGCGGGTCGTAGCTGACCCAGGTGTCGCCGGAGATCGGGCTGGCCTCGTGCTTGAACGCGTAGCCCTTCAGCGTGAACGGCACGGACTGGTCGCTGGTGCGGAACGCGACCGGCAGGCTCGCCTGCGCATCGCGCGTGCGCGCGACGGTGTCGGCGTCGGCCTGCGCCACCGCCTTGCGCAGTTCGCCCGGATGCCGGCCGATGTACGCCAGCGTGGCGGCGACGAAATCGTAGGTCGCGCGCACGCGCACGGCGTAGGGCTTGAGCATGTGCGTCTCGACCAGCACGGCGGCGCGGTTGCGCAGGGCGACGTAGCCGGTCGAGAAGCGCGGGCCGGAACCGAAGTTCGCGATGCCCTTGCCGAGGTCGCGATGGTCGACCAGTTCCAGATACGGCGCCGCCAGATGCCCGCGCTTGTCGAAATCGGGAAGGATCGAGCCTTCGAACGCCTCGCTCTGCCAGCGCTTCAGCGCCGGGTGCAGCGGTCCCCATTGCTCCATGTACCAGGTCAGGTCGTACGGATAGTCGGCGCCGTCGGTGGTGTGGATGTCGAGGAACAGGTCCGGCTGCCAGGCGTCGAACATCGCCAGCCAGTCGCGCATCTCCGGCGCGTCGGCCTTCATGTAGTCGCGATTGAGGTTGAGGTTCTGCGCGGTGGCGCGAAAGCCCATCTCGCGCGGCCCGTTCTGGTTGATGCGGTTGTACGGATGCGAGTTCTCGTGGCCGTCGACGTTGAAGATCGGCAGCCAGACCAGGATCGCGTGGTCGAGCAGGCCGGCGTGCCTGGGTTCCACGCTGAGGTCGCGCAGCAGCATCAGCGCGGCGTCCTTGCCCTCGATCTCGCCGGCGTGGATGCCCGACTGCACCAGCACGATCTCCTTGCCCGACGCGCGCGCGGCCGCCGGCGTGAACTCGCCGTCCTTCGCCGCGACGACCAGCATCAGGTCGCGGCCTTCGGGCGAGATGCCGAAGCGCGTCAGGCGGATCCGCTCCGGCGCCGCCGCGGCGAGTCGCTCCAGCCACGCGCGCGTCTGCTCGTACGACGGCGTGGTGGCGAACTTCGCGCGCTCGGCCGGTGTGGTCCAGTCGGCCGAACGCGCGGCGGCGGCGTGGACGGCGAGGAACAGGCCCAGCAGCAGCGGCCGGAGCGGCGAGGGGATCTTCATGGCGGCAAACGTCCGCGGCTTCGGAAAGCCGGTGATGGTACCGCGCGTGCGGCGGCGCGCAGGCGGTGCGCTGCCGCGTGCGGCGGCCGCGGCGATGTGCCAGATTGGGCGGCGGCAAGGGCAACCGGCTTGCCGTCCTCGCGTATCCGTCCTCGTCCCACCCACCGATAGGAGCGTGTGCATGAATCCCGTTCGCAGCATCGCCGCCGCCGCGCTGGCCGCGGCATCCGGCCTGGCCGTCGCCGCCCCCGTGCTGAAGGTCGACAAGAGCGTCGACATCGACCGCCCGGCCGCGCTGGTCTGGCAGACGGTGAAGAACTTCGACCGCATCGACGCCTGGCATCCGGCCGTCGCCTCCGACCGCATCCTCGAGGGGCGCAACAACGAGGTCGGTGCGGTGCGCCTGCTCACGCTCGGCGACGGCGGCACGATCCGCGAGAAGCTGCTGCGCTTCGACGATGCGGGCCGCTCGTACGAGTACGAGATCCTCGAAAGCGTGCTGCCGGTCAGCCACTACCGTTCCACGATCGTGGTGAAGGAAACCGGCAAGGACAAGTCGACGGTGACCTGGTCGGGCACGTTCCAGCGCAAGGACACCGGCGAGCATCCCGGCGAGAAGGAGAACGACGAGACCGCGACGACGACGATGAGCGCGGTCTACCAGGGCGGCCTGGACAACCTGAAGAAGAAGCTCGAGGCGAAGTAGCGCCGCGCTCAGGGCGCGGCCGCGCGCACCGTCGGCTGCGCCGCGCGCGGGACCGCGAACGGCAGCGTGTCCGGTCCCGCCGCGCCGGCGGAGAGGATGAAGGCCATCGCCTGGTCGACGCTCCAGTCGGTCGCGATCAGGCGCTCCAGCGGCACGATCTCCAGATACCCGCCGGTCGGGTTGGGCGTGGTCGGCACGTACACCGCGGCCAGTTCGGCGCCTTCGGCATCGCGGAACACGCGCGTGACGAAGCCGATCGACTTCAGCTCCGGTGACGGAAAATCGATCAGCACCACGCGCTGCATGCCGCTCGGCTGGTTCTGCAGCATGCCCATCAGCTTCTTCGCGCCGCCGTAGATGCTGTGCGCGACCGGGATGCGGTCGATCACGCGCTCGAACGCGCCGAGCAGGCGCCGGCCGAACACGCGGTTGGTGGCGAAACCCATCGCGTACAGCGCGACCACGGTCACCACGAAGGCGAGCAGCGAAGCGAGCCATTGCTGGTTGAGCCGTCCCAGCGTCTCCGGGAACGCGCCCGCCAGCGCGTCGAACAGCGCTGCCACCCACGGCAGGTTGAGCTGTGACAGCAGCGAGAAGATCGCCTTGAACACCACCCACGTCAGCCAGATCGGAAGGAAGGTGAGCAGGCCGGTGAGCAGGTAGCGCTGGACGTGGAGCGGTCGCATTGGGGCTGAGGGCTGAGGGCGAAGGGCTGAGGGCTGGAAGCGTACACGCTCGCGACGCCGCGCTTCGCTTTTCAGCCCTCAGCCCTCAGCCCTCAGCTCTCTCAAGCAGCCCTCAGCCCTTCCCATCCGGAAGCTCGCGCACGAGGCGGAAACCGACGTGCACGTAGCCGACGTCGCCGACGCTGCGGCCGACGCGTTCGAGGTTGGATTCGTCGCCGTCGTCGCGCCAGGACAGGCCGCGGAACAGGCGTTCGCGGCAGTTCGCAGCGTCCGCCTTGGCGCAGCCGTCGATCCATTCGCTGACGTTGCCGGCGATGTCGTACAGGCCCGGCGGCGTCGGCGCGAAGCGGCCGACCGGCGCGGTCTGCGCGTAGCCGTCGTCGCAGCCGTCGTGCTTGGCGATGTTGGAGGTGCCGCAGGCGGTGCCGCGCTCGGCCGGTTGCGCGACCAGCAGCCATTCGCGCTGCGTCGGCAGGCGGTAGCGCGCGCCGGTCTTGCGGCTGAGCCAGCTGGCGTACGCGCTGGCGTCTTCCCAGCTGACGCACACCACCGGATGGTCGTCGGCCTGGGTGAAGCCGGGATTGCGCCAGCTCAGTCCGTCCGAGCGCGCGAACAGCCGCTGCGATTCGCGGCAGCTGGCAGTGGCGCGGCCGGTGCCCTCGACGAAGCGTTCGTAGGCGCCGCGCGTGACGGCGCCGGTGGAGACCGCGAACGGACGTTCGACGTGACCGCTGGCGGCGAGCAGGCTCGGCACGATGACCAGCGGCGGACCGTCGGCGTCGCGGAACGCGCCGCCTTCGGAGAGCAGGCGCTGCGGCCGGTCGAGATCGTCCTGCAGCGCCAGCGCCTGCTGCGGATCCAGCCGCGTCAGCACCGGCTGCAGCGGCAGCAGGGCACGCGCCTGCGAGGCGTCGAACGGATCGCTGCGGCGCGCGCGGCGTTCCTCGACCGCGCGCCGGATCGGCGCTGCGAACGCGGCGAAGGCCGGGCCGTCGCCGAGCTGCGCGCGGTCGGCCAGCGAAATGCCGGCGGTGATCGGATCGAGCGCGGCGCGCGGGTCGGCGCCGGCGATCGCTCTCGCCGCGCGCGTGGCGAGCAGGTTCAGCACGCGCGCGATGCCCTTCAGCGCGTCGCGCTGGCGCGGCTCGTCGGCGAGGATCTGCAGGTAGCGTTCGCCCGCGTTGTCGCCGGCGGGGGCGAGCAGCCGCCCGCGCTCGACCAGCGCGGCGGCCGCTTGCAGGCGCTGCTCCAGCGTGAGCGCGGCGGGTGCCTGGGCGTCGGGCGGCGCGGCGGGCGCCGGCTCCGCGGAGACTTCGGCCGGCGCCTCCGGTGCTGCCGCGGCCGGCGGCGTCATCGCCGATTCCGCCGGCACCGCCGCCGGTGGCGGCGACGCGCGTTCGGGCTTGCGCGGCAGCAGGGCGAGCAGGCCGGCCAGCGCGAGCAGTGTCGCGATGCCGAGCGCGACCGCGCGGCGCCGGCGCGGAATCGCCACCGTGCGCTCGACCAGCGTCAGCCACCACTTCGACAGGCCGAACTGCGGCGGCGTCTTCAGGCGCTTCTCGATCACCGCGAGCGCGGCGAGCATTTCCTCGGCGCTCTGGAAGCGCGCGTCCGGCAGCTTGGCCAGCGCCTTGTCGACGAACGGCTGCCACAGGCGGCGCGTGACCGGCAGGCGCGGTATCGGCTTCTCGATGTGCGCCAGCGCCACCGCGAGCGAATCGGCGCCCTGGAACGGCAGCTCGCCGGTCAGCAGCTCGTAGCAGAGCACGCCGAGGCTGTAGAGGTCGGAGCGGCCGTCGATCGGTTGCCCGCGCGCCTGCTCGGGGCTCATGTAGCCGGATGAGCCGATCGTGGCGCCCTCGCGCGTCACGCGCAGCGCGTGCGACGAACTCAGGGCGATGCCGAAGTCGGCAAGCATCGGCCGGTCGAGCTTGTCGAACAGCACGTTCTCCGGCTTCACGTCGCGGTGCACGATGCCCTGGTCATGGGCGAAGCCGAGCGCCTCGGCCAGCGCGCGCACCACTTCGAGCACGCGCTGCGGATCGTCGCGCAGGTGGCGCGCCAGCAGGTCGCCGTTGGGCAGGTACGGCATCGTGTAGTAGATGCTGCCGTCCGAGGTGCGGCCGACGTCGTAGATGCTGACGATGTGCGGATGATCCAGCCGCGCGATCGTGCGCGCCTCGTGCTGGAAGCGCCGCGCGATCTCGTCGTCCGGCGTGCGTTCGCTGGCCAGCACCTTGATCGCGACCGAGCGCCCGAGCGACTCCTGCACGGCCAGGTAGACGGTCGCCATCCCGCCCAGGCCGAGCCGTCGCACGATCCGGTAGCCGGGAATCTCGAACGGGAGGTTCAGGCGGGTCATGGCGTTCGCGCAGGGCGGAACGCGATTCTATAGGGAACCTCGAAAGCCTGATCACCCGCGAACGCGGTGGCGCGAGCGTCGGGCACTTCGAGGCACCCTGCGCCGGCGCGAACCGGCCGGCCGTCCCGTCCTGCGCAGGACGGGGACGGCGCGGAGGCATCAGCCGGTCACGGATCGAAGCCGTCGCGGAAGATGACGTCCGACTCCGTGCACATGCCCGTGCCCACCGTGCACTGCGCCGGCGCGACGCTCGAGGCGAGCGTCGTTCCCGGGTCGATCGTGTCGCGGTTGATCGAGAACGCGGTGAAGTCGGTGCCGTGGTCGTCCGCCTGCCAGCCGATGGTCGCGCTGCTGCCGTCGGCGCCGGCGGCATTGCGGTAGACGAGGTCGAACAGGTTCGAGTTCTCGTGGAACAGCACGGCGAAGTTCACCGCCGGGCCGCCGCCGACGATGCGGCCGCGCCATTCCACCTTGAACACGCGATCGGGCGCGGTGCCGGTCAGCTCGGTGAACACCCCGGCGGTGGCGGCGCGCAGGTCCAGGTCTTCCCAGTAGGCGAACAGCGTCGGCGCATCGGTCGGAAAGACGCCTTCGCCGCCGCCGCTGCCGAACGCCGGCAGCGGCGTGTTGCCCCAGGCCTCGGTGCCGCCGGAGGAAACGAACTGGATGTTGCCATTGGTGCTCACGCGCAGCGTGCTGCCGCCCGCGACCGGCGTGTTCATGACGGAGAAGTCGAAGCCGGCCGGCACGGTGATCGAGGCGACGGCGTCGTCGGCCCGCGTGCCCGGCACCCACGTGCCGGTGCTGGTGATCGTCCCGCCCGTGCCCTGCGTGAAGGCGTAGGTGGACGCCTGCGCGCGGCCCACCGGCAGGCTGAAGTGGATCACGCTCGGCGAGCCGCCGCCGGCATAGGTGACGGTCTGGGTGAAGTCGATCGTGCTGTGGCAGGCCAGCGCCGGCCCGGTACTGATCCGGTAGGCGGTCACGTTCGAACCCGTCGCGGCGGCGGCGAGGTCGCCGTAGGCCGAAGCGTCCTGCGCGATCGACACGCCCGGCGTGCTCGTGGCGAGCGTGCTCGAGATCGCCGTGGCGCCGTTCGCGCCTTCGTTCTTCAGCGCCACCGTCGCCGCGTTGCACTCGTTCGGCTCGATCAGCGCGTTGCCGGTGTCGATCGTGGCGCCGTCGAAGTTCAGCAGCGGCTCGGGCGTGGTCACCTGCACGGTGAATTCGCGCGTCTCGACGGCGCCGCAGGTGTCGGCCGCGCTCGCGCGGATCTTGTAGTAACCGTAGATCGTGTCCGGCGTGGTGGTGACGCTGACCGTGCCGTCCGGCGCGATCGAGACCGTGCCTCCTCCGGGCAGCGCGGTCGGCGACACCGACACGCCGACGTAGTTGTCGTTCGGGTCGGCGGGCGCCGCCGACGGCGCGAACGTGGCGGTCGTGCCGCGGGTCATGATCCGGCCCGCGTAGGTGCCGAGCGTCGGCGCCTGGTTCGCGCTCACCTGCACGCTGACGAAACCGGTGCTGGCCGAGCCGGGGCCGTCGGCCACCGTCAGGCGCAGCGGATAGGTCCGGCTGCCGGTCGACGGCGCGACCAGCGCGCAGGAGGCGGCCGCGGTCAGGGTGACGGTGCCGGCGTCGTTCGCCACCGAGGCGGTGAGTTCCGGCGGCACGTCGGACAATGCCACCGCGAGCGTGCCCGCGGCGTCCTGGGTGTCGGCCACCGTCGCCACGTCGGCGGTGGCGGCCGGGCTGCCCTGGCGCAGCGCCAGCGGGCCGGTCACGGCGATCGTCGGCGCGGTGTTCGTGCCGGTGACGGTGAAGTTCGCGTCGGAGACGTCGAAGTACACGTTGCCGACCGCCTCGACCTTCACGCGCGCCTGCGTAGTCGCCGGCGTGTCGGCCGGAACCGTCACCGACGCGCTGCCGCTGTTGGGCACGCTCGCGGCCAGCGTCTTCGGCCACGTGTATCCGCCGTCGAGCGACAGTTTGATGGCGACGTTCGCCGTGCTCACCGGCGCCGCGGCGGTGTTCGCCACGTTCCACGTCACCGTCTGCGCGCTGCCGGCGGCCCAGCTCGTCGACGTGTTCGGCGCGGTCACGGCGAACGGACCGGCGCCCGCGTTCACGGTGATCGCGGTGGCCGCTTCGCCGGTGCCGCCGCCGCCGGCGCGGTTGTCGCGCACGGTCACGCGGAAATTGAGCGTGCGGTTGGTGGTCGGCAGCAGCTCGCCGGTGTAGACGTTGGGCGAGGTCGTGCCCGGCAGCGGCGCCCGGTCCGGGACCACGTTGGCGTTGTCGAGGACGTAGCGCAGGCTCGGGAAGGTGCGCGCGGGATCGGGCGAGGGATCGAACGCGCGGAACAGCGGACGCGCGCCGTCGTCGGCCAGCGCGCCGCCGGTGGTGGATGCGCCCAGGTCCATCTGTTCCCACAGGTAGGTGACCGGATCGCCGTCGGGATCGCTGCCGCTGGCGGTGAGCGTGAACGGCGTGCGCGCGGGAATCGTGAACGCCGGCGCCGTGCTCACCGTCGGCGCCGCATTGCCGGTGGCGGAGGAAACGCCGCAGCTGCCGTCGCCGGCGATGAAGGCGAAGATGCGGTTCAGGCTCGAGCGATGGAAGAAGTCCTCGCTGTGCGGTTGGAGGTTCTCTGCGCCGCAGATGCCGGCGTAGGCCATGACGGTGATGCCCGAGCCGGGCTCGTAGGCGTCGCTCTCCTCGCGGTTGCCGTCGCCGCAGCTGGACACTTCGCTGTTGAAGGTGTGCGGGCCGCCGAACTGGTGGCCCATTTCGTGCGCCACGTAGTCGACGTCGTAGGCGTCGCCGGTCGGCCTGCTCGAACCCGTCACGCCGTTCGCCTTGCCGCCCTCCGCGCACACCGAGCCCAGGCCGGCGATGCCGCCGCCGCCGGTGCTGAAGACGTGGCCGATGTCGTAGTTGGCGCTGCCGATGTAGCGGTCGATCGCCCACTGGTTCTCGTCGAGCAGCGACCCGCCGTCGTCGTTGGTGAAGGGATCGGTGTCGGCGTCGGTGTAGATGTTGAGGTCGGTGTTGTCGACCAGCACCATGCGGACGCCGACTTCGCGCTCGTAGATGCCGTTGACGCGGCTCATCGTGCTGACCATCCCGGCGAGCGCATCGGCCACCGAGCCGCCCTGGAACGCGGTGTACTCGCCCGTCGCGGAGAGCGCGAGGCGATAGGTGCGCAGGGTGTCGCCGGAGGCGACGTTGGGCGTCGGCGACACGGCGATGTCCGGCACCGGCTCGCCGTGCGTCGCGCCGTGCGGATCGCGCACCGTGCACTGCATGCGCTCGCCGGCGCGCGCGTAGTCGCGCTTGGCGTAGGCGATGTAGTGCGAGGTGTCGTTGTTCTGGTACGGGTCGACGTACACCGCGCCGCCGGCGCCCAGGATCTGCGCGCGCAGGCCCTTCGGCGTCACGTCGAAGCGCAAGGTGGCGCCGGGATCGGTGATGCCCTGGCCGAGGTAGGTGCGGATCTGCGGATACTTCGCCGCGAGCCCGGGCTGCATGATCGGCGACTGGACGATGCGGAAATCGGCGTAGCGGCCGTCGGGCAGCGGCAGCGTGAGCGTGGCGGTGCTCGAGCGCACGTTCTGCCGCGACTCTGGCGGAACGTCGGCGAGCAGGGCGGCCAGGCGCGCGTTGTCGAGGGCGAGCGTGCGGTAGCGCGACGGCACGATGGTGCGCGCCGCGACGTTCTGGACGCGGGTTTCGGCCACGTCGCGCCAGAGCCCGCTGGCGTCGGTGGTGGCCGTCGTGGCGATCGTTCCCTGCGCCCAGGCAGCTGGGCACAGGGCTGCGCAGGCCAGGCCGGCCAGGACGCGGATGGCGTTTCGTTGCATGGTGACTCCCCCCAAGGGTTCCGCGCGTGCGGAGGATTCTCGGCCAGCCCCTGCTCGCCGAAACGATTCAGTCTAGGCCGGATGAACCCGGCCCGGACCTGCACAAATCCGGCGATCTTTCCAGTGCGCGGCAGCGGATCGGGGGCGGCGCGCCCGCTAGGCCGGCGGCTTCAGCCGTGCGCCCTTGAAGTAGTGCACGCGCAGGTCCAGTCCGCGCGCGCTGCGGCCGACGTAGGTGAAGCGCGGATTCCACCACACCGCGGCGCGGCCCTTGTCGCGGAAGCGCGCGTTCTCCAGCTCGAGCAGGATGCCGATGCACGGGTGCCCGTTCGCCGCCGCGTAGTCCTCCAGCACGGTGCACGAGCGCTTCAGCAGCGACATCACCAGCGGCGTCGAGCGCCAGCGCGCGCCGACGAAGCAGCGCCAGAAGTACAGCGGCTGGCCGAGCGGGGGCGGCGTCGCCGCCACCGCGGTGCAGACGCCGGCGAGGCGGCCGTCGCCGTCGAGCGCGTGCAGCACGACCTGCTTCAGGCGCTCGTCCATCTGCGCCTCGTCGGTCAGCGCGCGCTCGTCGCGCCAGAACGCACGGATCGCCTCGGCGTCGGCCGGCCGCATCGCCTGCCAGTCGACCACCAGGCGGAAGCCGGCCGCCGCGCTCACGCTTCGGCCTGCGGCGCGTCCGCCGCGTAGGCGGAGCCGGTGGCGGCCGCCGCCGGCTGCGGCGAGAAGCCGACCTCGCGCAGCGCCTCGTCCGGCAGTGCGTAGGAGGAATGGAGGAACTCGCCTTCGTGGATGACCTCGGGGAACAGCACGCCGGGCAGCGCCTGCACGGCGAAGATCTCCTGCACGCCGCCGGTGAACTTCAGCAGGCCGATGGTGTTGCCCGTGCCGATGTGCACCGCCCACACGCCGCTCTGGCGGTCGGCATTCGCCTCGGTGATCTCGATGTCGGTGAACGCGTTGGTCTCGCGCAGCTGCGACAGGCCGATGAAGGCGACCGGGCCGATGAAGTCGAGTCCGCGCGCGAAGCCGGGCACGCGTGCGACGTCCTTCTTCTCGCCGGTCTTCGGATCGATGGTGACCAGCGCGCCGCGGCCGGATTCGAGCACCCACAGGCGATCGTCGTACCAGCGCGGCGAGTGCGGCATCGACAGGCCGCGCGCGATCACCTTGTCGGTGGCCATGTCGATGAGGATGCCGCCGTCGCGCTTGTTCTTGCGCCAGCCCTGCGGCTCGTTGGTCTCGCCCAGCGCGGTCAGGTAGCGCGGCTTGCCGCCCTGCATCGCCAGGCCGTTGAGGTGGCAGCGGTCCTCCGGCGCGTAGTGCGAGACGAAGCGCGGCCGCCAGCGCGGCACGAAGCTGGATTTCGCATCCAGCGTGCACAGGCAGGAGAACAGCGTGTTCACGAACCACAGGTCGCCGTGCTTGTCCCAGGCCATCTCGTGGATGTCGATCGCGCCGGTGATGTGGCCGCGCCGCGCCAGGTACACCGCGTCGTGGCGCGGCGGGTTCTGCAGGCGCTTGGCCACCGCCGGCATGTTGCGGAATTCGGCGATCTCGATCGCCGCGCCCAGCGCCAGCCGCTCGCCGTCGGCGGCCATGCCCATCGGCCGGTTGAAGGTGCGGAAGTGCGTGTTGATCGAGGCGCCGTCGGGCCGCAGGATCACCAGCTTGCCGGCCTGGTAGGTGCTCACGAGCAGACAGCCGCCGAGCTGGCGCAGCAGGTCCGGGAAGTTGGTCGTGTGCACGCTGCCGAGCACTTCGGCGACGCTGGCCGGCTGCGCTTTCTCGTTCGCGGCCGCCTCGGCGCCGGGGGGAACCGCGGATTCGTCGGCTGGTGTGTTCACGGGGACTTCCGCAAAAGGATCGGCCCATTCTGCCGAGGCGCCGCGGGGATCGCCACCGGACGCCGTGCGACGCCGCGCCGGGCGGGAGATCGTGCGCGGCGGCGCAATGCCGATCCGGCGCTGCCCTGTTCCGGATTCTGCGGCAGCGGGCGGCCGCGGAGTGCGCGCAGGCTACGCCTCCTCGCGCTTGCGCAGCACGGCTTCCAGCACCTGGTGGCCGTCGTGCGAGGTGTCCCAGCCGACCAGCTCGAAGCCGAGCCCGGCGGCGACCCGCTCGAACCAGGTCCGCGACAGATAGGCGACGTGCGCCGGCACGTGCAGGTATTCGTAGCGCAGCCACGGGCGGATGCCGTCGCCGGCGCGCCACAGCGGCGGGCGATGCGGCGCGGTCACGTACACCTTGCCGCCGGGCAGCAGGCGCGCATGGAGTTCGGCGAGCATCGCGGCCGGATCGGTCAGGTGCTCGATCACGTGGGTCATCGAGGCGAGCGCGAAGCGGCGCTCGGAGGGCAGCGAGCGGAGCGGTCCGACGTGGTAGTGGTCGACCCACGGGCAGCGCGCCGCGCATTCGCCGCTGACGTCCTGCGCGACGGTGTGCACGCCGTCGCGGCGCTGCTTGCAGGCGCGCGATATCCACGCCAGCCCGGCGCCGACTTCCAGCAGCGCCTGTCCCGCGTCCGGCACGAGGCCCAGGCGATCGAGGCGGCGGCCGTAGCCTTCCAGCACGCGCAACGCCTGTGCGTCGCCGGAATACGTCTCGTCGCTGAACTGGACGGAGTCTTCGTACAAGGTGGACAGGTCCGCCGCGCCGGGCTCGGGATCGAGATGGACGACGTCGCAGACATTGCAGTGGAGCAGGCGGTACGCGTTCTGCCGGAACGGCCCCGGATGGGTCAGCGGCACGTCGCCGAGCACGCGATGGCGCGCGCCGGCGGTGCCGCAGAAGCGGCAGTGCACGGCGGTCTCCTGCAGCGGCGCCTGCGCCGCCTCGGCGCGGTCTCGCCATGCGGCCATGCCGCGCAGCTGCCAGGCGCGCAGCCGGTTGCGCCAGGCCTGCGGCAGGACGCGCGCGAGCTTTCTCATCACGAGGCGTCGTCCCGTGTGGCGCCATCCGTGCGCGGCGCGGACGCCTCGCGCTTGCGCCGCACATAGATCTGCTTGCGCACGCGCGCGATCACCTCGCCGTTCGCGGTGACGACCGGCGTCTCGCACCAGCGCAGGTATTTCTCGCCGTTCGCGGTGGCGGCGCGGATCTCCGCCAGCATCGCCTCGTCGATGCGGAAGTCGGCGAACACGTCGGCGCGGCCCGGCGCGACGAATTCGATCTCGCCGGCCTTGTCCCAGACGATGTACTCGCGGCCCAGGCACTGCATCGTCAGGATCATCCAGAACGGATCGGTCATCGCGAACAGGCTGCCGCCGAAGTGCGTGCCGACGTAGTTGCGGTTGTACCAGTGCCGGCGCAGCGCCACGCGCGCGTGGCGCCAGTCGCCGGCGATCTCCAGCACGCGGATGCCGGCGAACAGGAACGGCGGCCACAGGTTCATGAAGCGGCGCAGGCGGGCGGGCGTCATGGCGATCGGCGCGAAGGCGGGAGCCACAGCGTACAAGAACGCGTCGTGCCGCCGGCGCCTTGCCGCCTTCGCCGGCACGCCCTTATCATTGCCGCGCGCCGCGGACACCGCGGCCGCCGTAAGCGTTCACGTCAACCAACGCGCCAACCGTTTCCGGTGTTGCCGGACTCATCGTGTCATCGCCCCGGCGATGCGCGAGGCGCTGTCGCTTGACCGGAATTGAAAGGAACTCCATGAACGCTTCCGCTTCCCAGCCGGCCCCCGTCGCCTTCGCGGCGCTGCGCCACCCCGGTTTCCGCGCGTACTTCCTGCTGTCGGCCCTGGCGATGATGGCCGACAACATCGAGCACGTGATCAGCTACTGGGTGATCTTCGAGCACTTCAAGTCGCCCGCGCTCGGCGGTTTCGCCGTCGTCTCGCACTGGCTTCCGTTCCTGCTGTTCTCGGTCTACTCCGGCTCGCTCGCCGATCGCTACGACCCGCGCCGCATGATCCAGATCGGCATGACGCTGTTCATGGGTGTGTCGATCCTGTGGGGCGTGCTGTTCATCACCGGGACGCTGCAGGTCTGGCACGCGGCGGTGCTGCTGATCGTGCACGGCCTGGCCGGCGTGCTGTGGGGACCGCCCTCGCAGCTGCTGCTGCACGACATCGTCGGGCGCGAACACCTGCAGAGCGCGGTGCGCCTGAACGCGACCGCACGCCAGCTCGGCCTGCTGATGGGGCCGGGCATCGGCGGCGGCCTGCTGCTGTGGCTGGGGCCCAATCTCGGCATCCTGGTCAACGCGCTGCTGTATCTGCCGTTCATCCTGTGGCTCGCGGTCGCGCCGTACGGGCCGAAGTTCCGTGCCGCCGGCGCAGTCGTGGCGACGCGCGCGGTGCGCAGCCTCGGCGACATCTGGCGCGCGCTGCACGAGATCGCGCAGCACCGCGTGATCATGGCGATGACCCTGCTCGCCGGCTGCGCCTCGCTGTTCATCGGCAACGCGTACCAGGCGCAGATGCCCGGCTACGCGCACGACCTCGGCCACGCCCACGCCGACTTCTCCTACAGCATGCTGCTCGCCGCCGACGCGGCCGGCGCGCTGACCGCCGGCTTCGTGCTCGAAAGCCGCAGCCTGCTGCAGCCGCGTGCGCGCACCGCCTGCGTGCTGGCGATGATCTGGTGCGTGGCGCTGGCCGGCTTCGCGCTGATCGCGGACTACACGTTCGCGCTGGTGCTGCTGTTCGTCGCCGGCTTCGTCGAACTGTCGTTCAACGCGATGGCGCAGACCCTGGTGCAGCTGGACGCGCCGGCGGAGATGCGCGGCCGCGCGATCGGCGTGTACAACATGTTCGCGCTCGGC
Source organism: Dokdonella ginsengisoli (assembly GCF_042652785.1). NCBI lineage: Bacteria > Pseudomonadati > Pseudomonadota > Gammaproteobacteria > Lysobacterales > Rhodanobacteraceae > Dokdonella > Dokdonella ginsengisoli. Next base: position 537,810 of record NZ_JBHSHD010000007.1, on the reverse strand, counting down.
ATGCGCATGTTCAGCGGCGTCACCGTCGGCCTGGTCGGCGCGCGCATCGGCATCCATTGGTCGCTGGCGCTGAGCGCGGCGGTGCTGTTCGTGGTGATCGGCCTGCTGATGCGGTTCGCGCTGCGCGGCACGGCCGGCACGGCGCGAACCTGAGCCCCGCCGGCTCTCAGAACAGCAGCGACGACATCTTGCGGCGGTAGGTGCCAACCAGGTCCTCGTCGTCGATCACCGCGAACGCGGCGATCAGGCGCTTCTTCGCCTGATCGTCGTTCCAGGTGCGGTCGGCCTTCAGCACGGCGAGGAACTGCTCCAGCGCGGCCGCGGTGTCGCCCTGGATCAGCAGGCGCACGCCGAGCAGGTCGCGCGCGGCGTGGTCGTGCGGGTCGCGCTCGATGCGCGCGGCGAGTTCGGCGGCCGGCGGCGCATCCTTCAGCGCACGGGCGAAATCGAGCTGGCCGCGCAGGCGCCGCGCGCGGTCGTCCGCGGCGAGGTTGGCCGGCAGCGCGTCGAGTTCGGCCTCCGCCGCGGCGGCGTTGCCGACCTGCATCTGCGCCACGGCGAGGTCGAGCTTCAGCTCGGCCCGGTCCGGCTCCGCGGCGATCTCCTGCTGGATGCGCGCGATCGCCTGTTCCGGCGTCTCCTGCACGGCCGGCGCCGCCGCGACGGCGTCTTCCGCCGGCGCGTTCGGCTGCACGTGGCGGGACAGGAACTCGCGGATCGCGCTTTCCGGCAACGCGCCGGTGAAGCCGTCGACGAGCTGGCCTTCGCGCAGCAGCACGACCGTCGGGATGCTGCGCACGCCGAACGACGCAGCCAGCGCCTGCTCCTTGTCGCAGTCGATCTTCGCCAGGCGCACCGCGCCGTTGAACTCGTCGACGACCTTCTCCAGCAGCGGTCCGAGGGTCTTGCACGGTCCGCACCAGGTCGCCCACAGGTCGACCAGCACCGGCTGCTGGAACGACGCCTGGACGACCTCGGCCTCGAAGTTGGCTTCGGTGGCGTCGAACACGTACGGGGAGGGGACGGTGGTGGGCATCAACGACTCCGGATCTGTCACGCAGGGGGTTGGAAAGTGCGGCCGCGGATGGCCGCCTCGCGATTCTCGCGATCTATGGAAGATCGCGAAAGCACATGCTGCCGGCCCGGCAGGAAGGCAAGGCAATGTCAAAAATACTTGACATGCCTGGAGCGAAATGTAATCTAAAGCGGACATTTTGTCCGCTAAGGGGTACATCATGCGTCAACGCTGGCTGTTCGTCGCGCTGCTGCTGGTCGGCGCCTGTGCGACCTGGCTGCTGCTGGCCGGGCCGGATCGCGTGCTCGGCATCGACGCCGGCAATCTCGGCGTGGCGGTGCTGATCACGGTGTCGTGGACCTCGCTGATCGCGGTGTCGCGGCTGCCGCAGGACGGCATCGAGACGGCGATCGCGCCGGGCGAGTGGCGCGCCTGGATCGCGTTCGCCTTCACCGCGGTGATCGCCGCCTATGCGCTCGTCCACGCCGAGGCGTTCCAGGGGCCGCCGCTGTGGAAGAACCCGGACGCGCAGCGCGTCGGCCGCACGATCGCGCTGATGGTCATCGCCTGGCTCATCCTGTTCGCGGTGCTGCGCCAGCGCTGGCAGGGGCGGGTGCAGGAGGACGAGCGCGACCGCGAGATCGCGGCGAAGGCGCAGGAGTGGGGCCGCGGCGCGCTCACCTTCGGCGTCGTCGCCGTCGCGGTGACGATCGGCTTCTCGCCGCCGGAGCGGCTGCAGTGGGCCAGCCATCCGATGCTCGCCCACCTGCTGGTGCTCACGCTGATCGTCGGCACGCTGTTCGAGTACGCCTACAGCGCGCTTGCCTACTGGAAGGACCGGCATTGAACGCGCGCACCGGTACGGCCGTGCCGCGGGGCTGGGCCGAGCAATGAGCGGAACGCCGATCGCCAACGAGATCCGCCGCCTGCGCTTCGAGCACGGCGAGATGACCCAGCAGGCGCTGGCCGACGCCTGCGGCGTCACGCGGCAGACCGTCATCGCGCTCGAGGCGGGCCGTTACGCGCCCTCGCTCGAGCTCGCCTTCCGCATCGCGCGCACGTTCGGCATGCGCGTGGACGACGTGTTCCGCTGGAGCGAGCCCTGACCGCTCGCGCGGCTCAGGCGGTGACGCGCAGCGGCGTCGCCAGCGTGCGGCGCGTACCGACGCGGTAGACGCAGCGGCGCGCGCCGGCGAGCAGGTGCTGCTCGCGCACGACCTGCGCGCCGTCGCCGAGCACCTCGCGGAACAGTTCCAGTTCGGCGCGGCAGAAGCCCTGGCAGACCTGCGCGGCGGCGCAGATCGGGCAGTGGTCCTCGATCAGCAGCCAGTCGCGGCCGTCGCGTTCCGCGCGCGCCATGTAGCCCTCGCGTTCGCGCATCGCGGCGAGCCGGCGCACGCGCTCGCCGAGCGTGCGCGCGCCGGCCATCGCCTGCAGGTAGGCGGCGCGGCTGTCTTCGCGCCGTGCGTCGATCAGGCGGTCGACGCCGGCCTCGCCGAACAGCGCGCGGGCGGAGCGGATCAGCTCGACCGCCAGCTGCGCATGCGTGTCGGGGAAGCGCGCGTGGCCGGCGCCGGTCAGCTTCCACAGCTGGCGCGGCCGTCCGGCGCCGCCGCCGCGCTCCGACTCGCCCTCGATCAGGCCGGCGTCGAGCAGCTTGACCACCTGCTGGCGCACGGCTTCGCCGGTCAGCTGCAGAACCTCGGCCAGCGCCAACGTGCCCAGCGGCCCGCGCGTCTTGAGCTGGAACAGGATGCGCTCAGCGGCCTGATCGAATTTATTATCCAAGTTCATGCTTGTTTAAATGGATCGGTCCGGTCTAATATCCAAGAACATTCTTGCATATGAGGCGCGCCGCGCGCACGCCGCCGGGATCGTCCATGTCCGCCACCACCGCCTCCGCTTCCTGGTCCGACCTGCTGTCCGGCCGCAACGGCATGCGCTCGCTCGCGCTGGCCGGCGGCACCGCGCTGCACGCGATCAACGTCTACGTCGTGACGACGATCATGCCCTCGGTCGTCGCCGACATCGGCGGACTGGCCTGGTACGCCTGGAACACGACCCTGTTCGTGATTGCCTCGATCCTCGGCGCGGCGCTGGCGGCGCCGCTGGCCGGGCGCGCCGGCGCCAAGGGCGCGTACCTCATCGCGCTGGCGGTCTTCACGGCCGGCACCATGGTCTGCGCCTGCGCGCCGGACATGGCGTGGATGCTCGGCGGGCGCACGCTGCAGGGACTGGGCGGCGGCGTGCTGGTCTCGCTCGCCTACGTGCTGATCCGGCAGGTGTTCGAGCCGGCGCTGTGGCCGCGCGCGATGGGGCTGGTGTCGGCGATGTGGGGCATCGCCACCTTGTCGGGGCCGGCCATCGGCGGCGTGTTCGCGCAATGGGGCGACTGGCGCGCGGCGTTCTGGAGCCTGCTGCCGGTGGTCGTGGTGCTCGCGGCGATCGTCGTGGCCTACCTGCCGTCGACGGCGCGTGCGTCGTCCGGCGGCGGCGCGCGCATCGCCGGCGGGCGCCTGGCGCTGCTGGCGTTGTCGGTGCTGGCCGTCTCGCTGGCCAGCCTGGCCCGTTCGGGCGCGTGGCAGCTGTTCGGCGTGGGCATCGGACTGGTGCTGGCGGCGCTGATCGTGCGGCTCGACCGCCACGCCGCCGTGCGCCTGTTGCCGCACGGGGCGTATTCGTCCACGCGGCTGCGCGCCGTCTACCTGTGCATGAGCCTGCTGGTGATCGGCAGCACGACCGAGATCTTCGTGCCGTATTTCCTGCAGACGATCCACGGCCACACGCCGCTGGCGGCCGGGTATCTGCGGCGGTGATGGCGGCCGGCTGGAGCTTCGGCTCGACCCTGAGCGCGGGGCGCGACGGCGCCTGCGCCGCGCGCATCATCCGCGTCAGCCCGCTGCTGATGGCGGTTTCGCTGGCCGCGCTCGGCCTCATGCTGCGCCGCGCGCACGGCTTCGAGCAGGGGGCTGGCTTCGCGCTGCTGTGCGTCGCGCTGGCCGGCGCCGGACTCGGCATCGGCATGGCCTGGCCGCACCTGCTGACGGCCGTGCTGGAATCGGCGCCGGCGGCGGAAGGCGATCTCGCCTCCGCCTCGATCTCCACCGTGCAGCTGTACGCGATGTCGGTCGGCGCCGCGCTGGCCGGCCTGCTCGCGAACGCGGCCGGCCTCAGCGAGCCGGGCGGCGTGGCAGGTGCGAGCCGCGCCGCGCTGTGGGTGTTCGGCGGATTCGCCGCGCTGGTCGTGCTCGGCCTGCCGACCGCGCGTCGCGTCACCTTGCCGCTGCCGGCCTGACCTTCTCCACACCACGAGTTCACCACCAAGAGGAACCGACGATGGCGATCGAACTTCCCCCGCTTCCCTGGGCGCGCGATGCGCTGGCTCCGCACATCTGCGCGGAAACCATCGACTACCACTACGGCAAGCACCACCAGACCTACGTCACCAACCTCAACAACCAGATCAAGGGCACCGAGTTCGAGAACCTTTCGCTCGAAGAGATCATCAGGAAGTCCTCCGGCGGCATGTTCAACAACGCCGCGCAGATCTGGAACCACACGTTCTACTGGAACTGCCTCAAGCCCGACGGTGGCGGCGAGCCGAGCGGACGCCTGGCCGACGCGATCAACAAGGCCTTCGGCGGCTTCGCCCAGTTCAAGGACGAGTTCACCAAGACCAGCGTGGGCACCTTCGGTTCCGGCTGGGGCTGGCTGGTGCAGCGTCCGGATGGCGGCCTCGCGCTGGCCAGCACCTCCAACGCCGGCACGCCGATCACCGGCACCGACCGTCCGCTGCTGACTTGCGACGTGTGGGAACACGCCTACTACATCGACTACCGCAACGCGCGGCCGAAGTACGTCGAAGCGTTCTGGAACCTGGTCAACTGGGACTTCGTCGCCAGCCAAATGACCTGACGGTTCGGTTGCAAAGAAGAAGTCTCGCAGAGGCGCAGAGATCGCAGAGGTAAAAGATCCATCTCCTACTCTGCGATCTCTGCGTCTCTGCGAGAACCCGCTCTCAGATCTTCACTCCCGGCTCAGCGCCGCGAGTACCGGCGCCACCTGCGCCTTGCGTCCGGGAATCCGTCGCCAGTGGGATGGTCGGGTCGCGCCTTGAAGCAGGAGCCTGAAACACGAAGGGCGCGCGGAGAGAACGCCAAGCCAGTTCTTCCGCTCCGTCTTCGCGTTCTTCGTGTTTCAATCTTTACCGCCTCCAGCCCAGAACGACGCCGGCGCGGCGGAGACCGGCCTACGGCGCCGGCGCCTTGCCCGCCTGCTTGTAGACCACGCCTTCCTTCATCACGAAGCCGACGTCCTGCATGCGCCGGATGTCCTCCAGCGGGTTGCCGGCGACGGCGATCACATCGGCGAACTTGCCCGCTTCCAGCGTGCCGAGGTCCTGCGACTTCTTCAGCAGCTCGGCCGCGTGCGTGGTCGCCGCCTGCAGGGCGTACAGCGGCGGCATGCCGGCCTCGACCATGTACTGGAACTCCTTCGCGTTCTGCCCGTGCGGATACACCGCCGCGTCGGTGCCGAAGGCGATCTTCACGCCGGCCTTGTAGGCGCGGCCGGCGGTCTGCTGGATCAGCGGCCCGACCTGCCTGGCCTTCGTCGCGATCTGCGCCGGGTAGTAGCCCGGCTTCTCGGCCATCTCCTGCACGTACTTGCCGGCGATGATGGTCGGCACGTACCAGGTGCCGTGCTGCTTCATCAGCTTCATGTCCTCGTCGGTCATGAAGGTGCCGTGCTCGATCGAATCCACGCCGCCGACCACCGCGCGGCGGATCGCCTCCGCGCCGTGCGCGTGCGCGGCGACGGTGAAGCCGTAGTCGTGCGCGGCGGCGACCACGGCCTTGATCTCGTCCACCGTCATCTGCGCGTTGTCGACGCTGCTGCTTTCGTCCAGCACGCCGCCGGACGGCATGATCTTGAGCAGGTCGACGCCGTCCTTGTAGTGCTGGCGCACGGCTTTCCAGGCGTCGTCGGCGCCGTTGATGATGCCGTCCTTGGCGTGCGGATCGCCCTGCAGGTCGGCGCGGTAGCCGTCGGTGTCGTCGGCGTGGCCGCCGGTGGTGCCGATCGCGCCGCCGGCGGTGAAGATGCGTGGGCCCGGCACGATGCCGGCGTTGATCGCGTTGCGCAGCGCGATCGAGGCATTGGAGCCGTCGCCGAGGTTGCGCACGGTGGTGAAGCCGGCCTCGAGCGTACGCCGCGCGTACACGGTGGAGCGGATCGCGTAGTCGGCGACGTTCCAGCGGAACTGGTCGGTGTAGCCGGTCGGGCTGGTTTCGCCGGTCAGATGCGTGTGGCTGTCGATGAGGCCGGGCAGGCAGGTTGCGCCGGCGAGTTCGATCGCCGCCGCACCGGGCACGTCCGCGCGGCCGGGCCTGATCTCGCGGATGCGCTTGCCCTCGATCACGATCGTGGTCTCGCCGAGCAGCTTGCCGCCCGCGGTGTCGAGCGCGTTCGCGCAGTGCAGGGCGGTCACGCCCGGCGCCGCGGGAGCGGGCGCGGCGGGAGCCGCGAACGCGGCGACGGCGGTGGCGAGCAGCAGGTTCATCGCGATCTCCTCGGCGGGCGGAAGCGCCCATCTTAGCCGCGCCGTGCCGGCGCGAAGGTGCCGTTCGGCATGGTCCGCCCCGCATCCGGCGAGCGCGGGCGATGCTCTAGAATCGGGCCCGATCCGGAGCCGGCAATGGAAGACAGCGCCAACCTGAGCCTCCAGTTGCAGCGCTGGCGCGAGGGCGACGCGTACGCGCTCGACGCGCTGCTGCCGGCGGTGTACGGCGACCTGCGCCTGCTCGCGGCCAGGCGCCTGGCCGACCACCCCGACCAGCGCACGCTGCAGCCGACCGCGCTGCTCAACGAGATGTTCCTGCGCCTGCTCGGCGCCGAGCGGATCGACATCGTCGACCGCGAGCACCTGTTCCGCCTTGCCGCGCGCACGATGCGGCAGATCCTGGTCGACCGCGCGCGCCGCGCCGCTGCCGACAAGCACGGCGGCGACTGGCAGCGCGAAGACCTGACCCAGGCGCTCGGCCTGCCGCTGCCCGACCACACCGACCTCGGCGAGCTGGACGAGGCGATCGCCCAGCTCGAACGCCTCGACGAGCGCCTCGCCCGCGTGGTCGAGCTGCGCTACTTCGTCGGCCTCAGCGTGCCCGAGGTCGCCGGCGTGATGAACGTCGACGAGCGCACCGTGTACCGCGACTGGGCGCTGGCGCGCAGCTGGCTGCGCACGCGACTGGACCGCTAGGCCGGGCATGCGCGACTCCCCGAAGATCCACGCCTGCCGATGACCGAACTGTCGAGCGAGCGCTTCGCGCGCCTGCGCAGCCTGTTCCATCGCCTGCTCGAGGCGACGCCCGAAACGCGCCGCGCCGAGCTCGCGCCCGTGGCCGCCGCGGATGCGGAACTGGCGCAGCTGGTGCGCCGGCTGCTCGACGACGCCGACACGCAGATCGACGCCGACGGCATGCCGCCGGTCGACGCCGGGCTGGCGCCCGGCACGATCGTCGCCGGCCGCTACCGCATCCTGCGCCTGCTCGGCGAGGGCGGCATGGGCGCGGTGCACCTGGCCGAGCGGATCGACGACATCGCGCAGAAGGTCGCGCTGAAGCTGGTGCGCGGCGGCAGCGCGGCCCTGCACAAGCGCTTCCTGCGCGAGCGCCAGATCCTGGCGCGGCTGAGCCATCCGAACATCGCGCACCTCGTCGACGGCGGCCTCACCGACGCCGGCGTGCCGTGGTTCGCGATGGAGTACGTCGATGGCGCCGCGCTCACCGAGGCCTGCGACCGGCAGCGGCTCGACCTGCGTGCGCGCGTGCGCCTGGTCGCGCAGGTCTGCCGCGCGGTGCAGTTCGCGCACCGCAACCTCGTGCTGCACCGCGACCTCAAGCCCTCCAACATCCTGCTCGACGCCGAACGCGTGCCGAAGCTGCTCGACTTCGGCATCGCCAGGCTGCTCGACGACACCGCCGCGGACCGGCCGCAGACGGTGACGATGACGCCGGCCTACGCCGCGCCGGAACAGCTGCGCGGCGAGGCGGTGACGACGGCCAGCGACGTGTACCAGCTCGGCCTGGTGCTGTACGAACTGCTCGGCGGCGTGTCCGCGCACGAGCTGCGCCGCCGCCGCGCGCTCGCGCGCGAGACGACGAAGTCGCTGCCGCGGCTGGAGCAGGCGTACGCGCAGTGCGATGCGCAGCACGCCGCGCGCATCGCCGCCGAACGCGGGCTGGCGCCGGCGCGGCTGGCGCGCGCGCTGCGCGGCGATCTCGGCCGCATCGTCGCCAAGGCCACCGCCGACGATCCGCGCGAGCGCTACGACGGCGCGCAGGCGCTGGCCGAGGATCTGGAGCGCTGGCTCGCCGGCTTGGCCGTGCTCGCCCAGCGCGGTTCGCTCGGCTACCGCCTCGGCAAGCTGCTGCGCCGGCACGCCTACGCGGCCACGGCGATCGCGCTGCTCGGCATCGGCCTGGTCGCCAGCAGCGTGGTGGCGATCAACCGTGCCGGGCACGAACGCGAGCAGCGCCGCCGCGCGCAGACCGTAGTCGCGTTCATGCGCGACGTGTTCCGCCAGGGCGATCCGCAGAACGCCGGCGCCGACGCGCGGCCGCTGGACCTGCTCGAGCGCGCGGCTGCGCGGCTCGAGGCGCGCAAGGACGTCGACGACGTCACGCGCGCCGTGCTGCTCGGCGAGATCGCCGGCGTGTTCCAGGCGCTCGGCCGCGACGACGAGGCGATGCCGCGCGCGGCGCGCGCGGTCGAGATGCTCGAGCCGGTGCGCGAGGCGCATGCCGAGGAATACCTGTCCGCGGCCGGCAACCTGATCGAGGCGCTGCGTGCGCTCGACACCTCCGCGCGCGAGGTGGCGCTGATCGAGCACGCGCTGCCGCTGGCGCGGCGCACGCCGGGCGGCGAACGGCTGTGGTACGGCGTGTTCCTTGCCTACCGCGGCTACGCGCAGTTCCAGCGCGAGGACAACGAGGGCGCGGCGGCGAGCCTGGACGCGGCGATCGCCGAGTTCGAGCGCGATTCGGCGCGTTCGCTCGACGATCTCGGCGGCGCGCTGTACCAGCGCGCGTTCGTGGCGGTGGACCGCGGCGACATCCGCGGCGGCATCGCGCTGTACCAGCGCGCGCTCGATGCGCACGACCGCGCCGCCGAAGGCAGCCGCTTCTCGCGCCTGGCGACCGAGGAGGTGATGGCGCGCGCGTACTGCCTGCTTGGCGACACCGTCACCGGCATCGAGCGCCAGCGCAGCGCGGTCGAGCGGCTCGGCGCGATGCTCGGCCCGACGCACGGCCGCGTGGTGATGTCGCGCGTGAACCTGGTGCAGTGCCGGCTCAACCGCGCCGACTACGCCGCCGCGGCCGCCGAACTCGATGAGGTGCAGGCCGCACGCCGCGGCGGCAGCGTGCTGACGCCGCTGCAGGGCGCGTTCGTCGACCAGGTCGCGACGCGGCTGGACCTGTACCGCCTGCGCACCGCCGCGGCGCTGGCCGGCGCGCGCGCGATCGAGCATTCGCTGCGCGCGCTGCCGTCGCCGCATCGCTACCTCATGCGCGCCGACATGCTGCTCGGCGAGAGCCTGCTGCAGTCGGGGCAGTGCGAGCAGGCCGAGCCGGTGCTACAGGAGGCGCTGCGCTACGCGCAGGCGCTGTCCGCTGGCACGCCCAACGCCCACGTCGGCGAGATCGAGGACAGCCTCGGCCGCTGCGCGCTGGTGCAGGGGCGCCATGACGAGGCGCAGCGCTGGTTCGGGCAGGCCATCGCGCAGTTTTCCGCCGCGCAGGTCGACGGCGCGCCGTCGCGCGTGCGCAGCGAAATCCATCGCCTGTGGTCGCGCGCGCTGGCCACGCGCGATGCCGCCGCGCTCGAGGCGCTGGCGGCGCGACGCGCGGAGCTGGTCGCCGCGACCGGCGGCGAGGAGGTGACCCAGGTCTGGCAGTTCGACCTGCTGCTCGACGAGGTGCGCGCCGATTTCGGCCTGCCTTCCGCCGACCCCGCCCGCAGCGCGCGTGCCGCCGCCCGATTGCAGGCGCTGGCCGGTTCGGCGCAGCGGCCGCGCTTCGTCGGCCTGAACGGCTTCTGGTAGCCGCTTGCGCCGCGCGCGGCGAAGTTTCGTGTCAGGGTTTGCGGCCGCTCTGCGTTAGGGAAGATGCGCCGCGATCGCGCGCCGCCGAGGCGGCCGCGCGGTGCGGAACGCGTCAGCGAATCCTTGGCCAGGGATGCGGCCGACAGCAATCGAGAGGTGTCGGGGTGGCAACGAAGAAACGGGTATGGGCACTGGCCGGCAGCGGCCTTCTGTACGGGGCGCTCGCGGCCGCCGATCCGTCCGCGACGCGGGTGCCCGCGCGCGAACCGGCGGCGGTGGCGGGGCAGGCCGACAGCTGCGACGCGGACGGCATCTGCCTGGCCGTCACGGTCAGCCGCAATCTCGATCCGCAGGCCTGCGAGGGCGGTCCTTCGCTCGACGCGGTCGCCGGCGAGCAGGTCAACTTCTGCTACACCGTCACCAATCATTCGACGACGACCTACGAGTACCACACGCTCGGCGACAACGGCGCCGAGCCGGACCAGCAGTTCCTGTTCGGCGTGCGGCAGCCGCTGGCGCCGGGCGAGAGCTACCAGTACAACCGCATCCTGACGGTCGGGGCGAACCTGCGCTCGACCGCCACCTGGACCGCGGTCGCGGCGTTGCCCAACTACGTCGCCGACGACACGGCGCCGGCGGATTTCGTCGACGTCACCGCGATCGGCCAGGCGCTGGACATCGGGCAGAACGGCCAGGCGGCGGTCGCGCTGCCGTTTCCGGTCAACTTCTACGGCGGCCCGTCGCGGCGCATCGCGGTCGGCGTGCACGGTGCGATCGGTTTCGGCACCGACGTCAGCGGCCTGATCGGCGGCGTCTGGGACCAGCCGCTGCCGACCGCGAACGCGGCCAACAGCGGCGTCTATCCGGTGATCGCGCCGCTGTGGATGCGCCTGGACGCGCGCTACGGCGCGATCTACACGGCCACGCTCGGCAGCGCGCCGAACCGCCGCTTCGTCGTCGAATGGTACGACCGCGGCATGTTCGCCTCCGAGGGCCCGGCCGATCCGCAGGGCGCCACGTTCGAGGTCGTCTTCAGCGAAGGCAGCGACGACATCGTGTTCCAGTATCTGCACACCACGTTCGAGGATTCGTCCTACGACCACGGCCTGCAGGCCAGCGTCGGCATGAACTACGGCATGATGCCGGACGGCGTGATGGGTATCGCCACGCAGTACTCGCTGAACGAGCCGCGCATCCAGGACGGCCTGGCGATCCGCTGGACGCCGAGCGCGGTCGTGCGCAGCGTCGCGTCGGCGTGGTCCGGCGTCACCGTCGGCGCGCCGGTGATCCGGCTCGACCACGACGCCTACGACGTGACGCTCGCGCCGGGCGAGTTCGCCACGCAGACGTTGTCGATCGGCAACTACGGCAACCGGCCGCTGCGCTACGAGGTCGGCACGCAGTCGACCTCGGCGCACGTACCGCCGGGGCTGCGCCACGCGCCGGCCGCGCAGGCGCCCGGCGAGCTGCAGCTGGGCACCTCGCCGTCGGCGCGGCTGACACCGGCGCGGATCGCCGCACTGCAGCCGCTGCAGGCGCCGCTCTCCGGCGCGCGAGGGCCGTCGACGGCGGGTGCCGGCGGCGTGCCGGGCTACACCGGCATCAGCACGATCGACGTGGCCACCTTCCTCGGCCACGGCGGCCTCGCCGGATTCGACCTGCTCGCGCCGCAGACGCTGACGCCGGCGCCGTTCGCGCTGCCGGACGAGACGACCTGGTCCGCCGGCGACTTCGTCGGCGACGATCTGAAGAACCTGTACGCGATCACCAGCACCGGCGGCGTGCTGTTCCGCATGGACGTGGACAGCGGCACGACCACGATGATCGGCGCGACCGGCATCGGCGCCAACGGCGGCAGCGTGACGGGCGCGGCCTACGACGCGGTCAGCGGCCTGTTCTACGTGGTCTCGGTCAGCGAGGACCTGCTCGGCCGCAGCAAGCTGTACACGGTGGATCCGGCCACCGGTGCGTCGAGCCTCGTCGGCGGAATCTCCATTCCCGGCATGCAGGCGATCGCGATCACCGACATCGCCGTCGACGCCGGCGGCGCGATGTACGGCTTCGAGGGCCTGAGTCACACCCTGGTCGCGATCGACCGCGCCACCGGCGACGCCAACGTGATCGGCGACACCGGCATCTTCACGCAGTACGCCGCGGCGATGGATTTCGACGACGGCGACGGCCGCCTGTATCTGGTTGCGATCGACAACGCCGACACCAGCGGGCTGGTGACCAAGTCCTACGTCGTGGACCCGACCACCGGCGCGGCGACCGCGCTCGGCGTGCTCGAAACCGGCGGCGACTTCGACGCCTACCGCCTGTGGAGCGGCGGCCTTGCGATCGCGCGCTCGGGCCGGCCCTGCGCCAACCTCGACCAGGTGCCGTGGCTGGTCGCCGATCCGGCCAGTGGCGCGATCGGCGACTACGGCGTGTCCAATACGGTCGACCTGACCTTCGACGCGAGCACCCTTCAAGCCGGCGTCTATACGACGACGCTGTGCGTCAACAGCAACGATCCGCTCAAGCGGCACGTCGCCGTGCCGGTCACGCTGACCGTCGGCGACGGCGGCGGGCGCATCTTCGCCAACGGCTTCGACGGCTGATCCGCCGGCTCCGGCAGGCGGCGTCCTCCCTCCGCGCCGCCTCCGCGCCGCGCCGCCGCCCCGGCGGCGCGGCTTTTTTCGTTGCCGTCGGCGCGGCGGCGAATTTGTCGTGCGGGGCCGCGCTGCGCTAGGCTGCATCACTTTCGTCGACTGAGCGCGTGGCCGCGGCCGCGCCGAATCCCCATGCAGGAAACCTACGAACCGCAGGCGGTCGAAGCCGCCGCGCAGAAATTCTGGAACGACACGCGCGCCTTCGAGGTGAAGGAGGATCCGGCGCGGCCGAAGTTCTTCTGCCTGTCGATGCTGCCGTATCCGTCCGGCGCGCTGCACATGGGGCACGTGCGCAACTACACGATCGGCGACGTGATCAGCCGCTACCAGCGCATGCGCGGCCGCAACGTGCTGCAGCCGATGGCCTGGGACGCGTTCGGCCTGCCGGCCGAGAACGCCGCGATCAAGAACAAGACCGCGCCGGCGAAGTGGACCTACGCCAACATCGACCACATGCGCGCGCAGCTCAAGACCATGGGCTACGCGATCGACTGGTCGCGCGAGTTCGCCACCTGCCGCCCGGACTACTACGTGCACGAGCAGCGCATGTTCGTGCGCCTGTTCAGGAAGGGCCTGGCGTATCGCAAGAACTCGGTCGTGAACTGGGATCCGGTCGACCAGACCGTGCTCGCCAACGAGCAGGTCATCGACGGCCGCGGCTGGCGCACCGGCGCGCTGGTGGAGAAGCGCGAGATTCCGCAGTGGTTCCTGAAGATCACCGACTACGCGCAGGAGCTGCTCGACGGCCTCGACCGGCTGCCGGGCTGGCCGGATTCGGTCAAGACCATGCAGCGCAACTGGATCGGCCGCTCGGAAGGGCTGGAGATCCAGTTCGCCGTCGAGGGCGAGAGCGAGCCGCTGACGGTGTTCACGACGCGTCCGGACACGCTGATGGGCGTGACCTACCTCGCCGTCGCCGCCGAGCACCCGCTGGCGCTGAAGGCGGCCAAGGACAAGCCGCTGGTCGCCGCCTTCGTCGAGGAATGCCGCCACGGCGGCACCGCCGAGGCCGAGATCGAGACGGCCGAGAAGAAGGGCATCGACACCGGCCTGACCGCGATCCATCCGGTCACCGGCGAGAAGCTGCCGGTGTGGATCGCCAACTTCGTGCTGATGGGCTACGGCACCGGCGCGGTGATGGCGGTGCCCGGCCACGACCAGCGTGACTGGGAGTTCGCCACCAAGTACGACCTGCTGATCAGGATGGTGATCGTCAGCGACGCGGTGCGCGACGCGATACGCGAGCTCGGCCGCGACGCCGCGCGCAACCCCGATCCGATGAGCGCCGCGCTCGGCGAGAGCCGCGCGATCGATCCCTACGAGCCGGCCGCCGCGCAAAGCATCGTCGAGGAATTCGAGCGCGCGATCGTCGAGGACGGCGCCTACACCGACTACGGCACGCTGGTGAATTCCGGCGACTACGACGGCCTGGACTACCGCGGCGCGTTCGACGCGCTGGCCGCGCGCTTCGAGAAGGAAGGCAAGGGCGCGCGCCGCGTCAACTGGCGCCTGCGCGACTGGGGCGTGTCGCGCCAGCGCTACTGGGGCTGCCCGATTCCGATCGTCTACTGCCCCAAGTGCGACGCGGTGCCGGTGCCCGAGGACCAGTTGCCGGTGCTGCTGCCCGAAGACGTCGAGTTCATGGGCGTGCAGTCGCCGATCAAGGCCGATCCGCAGTGGCGCAAGACCACCTGCCCGCAGTGCGGCGGTCCGGCCGAGCGCGAGACCGACACCTTCGACACCTTCATGGAGTCGAGCTGGTACTACGCGCGCTACACCTCGCCGGGCGCCTCGGCGCAGATCGACGAGCGTGCCAACTACTGGCTGCCGGTCGACCAGTACATCGGCGGCATCGAGCACGCGATCCTGCATCTTCTGTACTTCCGCTTCTATCACAAGCTGCTGCGCGACGAGGGCTTGGTGCACAGCGACGAGCCGGCGACCAACCTGCTGTGCCAGGGCATGGTCATCGCCGAGACGTTCTACCGCGACAACGCCGACGGCTCCAAGGAATGGATCAACCCGGCCGACGTGGAGATCCAGCGCGACGACAAGGCGCGCGTGGTCGGCGCCGTGCTCCGGAGCGACGGCCGGCCGGTGCAGATCGGCGGCATCGAGAAGATGTCGAAGTCGAAGAACAACGGCGTCGATCCGCAGTCGATGGTCGGCAAGTTCGGCGCCGACACGGTGCGCCTGTTCTCGATGTTCGCCGCGCCGCCGGACCAGTCGCTGGAATGGAACGAGGCCGGCGTCGAGGGCATGGCACGCTTCCTGCGCCGGCTCTGGCGCGAGGTCGCCAACCACGTGCAAGGCGGTGTTGCCACCAGCCCTCAGCCCTCGGCTCTCAGCCCTCAGCCCTCAGCCCTCAGTCCTCAGCAGAAAACGCTGCGCCGCCAGGTGCACGAGACGATCCAGAAGGTCTCCGACGACATCGGCCGCCGCTACGCGTTCAACACCGCGATCGCCGCGCTGATGGAGCTGCTCAACGCGGTCGGCCGCTTCGACGGCAGCGCCGAGCAGGGCGGCAGCGAGCAGGGGCGCGCAGTGCGCCACGAAGCGCTGCAGGCGATGGTGCTGCTGCTCAATCCGGTCACCCCGCACGCCTGCCACGCCCTGTGGCAGGCGCTGGGCCACGCCGAGACGCTGCTCGAGGATCTTCCCTGGCCGGCCGTCGACGAGGCTGCGCTGGTGAAGGACGCCGTCAAGCTGGCCGTGCAGGTCAACGGCAAGCTGCGCGGCACGATCGAGATGCCGGTCGCCGCGGGGCGCGAGGAGATCGAACGCGCCGCGCTGGCCGAGCCGCGCGTGGCCGAGTTCGTCGCCGGCGCCACGCCGAAGAAGATCATCGTGGTGCCGGGCAAGATCGTGAACATCGTGGTGTGAAGGGAAGCGTCCGGTCGCGTCGTCCCGGCGCAAGCCGGGGTCTGTCCGGCCTGGGCTGCCGGCGCGATCGAAACGGATTGCGGCTTCCGCCGGAATGACGGCGTCACGAACGTGCTGCTCATGACCAGACCCATCCTCTATTCCCACCGCGAATCCGGCCACAGCTACAAGGTGGCGCTGGCGCTGAGCCTGATGGGCGTGCCGTTCGAGCAGCGCGCGGTCGACCTGAACCTGCCGCGCGAGCAGCGGCCGGAGGACTTCCGCCGCGTCTCGCTGTTCGGCGAGGTGCCGGTGCTGGTCGACGAGGACGGCCTGGCGGTGTGCCAGTCGAACGCGATCCTCGACCATCTCGCGCGCCGTCACGGCAGGCTCGACGGCGCCACGCCGGCCGAGCGCACGCGCGTGCGCGAGTGGCTGGCCTGGGAGGCGAACCGGCTGGCGATGAGCTTTCCGCACCTGCGCTTCTCGCGCCGCTTCACGCCGGCCGGCCAGGCGCTGGAGGCGTACTGGAGCGCGCGCATGCAGGCCGATTTCGACCGCCTCGACCTTGCCCTGCGCGAGCGCGACTTCCTGCTCGGCGGCGCGCCGACGATCGCCGACGCGTCGTGCTGCGGCTACCTGTTCTGGACCGACCAGGCCGGCGTCGATCTCGCCCCGTGGCCGGCGATCGTGCAGTGGCTGGCGCGCATCCGCTCGCTGCCGGGCTGGCAGGCACCGTATGATCTGCTGATCGCCAGTCCTCCGATCGCTGCCGGAACCCGCACATGATCCATCGCCGCATCGCTTTCGCCGTCGTCGCCGTCCTCGCCCTCGCGCTGGCCGGCTGCGGCTTCCACCTACGCAAGGAAGCGCAGCTGCCGGCGAGCATGCAGCGCATCCACATCGCCGGCGTCGATCCGAACAGCCCGCTGGGCAAGGACCTGGTCAAGGCGCTGCCGCGCGCCGGCGCGACGGTCGTCGACACGGTCGAGGACGGCGTGGCGGTCATGAAGTTCGTCGCGAATTCGTTCACCACCGACGTGCTCTCGGTCAGCGGCACCGCCCGCGCCAACGAGTATTCGCTGCGCTATCACGTCGAGTTCCAGGTCGAGAACGCCGCCGGCACGGCGCTGCTGCCCAGGCAGACGATCGAGCTGACGCGCGAGTTCACCTTCGACGCCAGCCAGGCGCTGGGCGTCGCCGCCGAGACCGACCTGCTGACGAAGGAACTGCAGCGCGACATGGTGCAGACGGTCCTGCGCCGTCTCGAGGCCGTCGCGCACGCGCAGCAGCCGTGAGGCGCGGCTGAGCCGCCGCACGCCGCGATGGCGACGACCCTGCCCGCGCTGCGCAAGCAGCTCGCCTCCGGCGAGCTGAAGCCGGCGTACCTGATCGCCGGCGCCGAGCACCTGCTGGTGCTCGAGGCGGCCGATGCGCTGCGTGCGCGCGCCAAGGAACTGGGTTATCTCGAACGCGAGGTGCTCGACGTCGAGGCCGGTTTCGACTGGAACCGGCTCGGCGACGCCGGCCGCTCGCTCTCGCTGTTCGCCAGCCGCAAGCTGATCGACCTGCGCCTGCCGACCGGCCGGCCGGGCAAGGACGGCTCCGCCGCGATCGTCGACTACTGCCAGGCGCCGCCGGACGACACGGTGCTGCTGGTCAGCGCCAACGACTGGAGCGGCAAGCACGAGGGCGCCTGGTCGAAGGCGATCGAGCGCGTCGGCGCGGCCGTGCCGGTGTGGCCGCTCAAGCCGGCCGAACTGCCCGACTGGATCGGTGCGCGCATGGCCGGCCGCGGCCTGAAGGCCACGCCCGATGCGATCGCGCTGCTGGCCGAGCGCGTCGAAGGCAACCTCCTGGCGGCCAGCCAGGAAATCGACAAGCTCGCACTGCTGCACGCCGGCACCACCGTCGACCTGCCGACGCTGGAGGCGAGCGTCGCCGACGACGCGCGCTACGACGTGTTCCGTCTGGCCGACGCCGCCATCGGCGGCGACGCCGGGCGCGCGCTGCGCATCGTCGCCGGCCTGCGCGCCGAGGGCGAGGAACTGATTCCGCTGCTCGGCTGGCTGCTCACGCAGCTGCGGCTGCTGCTGCGCGTGGCCTCGGCCGGCGGCAGCGTCGACGCCGCGCTGCGCAACGAACGCATCTGGCCCTCGTCACGCGAGTCGCTGTTCCGCCGCGCGCTGAAGAACGGCGACCGCGCGCACTGGGAGCGCTGCCTGGCCCAGGCCGGGCGCATCGACCGCATCGCCAAGGGGCGCGGCGACGGCGACGGCTGGCGCGAGCTGGAGCGGCTGATCGCCGCGATCGCCGCGCCGCGCCGCGGCGGGGAACTGCTCGCATGAACGCCGCGCGTCCGCTCGCCCTGTTCGGCGGCACCTTCGATCCGATCCACAACGCGCACCTGCGCGTGGCGTGGGAAGCGGCCGAGTTCCTCGACGCCGAGGTACGCCTGGTGCCGGCGAACGTGCCGCCGCACCGCGATCAGCCGGTGGCGGGCGCGACGCAGCGCGCCGGACTGGTGCGCGCCGCGCTGGCCGGCCAGGACCGGCTGACGCTGGACATGCGCGAGCTGCGCCGCGAAGGGCCGTCGTACACGGTCGACACCCTGCTCGAGCTGCGCGCCGAACTGGGCGAGGAGCGTTCGCTGGTGCTGCTGGTCGGCGCCGACGCGTTCGCCGGCCTGCCGCAATGGCATCGCTGGAAGGAACTGTTCGAGCTCGCCCACATCGGCGTGCTGACGCGGCCCGGCCACAACGGCACGCTGCCGACCGAGCTGCGCACCAAGATCGCCTCGCGCCGCTGCACCGAGACGCGCTTCGTGCGCGAGGCGCCGGCCGGGCGCGTGATCGCGATCCCGGTCACGCCGCTGGACATCTCCGCCACGCAGGTGCGCGCGCTGCTCGCCGACGGCCGCGAGCCGCGCTATCTGATGCCGGACGCGCTGTTCGCCGATCCGGCGCTGCTGGCGCCGTATCGGGGTGAGGGCTGAGGAGCTTCTGCGTTCTCCGGAAGGCCAAAAAAAAAAGTGTTTTCTCGCAGAGGCGCAGAGAACGCAGAGAAAGATTTCTTTGCTCTCTCCGCGCTCTCTGCGCCTCTGCGAGGAATTGCTTTTTCGAACGTACCGCTGAGCGTCAGCCTTTCGGCCGCCGCTTGGGCTTGTCGAAGCCGCCTTGCGGCTTGGGACGGAACGACGGCGGCTTGGCCGCGTGCGGTTTGCGCGGCTTGCCGGACTCCGGTGCATCGCCGCCGCGCGTGATGCGCAGCTGCTGGCCGGAGACCCAGACCTTCTTCAGGTGCTTGAAGATCTCCGACGGCATGCCTTCGGGCAGGTCGACGAAGCTGTGGTCGTCGCGGATGTCGACGCGGCCGATGTGCTTGGAATCCAGCCCGGCCTCGTTGGCGATCGCGCCGACGATGTTGCCCGGCTTCACGCCGTGGTCGTTGCCGACCTCGATGCGGAAGGTCTCGAAACCGGACTCGGGCGCGCGCGTGGCCTCGTCGCGGCGCGTGCGTGCCGGACGCGCCGTTTCGTCGCGCTGCATGTGCGCAGGGCGTTCGTGCGGTGCTGCGTCGCGATGGGGACGGGGCGCGGCGGCTCCCGGCGCCTTGTCGACGTCATGCCCGCGAGCGCGTGCATCCGCGGGCTTTTCGCTTCGCGCAGGCGCGGTGGACGGCCGCTCCTGCGGACCGTCGTGAAGCGCCTCCCGCGTCCGCGGGAACGACGGCGACGAACTGCGCGCGGCGGCGCCGCGGTGCTGCCGCTCGCGTTCATCGCCGCGTTCGCGCGCGCCACGCGGCTCGCGTTCACCGCGCTCGCGCGACGGACGCTCGGAGCCTCGCGCGTCGCGCTCGAACGCGCGCGTGCGGTCGAAGCGTGCCGGCGCCTCCAGCAGCAGCGGCTGGCCGCCCTGCGCCAGCCGGGCCAGCGCCGCGGCGATCTCGATCGCCGGCACGTTGCGCTCCTGCTCGAACTGCTCGATCAGCTGGCGGAACACGCCCAGGTCGTCGGCCGCCAGCGCATCGGCGATACGCTGCTTGAACTTGGTGATGCGCTGGTCGTTGACCGCTTCGACGCTGGGCAGCTGCATCTCGGCGATCGGCTGGCGCGTGGCGCGCTCGATCGCCATCAGCAGGCGCTTCTCGCGCGGCGCGACGAACAGGATCGCCTCGCCGCTGCGGCCGGCGCGCCCGGTGCGGCCGATGCGGTGCACGTAGGCTTCGGTGTCGGTGGGGATGTCGTAGTTGAGCACGTGGCTGATGCGTTCGACGTCGAGGCCGCGCGCGGCGACGTCGGTGGCGACCAGGATGTCGAGCTTGCCGTCCTTGAGCTGCTGGATCAGCCGTTCGCGCTGCGCCTGCACGATGTCGCCGTTGATCGCGGCCGCGTCGAAGCCGCGCGCCTGCAGCTTGCCGGCGAGTTCCTCGGTGGCCTGCTTGGTGCGCGCGAACACGATCATCGCCTCGAACGGCTCGGCCTCGAGGATGCGCGTGAGCGCGTCGAGCTTCTGCACGCCGCTGACGTACCAGTAGCGCTGGCGGATGTTCGTTGCGGTGGTGGTCTTCGCCTTGATGGTGATCTCGGCCGGCTCGCGCAGGTAGGTCTGCGCGATGCGTCGGATCGGCGCCGGCATCGTCGCCGAGAACAGCGCCACCTGGCGCTCCGGCGGCGTCTTCTTCAGCACCGTCTCGACGTCGTCGATGAAGCCCATGCGCAGCATCTCGTCGGCTTCGTCGAGCACCAGCGTGGTCAGCCCGGAGAGATCGAGCGAGCCGCGCTCGAGGTGGTCGATCACGCGCCCGGGCGTGCCGACCACGACGTGCGCGCCGCGGCGCAGGCCGGCGAGCTGCGGGCCGTAGCTCTGTCCGCCGTAGATCGGCAGCACGTGGAAGCCGGGCAGATGCGAGGCGTAGCGCTGGAAGGCTTCGGCCACCTGGATCGCCAGTTCGCGCGTCGGCGCCAGCACCAGCGCCTGCGGCTTGCTTTTACTCAGGTCCAGCCGCGACAGGATCGGCAGCGCGAACGCGGCGGTCTTGCCGGTGCCGGTCTGCGCCTGGCCGAGCACGTCGCGGCCTTCGAGCAGGGGCGGGATGGTCGCCGCCTGGATCGGCGACGGCGTCTCGTAGCCGACCGCCGACAGGGCCTGCAGCAGCGCCTCGGCGAGGCCGAGGTCGCCAAAGGCGGGGGAGGATGAAACGTCTTCGCGGTCCGCGTTCGACATGAGAAAAAGCGGTCGCGCCGCGGCAGAAAGGATCGCGTAGTTTAGCGCGATCGGTTCGCGGGCGTGGCCGGCGGCTGCGGTTCTGCCTTTCCCGCTCGTGGCCGAGGCCGTCCGGAGCGGCCGGGACCGAGGCCGGGATGCCGATGGGGAGCGCGCCGGGGAGGGTTGCTCGAGCGTGCGCTGCCCGACTGCGCTTTCCCTCATCCGCGCTTCCAGCGCGGCTGCGCTGTCCCTGCTCCGCATCCGTTCGCGCATCCTGCGCTCACCCTCAGCCGCCTTGGGGGGCGGCTTCGACCTCCCGCGCGAGCGGGAGAGGTGACGGAAGCCTATTGGGCCGGATCGAAGCCGTCGGCGAAGATCGCATCCGCGGCGAGCGGCAGGGTGAACTCGCCGCCGGCCGGGGCGCTGCCGGCGTAGGCGCTGTCGACCGCGGCGACGCGCCACACGTAGTGCCCCGGCGGCAGGCCGGCGAGGTCGCGGCGCAGCCCGTTGCCGATCGAGCCGGGCTGCGGCAGGCGCCCGGGCAGGGCGACCGGCACCGCGTCGCGCCAGAGTTCCAGGTCGTAGGTCAGCTGCGCGGCCGGCGTGTGGTCGTCGACGGCGGCGTTCCAGCTCAGCGCGATGCCGTCCTCGCCGGAAGGCGCCAGTGCCAGGCCGGTGGGCGCCGCCGGTGCGGCATTGGCCGCCACGGCGTCGTTGCGGAACAGGTGGATCTGCGCCTCGACCAGGCCGTTGCCGCCGGGCACGAAGAAGCCGCCGGCGACGAGATAGTCGAGGTCGCCGTCGCCGTCGAGATCCAGCCAGGTGAACGCGCCGCCGCGCCCGATCGAACCGATCGGCGCCGGCAGCTGCACGCCGATCGGCGCGAAGGCGCCGCCGTCGTTGGCGTAGATCTCCGACTTGCCGGCGATCTCGCTGTCGCCGACGTAGCTGCCGGTGACCAGCAGGTCGACGTCGCCGTCGGAATCGTAGTCGGCCCAGGTCGCCGCGTTGAAGTCGAGCCAGTCGCCGGCCGGCGCGGCGATCAGGTCTTCGGCGACGTAGCCGGCGGCTTCCTTGCGGTACAGGCGCACGACGGTGACGAAGGTTTCGTCCGGTTCCTGCACGTTGCCGGCCACCAGCAGGTCCTGGTCGCCATCGGCGTCGACGTCGGCCATGTCGGCCAGGCCGTGCGCGATGCGGATGCCGAGCGGATCCTCGGCGTGGAAGCCGTCGGCGTCGTTGCGGAAGAGGCGCACGAAGCCTTGCTCGGTGTTCGGATCGACGTTCGCCAGCAGCAGGTCGAGATCGCCGTCGCCGTCCTCGTCGGCCCAGGCGCTCTGCGCGTTCACGCTCGGGTCGATCGCCGCGGCGGTGTCGGTGAAGGTCCAGCCGCCGGCGCCGTCGTCGCCGTCGTTGCGCAGCAGGCGCGTGCTGAACGCGAAGTTCGCCTCGTCGTAGACCGAGGGCACCAGCAGGTCGAGGTCGCCGTCGTTGTCGACGTCGGCGAACGTGAGCGAGCGCAGGTCGTAGGTGTCCTCGTACTCGGAGTCCTCGTAGTAGGCCGGCAGCGCCACGTCGGTCGCGACCAGGCTGCCGCCGTCGTTGCGATACAGCGCCATCGCGCCGCTCGAGGCGACGACGAGATCGTGGTCGCCGTCGCCGTCGACGTCGCCCCAGGCCAGGTCGGAGGCGCCGGCGATCATGCCGTTCAGGGGCAGCTCGACGGTCGTGAACGCCCAGCGCCCGTCGCCGCCTTCGCCGTCGTTGTGCAGCAGGAGCAGCTTGTCCTCGACGCTGACGTCGTAGACGACGTAGAAGCCGATCACGGCGAGGTCCGTGCGGCCGTCGCCGTCGTAGTCTGCCGGGGCGATCGAATTGATCCAGAAATCCTCGTCGGCCGGCGTCGCGAAATAGGGCGCCGTCGTCGGCGTGACGTCGCTGAAGGTGACCTGCGCCGTGGCGGCGGAAGCCAGCACCAGCAGGGCGAGCGGGAGGTACGGACGCGCCATCGCAGTTCCCCGGAATCGGAAGTCGCTCTGCCTGAGTTCGTCTTCGGCGGCGAAAGGTTGCGGCGCCCGCATGCTGCCGCCGCCGTCAGGTACCCGTCAACGAAATCCGCATATACTCGGCCCGCGCCGATCCCGGCGCCTGGCACGATCGAGGTCGCCTACTTGGCTACGTCGGAAAAACGCGAACGGCCGCTCAAGGCCGGAACTTCCAAGGCCGCCAAGGCCGCCCCCCGCAAGACCTCCGCTACCGCGAAGAAATCCGCGCCCGCCCGCAAGGCGGTTGCCGCGAAGAAAGCGGTCGCGAAGAAGACGCCGGTCGCCGCGAAGAAGAAAACCGCCGCGCCGCGCAAGCCCGCACCCGTCGCCGCGAAGCCCGCGGCCAGGCCGCGTACCCGTCCCAAGGCCGTCGATCCGGCCGAGCGGCTGCGCAGCGTGGTGCTGGACGCGCTCGACAATCTGAAGGCGAAGGACGTGCAGGAGATCGACGTGCGCGGCAAGAGTTCGGTCGCCGACCTGCTCGTGATCGCCAGCGGCACCTCGTCGCGGCACGTGAAGTCGCTCGCCGACGAGGTCGTCCGGAAGGCCAAGCAGGCCGGCCAGCCGCCGATCGGCGTGGAAGGCCAGCGCGAGGCGGAATGGGTGCTGGTCGACCTCGGCGACGTGATCGTCCACGTGATGCTGCCGCGCACGCGCGAGTTCTACGGCCTGGAGCGCCTGTGGACGGTCGGCGACGCCGAATACGCCGCCGCGGTCTGAGGGACGACTGCCCGCCGTCGAGCCGACGCCGTGCCCGCGAACGCGGGCAGCCATCGAAACGGTGGCGCGGATGACGGCATGCATTGCACAGGCGGCCCGGCGGCGCGTTCGCTGCGCGGATGGCCGCCTCCCTCGCTCATCGCGACGAGGCCCGGCCTGCCTGCGCCGCTGCGCGTTCGCGGGAATCACGACCCTTTCGGAGGCCGCACGTGAAAACCCGCCTGATCTCGGTCGGCGAGCGCATGCCGGCCTGGGTCGCGGACGGCTTGGCCGAATACCGCAAGCGCCTGTCGCACGAACTTCCGCTGGACCTGGTCGAAATCCCGCTCGGCAACCGCGGCAAGAGCCGCGATCCCGCCCGCGCGATCGCCGACGAGGGCGCCGCCGTGCTGGCGGCGCTGCCGAAGGACTGCCACGTCGTCGCGCTCGACGGCCGCGGCAAGCCGTGGTCGAGCGAACAGCTGGCGGCCGAGCTGGCGCGCTGGCGCATGTCCGGCCGCGATCTGGCGATCCTGATCGGAGGTCCCGACGGCCACGCCGACGAGGTGCTCGCGCGCGCCGACCAGCGCTGGTCGCTCGGCCCGCTGACCCTGCCGCACATGCTGGTGCGGCTGGTGGTCGCCGAGCAGCTGTATCGCGCGACGTCGATCAACGCCGGGCATCCCTACCACCGCGCCTGAGCCGGCGCGGCAGCGGATCGGTCAGATGTTGGCCATCGCGTCGAGCGCGTTCTTCAGTCCGTTCGCGTCGACGACGAAATCGACGACGTTGGCCTTCAGCGCGTCGTTGAAGCGGAACTGGTAGTTGCCGCCGTCGATCGGGCGGAAGTCCAGCGAGCCGCTGTGCGCGAAGGTGCATTGCGTGGCCTGGCCGGAGCGGATGCCGGCGACGCATTGCGCGAACTGCGCCGCCGAGCCGCGCAGGCGCACCACGTGCGCATCGCCGTAGGCCGAGATGGCGGGCTGGTCGTGGATGCGCTCGACGACGACGTTCTGGTGCGGGCCGAAGCGCGCCATCTGCAGCGAGGCGGCGGCGAGCAGGCCGAAGGCGGTGACGATCATGGCGGGTCTTTTTCCGTGCACGGCGGGTGCCGCGATGCGATGCGCGCATTGTGGGGCGGGGTTCGGCGGAAAAAGGTCCACCTTTCAATTTGTTTCCTTTGGTCGAAGCTTCTTCACGGATTTGCGCGGCGTTGCGTGATGGGGCGGAGTGGCCGTCGCAACGATTGCTTCGCCGCCGCCGGCGCGGCAGTCTGTGCGGCTTGCCATTTCATGGGTCACCCCAAATGACGATCCGGCTCTTCCTCGCTTCGCAATCGCCGCGCCGGCGCGAGCTGCTCGGCCAGATCGGCGTCGGGTTCGAGGTCGTCGACGTCGACGTGCCGGAACGGCGCGAGCCGGGCGAGTCGCCGCAGGACTACGTCAGCCGCGTCGCGCGCGAGAAGGCCGGCGCCGGCCTGCTGCAGCTGGGCGCGGTGCCGGACGCGCTGGTGCTCGGCGCCGACACCGAGGTGGTGCTCGACGACGAGGTGTTCGGCAAGCCGGCCGACGCCGCCGACGCCGCGGCGATGTTGCGCCGCCTGTCCGGCCGCGCGCACCGCGTGGTGTCGACAGTATGGCTGGTCAGCGCCGGCCGCGAGGAGCACGCGACCAGCCTGTCGACGGTCGAGTTCATGCCGCTGGACGAGGCCGCCATCGCCGCCTACGTCGCCAGCGGCGAGGCCTTCGGCCGCGCCGGCGCCTACGCGATCCAGGGGCGCGCCGGCCGCTTCGTGCGCCACCTGGAAGGCAGCTACAGCGGTGTCATGGGGCTGCCGCTGTACGAGACCGGCGAGCTGCTGCGGCGCTTCGGCGCCGGTTGAGCAGGGCGAAAGGCTTCGACACGAAGAACACGAAGAAGGGCAGAAGAAGTTCCGGGTGTACGGCGTTCGCGCGTCTTCCGTCCCGTTCGCGTTTCTTCGTGATCTTCGTGTCCTTCGTGTTTGGATCGGCGGATCTTTTCGCTCTCCGCCTCTATTCCAGCGACTCGAAACCGTCGTCGAAGATCGGATCGCGCGGTTCGGCGTCGACGGTGAACTCGATGTAGGAGTCGGTGAACGCGCCGCCGCCGTCCATTTCGGTGGCGAAGCGGCCGGTGCGGATCGTGCCGTTGAAGCGGTCGGTGTTCTCGATCACGTAGTCGAACGTGCCCTGGCCGGACCAGCCCTGGTCGGCGCCTTCCACGTGGATGTGCGTCTCCGTCCCGTCCAGGGTCGGCACGTCGAAGGTGTAGTAGAAGTTGGCCGCGTCCTGCGCGTCCTGGGTGGTGTAGTGGATGACCAGGGTCGTGCTGACGATGCGGCCGGTGAACGGCCCCTCCTCGTCGCCGAAATAGCCGAACGTGTAGGCGGAGGTGGCGAAGTCGGGGAAGTCGAAACGCCAGACGGCGGGTTCGGCCCGGGCCGTTGCGGCGCCCAGGGTGGATGCGAAGGCCAGGAAGGCAGCGAGCGTCGCGCGAGTCATGCAGGTCTCCGTGGTGAGCGAGGCCCCATTGCAGCGCGGACGCGGCGGGCAGTCATGACGGATTCGTGACGCCGGCTCGACGAAGCGTGATCGGCTGCGGATCGCGGCGCTCAGAACGCCGCCAGCCAGCTCGCGTCGAATTCCAGTTCGGGCGATTGCGCCAGCTGGTCCAGGCGCGCCTGTCCGGCCTCGGCTTCGTCGGTGCGGCCGGCGGCGCGCAGGGCGGCGACGCGCAGCGCGATCGCGTCCGGATGCTGCTCCAGCCACGGCTTCCATTGCGGCCGCGCCAGCAGGTCGGCCGGGCGGTCCAGCGCGAGCTGCCAGCGGCCGAGCTGGAACAGCGCCGCCTGCGCCACCGCGCCGTTGACCGGTCCGTCGGCGTCGAGCAGACGGGCCAGGTCGTCCGCCGCGCCGGCGAGGTCGCCGGCGGCGCCGCGTTCGAGCGCGGCGACCAGCGGCTGCCACGGTCGCCAGTGCGCCGCGTCCGCGCCGTTCGCGGTGAGGCGCCGGAATTCGTTCGCTGCGGCCTGCGCACGCGGCGCATCGCCCGCCTGCGCGGCGATCGCCACCGTGTCGACCAGCACCTGCACGATGTTGCGCTCCATCGCGGCCTCGGCGTAGAGCCGGCGCGACTGCTCCAGTTCGTCGAAGGCGAGCGGCCAGTCGCGCCGGCGCGCGGCGAGGCCGGCCATCGCCCAGCGCACGTCGGCCTGCCAGTAGGGATTCTTCTCGCGCTCGGCGGCGGCCAGCATCTGCGCGGCCAGCTGGCGCGCATCCTCGCGCTGGCCGAACGGCGCCAGCGTCCACACCAGCTGCGTGCCGGCGAGCATCTGCAGGTTGAGATCGCCGCGCGTGCGCGCCAGCGCGATGGCCTGCTTGAACAGCGCGGCGGCGTCGAGCAGGCGGCCCTGGTTCGCTTCGGTCGCGCCCAGATTGCCGAGCGTGGCGCCTTCCAGGTACGCATCGCCGGCCGCCCGTGCGGCGTCGAGGCCGGTGCGCAGCGCGCTCGCGGCGGCAGCCGCGTCGCCGGCACCGTTGTCGAGGCTGGCCAGGTTCACCAGTACCGAGGCTTCGCCGCGCCGGCTGCCGGCGGCGCGGGCGAGCTCGAGCGCGCGTTCGAAGTGACGGCGCGATTGGCCGAAGCGGCCGCGTTCGTCCTCGACCGAGCCGTAGGCGACCAGCAGGTCGATCAGGGCCAGCGGCCGCCCCTGCGGCGGCAGCGCCGCCAGCGCCTCGTCGAGCAGCGCGGCGGCGCCGTCGAGGTCGCCGCGGCCGAACGCCAGCGAGGCGAGCTGCTTGAGCGCCGGCACCAGCAGGTCGGGATCCTTGCGCTCGCGCGCCGCGGCGGCAACCTTGCCGGCGTTGTCCAGGCTCTGCGCGATCTCGCCGCTGCGCGCCTGCGCCGTCGCCAGGCCGAGGCGCGGCCAGGCCAGGCCGGGATCGTGGTCGAGGCAGATCGAGAAGTACTTCTTGGCCATCGGCGCGTCGCCGCGCAGCTGCGCGTCGAGGCCGCGCGCGTAGGCCTCGGCGACGAACGGATTGGCGCTGCCGGCGGCGCCGACGTCGGCCGGCTGCGGCGGGTCGAGATCGAGCCAGCGCCGCACGCGCGCGACCGCGTCGGCGGCCAGCGCGGCGGGCTCGCTGCCGTGCAGGGTGTCGCGGCGCTCGGCGCCGCCGTCGGCGATCAGGCGGACGTCGAGTTCGTAGACCGGCCCGAGCCGGCGCAGCTCGCCGGCCAGGAAATGCGTCGCGCCGAGCGCGCGGCGCAGCTGCTGCAGCGTCGGCGCATCGAATTGCGCACGGTCGCCGACCACCGCCTGCACGCTGCCGGCGGCGACGATCTCGATCCGCTCGCTGCGCCCGAACAGGCTCGTCATCAGGCCCATCAGGCCGTTGCGCGTCCAGGCCAGCGCGGTCTCGCCGCTGCGGTCGACGACCGGCAGCACCGCCAGGCGCTGCGTCATGCCGAGCGCCGGCGGCACGGATTCGTGCCGCAGCAGCAGGGCCGCGGCGAGCAGCAGCGCCGCCAGCGCCGCCGCGAAGTACCCGATGCGAGCACCGGTGCGCGGTCCGGTCTCCGGGGGCACCGGCGCCAGCGCTACGGGCGGCGGCCCGGCCTGCGCCGGCGCGTCTTCGTCGCCGTCGACGGCGACCACAGGCGCGACCCAGCGTAGGCCGCGGCCGTGCACGGTGCGGATCACGCGCTGCGCGTCGCCGTCGTCGCCGAGCGCGCGGCGCGCCTTGCGCAGCTGCTGCGACAGCGCCGCGTCGGTGACCGGGCGATCGCCCCACAGGGCCGTGTTGAGCTCGCGCTTGGACAGCGCGCGGTCGCGGTTGTGCAGCAGAAGGGCGATAAGGTCGAAGACTTTCGCCTCGATCTCGACCGTTCGTCCGGTGCAGTGGATCTCACGAGCACCGAGATCGATCAGGTACTCTCCGGTGCGGAAGCGTGAAGGGGTGGGCACACCTGTTCCGGGTGTCGCGGGGCCTGAATTCTAAGCTGCCAGTCGGGTCCGGGCCAGACATCGGCCCCCGCCCGGTCCGTTTCCGCACGACCTGCGCATCGACGCGGGTCCTTCGTAAAAAGCTGGAAGCGCCTGTGGCACAGGGAGGCGCCACATCAGTGCTTGATCGACGGAGCAGCGTCCGAAGCGCTCCACGACGGCCGCAGGATGGTCGTCACTTCGGATTCTGCGACTCGAAAGTCCGCCGGGAGGGCGGCTTTTCGGGCTCCCACACGTTAGGCGGCGGCCAGCCGCCTTCATTCAGCACAACAAGGGGATTACTTTGATGCGTCCTTTCGTTTTCCGTATCGCATTGTTGACCTCCGCGCTCGCCGTGGCCGCACCGGCCGCGGCCGCGGACACCGGCGCGGCCTTGCACCGGGCGGCGGCCGCGTCGCCGGCGGCGGCGCCGGTCGCGCCGTCCGTGTCGACCATCCCGGTCGCCGTGCCGACCGTATCGAGCCTCAGCGAAGGCTTCGACGACATCACCCAGCTCGCCGGCCGCGGCTGGTACATGCAGAACAACAGCAGCCCGATCGGCACCATCGGCTGGTTCCAGGGCGTTCCGACCACCGCGACGCCGACCCCCGGCCCGTTCAACGCCTACGACGGCGCGAACAACGCCTACATCGCGGCCAACTTCAACAATGCCTCGAGCACCTCGCCCGGCACGATCAGCAACTGGCTGCTGACGCCGGAGCTGGATTTCGGCGGCAATGCGCAGCTGACCTTCTATACGCGCAAGCCGGCGATCGCCGCCGGCAATCCCGAATACCCCGACCGCCTGGAAGTGCGCTACAGCACCGCCGGCCCCGACACCAACGTCGGCGCCGGCGCGACCGCGGTCGGCGTCTTCACCAACCACGTGCTGACGGTGAACCCGAACCTGGTCGTCGGCGGCTATCCGCAGGCCTGGACGCAGTACACGGTCAGCGGCCTGCCGCGCAACGGCCGCGGCCGCGTCGCATTCCGCTACTTCGTGACCAATGCCGGCAGCGCGGGCACCAATTCGGACTTCATCGGCATCGATCGCGTGGTGTATTCGACGGGCGCGCCGGAGTACCGGGTCGGCGGCAACGTGAGCGGACTGGCCGGCTCGGGACTGGTGCTGCGGCTCAACGGCGGCAACGACCTGTCGGTCGCGGCGAACGGTTCCTTCCAGTTCCCCGCGTACATCCCCAGCGGCGGCGCCTATGCGGTCACCGTCGCCTCGCAGCCGGTCTCCACGCCGCAGCGGACCTGCGCGGTCAGCAACGACTCGGGCCTGATCGGCAGCGGCGACGTCACCAACGTGCAGGTCACCTGCACGGTCAACCAGTACGCCGTCGGCGGCAGCGTCAGCGGCCTCAGCGGCAGCGGCCTGACCCTGCAGCTCAACGGCGGCAGTTCCCTGCCGGTCAGCGCGAACGGCGCGTTCGCGTTCCCGCCGATCATCGACGGTTCGGCGTATTCGGTGACGGTGGCGACGCAGCCGACCGGTCCGGCGCAGATCTGCGGCGTGGCCAACGGTGCCGGCACGCTCGCCGGCGCCGACGTGAGCAATGTCGCGGTGACGTGCGTCGACGCGCTCGCGCAGGTTTCCGCCAGCATCGCCGACGGTCGCGACTACGCCCGCTACAGCCAGGTCGTCGACTACACGGTCAGGCTGAGCAACGCCGGCAACGGCGTGGCGAGCGGGATCGCGCTGTCGTCCGTGCTGTCGGCCGGCCTGAACGACGCACAGGCCCGCTGGATCTGCCTCGACGGCGGCAACGGCGCGGTCTGCGCGCCGACCGGTACGGGTCCGCTGATCGACACGGTCACCTTGCCGGCGGGCGGCAGCCTGACCTGGCTGGTCACCATACCGGTGCGGGCGGTGACCGCCGAGCCGAGGGTGACGTACCAGGTCAACGTCGACGGCGCCATGCTGGCTTCCGACAGCAACACGCTGGTGGTCATCCGCGACGGCTTCGACGTCGACGGCGCCGACGGCACCAACGGCGACGGGTCGCCGCCGCCGATGCTGCAGGGCGCCGCCGCGACGGCGCTGCTGGACGGCGAGTCGAGCCACGTGTTCGCGCTGCCGCCCGCCAGCGTCGCCGGCCGCGTCGAGCGCATGCCGGTGCTGCGCGACGGCGCGCGCGAGGTCGGCGTCGACCGCTTCAGCCTGGGCGCGCGCAGCTACGTGCGCCTGCGCGTCGCCGCGCCGGACGCCGAGCAGGTCAGCCCCTGGTCGGCTGTCGAGGCGGGCGCCGCGCTGGCGATCGCGTCGGTGAAGACCGGCGACGGGCTCGGCTTCCTGCTCGAAGGGGCGGCCGAGCCGCTGCAGGTCGCGCCCGGACGCTGACCCGCGCCCGTTCGCGAGCGGAACCGGCGCGCGGGCCTTGGGTGCCCGCGCGCCACCGTCCGGGCCGTTGCCGGGAACACCCGGCGGCGCTCGGCAAACAATCCTTGCGCGGCGCGATCCGCATTCGACAAGAACGCGCCGGGAAAGCTATAAGTCTCATCAGCTTCCCTCGCCAAGTGCCTTGCATGTCCGAAGAAATCCTGATCAACGTGACTCCGCGGGAGACGCGCGTGGCGCTGGTCGAGAACGGCATGCTGCAGGAGGTGCAGGTCGAGCGCGCGAGCCGGCGCGGTTACGTCGGCAACATCTACAAGGGCAAGGTCAGCCGGGTCATGCCGGGCATGCAGGCGGCCTTCGTCGAGGTCGGCCTGGAACGCGCGGCGTTCCTGCACGCCTCCGACATCGTGCGCCTGCCGGCGCCCCTGATCGGCGACAACGGCGACGCGGCGCCGGCGCCGACGCCGCCGATCGGCGAGCTGGTCCGCGACGGCCAGGAGATCGTGGTGCAGGTGGTCAAGGACCCGATCGGCACCAAGGGCGCGCGCCTGACCACGCACCTGTCGATCCCGTCGCGGCATCTGGTCCTGCTGCCTTACAGCAAGGTGCTCGGCGTTTCCGTGCGCATCGAGGACGAGGCCGAGCGCGCGCGCCTGAAGGAAACCCTGGTCGAGCTGCTCGGCGAGACGCGCTTCGGCTACATCGTTCGCACCAATGCCGAAGGCGAGTCGCGCGAGGCGCTGGCCGAGGACGTCGACTATCTCGGCCGCCTGTGGACGGCGGTGCAGCGCGACATCGAGACGGCCAAGGTCGGCCGCTGCATCTACGAGGACCTCAACCTGCCGCTGCGCGCGCTGCGCGACCTGATGCGGCCGTCGATCGAGAAGGTGCGCGTGGATTCGCGCGAGACCTACGAGCGCGCCTCGCGTTTCGCGCAGCAGTTCATGCCGGAGTTGGCCGAACGGGTGGAGCATTACCCGGGCGAGCGCCCGATCTTCGACCTCAACGGCGTCGAGGACGAGATCCAGAAGGCGCTGCGCAAGGAGGTGCCGCTCAAGTCGGGCGGCTACCTGATCGTCGACCAGACCGAGGCCATGACCACCATCGACGTCAACACCGGCGCGTTCCTCGGCTCGCGCAACCTCGAAGAGACCGTGTTCCGCACCAATCTCGAGGCCGCGCAGGCCGCCGCGCGCCAGCTGCGCCTGCGCAACCTCGGCGGCATCATCATCATCGACTTCATCGACATGACCGACGCCGAGCACCAACGCCAGGTGCTGCGCCAGCTGCAGAAGTCGATGGCGCGCGACCCGGCCAAGGCGACCGTCTACGACATGTCGCCGCTGGGCCTGGTGGAGATGACGCGCAAGCGCACCACCGAGAGCCTTGAGCGCCAGTTGTGTGAGCCATGCCCGGCCTGCAGCGGCCGCGGCAGCCTGAAGACCGCCGAGACCGTGACCTACGAGATCTTCCGCGAGATCACGCGCGCGGTGCGCCAGTTCGAAGCCAAGCAGCTGCTCGTGCTGGCCGCGCCGAAGGTCGTCAACCGGATCCTCGAGGAGGATTCCGCCGCGGTCGCCGAGCTGGAGGAGTTCATCGGCAAGACGATCCGCTTCCAGGCCGAGGAGCACTATTCGCAGGAACAGTACGATGTCGTCGTGCTGTAGCGCGTGCCCGTGCCCGTGACGACGCCCTGGCGCGCGCGTCTGCATCGCCTGCGGTTCGTCGCCCTGGCCGCCGCCAGCGCGCTGGTGATCGTGCTCGGCCTGCTGGCCGGGCTGATCCAGCTCGCGCTGCCGTGGGTCGAGCGCCATCCGCAGCAGGTCGAACAGTGGCTGTCGCAGCGCCTCGGCCGGACGGTCACGATCGGCCACGTCGACGGCGCCTGGGTCGGCGGCGGCCCGGTGCTCGCGCTGGAGGACGTGCGCATCGCCGCGACCGATCCGCAGGCCGCGCCGTTCGCGATCCCGAATGCCGAACTCGCGTTCAATCCCTGGGCCGTGTTCCGGCGCAACCACGCGCTCAGCGAGTTCCGCATCGGCGGCCTCGACCTGCAACTGGTGCGCGTCGACGGCGCCTGGCAGCTGCACGGCCTGGACCTCGCGCCGCGCAGCGACGAGGAGACGTTCTCGATGGGCGCGCTCGGCGCGATCGAGATCCGCGACTCGAAGTTCGTCGTGCGCGACGCCGAGCACGATCTCGACCTCGCCCTCGGCGTGCCGGTGCTGCGCCTGCTCAACCGCGGCGAGATCACCCGCGTGGTCGGCCGCGTGCGCCTGCTCGGCAGCGATTCGCCGCCGGCCGAGCTGGTCGCCGATCTCGACATCAACCGCCGCTCCGGCCAGATCTACGTCGGCGGGCGCGACCTCGACCTGGCGCGCGCGGCCGCGCGCCAGACGCCGGGCGGCCTGCTGATCGCCGGCGGCCGCGGCGACGTGCAGGTCTGGGCGCGCGTCGAGGCGGCGCGGCTGGCCGACGTGCGCGCGCGGGTCGATCTGCGCGAGGCGCAGTTCGGCGGCGTGGTGCCGATCCTGCTCGACGGCAGGACCCCGCTCGACGAACCGGCCGCGGTGGTGCCGCGGGCGGCGTTCGAGCGCCTCGCCTTCGTCGCGCGCTGGCGGCGCGAGGACGGCGGCTGGAGCTTCGACCTGGCCGACTTCGTCGCCGACGCCGGTCCCGGTGCGCAGCCGGCGCGCTTCAGCCTCGAGCGCCGCGGCGACGAGGCCGACCCGCAGTACCGCGCCGGCGCCGTCGCGCTGCCGCTGGAACCGCTCGGCAGCCTGGCGATGCTGTTCGCCTCGGCGCCGGAAGGCCTGCGCCGCTGGCTGTATCTGGCGCATCCGCGCGGCGTCGTGACGAACGCGGGGCTGCGCTGGAACGGCGCCGCCGACTACGACGTCGACGCGCAGCTGCGCGGCCTCGACCTGGCCGAGGCCGGTCGCGTCCCGGGCGTCGAGCGCATCGATCTGGACCTGCGCGGCGATGCGCAGTCGCTGCTGCTGGAAATCCCGCAGCAGGCGCTGCGCATCGACTATCCGCGCGTGTTCCGCAAGCCGTTCCTGTACTCGCAGTTCGGCGGCGACGTGGTCGTGCGCAAGGGCGAGGACGGCTGGCGCATCGAGACCGACCGCCTCGCCTTCGAGGGCGAAGGTTACGGCGGCGAGCTGCGCGGCGCGATCGAGCTGCACCCGGAGCGGCGGCCGTTCCTCGACCTGTATGCCGCGATCACGCACGGCGAGGTCGTCGCGGCCAAGCTGTTCTGGCCGACCACCAACATGTCGCCGAAGGCGATCGCCTGGCTCGACCGCGGCCTGGCCGGCGGCCGCATCGTCGGCGCGCGCGCGGCGCTGCGCGGCGATCTGGCCGACTGGCCGTTCCGCGAGAACAGCGGCCGCATGATCGCGCGCGCCGAGGTCGAGGGGCTGGATCTCGTCTACGACGCCAACTGGCCGCGCGCCGAGAAGGTGCACGCCTTCGCCACGTTCGAGAACAGCGGCATGCACGTGGACGTGGCGTCGGCGGAATCGATGGGCAATTCGGTCGGCGAGTCCAGCGCGACGATCGCCGACTTCAACCTGGCCGTGCTCGAGCTCGAGGTCAAGGGCGAGGGCAGCGGCGCGAACCTGCTCGGCTTCATGCGCGCAACGCCGATCGGCAAGCGCAACGAGGACGCGCTGAAGGATCTGGACATCGGCGGCAAGGGCCAGCTCGCGCTGAAGCTGAACCTGCCGATCAAGCAGGTCGAGACGCTGAGCCTGGACGGCAGTGTCGATCTCTCCGGCGCGAAGGTCGACCAGCGCGCCTACGACCTGCACTTCACCGAGGCGTCCGGCAAGCTGCGCTTCACCCAGAAGGGCATGACGGTGGACGGCCTGGACGCGACGTTCCGCGGCCGGCCGGTCAAGTTCTCGCTGGCGCTGGCCGGAGCGGTCGCCGATCCGCGCCATGCCTTCGAGGCCGGCCTCAGCGGCCGCTTTCCGGCAACCACGGTGTTCGCCGACGTGCCCTCGATCCTGCCGGCGCTGGCGCGCCTGCCGGGCGAATCGGTGTGGAAGGCCAATGTCGACATCGACACCGCCGCCGCCGGCGGGCGCAAGCGCCTGACCCTGCAGAGCGACCTGCGCGGCACCGCGATCGACCTGCCGGCGCCGCTGGCCAAGGGCGCGGATGCCTCGCTGCCGTTCAAGCTGGCTCTCGACCTGCCGTACGCCGGACAGACGTTCGAAGCTTCGCTCGGCGGCCTCGTCGCCGCGCGCGTGCGCCTGCCGGACGCCCGCCAGCCGCTCGCCGCGCGCGTGGAGTTCGGCGCCGCGACGCCCGGTGCGCTGCCGACGCAGGGCGTTTCCGTGGGCGGCCGCACACCGAGTCTGGACGGCGGCGGCTGGATCGACCTGGCCCAGCTCGGCGGCAGCGCCGGCACGGGCGCCGGCGGCCTGCTGCGCGGGGTCGACCTGCGCATCGACGACCTGCTGCTCGGCGGGCGCGGCTTCGGCGAGATGCGGCTGGCGATCGACAGCAGCGCCGCGGCGACGACGATCCGCCTCGACGGCGCGGCGGCGTCCGGCGGCCTGACCATTCCCAACGTCGACCTCGCGCGCCAGGGCGTGACCGCGCGCTTCGACCGCGTGCACTGGCCGGAAGGGCCGGAGCCGACCGCCGGTGGCGACGACGCGAATGCGCTCGCCGACACGGCGCCGGCGTCGATCCCGCCGCTGCACCTGGTGGTCGACGATTTCCGCCTCGGCAAGGCGAGCTTCGGCGCCGCCGAGTTCGAGAGCCGGCCGATCGCCAACGGCATGCAGATCGACAAGCTGCAGGCGCGGTCGCCGAACCTGGACATGAAGGCCAGCGGCGAGTGGACCGGCGGCGCGAAGAACTCGCGCTCGCGCCTGACGATCGAGCTGTCGGCGCACAATATGGGCCAGATGATGGCCGCACTCGGCTTTCCCGGCCTGATCGACGGCGGCGCCGCGCGCGCGACGATCGCCGCCTCCTGGGCCGGGCCGCCGTCCGCATTCGCGCTGTCGCGGCTGGATGGTTCGCTGGACATCGACGTCGCCGAAGGGCGCATCCCCGAGGTCGAACCCGGCGCCGGGCGCATCTTCGGCCTGCTCTCGCTGACCGAGATTCCGCGCCGGCTGACGCTGGATTTCAGCGACTTCTTCAAGTCAGGCCTGAGCTTCAATTCGATCAAGGGCAAGTTCCGCCTGGCCGACGGCGACGCCTACACCGACGGCCTGACCATCAACAGCCCCGCCGCCGACATCGTCATCACCGGCCGCACCGGCCTGCGCGCGAAGGACTACGACCAGCAGATGATGGTCAGCCCGCACGCCGGCGTGACCCTGCCGATCGTCGGCGCGATCGCCGGCGGCCCGGTCGGCGCGGCGGCCGGCCTGGTCATGCAGGGGATCCTGCACAAGCCGCTGGGCAAGGTCATCGCGATGCGCTACCAGGTCACCGGCTCGTGGGAGAAGCCCAAGATCGTCGCGCTGGCGCGGGAATCGCGCGAGGCCGCCAGGAACCGCGATTCCGGCCGGAAAAACCCGCCGAAGTCCAAGGACTTGCGTTGAAGTCGATTGCGCTGCAGCATGCGCGCCCCCATAAGTCGGGACAGGATCTTCCGCTGTTCCGAATCTCCAGTCCCCAATCTCCAATCCCGGCTCTTCCATGGATCTGATCACCCAAGCCGAGCAGCGCCTGCTGCGCCCCGGCGGCCTCGCCGCCGCCGACCTCGACGGCATCTTCGCGCGCCTGATGGGCCCGTCGATCGACGCCGCCGACCTTTATTTCCAGCACTCGCGCAGCGAGTCGTGGCTGCTCGAGGACGGCATCGTCAAGGACGGCAACCACTCCATCGAGCAGGGGGTGGGCGTGCGCGCGCTGTCGGGCGAGAAGGCCGGCTTCGCCTATTCCGACGAGATCGTGCTGCCGGCCCTGCTCGAGGCGGCCGGCTCGGCGCGCGCCATCGCGCGCGCCGGCGCGAACGGCGTCGGCAAGCCGCTGGCGATCGCCAGCGGCCGCGGCCTGTATCCGGCGATCGATCCGATCGACAGCCTGAGCAACGAGGCGAAGATCGCCGTGCTGCGCGAGGTGGATGCCTACTGCCGCGCGCAGGATCCGCGCGTGAAGCAGGTCATCGTCAGCCTCGCCGCGGCGCTCGACACCGTGCTGATCGCGCAGTCCGACGGCACGCTCGCCGCCGACGTGCGCCCGCTGGTACGCATGAACGTGCAGGTGATCGCCGAGCAGAACGGCCGCCGCGAATCGGGCAGCCACGGTGGCGGCGGCCGCTACGGCTTCGACGAACTGCTCGCCAATGGCCGCGCGCACGCGTTCGCGCGCGAGGCCGTGCGCGTGGCCCTGGTCAACCTCGAATCGGTGCCGGCGCCGGCCGGCACGCTGCCCGTCGTGCTCGGCCCGGGCTGGCCGGGCGTGCTGCTGCACGAGGCGATCGGCCACGGCTTCGAGGGCGACTTCAACCGCAAGGAAACCTCCGCCTTCGCCGGCATGCTCGGCGAGAAGGTGGCCGCCGACGGCGTTACCGTCGTCGACGACGGCACGCTGGCCGGGCGCCGCGGTTCGCTCAGCATCGACGACGAAGGCACGCCGACGAACTGCACGGTGCTGGTCGAGAACGGCGTGATGAAGGGCTACATGCAGGACAAGCTCAACGCGCGCCTGATGGGCATGCGCTCGACCGGCAACGGCCGCCGCGAATCGTTCGCGCACCTGCCGATGCCGCGCATGACCAACACCTACATGCTGCCCGGCGAACGCGACCCGGGCGAGATCATCGCCTCCGTGCAGCGCGGCCTGTACGCGGTCAACTTCGGCGGCGGCCAGGTCGACATCACCAACGGCAAGTTCACCTTCTCGGCGAGCGAGGCCTACCTGATCGAGGACGGCAAGATCACGCGGCCGGTCAAGGGCGCCACCCTGATCGGCTCCGGCGCCGACGTGCTCAAGCGCGTGTCGATGATCGGCAACGACCTGCAGCTCGACGAGGGTGTCGGTGTCTGCGGCAAGGACGGGCAGAGCGTGCCGGTCGGCGTCGGCCAGCCGACCCTGAAGATCGAAAGCATGACCGTCGGAGGCACCGCGGCATGACGCCGGCGCGCCGGGCGCGCGGCCTGCGCCGGCTCGCGATCGTCGCGCTGGCGTGCGTCGCGGCCTTCGCGCAGGCGCACGCGGCGCCGGCCTCGCCGGTCGCCGCGAAGAGCTGCGCGGCGCTGAAGGGCCGCGTCGACGCGGTGGCGGGCAAGGGCGCGTTATTCCTGCGCAGCTACGACGGCGAAGGCGCAAGCCAGGCGCAGGAACCGGCGCTGAAGACCGCCGCCTTCGTCTACGACCAGGCGCTCGCGGTGATCGCGCTGAGCGCGTGCGACGCGCTGCCGCAGGCCTCGCGCGTCGGCGAGGCGCTGCGCCTGGCCGCGAACACGGATACGCGCCTGCGCAATGCGTATCGCGCCGGCCCGGTCGGCGAGAAGGTGCTCCGCAACGGTTGGTGGGACGCGGCGCAGCAGCGCTGGGTCGAGGACGGCTACCAGGCCGGCACCGCCACCGGCAACGTCGCCTGGGCCGCGCTGGCGCTGCTCGCCCTGCATCAGGCGACGCACGAGGCGAAATGGCTCGACGCGGCGCGCAGCCTCGGCCGCTGGGTCGTCGCCGGGCAGTCCGATACACGCGGCGCCGGCGGGTTCCGCGGCGGCGTGAACGGTTTCGACGAAGCGCCGGTACCGCTCGACTGGAAATCGACCGAGCACGCGCTCGATCTGGTCGCGCTGTTCGACTGGCTCGCCGCGATCGATCGCGGCGGCGGCTGGGACAAGCCCGCGAGCGCGGCGCGCACGTTCCTCGCCACGCAGTGGGACGAGCGCGACGGCCGCTTCGCGATCGGCACCGGCGTCGACGGCGTGCAACCGAACCTGCAGACCTCCGCGCTCGACGTGCAGCTGTGGTCGCAGCTGGTGCCGCGCGCCGAGCCGCGCTGGAAGCGCGCGCTGGCGTACGCCGAACGCACCCACGCGGTCGATTGCGGCTTCGATTTCGACGCCGACCGCGACGGCATCTGGCTGGAAGGCACCGCGCAGGCGGCGCTGGCCTACCGCGTGCGCGGCGAGCGCGCGGCGGCCGACCGGCGCCTGGCTTGCATCGCGCGCGAATTCGCTCCCGGCGGCTACGTCTACGCGACGCGCGAGCCGCGCATCACCACCGGGCTGGCGGCGGACGCGTACTACTTCCGCCTGCCGCACTTGGGCGCGACGGCTTGGGCCGCGCTGGCGGCGCTGGGCCGCAATCCGTATGTCCCGGCTCGCTGAGCGTGCGGCGTCAGTCGGCCTCGTCGTCGGCGGAAGTCTCGCCGGCGGCCGCGGCTGCCGCGTCGCGCAGCACGCGGAACAGCTCGCGCTGCGCGTGCGGCGGCTTGTTCGCCTTGCGTTCGGCCACCGCGTTGCGCACGAGCTGGCGCAGGTGCTGGCGGTCGACCGACGGATGCGCAGCCACGAATTCGGCCAGCGCGTCGTCGCCTTCCTCGAGCAGGCGTTCGCGCCACGCTTCCACGCGGTGCAGCGCGGCGGCTTCGCGATGCGCGGCGACGCGGTCGTGCGCCAGCGCCTTGCGGATCGCCTCGAGCGCCTCGTCGTCGAGCTTGCGCATCTGCTTGGCCAGGAACTGCGTCTGCCGCTTGCGCGCGATGTGCGAGGTGACGGCGCGCGTGCGCAGCACCTCCTCGCGCAGGTCGTCGTCGAGCGGCACGCGCGCGAGCTGCGCGTCGCTCAAGGAGGCCAGCGCCTCGGCGAGCTTGAAGATGTCGAGCGCGTCGCGACGCAGCTGGCTGCGGCTGGGGCCGGTGAAGTCGTCGTCGAAGTCGTCGGTGTCGTGCATTCGTAGACCACAATGGATGCCCGCCTGCGCGGGCATGAAGAGATGAAAAGCATGCCGTATCGCGGCGAGGGCCGCTACGGCGATCGAGGACAGTCCGTGAATTCCGTATTGAACCATGATGCCACCTCCACCGAACTCGAGCGTCTCGCACAGATCGCCGAGGATGTGATCCGCCGCTGCCGCGCCAAGGGCGCGAGCGAGGCCGACGTCGCCGCCAGCGTCGATTCCGGGCTCAGCGTCGGCGTGCGCCTGGGCGAAGTGGAGACGGTGGAGCGCACGCGCGACCGCGGCGTCTCGCTGACGGTCTACTTCGGCAAGCGCAAGGGCTCGGCCAGCACCGCCGACCTCGATCCGGCCTCGATCGAGCAGACCATCGAGCACGCCTGCGCGATCGCGCGCTACACCGAGGAGGACCCGGCCAACGGGCTCGCCGACGCCGCGCTGATGGCGAAGGAGATCCCCGACCTGGACCTGTGGCATCCGTGGGAGATCACGGCCGAGGAAGCGATCCGGCTGGGCCTGGAGATCGAGGACGCCGGCCGCGCGTTCGACCCGCGCATCGACAACTCCGACGGCGCCGCGGTGCAGGTCGGCGCGTCGATGACCGCCTACGCCAACTCGCTCGGCTTCGTCGGCACCGAACGCGGCACGCATCATTCGCTGTCCGTCGCGCTGATCGCCGAGGACGAGAACGGCATGCAGCGCGACTACTGGTACGACAGCGTGCGCGCGGCCGGCGATTTCGCCGCGGCGGATTTCATCGGCCGCAAGGCGGCCGAGCGCACGGTCGCGCGGCTCGGTGCGCGCGGCCTGTCCACGCGCGACTGCCCGGTGCTGTTCGTGCCGGAAGTCGCGCGCGGGCTGATCGGGCATTTCCTGTCGGCGGCCAGCGGCGGCGCGCTGTACCGCAAGGCGAGCTTCCTCGTCGATCACGTCGGCAAGCCGGTCTTTCCGGCGTGGATGCAAATCACCGAGCGCCCGCGGCTTCCGCGCGGGCACGGCTCCAGCGCGTTCGACGCCGAAGGCGTGGCGACGCGCGATTCGGACCTGGTCACCGACGGCGTGCTGGCGCGCTACATCCTCGGCAGCTACTCGGCGCGCAAGCTCGGCCTGCAGACCACCGCCAACGCGGGCGGCATCCACAACGTCGTCGTGCAGCCCGGCGAGGACGACTTCGCCGCGCTGCTCCAGCGCATGCACACCGGGCTGCTGGTGACCGAGCTGATGGGGCAGGGCGTCTCGCTGATCACCGGCGACTACTCGCGCGGCGCGACCGGCTTCTGGGTCGAGAACGGCGAGATCGTGCATCCGGTCGAGGAAGTCACGATCGCGGCCAACCTGCGCGACATGTACGCCAACGTCGTCGCGGTCGGCCGCGACGTCGACCCGCGTTCGCACATCCTCACCGGATCGATCCTGCTCGAACGCATGACCGTCGCCGGCGAATGACGGGGCCGCGACGCGACGGCGCATGACTTCCTGCGGTTGACCCCGGCATCGCGCGGCGCGAGAGTGGAGTCGTTCGGAACGGGCCTGGTCGGAGCGTGCCTGATCGGTACGGAGCTTTCCGGAGCGGACCCGTTCGGGACGAACCTGTTCAGAAGCGGAGACCTGCGATGAGCGAGACTACCGGTTCACCCGTCGACCAGCCCCCCGTGGCGCTGTCGAGCGACGAACGCACCTGGGCGCTGATCGGCCACCTGTCGGCGTTCAGTTTCTTCATCACCGGCATCGGCTGCGTGCTCGGCCCGCTGATCGTCTGGCTGGTCAAGCGCGACACCCTGCCGTTCGCCGGCGAGCAGGCGAAGGAAGCGCTGAACTTCAACATCACGATGGTGCTGGCGTTCGTCGCGCTGGTGGCGTTCACGGTGCTGACTTTCGGCATCGGCGTGGTGCTGACGTGGCCGATCGGCGCCGCGCTGTTCATCGCCTGGATCGTGCTGACGATCATCGCCGCGATCAAGGCGAACGAAGGCGTCGCCTACCGCTATCCGTTCACGCTGCGCCTGGTGAGCTGAGACCGCCCGGCCGCGCGGCTCAGGCCGCGCGGTAGTGGTCCTGCATCGGATAGCGCCGCGCGTACAGCGCGAATGCGAGCGCGGCGAGGAACGCGAAGCCGGCGAAGAAGAACATCAGGAACGCGTTCTGCCCGAAACCGGTGCCGGCGATCTGCGCCGTCACCGCCTCGTTGCGCACCGCCGCGTTGGTGACCAGCACCCACAGGTTGCCGTAGGACACCGACAGCAGCCAGAAGCTCATGATGGCGCCCTTCATCGCGCGCGGCGCCTGGCTGTAGGCGAACTCCAGCCCGGTCGCCGAGACCAGCACCTCGCCGAAGGTGAGCAGCGCGTACGGCGCGATCTGCCAGGCGATCGACACCGCGTCGCCGCCGTCGATCTGCAGCTGGATCAGGCCGGCCACGACCCAGGAGAGGCCGGAGAACGCCAGGCCCACGCCCATGCGCCGCAGCGCGGTGACCTCGATGCCCAGCCGCTGCAGGAACGGATACAGCACGAGGTTGTTGAACGG
Source organism: Dokdonella ginsengisoli (assembly GCF_042652785.1). Classification (NCBI taxonomy): domain Bacteria; kingdom Pseudomonadati; phylum Pseudomonadota; class Gammaproteobacteria; order Lysobacterales; family Rhodanobacteraceae; genus Dokdonella; species Dokdonella ginsengisoli. The sequence goes on along the minus strand of NZ_JBHSHD010000007.1, from coordinate 495,464 downwards.
GATGATCAGCATCACCAGGATCGGGTTCAGCGCCTGCATCTGCGCCGGTGACTTCACCAGCCAGCCCGGCCACCACCATTGCTCGGTCGGCATGCGCATCGCGTCGCCCTGGATGACCCAGGTCGAGGCCTTCTGGTCGAACAGCGACCAGAACGGGGTGATCAGCGCGAACACGATGAGGATGCGCAGCACCGCGCTGACGCCGTCGACCGCTTCGTCCGGATGCGCGCCGCGCGCGCGTTCGAGCTGCATCGAGGTGCCGACGCCGCCGAACGCGATGAGCAGGCCGAGCGCGACCAGCACGGCGATGACGAAGTCCGAACGCACCAGCCAGGCCAGCGCGGCCAGCGCCAGCAGGCCGCCGAGGCCGGCCACGATCAGGCCCGGGCGCCCGCGGCCCGGCGACTGCGCCAGCAGCGCGGTGCGCGCCACGCGCAGGAACGAATGCGGATTGGGCGGCGACGGCGGCACCATCACGTACTTGCGCCGGCCGAGCCAGAACACGAACGTGGCCACGAACATCAGCGCGCCCGGAATGCCGAAGGCGACCGCCGGACCGTAGCTGCGCAGGAAGATCGGCATCAGCAGCGAGGCGAAGAACGAGCCGAAGTTGATCGTCCAGTAGAACGCGTCGTAGACCACCTTGGCCAGGTGCTTGTTGCCCTGGTCGAACTGATCGCCGACGAAGGCGGAGACCAGCGGCTTGATGCCGCCGGAGCCGAGCGCGATCAGGAACAGGCCGGTGTAGAAGCCGGCGCGGTTGTCGGTGCTCAGCGCCAGGCACACGAAGCCCAGGCAGTACACTAGCGACAGCCACAGCGTGGTGCGGTACTTGCCGAAGAAGCGGTCCGACAGCCAGCCGCCGAGCAGCGGGAAGAAGTACACGCCGATGACGAAGGTGTGGAACACGTCCTTGGCGATGCCGGCGCGTTCGGCTTCCGGCGCGAACAGCAGCAGGCTGCCGATCAGGAACGGCGTGAGGATGTTGCGCATCCCGTAGAAGCCGAAGCGCTCGCACGCCTCGTTGCCGATGATGTAGGGGATCTGGCGCGGAATGCGCGCTTGCGCGGCGGCCGGGGCGGTGGTCGTCGTCATCGCGGGATCGGGCTGCGGGGGAGGCCCAAGCCTAACCCATCGCGGCGGCGCGGCGCTCGTCCGGCGCGCCGCGGGCGGGAAGGTGTCGCCGCCGGCGGATTCAGGCGCGGCGTTCGGCGACGAAGCGGGCGAGGTCGCGCAGCGGTTCGGCGTGTGGGCCCAGCGCGGCGATCGCATCGAGCGCGCGCACGGTCAGCGCGGCGAGTTCGGCGCGCGAGGCCTCCACGCCGAGGATCGCCGGATAGGTCGGCTTGTTCGCCGCGACGTCCTTGCCGGCGGTCTTGCCGAGCTGCTCGGTGCCGGCCTCGATGTCGAGCAGGTCGTCGCGGACCTGGAAGGCGAGGCCGATGCAGTGGCCGTAGGTTTCCAGCGCATCGAGCGCGCGCGTGTCGGCACAGCCGGCGCCGAGCGCGCCCAGTCGCACGGAAGCGCGGATCAGCGCACCGGTCTTGTGCACGTGCATGCGCTCGAGTTCGGCCGGCGCCAGCTTGCGGCCGACCGCCGCCAGGTCGAAGGCCTGCCCGCCGGCCATGCCGTGCGAGCCGCAGGCGAGCGCGAGCACGCGCAGCATCTCCAGCCGGGTCTGCGCGTCGACGGTCAGCGCCGCGTCGTTCGCGAGCACCTCGAAGGCGAGCGCCTGCAGCGCGTCGCCGGCGAGGATCGCCATCGCCTCGCCGAACGCGACGTGGCAGGTCGGGCGGCCGCGTCGCAGGGAGTCGTCGTCCATCGCCGGCAGGTCGTCGTGCACCAGCGAGTAGGCGTGAATGATCTCGACTGCGGCCGCTGGCGCGTCGAGCGCTTCCGGCGCGGCGCCGAACGCGCTTCCGGTGGCGTAGACCAGCAGCGGACGCAGCCGCTTGCCGCCGCCGAGGACGGCGTAGCGCATTGCGCGATGCAGTTCGACCGGCGGCTGTTCGTCCGGCGGCAGCAAGCGCGCGAGCGCGTCGTCGGCGCGCGCGGACAGCGCGATCAGTTCAGGCGTCAGCTCGGTCACGGGAAAGATCAACGCTCCATTCAAAGTGTGCGGCCGTGGACGGCCGCTGCGGATTGGCGCACGGCATGAGCGTTACGCCGACGGGGCCAGTCGTCCCTTTTGCCTTTGATCGCCCCGGGAGAAAGCCAGCGCAGATTCGCGCGTTCGCGGGGCGGCGGGGTTTTTCGAATTCCTCCCTCAGGGAGGATCGAAGGAACCGTCGTCGAACGGCCGCGCCGTCTCCGGCAGGTTCGGGTCCAGCAGCTGGCTGACGCGCAGTTCGGCCTGCTCGAGCGCGTTCTGGCAGTTGCGGTACAGCGCGATGCCGCGCTCGAACGACTGCAGCGAATCGTCGAGGCTGAGTTCGCCCTGTTCCATGCGCACGACGAGCTGTTCGAGCTCGTCGAGCGACTGCTCGAAGCGGGCGACCTGCGAGGCTTCCGGAGCGTTCTGCGACATGGGCGCGAACGCTAGCACGCACTTTCGCGATCGTCCACGATTCGCGCGCGCCGCGGCGGCTTCATGCGGCGGCGTCCGCCGTCGTCCATTCCAGCCGCGTATCCGCGCCGGCCAGGCGTTCGGTGCCGCGCTCGCTGCGCCACAGGTCGGCGACCGCGATCAGCGCGTCGCCCGATTCGCCCGGCTCGAACACCAGCGGCAGCCGGCCGCGCTGCCACGGCGGAATGCCCGCTTCCTGGAACAGGTCGCGCAGTTCGCGCGTGGGGCCGCCGCCGGCCAGGCGCAGGCTTTCGCCGCCGCGGCGGAAGCGCACGGCGAGCGGCGGGTCGATGCGTCGCGGCGTGCCGTCGGGACCGACCAGACGCAGCCGGCCGAGGCCGTTGGGAAGCTCCAGTTCGCTGCCGTCGAAGCGGCCGCTCCAGTCCGAGATGGGCAGCTGCAGCGGCGCCAGCGCGTAGAGCAGGTCGCGATAGCGCCGCACCTCGACGCCGGGCCAGCGCACGCAAGGTTGCCGGTCCTCGCCGGCCTCGCCCAGCTGCCGCACCAGCTCGGCGGCCTGGTACTGCGTGGGTTCGGGCAGCGCCAGCGAGCGCAGCCAGCGGCGCAGCACCGGATCGCGCAGCGCGCGCGGCAGCGCCAGCCACTGGCGATGATGCAGGGTGGCCGGGTCCAGTCCCTGCGTGCGCGCCAGCGCGCGCTCGGCTTCGGCATCGATGAAGTCGGCGGCGTCGCGCGCCCAGGTCGCGCTCTGCGCCATGCTGGCCTCCGCCTCCGGCCAGCGCCGCACGATGCCCGGCAGCACCTGCATGCGCAGGTAGTTGCGGTCGATGGTCGGATCGGCGTTGCTCGGATCCTGGATCCAGCTCAGCTTGTGGCGGTCGGCGTATTCGCGCAGCGCGGCGCGCGGAATTGACAGCAGCGGACGCCAGGCGCGGCCGCGGCCGAACGGGCGCAGCGTGCGCATCGCGCCGATGCCTTCCGGCCCGGCGCCGCGCAGCAGCTTCAGCAGCACCGTTTCGGCCTGGTCGCCGCGGTGGTGGGCGAGGGCGAGGATCTCGTCCGTCGCGAGCAGCGCCTCGATCGCGCCGTAGCGCGCGCGGCGCGCACTGGCTTCCAGGCCCAGGCCCGGCACGCGCGCGACGTCGACTGCGCGCACGACCAGCTCGACCTCGAGCGCCTGCGCGAACTCGCGGCACTGGCGCGACCAGCTCGCGCTGTCGCCGTGCAGGCCGTGATCGACGTGCACGGCACGCAGCCCGCGATCGCGCGCGGCCGCGGACTGCGCCAGCGCGTGCAGCAGCACGCTCGAATCCAGGCCGCCGCTGAACGCGGCGAGCAGGGCGCCCGGCGGCAGCTCGGCGAGCCCGGAATCGATCAGTTCGCGGATGCGGCGGACCGGCATCGCGACGTCAGCGCAGCGTCCGCCGCGACGGCGTCAGTTCCACGAGCAGACGACCTTGCCGCAGTTGCCCGAGTCCATCAGGTCGAAGCCCTTCTGGAAGTCGTCGATGTGGATCTGGTGCGTGAGCACCTTCTGCAGCGGGAAGCCGGTCAGCACCATCTGCGTCATCTTGTACCAGGTCTCGTACATGCGCCGGCCGTAGATGCCGTGCAGCACCAGTCCCTTGAAGATGACCTTGTCCCAGTCGATGCCGGCGCCGTTCGGAAGAATTCCGAGCAGGGCGACCTTGCCGCCGTGGTACATGCAGTCGAGCATGTCGTTGAACGCGCGCGGGTTGCCGCTCATCTCCAGTGCGACGTCGAAGCCCTCCATGTGCAGGTCCTTCATGACCTCCTTGACCGACTGCTTGGAGACGTTGACCACGCGCGTCGCGCCCATGTCGGCGGCGAGCTTGAGGCGGTAGTCGTTGACGTCGGTGACCACGACGTTGCGCGCGCCCACGTGCTTGCAGATGCCGGCGGCGATGATGCCGATCGGGCCGGCGCCGGTGATCAGCACGTCCTCGCCGATGACGTCGAACTCCAGCGCGCAGTGCGCGGCGTTGCCGTACGGGTCGAAGAAGGCGGCCAGTTCGCTCGGGATCTGGTCCGGGATCGGCCACAGGTTCGAGGCCGGCACGGCGACGTACTCGGCGAACGCGCCGTTGCGGTTGACGCCGATGCCGACGGTGTTCGGGCACAGGTGCTGCTTGCCGGCGCGGCAGTTGCGGCAGACGCCGCAGACGATGTGGCCCTCGGCCGAGACGCGCTGGCCGAGCTGGTAGCCGCGCACGGCGGCGCCGATGTCGACGATGCGGCCGACGAACTCGTGGCCGATCACCAGCCCCGGCTTGATCACGCGCTGCGACCATTCGTCCCATTTGTAGATGTGCAGGTCGGTGCCGCAGATCGCGGTCTTCTCCAGCTTGACCAGCACGTCGTTGGGGCCGATCTCCGGCACCGGAACCTCTTCCATCCAGATGCCGCGCGCGGCTTCGCGCTTGACCAGGGCCTTCATCATCGCTTGCGACATCGTTCGTTCCTGCGGAGGGGTTCGAGAGGGCGGCGATTATAGTTCCGCCGGCTGCGCGTTCCTTAGAATCGCGCGATGAATCCGATCGACCGGCGCCCGTGCGCAATCTTCCTGATGGGGCCGACCGCGTCCGGCAAGACCGCGCTCGCCTGCGCGCTGGCCGAACGCTTCGCGCTGCAGCTGGTCAGCGTGGATTCCGCGCTGGTCTATCGCGGCCTGGACATCGGCACGGCCAAGCCCGACGCGGCGACGCTGGCGCGCCATCCGCACCGGCTGATCGACATCCGCGATCCGTCGCAGCCGTACTCGGCGGCCGAATTCCGCGCCGACGCACTGGTTGCGATGGAGGAGATCACGCGCGCGGGCTCGACGCCGCTGCTGGTCGGCGGCACCGGGCTGTATTTCCGTGCGCTCGAGTACGGGCTGTCGGCGCTGCCGGAAGCGGACCCCGGCGTGCGTGCACGCCTGGCCGAGGAGGCGGCGCGCTCCGGCTGGCCGGCCCTGCACGCGCGGCTGGCCGCGGTCGATGCGCCGGCGGCCGCGCGCATCCGGCCGAACGACGCGCAGCGCATCCAGCGCGCGCTCGAGGTGATCGAGCTGACCGGGCGCCCGCTCAGCGCGCAGCAGGAAGGACGGCGCGAGCGCCCGCCGTGGCGGATCCTCAAGCTGGCCCTGCTGCCGGCCGATCGCGCGCCCCTGCACGCGGCGATCGCCGCGCGCTTCGAGGCCATGCTCGGGGCCGGTTTCGTCGAGGAGGCGCGGCGGGTGCTGGCCGAAGTCGGGCCGCAGTTCGACCTGCCGGCGATGCGCGCCGTGGGCTATCGCCAGATCTGGCCGTACCTGGCCGGCGAGATCGGGCGCGGGGAATTCGTCCAGCGCGCAATTTTTGCAACGCGACAACTCGCCAAACGCCAGGTCACCTGGCTGCGCAGCGAGCTCGATGCGCGCATTTTCACGCCAAATGGAGCCGATTTGACCGAACATGCGGCCCGCGCGGTCAGCGATTTCCTGCCCTGAAGCGCCCGGAACGCGACTCCGGTCGTTTTCTTTGTCGGAACAAATCGTTAAGATTCACGCTTGGCTGAACGCGGGTTGAATCGGGCGTTGCGCGGAGAACTCCTCCATTGATGCGCCGCGTGACTTTTTGCCGGTTCGCGAATTTCGTTGCTCGGAGAAGAAGACCATGTCCAAGGGGCAGTCGTTGCAGGATCCGTTTTTGAACGCATTGCGCCGTGAGCGCGTGCCGGTGTCGATCTATCTGGTGAACGGAATCAAGCTGCAGGGAACGGTGGAGTCGTTCGACCAGTTCGTCGTGCTGCTGCGCAATACCGTCAGCCAGATGGTCTACAAGCACGCCATCTCGACCGTGGTGCCGTCGCGCAACGTGCGCGTCGGCGGCCCCCAGGAAGGCGGTGCCGCCGCCGCTGGTGGGCACGCGGTGGCGGTGGACGCCACCGACGAGCCGGCCTGAGGCGGGCGTCCGGCTTGAATTCGTCCTTGCCGGACGCATTCAAGCCGTTCCCAACCGAGGGCTAGTCTCCTGTTCGAACGATCCAGAAAAGGCGAGCGAGCGCTGCTGCTGCAGCCGCAGGCGCCGGGCCGGCACGATCCGCTCGCGCTGGAAGAATTCGGTGAACTGGCGCGTTCGGCCGGCGCCAGCGTCGTCGGCTCGCTGAACGCGCGCGTCGAGCGGCCCAATCCGCGTTATTTCGTCGGCGAGGGCAAGGCCGAGGAGCTGAAGGAGCAGAAGCAGGCGCTCGACGCCGACCTGATCCTGGTCAACCACGCGCTCAGCCCGGTGCAGGAGCGCAACCTCGAGAAGCTCACCCAGTGCCGCGTGGTCGACCGCACCGGCCTCATTCTCGACATCTTCGCGCAGCGCGCGCGCTCGCACGAAGGCAAACTGCAGGTCGAACTGGCCCAGCTCAAGCACATGTCCACGCGCCTGGTGCGCGGCTGGACCCATCTCGAGCGCCAGCGCGGCGGTTCGATCGGCCTGCGCGGCCCCGGCGAAACCCAGCTCGAGCTCGATCGCCGGCTGCTCGGCGAGCGCGTCAAGCAGCTGCAGAAGCGCATGGACAAAGTCGAGATGCAGCGCGCCACCGCGCGCCGCTCGCGCCAGCGCAATGCGCTGCCGGTGGTGGCCCTGGTCGGCTACACGAACGCCGGCAAGTCGACCCTGTTCAATGCGCTGACCGGTTCGGGCGTCTACGCCGCCGACCAGCTGTTCGCCACGCTCGATCCGACCCTGCGCCGGCTCGACGGACTCGACTGCGGCCCGGTCCTGCTCGCCGACACGGTCGGCTTCATCCGCGACCTGCCGCACGATCTGGTGGCCGCGTTCCGCTCGACCCTGGCCGAGGCGCGCGACGCGGATCTGCTGCTGCACGTGGTCGACGCCTCGGACCCGGAGCGCGACGAGCGCATCGCCGACGTCGAAGCGGTGCTGGCCGAGATCGGCGCCGCCGACCTGCCGCAGGTGCTGGTCTACAACAAGATCGACCTGCTTCACGCCGACGTCTCCGACGACGGAGGCGAGGAAGCCTCCGCCGACGGCCTCTCTTCGAGTTCCGCGGCGCCGGAGCCGGCGTACCGGCTGGACTACATCGACGGCGGCGAATTGCCGCGCGCCTGGGTATCGGCGATGAGCGGCGCCGGCATCGACGGCCTGCTGCGCGCGATCGAGCATCGCCTGGGCAGCGAGCGCGTGCGCGCCGAGCTGCAGCTGCCCTCGTCGGCCGGCCGCCTGCGCGCGCGCCTGCACGCGCAGGGCCTGGTCGCCGGCGAGCACGCCGACGAGCACGGCTGGCGCATCCGCATCGACGCGCCGCGCACGCTGGTCGAACCCCTGTTCGGCCTGCCCGACGGCGACGGCGAATGGCTGCGCGGCGAGCTGGCCGGCTCCTTGCTTGCCGCGGTGGATGGGGCTACCTACAATCGGGCGACAACGGCGGTGTAGCCTGTGCGGTCGTCGAGCGGCTCCTGCGACCTTCCCTGATCGTTTTCTCCACAGCATGGTCGCGGCGGCCCGCAAGGGACCTCGTCCGCGATGCCGGAAGCGACCGTTCCCGGCCGCACTTTTCAGCGAAGTCCAAATCAGTGAAGCTCACAGGGTCGGCAAGATCGCCGGCGGCGAGGTAGCGAGTAATGGCGTGGAATGAACCCGGCGGCGGCAAGCAACGCGATCCCTGGCGCGACAATGGCGGCGGCAACGGCGGCGGCCCGGATCTGGACGCGCTGACCCGGCGCCTGCGCGAATTCTTCAACCGCCTGTTCGGCGGTGGCGGCGGCGGTCCCGGCGTGGCCGTGGTGGCGATGCTGCTGGTGTGGCTGGCGTTCGACAGCGTGGCGCTGATCAAGGCCGGCGAGTCGGGCGTCGTGCTGCGCTTCGGCGAGGTCGCGCGCCTGATGACGCCGGGCATCAACTTCAAGCTGCCGCGGCCGATCGAGACGCTCTACAAGGTCAACGTCGGCGGCGTGCGCACGACCAACGCGCAGGTCCGCATGCTAACCCGCGACGAGAACATCGTGCTGATCGACTTCAACGTGCAGTACCTCGTCACCGATCCGCAGAAGGTGCTGTTCGGCGTGCGCGATCCGGACGGCACGCTCGGCCAGGCCGCCGAGAGCGCGGTGCGTTCGGTCGTCGGCGGCAGCACGATGGACACCATCCTGTCCGGCCAGCGCGCGGAGCTGATCACGCGCGCCAAGCAGCAGCTGCAGGCGACGCTGGACCAGTACAAGACCGGACTGACGGTGAACGCGCTGAACTTCCAGAACGTGCGCCCGCCGCAGGAGGTCAAGGACGCGTTCGACGATGCCAGCCGCGCGCTGCAGGACAAGCAGCGGCTGGAAGAGGAAGCCAAGGCCTACGCCAGCAAGGTGGTGCCCGAGGCGCGCGGCGACGCCGCGACCGCACGCGCCGAGGCCGAAGGCTACAAGAGCGAGCGCATCGCGCGCGCCGAGGGCGACGCGCAGCGCTTCAACCTGGTGCAGGGGCAGTACCGCCTCGCGCCGGAGGTCACGCGCAAGCGCATGTACCTGGAAACGATGCAGGAAGTGCTCTCGCAGACGCCGAAGATCATCGATTTCTCCGCCGGCAAGAACATTCTTTCGCTGCCGGCCTCGCCGGAGGTCCGCGCCGTCGTGCCGGGCGCCGCGGGCACCACGGTGGTATCGCCGGAAACCGGCAAGGGAGGCCGCTGATGCGTTTGGCTACCGTGGTAATCGTGCTGGCGGCGCTGTTCATCGCGGCCAGCTCGGCGTTCGTCGTGCGTGCCGACCAGACCGCGATCCTGCTGCAGTTCGGCCGCATCGTGAAGAGCAGCTACGATCCGGGGCTGCATTTCAAGATTCCGCTGATGCAGCAGGTGCAGCGCTTCGACAAGCGCATCCTGACGCTCGAGTCGGCGCCCGAGCGCTACCTGACGTCGGAGAAGAAGGACGTCAACATCGACTTCTTCGTCAAGTGGCGCATTGCCGACGCGGCCAAGTTCTACGTCTCGGTCGCCGGCGACGAAGGGCTGGCGCAGAAGCGCGTGGTGCCGTTCGTGATGGACGGCCTGCGTACCGCGGTCAATTCCAAGACCCTGCAGGAGCTGGTTTCCGGCGGTCGCTCCGACCTCACCCAGAGCCTGATCACCGAGGCGAACCGCGCCACCGAAGGACTCGGCATCGAGGTCATCGACCTGCGCATCAAGCGCATCGACCTGCCCGAGGACGGCACCGTGATCGGCTCGGTCTACGAGCGCATGCGCTCGGAGCGCAAGAAGGTCGCCAACCAGCTGCGCGCCGAAGGCGAGGAAGTGTCACGCACGATCAAGGCCGACGCCGACCGCCAGGTGCAGGTGATCAACGCCGAGGCCTACCGCGACGCGGAGAAGACGCGCGGCGAGGGCGACGCTGCGGCCTCGCAGGCGTATGCGGCCGCGTACGGGCGCGATGCCGAGTTCTACGCGTTCTATCGCAGCCTGGAGGCGTACCGCGAGGCGTTCGCGACGCCGAACGGCATGCTCGTGCTCGATCCGAAGACCGAGTTCCTGCGTTATCTGCAAGAAAGCAAGTGAGCGAGCTGGCCGCGGCGCTGTGCCTGGTCCTCGTGTTCGAGGGCCTATTCCTGTTCGCCGCCCCGCGCCTGTGGAAACGCATGGCCGAACAGATGCAACAAATCGATCCACGTTCGATGCGTATGATCGGCGGCGCGATGGTGCTGGTCGGCCTGATCGCGCTGAAGGTCGTGCATTGAGCGGAGCCGGGATTGGAGGTTGGGTGTGTGCGAAAGCGCCCCGTTTCCGGAGGCCGGTTCAAGAATGGTTGGAAGTCTCTCGCTGAGGAAATCATGGGCAAGTCAGTCGTAATTCTCGGCGCGCAGTGGGGCGACGAAGGCAAGGGCAAGATCGTCGACCTGCTGACGCAGGACATCGGCGCGGTCGTGCGCTTCCAGGGCGGCCATAACGCGGGCCACACCCTGGTCATCAAGGGCAAGAAGACCGTCCTGCACCTGATTCCGTCCGGCATCCTGCGCGACGACGCGCTGTGCCTGATCGGCAACGGCGTGGTGCTCTCGCCGGCTGCGCTGCGCAAGGAGATCGAAGAGCTCGAGGCGAGCGGCATCGACGTGCGGTCGCGTCTGAAGATCAGCCCGGCGACGCCGCTGATCATGCCGTACCACATCGCGCTCGATCAGGCGCGCGAGAAGGCCGCCGGCGGCAAGGCGATCGGCACCACCGGTCGCGGCATCGGCCCGGCCTACGAGGACAAGGTCGCGCGCCGCGGCATCCGCGTCGCCGACCTGCACTATCCCGAGCAGCTCGGCGAGCTTCTGCGCACGGCGCTGGACTACCACAACTTCGTGCTGACCCAGTACCTCGGCGCCGAGGCGATCGATTTCCAGCAGACCTACGACGAAGCGCTGGCGTTCGGCGAATACGTCGAGCCGATGAAATCCGACGTCGCCGGCCTGCTGCACGAGCTGCGCAAGCAGGGCAAGCGCGTGCTGTTCGAGGGCGCGCAGGGCGCGCTGCTCGACATCGACCACGGCACCTATCCGTACGTGACCTCGTCGAACACCACCATCGGCGGCGCGCTGGCCGGCACCGGCGTCGGCGCGGACACGATCGACTACGTGCTCGGCATCGCCAAGGCCTACGCGACGCGCGTCGGCGGCGGTCCGTTCCCGACCGAGCTGCACGACGAGATCGGCCAGGGCATCCGCGACCGCGGCCAGGAATACGGCGCCTCGACCGGGCGTCCGCGCCGCTGCGGCTGGATGGACATCGTCGCGCTCAAGCGCGCGGTCGCGATCAACGGCATCACCGGCCTGTGCATCACCAAGCTCGACATCCTCGACGGGATGGACAAGCTCAACATCTGCATCGCCTACGAATACCGCGGCAAGCGCACCGAATACGCGCCGCTGGACGCCGCCGGCTGGGAGGAGTGCACGCCGGTCTACCTCGAATTCCCGGGCTGGCAGGAATCCACCCACGGCATCACCGAGTGGGACAAGCTGCCGCCGGCCGCGCGCGCCTACCTGCGCGCGCTCGAGGAACTGGCCGGATGCCCGCTGGCGATCGTCAGCACCGGTCCGGACCGCGACGCCAACATCGTCCTGCGCGATCCGTTCTCCTGAGCGATCAGCGGACGAGAAGGCAGTCGCAACGGGGAAATGTATCGAATTCTTGACATTTAGTATTGAATGTCTAGTATTCGATACATGGATACGCAGACGTTGCTCGCCCGGTTCGGCACGGCCTTGCGCACGGCACGCCGGAATCGCGGCCTGACCCAGGCCAATCTCGCCGCCCTGGCCGGCCTGCCGCGCCTGAAGATCATCCAGATCGAGCAGGGCGACGCTTCCGTATCGGTCGGCGCCTACGCCGCCGTCGCCGCCGCGCTCGGCTTCGAGTTCGCGCTGTCGCCGGCGCGGCGTCCGACGCTCGAGGAAATGCCAGGGCTTCTCGATGACGGCCGGCCGTAACCCGCTCGCGATCAACCACCTCGCCGTCGCGACGCCGCAAGGCGCGAGCGGCACGCTGGCGCAGGAGGACGGTCGATTCCTGTTCGGCTACGTGCGCGAGGCCTCGCGCGCCGCGGAGATCAGCCTGTTGATGCCGTACCGCATCGCGCAGTACGAGAGCCGCGAACTGCATCCGATCTTCCAGATGAACCTGCCGGAAGGCTACGTGCTGGAGCGCCTGCGCAACCGCGTGGCGAAGGCCGCACCGGTCGATCCGATGCTGCTGCTGGCGCTGACCGGACGCGAGGCCTCGATCGGGCGCGTCCGCGTGGAGGCGCCGGAAGACCTATCGAAGGCTCTCGGCCTGGCGCCCGGCGAGGGGCGTGGCGAGCGGCTGGAGGAGATTCTGGCCTGGGAAGGCGCGGGCAGCCTGTTCGACGAGCTGGCGCAGCGCTATTTGTTCCGCACGGGAATCTCGGGCGTGCAGCCGAAGCTGCTGGTGCCCGAGGCGTTGCCGCCGGGAAAGGTCTCGCTGGCGACGTCGGACCTGATCGTGAAGAGCGGCGGCGGCGACTACCCGGGCCTGGCGGTCAACGAGTTCGTCTGCATGTGCGCACTGCGCCGCGCCGGCGTGCCGGTGCCGGAGTTCTTTCTGTCCGCCGATCGCGAACTGTTCGTCATGCGTCGCTTCGACCGTGCTGCCGACGGCGCCGCGCTCGGCTTCGAGGAAATGGCGGTGTTGATGGGCAAGGGCGCCGCGCAGAAATACGAAGGGAGTTACGAGCAGGTCGCGCGCGTCGTCGAGATGTTTTGCGCTCCGCAACGCCGCCTCGCCGCCCTGGCGCAGTTGTTCGACCAGATCGCGCTGTCGTGCATCCTCGGCAACGGCGATGCGCACCTGAAGAATTTCGGCGTGCTCTACACGGATCCGACGTCGGAGGACGTGTGGGCGGCACCGGCCTACGACGTCGTCAACACGACTGCCTACATTCCCCAAGACAGCCTCGCGCTGACGCTCGGCGGCTCCAAGAGCTTCTTCGCCGCGCGCCTGCACCTGCTCGACTTCGGCGAGCGCTGCGGCGTGGCCGAACCCCGCCGGCGCATCCAATTCCTGATCGGCGCCGTCGAGGAGGAGATGGCTGCGCAGAGGGAACTGCTCGCGGGCGAACCTGCAGTCGGGAGCGGCATTCGCCGCGCCTTCGAGAACTTCTCGCGCGGCTTTTGAAGGTCTAGCCTTCGCGCAGCACCATCAGCCGCCGCTCGGTCATGTCCTCCATCGCGTAGCGCACGCCTTCGCGGCCCAGGCCGGAGCGCTTCACGCCGCCGTAGGGCATGTTGTCGACGCGGAAGCTTGGTACGTCGTTGACCACGACGCCGCCGGTTTCCAGCTCGTCCCACGCGCGCATCGCGTGCGCCAGATCGTGGGTGAACACGCCGGCCTGCAGGCCGTAGTCGGAGTCGTTGACGCGTGCGAGCGCCTCGTCGAAATCGGCGAACGGGGCGAGCGTGACGACGGGGCCGAACGCTTCGAGCGCATTGAGCCTGGCCTCGCGCGGCACGTTCTCGAGCACGCTGGCCTCGAGGCGGTTGCTTTCGCGCCGTCCGCCGCACAGCAGCTTCGCGCCGGCCTTGCGTGCCTCGCCTATCCATTCCTCCAGCCGCTTCGCGCTGGCCTCGTCGATCAGCGGGCCGAGGAAGGTGTCGCGGCGCTTCGGGTCGCCGACCTTGAGCCGCTTCGTCGCGGCGACGAAGCGCTTGCGCAGCTCGGCGTACAGCGACTCGTGCGCGAAGATGCGCTGCACCTTGATGCAGCTCTGGCCGGACTGGTAGTACGCACCGAAGATCAGCCGCTCGACGACGCGATCCAGACTCGCGCGCTGGTCCGCGTCGACGATCGCGGCCGCGTTGCCGCCGAGTTCGAGCACGACCTTCTTGCGCCCGGCCTTCGCCTTGAGTTCCCAGCCGACCTGTCCGCCGGTGAACGAGAGCAGCTTCAGGCGTTCGTCGCTGACGAACGGGCCGGCGTCCTCGATGCGGCAGGGCAGGATCGAGAAGGCGCCCTTCGGCAGGTCGGTCTCGGCCAGGATCTCGCCGATGATCAGCGCGCCGACCGGCGTCTTCTCCGACGGCTTGAGCACGAACGGGCAGCCGGCGGCGATCGCCGGCGCGACCTTGTGCGCGACCAGGTTCAGCGGGAAGTTGAACGGCGTGATGAACGAGCACGGCCCGATCGGCACGCGCTGCACGAAGCCGCGATAGCCGGCGGCGCGCGCGGAGATTTCCAGGTTCATCACCTCGCCGTCGATGCGCACGGCTTCCTCGGCGGCGACCTTGAAGGTGTCGATCAGGCGCGTGACCTCGCCCTCGGCGTCGCGGATCGGCTTGCCGGCCTCGATGCACAGCGCGAGGGCGAGTTCGTCGTGGCGTTCGCGGAAACGCGCCACGCAGTGTTCGAGCACGGCCTGGCGCGCGTACGGCGGCAGCTTGCGCATCGGCGCGGCGGCGTCCGCCGCGGCTGCGATGGCGCGCTCGATCGCTTTCGCGTCGGCGAGGGCGACGCGCGTGGCGACGCGGCCGGAATGCTTGTCGCGCACGTCGAGCGCGGCGTTCGGCGAACGCGCGCGATTGGCGAGGTAGTAGGGGTAGGTCTTGGCGAGCATGGCGGTGACTCGATGCAGGGGAAGGGCACGCGGCGTGGCCGCGTCGCGATTTTCCGCCGTGCGCGCCGCCGCCTCGAACCGCGCGGTGCGAAGCGCTGCGCGATGCGACGCACAACGGGATTTCGCGCACTCGGGAGCATACTCGAATCGAACGATCGTTCGATCGGATTCGAGAAGGGGTTCTCATGTTGACGTTCACATTCCGGCGCGCGCTGCCCGTCGCCGTCGCCCTTGCGCTTTCGCTTCCGTCGCAGGCGCAGACCGTTTCCGCCCCGCAGCTGAGCGGGCCCGGCAAGATTTCCTACGACTCGCGCGGCATGCCGACGATCCAGGCCGGCAGCGACGACGATGTCGCGTTCCTGCAGGGCTACGCGCACGCGCAGGCGCGCTTCTTCCAGATGGACCTCACGCGGCGCCAGGTCAGCGGCACGCTGTCCGCGCTGGTCGGCGCTTCGCAGCTGGCCAACGACGTGCAATCGCGCACGCTCGGCCTGCGCCGCGCCGCCGAACGCAGCTGGGCGGCGATGTCCGACGATACGCGCGGCTGGATCGCCGCCTACGCGGCCGGCGTGAACCAGTGGCTGGCGACGAATCCGCTACCGCCCGAATACGCCGCGCTCGACCTCACGCGCGCCGATCCGTGGACGCCGGTCGACACGCTGTGCGTCGGCAAGGGCCTGGCCTACCAGCTCTCGTTCGATCTCGACATCGACGCGACGATCCAGCTCGGCGCCTATCAGCAGGCCGGCGAGGCCGGCGGCTTCGACGGCACCGCGCTGTTCTTCGGCGACGTGCATCGTTCCGCGCCGGCCGACGACCGCGTGACGGTTCCCGGCTTCCAGCCCGGCGCCGCGGGCGCACCGGCGGCACCGAAGTCGGAAGCCGCGCAGCGGATCGGCCGCATCGATCCGGTCACCGTCGGCCTCGCGCGCGACTACCGCGCGCGCATCGCCGGCAATCCGCTGTTCGAGAAGGCGCTGGCCGGCCGCGACACGCCGATCGGCAGCAACGAATGGGTCGTCTCCGGCTCGCTCACCGCTTCGGGCAAGCCGATCCTGTCGAACGACCCGCACCTGAGCCTGTCGCTGGCGCCGGTGTTCATGGAGCAGCACCTGTACTCGACCGAGCAGCGCGACGGCCGGGCGATGGACGTGACCGGCGTGACCGTGCCCGGCGCGCCCGGCGTGATCCAGGGCTGCAACCAGACCGTGTGCTGGGGCACCACGACGAACTCGCTCGACGTCACCGACGTGTTCCAGGAGACGCTGCGCCTGAACACCTACGGCCTGCCGGTGGCGATCGTGCACGACGGTGTCGACGAGCCGCTGGAGTGGATCTTCCAGAGCTACTACGTCAACCGCATGGATGGCACGCCCGACAACGTCGTGCGCGACACCTCGCTCGGCTACAGCGACGGCGCGATCACCCTGGTCGTGCCCCGGCGCAACAACGGCCCGATCGTGCAGATCGACAGCGCCAACGCGCAGGGCCTGTCGATCGCCTACACCGGCTTCGGCGCGACGCAGGAGATCGAATCGTTCCGCCGCATCAACCGCGCCTCGAACCTCGACGAATTCCGCGACGCGCTGACCTATTTCGACTTCGGCTCGCAGAACTTTGCCTACGCCGACACGGCCGGCAACATCGCCTATTTCACCAGCGCCGAGGCGCCGGTCCGTACCGACCTGCAGACCGACGGTGCGCCCGGCGGCGGCCGTCCGCCGTGGCTGATCCGCGACGGCTCCGGCGCGCTCAAGCACGACTGGATGCCGGTCGCGAACCGGCAGTCGAATCAGGCCACCCCGTACGAGGTGCTGCCGGCGGACGAAATGCCGTTCACGATCAATCCGGCCAGCGGCTACTTCGCCAACGCCAACAACGATCCGATCGGCTTCTCGCTCGACAACAATCCGCTCAACCAGCTGCGCCCCGGCGGCGGCCTGTACTACCTCGACTGGGGCGGCGCCTCGTCGCTGCGCATGGGCCGCATCGATCGCCAGATCCAGGCCTTCAAGGAGGCGGGGCACAAGATCACGCCGGCCGACATGCAGGCGCTGCAGGCGAACACGAAGGCGCTCGACGCGGAACTGGTCCTGCCGCACCTGCTGGCGGCCTACGACCATGCGAAGGCGAGCGGGGCGCCGGAAGCGCTCGCGCAGCTGGCCGCCTCGCCGGGCGTGGAGGAGGCGATCGAACGCCTGCGCGCCTGGGACTACTCCACGCCGACCGGCATCGCCGAAGGCTACGACGCCGGCGACAATCCGCTCGCGCTGGCGCCGCCGGGGCAGCCGGAAATCGACGCCAGCGTCGCCGCGACGATCTGGGCGACGTGGCGCAGCCAAGTCCTTCGCAGCACGATCGACGCGACGCTGACCAGCGCCGGGCTCGGCGACCATCTGCCGAGCGCGGGTCTCGCGTTCAACGGGCTTAAGTTCCTGCTCGAGAACTTCGATGCCCTGCAGGGCAGGGGCGCATCCGGACTGCCGTTCTTCGCCGGCTCCGCCGACGTGGCGGCGCAGGATGCGTCCGTCGCGCGCGATCTCGCCCTGCTCGGCAGCCTGTCGGAGTCGTTGAAGGCGCTGGGCATGGAGGGCTTCGCGCCGGCCTTCGGCGGCTCGACGAACCTGGCCGACTACCGCTGGGGCCGCCTGCACCGCATCGTGTTCGACCATCCGCTCGGCGGACCGTTCAGTATCCCGGGCCAGAACGGCATTCCCAGTCCGTACGGCTTCACCGATCTCGCCGAAGGCCTGCCCGGCATCGCGCGCGACGGCGCCTGGGAAACCGTCAACGTGGGCAACTACGACCTGCGCGCGAACGGTGCCAACGGCTTCCTGTTCGGCTCCGGTTCGGCGCGCCGCTTCGTCGGCGAGATGACGGCGACGGTCGGTGCCTGGGAAGTGATTCCGGGCGGCAACTCCGGCGTGCTCGGCAGTCCGAACTACGCCGATCAGCTGCCGCTGTGGCTGACCGGCCACTACCACGATCTGCCGATTCCGGCCGCCGCGGCGGTCGCCGCCGCCGACTCGACGCTGAACTTCGAACCTTGATCCGGACTCCGGCGCCGCCTTCCGGCGGCGCCGGCCGAGTCGCGCGCGCACTCGCTTTTTTCCGCACGGGCGTTGTCTACGAAGAAAAAAGTACGAAGAGAAGGTTAGATTTCCGTTCGCGTTACTTCGTCGTTACCTCGACGTTACCCGCTCGTGCCGACAGGCGCCGGCTCCCTCCCTAGATTCGTCTCCGGTCCCCGCACCCTGCGGGCGGCGCGTCGCCGGGCACCCCGAGAGCTCTTCGCCGACGTCGCTCGCAGCCGTGCGGGGACCCACCCCGGTCCCGGGCCGCGGCGCGGGCTTCCGTTCGAATCGACTCGCCAGGGAATCTCATGAAAGGAATCTACCGGCTCATCGGCACGATCGCGGCCGCGTGCGGCGCCTGCGGCATCGGCCACGCCGCTCCGGCCAACGACCATTGGGCGGATCGCATGGCGATCACCGAACTGCCGTTCTCGGCGACCGTGCCGGACGTGACGACCGCGAGCACGGACGACACCGATCCGGACATCTTCTGCTGGTGGCAGTCGTTCCATCCGGCCAATCCCGGCGACTACGGCCTGTGGTTCGGATTCGTCACCGGCGACACCGACGAATACGTCGACATCGACACGGGCGGCTACGACACGGCGCTCGCCGTCTACGAGGGCGAGCCCGGAGCGTTCGTCGACGTGCCGGGCGGCTGCAACGATGACGGCCTTCGCATCGGAAGCGGATCGATCCTGCGTGGCGTGAAGCTGAGCGCCAACACCGCCTATTCCATCTTCGTCGCGGCCTACGTGTTCGTCGCGGATGACGCCTCGCTCGAGTTCTCGATGTCGCGCAGCGCCGTGCATCGGGTGACCAAGACCGAAGACGGCGACGACGGGCAATGCGACGAGACGGACTGCTCGCTGCGCGAGGCGGTGAACCGGTCCATCGCCGAGCCGGGCGCCATCGTCGTCCCGGCCGGACGTTACTTGGTTCCCGGCGGACTGGACTTCGGCGCCCATCATCCCGGCGGCATGAATCTCTATGGCGCGGGGATGGGCGAGACCGTCATTGACGCGTCCGCGGACGGGCGCGTGATGACTTTCCCGTCGCAGGACGACACCTTGCAGATTCTCACGTGGGGACTGCACGACCTGACCTTGACGAACGGCAGTACCGCAGAGAGTGGCGGGGCGGTCTTCGCCTACCACGGATACGTCGCCTTCGAGCGCGTCGCTGTCACCGATTCCGTCGCGTCGGGCAACGGCGGCGGCGTTGCCGTCCACTTCGGTGCGGCCTCCTTCATCCGGAGCCTGGTGGCCGGCAATCGCGCGGCGGGAATGGGCGGCGGCGCGTACGTGCAGCGCTACAACCTGGAGGTGCGCGAGTCGACTTTCACCGTCAACGATGCGGGGGAGGCCGAAGCGCGCGGCGGCGGCGGGCTGGCCGTCACCGGGCTGTACGATCTGCAGCTGTTCAACGCGACGGTCAGCGCGAATCGCTCGCGCACGAGTGCCGGTGGCTTGTACGCGCAGGACATCGAGAACGGAGTGCTGAAGAACGTCAGCATCGTCGGAAACACGTTCCGGGAACTTGCGCCGGACGCCAAGGGCGGCGGCCTGTGGATCGGCCCGGTCGACAGGATGAGCCTGTTCAACAGCGTGCTGGCCGGCAATCACGTCTTCGGCCATCCCGAGACTCCTTCCGATTGCGAGCAGGACGAGCAGCACGACCTCGTGGCGATCGACAACCTGGTACAGGTTCCCGGTTCGTGCACGGTCAGTGCGGCGTACAACCTGGTCGGCGTGGATCCTCAGCTGTCGCCGCTCGGCTTGTATGATTCGGCTCTGCCCGTGCACCTGCCGCTTGTGGGAAGTCCTCTGGTCGACGCCGGCGACGTCAGCGGCACCAACTGCGCCCGCAACGACGCCCGTGGCATCGCGCGCCCCCAGGACGGTGACGGCGACGGCATTGCGACGTGCGACATCGGCGCCGTCGAAGTGGAGGCGCCGGACGACATCATCTTCAGAGACGGCTTCGACTGAGTATCCGCCGGTGTTCGGCGGCCGCGCGCCCGCCGCCGATGCCGTGCAGCGCGGCGGCGCTACGCGGCGGCGCTGCGGGAACGACGCTTCGCGTGCCAGCACCAGTGCCACGGCTCGTACGCGATGCCGTGCCGGTTGCCGCGCGGATACGACAGCACGAAGCCGAACTCGCGCGCCCGCCGCGTCAGCCACGCGAACGCCGGCGAGCGCTCGAACTCCTCCTCGAGTGCGGCGTATCCCGGCGTGGTCAGGTCGACGACGCGGCCGGAGTGGTGTTCGCTGTAGCCGGGTGCGGCGCTGACGCGCAGGATCTCCTCGACCGTCTGTCCGCGTTCGAGCTTGCGGCGGAGAATGCCGAGCTGGTACTCGGCCGAGCGGAACGCCGACACCAGCTGCAGCTCGATGCCGTCGTTCGCGGCGGCTGCGCGCATGCGGGCGAGGGCGCGCGCGGCGCGCGGCGCGAGCCACTGAAGGCGCGCGTGGACGTCCTCGCCGACGCAGACCAGCTCGCGCGGCTCGCGCACGATGCGCAGCGCGCGCCGGCGGCCGTAGTCGCGCGGCACGCCGAGGCGCTCGGCTTCGCGCAGGATCGCGCTCCGCTGCCGCGCGTCGCAACGCACCGGTGGCTGCGGCGCGTGCGGCGTCGAGGAAGTCACGGACTGCGCGCCTGCGCCGCGCATCGGATCACTGCTTCAGGGCGGCGGCCAGCGGCTTGACGTGGAAGCCGGCGATGCGACCGTCGCTGCCGCAGGCGATCTGCGCGACCAGGGTCGCCTTCTCGAAGATCAGCGGCGTCATCACGATGAAGTAGCCCTCGCCCTTGGCGGGGTGCGATTGGCCGCGCGCCTGCAGTGCGCCGAACTGCGCGAGCTGGCCCCAGGTTTCCTTGAGTTTGGGCGCCGGCATCGCGCCGCGCATCTTCGCGTCGAAGTCCTTCGTCGCGGTGGCGAAATCGCCCTTCTGGGCGGCGTCGAGCAGGCTCGCGGAGCGCGACTCGCACGACGTCGCCAGCCGCTTCTCCTGCGCGTCGATCGGTGGCGTCAGGGCGAGAGCGTCCTGCGACTTGCCCGGCTCGGCAGCGGTCTTCGGTACCTTGGCGGCGGGACTCTCGGCCGCGGCGTTCTCCGTCGAGGCATGCTCGGTCGCCACCGGCTCTGCGGCGGCGGCTTCGACGGCGAGCTCGGCCGGAGCGGGTTCGGCCGCTGCCGGTTCGGCCTGTGCCGGCGGCGCCTCGGCGGCCGCACCGTCGGCCGGCGGCGTCTGCGCGCCGACGTCCTTCGCCCGCGCCAGCGCGTCGACGTCGATCTCCTGCGGCGGGGCGGCGGGTTCGGCCTTCTTCTTCGCCGGCGTCGCGGCCTGGGCGGAGGCGACGGCGAGCAGCAGCAGGCAGGCGAGGGCGCGGATCGACATGGACAACCTCCGAAGGAACGGGCGCCGCGATGCGTCGCGGTCGAAGGGCGCCAACGCTATCACGAGGGCATGTATCGACGCTGAGTCGCGGCCTCAGGCCATCGCCGGCGCGGCGACGTGCAGGACCAGGTCGGCACAGAGGTGCGCGAGGACGGCGTGCTCGAGGCCGCGCTTCCAGTACAGCCAGCCGAACGCGAGGCCGGCGATGGCGTTGTAGGCGAGCACGCGAACGACGATTGCCGCCGTCAACGGGGCGAGCTGCGAGGCCGCCGGCAGGTGGCCGGCACCGAACAGCAATGCGGCGACGACGATCGCGGCAGGCATGATCCACGGCTTCGCTTCGCCGGCGCAGCAGCGGCCGAGCAGCCAAGCCACACTGCCCATCAGGAAGACCCGGCAGGCAGTCTCCTCGACGATCGCACCGTACGGTGCGGCGAGCAGCCCTTTCCAGAGCGCCGGGGTGCGTATCGCCTCGAGCGGCGCGCCGAACGCGGCGATCGCGACGAGCACCGTCACCGCGGCCGACGCACCGAGCGCGATCGCGAGCGGCCAGTTCGCCGCAGCCGGGCGCGCGCGCGCGTAGAGCCAGGCGGCGAGCCACGGCGCGCCGAGGCCCGACGTCGCGCCGAGTTTCAGTCCGGCCCAGGCGAGCAGGAACACGATCACGCCGGCTTGCAGCGATTGCGCCAACATCAACACGCCGGGCGTAACCGGCAGGCCGGCGAGGGCGCCCGGTTTCAGCGCGAGCAGGTACGGAAAGAGCAATGCCGTTGCCCAGGCACCGGCAACGCCCAACAGCAAAGCGATGCGCAGCTGAGGCGGCGAGCGGCTCACGCGGAATCGTCCTCGATCGCCTTCGGCTTCGGCGCCGGCTTCAGCCGGCCGGCCTTGCGCAGCGCGTCGCGCAGCAGGTATTCGATCTGCGCGTTCAGCGAGCGCAGGTCGTCGTCGGCCCAGCGCTGCACCGCTTCGAGCACGGGCGCGCTGATGCGCAGCGGGTAGGCTTTCTTTTCGCTCACGCCGCTCAGCCGGTGTAGAGGGAACCCGTATTGACCACCGGCTGCGTCGAGCGGTCGCCGCACAGCACCACCAGCAGGTTGCTGACCATCGCCGCGCGGCGTTCGTTGTCGAGGTCGACGACGCCGCGCTTGCCCAGTTCGGCCAGCGCCATCTCGACCATGCTGACGGCGCCTTCGACGATGCGCGTGCGTGCGGCGATGATCGCGCCGGCCTGCTGGCGCTGCAGCATCGCCTGCGCGATTTCCTGCGCGTAGGCGAGATGGCTGATGCGTGCCTCGATGACTTCCACGCCGGCCTTGCCCAGTCGCGTCTGGATCTCGTCGCGCAGATGCGCGTTGACCTCGTCGCCGTGGCTGCGCAGCGAAGGCTTGTCGGCGTCGTGCGCATCGTACGGATAGCTCTGCGCCATCTGCCGCAGCGCCGATTCGGACTGGATGCGCACGAAGTTCTCGTAGTCGTCGACCTGGAACACCGCCTCGGCGGTGTCGATCACCTGCCAGACGACGACGGCCGCGATCTCGATCGGATTGCCGTCGTTGTCGTTGACCTTGAGCTTGCCGGATTCGAAATTGCGCACGCGCAGGCTGATCGCGCGACGCGAGTAGAACGGGTTGGTCCAGCGCAGGCCGGCGTCGCGCACGCTGCCGGCGTAGCGGCCGAACAGCTGCATGACCTGGCCCTGGTTCGGCTGCACCTGGAACAGGCCCTTGGCGAGGAAGGCGAGCGCGCCGACCAGCAGCACGACGATGCCCATCCCTTGCGGCCGCGCCGCGCCGCGCTGCAGGCCGTCGCCGAGCCAGACGAAGGCGACGATCGCGATCACGATCAGGCCCAGCACGACCGGCAGGCCGGGAACGGAAAAGGCTTTGCGCTCGTTCATGACGAGCCTCCTGGTGCGTCGAATAGATATCAAAAATATATCAAACGCCAAATGTGGTGTCGACGATCTGCGCAGCGGATCGTGGTCCGGGAAAAAACGGAAGGCCCGCAAGCGCGCCCAGTCGCGAGCGCGCGTCGCCGATGCCGGCTCGATCGGATTCCGGCAACGGGGCGCTGGGTGCGCGCCGGCTGGCGTCGATTCGCCCCGTTGCCGTGGCGTGCCGGCGATCGACGACGGCTACCGACCGGCGCGGCGACGCCTGCTACGGCGTCACCGCCTCGGCGCGGCGCAGTTCGATGCGCCCGAGCATGTCCAGGCCGGCGTAGAAGCGCCACGGATCGCCGTCGCCGACCGACAGCGCGATGTGCCCGGCGTCGAAGCCGGACAGGGCGGCGTCGAAGCTGCGCCAGCGGCCGTCGATCCACGCCTGTGCCCAGGCGTGCGGCACGAACACCTGCTCCTTGCCGGCGAAGCCGGGCGCGTAGGCGAGGCCGTCGACGACGCGCGTGGCGATGCCCAGCGCACGGCCGAGCGCGGCGACGAGCACGGCGTGCTCGGTGCAGTCGCCCTCGGGCTTGCGCACCACTTCCAGCGCCGAGGCGTAGCCGACGCCCAGGCTCTTGTTGCGGATGAAGCCGCGCACGAAGGTCTCCACGCGCTGCATCTGCGCCAGCGGATCGCGGTTCGCGCCGGCCGCGTGGCGCGCCAGCTTGACCAGCTCGGGCGACTTGCTCTGCAGCCAGTCGTTGGGCAGGTAGTCGTCCTTGTCCGGCGCCGATTCGCCGCGTGCCTCGGCCTCGCGGCGCACGGTCACCAGGAACTCGTCGCCGCGCCGCTCGACGTGCTGCTCGTCGGTGTCCGGCAGCGCCAGCGGTTTGCCGGTGTCGCGCGACGCCAGCGTGTAGCGCATCGTTCCGGCGAGTTCGGTCGACGCCAGTGCACGCGGCGAGGTCACCAGCGTGCGCTCGAACACGTCGCTGCCCTGGTTCGGCGCGGTCGCGCAGGCGCGATCGCAGGCGAGCAGGACCAGCTCCACGCCCATCACCGGCATCGCCAGCTTGTACACGGTCTGGTCCGCGTCGACCCAGGCGCGGCTCTTCATCGGCGTGCCCGGAAAGGCCAGGGTCTGCTCGACCGGGTTCAGGGCGCGGCGGCCGCCGGGCAGGTCGACGTCCTCGCGGGCGCCGACGATGCTGGTCAGCTCGGCGGTGTCCAGGCTCGACGGCTGGAACGCCAGCGCCTTGTACTGCGTGCCGGCGGCGAGTCCGGCGCGTACGCCGGCCAGGCGCACGCCTTCGGGCAGCAGCGCGCCCTTCGGCCACGGCAGGCTGCGCTTCTGCGCCTGCCCGCCGTTGCGCGTGACCAGGTGCAGGGTGCCGCCGCGCAGCGTGCCCTCGACCACGGTCTGGCTGCCCGACAGCTGCGACACGCTGCGGAAGGACAGAGGCTTGCCGTCGCGCGTTTCGGTGCTGGTCTCCGCGCTGCCGAGCGTGACCTGCGTGCCGGCGCGGTCGAGCACCAGATCGAGCCGCTGCATCGTCACGACCTGGTTGCCGTGCGCCTCGCGCTTGGATTCGAAGGTGCCGATCTTGCGGCCGTCGAGCAGGACCGTGAACCACTGATGCGCGGGCGGCGCGGCGCCGGCCAGCAACGGCGAGGCGAGCAGGACGGCGAGGAGGAGACGGCGCATGCGGATTTCCCTTGGCGGAAGCCGCATTGTGCCAAGCCGCGGCCGCCGGCGCGTGCGGGGGGCGTGAATCGCCGCGCGCAGTCACGAATCCTTACGTAGTTCCGGCGTGGCCGGGAAGGCGAGCGAAGCGGTTTGCCCCGCCGGCCCGGCGCCTCATTACAATCGCGCTCCCCTTCCCGCGAGTCCCCGCATGAAAGATTTCGGCACGCCGCACACCGACACCGCGATCCGCGTGCTGCTGCTCGGATCGGGCGAACTCGGCAAGGAGGTGGCGATCGAGCTGCAGCGCCTCGCCGTCGAGGTGATCGCGGTCGATCGCTACGCCAACGCGCCGGCGATGCAGGTGGCGCACCGCTCGCACGTGATCGACATGCTCGACGGCGCGCAGCTGCGCCGCGTGATCGAGCTGGAGCGTCCGGACCTGGTCGTGCCCGAGATCGAGGCGATCCATACGCCGACCCTGATGGAACTCGAGCAGCAGGGCCTGAGCGTGGTGCCGACCGCGCGCGCGGCCTGGCTGACGATGAACCGCGAGGGCATCCGCCGTCTCGCCGCCGAGGAATTGCAGCTGCCGACCTCGCCGTACCGTTTCGTCGACACGCGCGAGGAATACCGCGCGGCGGTGGCCGCGCTCGGCCTGCCGTTCGTGATCAAGCCGGTGATGTCGAGCTCGGGCAAGGGCCAGAGCATCGTCCGCGACGAGCACGGCCTCGACGCGGCCTGGGACTACGCGCAGTCCGGCGGTCGCGCCGGGCAGGGGCGCTGCATCGTCGAGGGCTTCGTCGACTTCGACTACGAGATCACCCTGCTGACGGTGCGCCACGTCGGCGGCACCCGTTTCTGCGCGCCGATCGGGCATCGCCAGGAGAAGGGCGACTACCGCGAATCGTGGCAGCCGCAGCCGATGAGCGACCGGGCGCTGGCCGAAGCCGAGCGCCAGGCCGCGGCGATCACCGCCGCGCTCGGCGGCCGCGGCGTGTTCGGCGTCGAGTTCTTCGTCAAGGGCGACGCGGTGATCTTCTCGGAAGTCAGCCCGCGCCCGCACGACACCGGGCTCGTCACGCTGATCTCGCAGGACCTGTCCGAATTCGCGCTGCACGCGCGCGCGATCCTCGGCCTGCCGGTGCCGGCGATCCGCTCGTTCGGACCTTCGGCCTCCTGCGCCGTGCTCGCCGAGGGCGACGGCGCGCGGCCGCGCTACCACGGCGTCGCCGAAGCGCTGGCCGAACCCGATACGATGCTGCGCCTGTTCGGCAAGCCCGAGGTCCACGGCCAGCGCCGCATGGCGGTCACGCTCGCCCGCGATGCCGACGTCGAGGCGGCCGTGGCCAAGGCCGTGCGTGCCGCCGCGCACCTGTCGATCTCGCCCTGAGCGGGCATCCCTCACAACCGCAGGAACGTCCGCATGACCGATGCCCCGAACTACGCCGTCTTCCTGTTTCCGCAGGCGCTCGATGCGCTGGGCGAGGCGATCAAGCCGTACCTGCGCGACACGCCCGGCGGACCGCACATCGTCTGCGTGGAGATCGACGCGGCCGGGCCGCTGTTCGGCATGACCCTGGTCGGCAAGGGCCCGAACGGCGAGCGGCTCGAACTCGAACTGATGGTGCCGGTGTCGATGGTGAAGCTCGTCATGTCGATGCACGGCGAGCACGAGATCGGATTCATCTGACCGGCTCGGAAAAAAGCCAGGCGCCACCGTTGCCGGGCGTGATGGTGAAGGCGGTTGGCGCCGCGGGGCGCAGGCCAGCGGACTCAGCGGGCCGGGGCGTCCAGGTCGAGCCACGCATTGTCGCGCAGGATTTCCAGCGGCCGGTAGCGCGACTTGTAGTGCATCTTCGGATGGCCGTCGATCCAGAAGCCCAGATACAGATGCGGCAGGCCGTGCTCGCGCGCGATGCGGATCTGGTTCAGGATCGCGCAGGTGCCCAGGCCGCGCGATTCGTGTTCCGGATCGAAGAACGTATAGACGGCCGAAAGCCCCGCCGCGCAGAAGTCGGTGACGGCGAGCGCGAGCAGGCGTGCGCCGTCGCGGAATTCGATGAAGCGGGTCGGGCTCCACGCGGTGTACAGGAAGCGTGCGAAGTCCTCGGGCCGGGCGTCGTCCATGCCGCCGTCGCGGTGGCGCGCGCTCAGGTAGGTGCGGTAGAGCGCGAAGTACTCGTCGGTGTAGGCGGCCGGCACGATCTGCACCGACAGGTCGGCGTTGCGCGCCAGGCAGCGGCGCTGGCTGCGGTCGGGGCGGAAGCGTGCGATCGGCACGCGGCAGGCGACGCAGGCGCTGCAGCCCTGGCACTGCGGATGGTAGACGTGGCCGCCGGCGCGGCGGTAGCCGCGCTGCACGGCCAGATCGTAGATCTGCGGCAGCTGCGGCGCGCTCGGGTCGATGACGATGTTCTGCGCGGTGCGCTCGTCGAAATAGCCGCACGGATGCGGCAGGGTCTGGAACAGGCGGACGACATCCGAACGCATGGCGCATTCTAGCGTTTCGCCGCGGCGGCGCATCCGGGGGCCGGGCGGGGAGAGCGGCGTCCGCCGTGTCCCGGCGCGCTGCGGTTCAGGAAGCGCGCCGCCTCAGCGCGACAGCATCGTCATCGCGATCAGCGCCGCGACGCCGCCGATCAGGGCGAGCAGGATCAGCTTGATCCGCGTCGAGGTGCGGCGGTGGCCGCTGGCGTCGCCGGCGCTGCGTGCGGCGGCCAGTTCGTCGGCGAAGCGGGTCGCCGGTTCCAGCCCGGCGTCACGCAGGATCCGCCGCGCGGCGGTCTGGTCCTCCGAGCGCACCACGCATACCTGCGGCCAGGAGTCGCGATCGCCCTTCGCGGTGTAGCTGAAGCGCTTCCAGTCCGAGCCCTGGTAGGCGCGCCGGTTCGCGATCGAGGTCTGGATGCCCTTCTCGGCCATCAGCGCGACGACGCGCTGGATGTTTTCCATGCGGGGCGAGGTATAGATCTGGCGCATGGGTCGATGCTACGCGGTTTCGGGGCGCAGGCGAATCAGGCCTTCCTGCGCCGTCGAGGCGACCAGGCGGCCGCTCTCGTCGTAGAAAAGGCCGCGCGCGAGGCCGCGTCCGCCCTGCGCGGTGGGGCTGTCGCAGGCGTAGAGCAGCCATTCGTCGACGCGGAACGGCCGATGGAACCACAGCGCGTGGTCAAGGCTGGCCACCTGCACGTTGCGCTGCAGGAACGAGATGCCGTGCGGCAGCATCGCGGTGCCGATCAGGTGGAAATCCGAGGCGTAGGCGAGCAGGGCGCGATGCAGCACCGCGTCGTCGGCGATGCGGCTGGTCAGGCGGAACCAGACTTGCTGCTGCGGCGGGCGCTTGGCCGGCTTCAGCTCGTCGCGCGGGTAGACGTGGCGGAACTCGAACGGGCCGCCGCGGCCGAACCAGCGCTGCAGCTTCGGCGGCAGCTTGGCGAGCTCATCGGCGGACAGCGGCTTGGGCGGGTCGAGGTCGGCCGCCTTGGGCACTTCGGGCATCGACACCTGGTGCTCGACGCCGGTCTCGGCGACCTGGAACGAGGCCGAGAAATTGAAGATCGGCTGGCCGTGCTGGATCGCGGTGACCCGGCGCACCGAAAAGCTGCCGCCGTCGCGCGTGCGTTCGACGTTGTAGACGATCGGCTTCTCGATGTCGCCGGCGCGCAGGAAGTAGGCGTGCAGCGAATGCGCGGCGCGGTCGGCGTCGACGGTCTGCTGCGCCGCCGACAGCGCCTGGCCGAGCACCTGCCCGCCGAACACGAAGCGCGTGCCGATGTCGCGGCTCTCGCCGCGGAACAGGTTGTCCTCGAGGCGTTCGAGCTGAAGCAGGGTCAGCAGTTCTTCGACGTGGGCGGCCATCGGGCGGATCGGGCGGAAAGGGCCGCCCAGTATAGCCGGCAGGATCGGCGGCCCGGTTTCAGGGTTCCGGCTTCAGGCGCTCCAGCCCGCTCTCGGGAACGACCTCGTCCCACGGAAACAGCGGGCCGGGGTCTTGGCGCCGCCGCAGCAGGATCGAAGGATCGTCCTTTGCCGGCTCGAGGCGGCGGTCGAGGTCCTCGTGGCCGGCGATCCAGCGCAGGTTCGCGTGATCGTGGCGCAGGCGGCCGAGCAGGGCGCGCAGCGAGGCGATCTGCTCGGGCGTGTACGGCACGCTGAATTCCTGGTGGCGGCTGTCGCCCCAATGCGGATAGCGGCCGAGGTTGACCAGCTCGATGCCGATCGAGCGCGGGTTGTAGCTGTAGGTGTGGTTGGCCACGCGCAGGTCGCCGACGAAGCGCGACACTGCGCCGTCGGTGTCGATGTAGTAGTGGCCGCTGTTGCCGGTGCGCGAGCCTTCGTAGTGGATGCGCTCGCCGAATTCGCGCGCCAGCGTCATGTCCGGCAGCTCGGTGCAGTGGATCACGACGAGGTCGATCGCCGCCGACGGCCGCGCGGCCAGGCGTTCCTCGTACGGCAGCGGCCAGTCGTGGATGACGAGTGCGGGCATGGGCAACGGCCGGGAATGGGGAATCGGGAATCGGCGGGTGCGGAAGGCTACAAGTTTTCGCCCCCTGGGGCGAAGTGCCGCTATGCTTTCGCGATTCCCCACTCCCGATTCCCCATTCCCATGAAAGGCACGGTCATCCTCTCGCACGGCCTGGAAAGCGGCCCGCAGGCGACCAAGGTCAGTGCGCTGGCCGAGGTCGCCGTGGCGCTCGGCTGGGCCGAGGTGCGTCCGGACTACCGCGACCTCGACGCCACGCGCGATCCGCGCGAAATCGACGCGCGCATCGCGCGGGCGCTGGCGCATGCGCCGGCCGAGGGACGCGTGGTGTTCGCCGGTTCCAGCATGGGCGCCTTCGTGTCCGGACCGGCCTCCGTGGCGCGGCCCAGCGCCGGCCTGTTCCTGCTCGCGCTGCCCACCGGCATCCCCGGTTATCCGCAGCCGTTCCGCGCGGCGGCGGTGCCGATCGCGCTGGTGCACGGCTGGCGTGACGAGGTCTGCCCGGTGGACGCGGCGATCGACTTCGCGCGCGAGCGCGCGGCGGCGCTGCACCTGGTCGACGACGACCATCGCCTCGGTGCGCACGTGTCCGAATGCGCCGAGCTGTTCCGCCGGTTCCTGAGCGGGCTCCACTGACGTGCCGGAACTGTTCGCGACCTGCCCGAAGGGACTCGAATACCTGCTGCGCGACGAGTTGCGCGCGCTCGGTGCCGAGGAAGCGCGCGAGGCCCTCGCCGGCGTGCACTTCACCGGCTCGCTCGAGCTGGCCTATCGCGCCTGCCTGTGGTCGCGCCTGGCCAGCCGCGTGCTGCTGCATCTGGCGGAATTCGACGCCGCCGACGCGGATGCGCTCTACGCCGGCGTGCAGGCGATCGACTGGTCCGCGCACCTCGCCGCCGACGGCCGCTTCGCTGTCGACGCGGTCGGCGGCTCGAGCGCACTGAACAACACCCAGTTCGTCGCCCTGCGCACCAAGGACGCGATCGTCGACCAGTTCCGGCGCGAGGCCGGTACGCGCCCGGACGTCGACGTGGAGCGGCCGTCGATCCGCGTGAACGTGCGGCTGCACCGCCAGCGAGCCACCGTCTCGCTGGACCTTGCCGGCACGCCGCTGCATCGCCGCGGCTGGCGCCAGGGGCAGGGCGAGGCGCCGCTGAAGGAAAACCTCGCCTGCGCGATGCTGCTGCGCGCGGGCTGGCCGGCGATCGCCGCGGCCGGCGGCGCGCTGGTCGATCCGATGTGCGGTTCCGGCACGCTGCCGATCGAGGCCGCGCTGATGGCGGCCGACGTCGCGCCGGGCCTGCGCCGCGACTACTTCGGCTTCCTCGGCTGGCGCGGCCACGACGCTGCGCTGTGGGAAACGCTGCAGGCCGAAGCGCACCGGCGCGCGGAAGAGGGCTTGCGCGCGCTCTCCCCGGTGTTTTTCGGCAGTGACCAGGATCCGCGCGTGCTGAACGAGGCCAAGCGCAACGCGCAGGCGGCCGGCGTCGCCGGGTTCGTGCATCTGGCGCGGCATTCGGCCGAGCACCTGCGCCGGCCGGAAGGAACCGCCGCGCCCGGTCTGGTCATCTGCAATCCGCCCTACGGCGAGCGGCTCGGCGAGCGCGCACAGCTCGCTTCGCTGTATCGCGCCTTCGGCGAGCGCCTGCGTTCGGAGTTCGTCGGCTGGCGCGCGAGTGTCATCGTCGCCGACGACGAGCTCGGCCATGCGCTGGGCCTGCGCGCGGACAAGCGCTACACGCTCTACAACGGTGCGCTCGAGTGCCGCCTGCTGACGTTCGATCTGGCCGAGACCGCGCCGCGCGAGCACGTCGAGAAGCCGCTTTCGGAGGGCGCGCAGGCGGTGGCCAACCGCATCACCAAGAGCCAGCGTCACCTGCGCAAGCGCTTCGAGCGCGAGGGAATTTCGTGCTACCGCGTCTACGACGCCGACATTCCCGAGTACGCCGCGGCGATCGACGTCTACACGGCCGTCGCGCGCGACGACGCGCCGTCGCACGAGACCTTCCCGCAGACCTGGCTGCACGTGCAGGAATACGCCCCGCCGCGCGAGATACCCGAGGCGGTCGCGCGCGACCGGCTGCGCGATCTGGTGCGCGGCGCGGGCGCCGCCCTGGGCGTGCCGCGCGAACGCATCGCTCTGAAGACGCGCTATCGGGCCAAGGGCGGCTCCAAATACGGGCGTTTGGAACGCCGCGACGAGTTCCTGGTGGTGGAGGAGGGCGGGCTGAAGTTCCGCGTGAACCTGTTCGACTACCTCGACAGCGGGCTGTTCCTCGACCACCGGCCGGCGCGCGCGCGCATTCGCGCCGCGGCACGCGGTGCGCGGTTCCTGAACCTGTTTTGCTACACCGCGAGCGCCAGCGTGCACGCGGCGGCCGGCGGCGCACGTACGACCACCAGCGTCGACCTCTCGTCGACCTACCTGGAATGGGCCGCGCGCAACTTCACGCTGAACGGGTTCGGCGGGCCGTCGCACCGGCTCGTGCAGGCCGACGTGCTGGAATGGCTGCGCCACGATCGCGGCGAGTACGACCTGATCTTCGTCGACCCGCCGACCTTCTCCAATTCCAAGCGCGCCGACGATTTCGACGTCCAGCGCGACCATGCGCAATTGCTCGCGCTGTGCGGCGAGCGCCTTGCGGCGGACGGGCTGATCGTTTTTTCGAACAATTTGCGCCGTTTCACGCTCGACGAAGGTTTGTCGAGTGCGTTCGACGTGAAGGACATCACGGTTTCCACCATTCCGCCGGACTTCGCGCGCAACGCGCGAATTCATCGTTGCTACGAATTGCGTCGTGGTTCCGCGCGCTGAGCGGATTCTTAACTCGCCCGCGCGAAATTTCAGTCACGATTCAGGCGTTCGCACGCAGCATGCGAATCGTAATTCGGAAGGGCCTGTCCCATGACTGTTTCCCGCAACCCGCTTCGTCTCGTCGTGCTCGGCCTGCTGATCACCGCAGGGCTCGTGTTCGCGCCGGCGTCGTTCGCGCGCGGTCACCACCACGGTCACTGGAACGTTTCGCTCAATTTCGGATATCCCGGCGTCGGCATCGGCTATTCCAACTCCGGTTGGGGTCACGGGTACTACGGTGGGGGCTACTATTCGTCGTACTACGCTCCGGCGTACTACCGTCCGGCCTATTACAGTCCGGCTTATTACAGTTACCCGGCTTATTACGGTTCGTACTATTACGATCGCCCGTACTATCGCACCACGTATCGGCGCGCTCACTACGACCGCGGCTATCGCAACTACGACCGTTACGACCGTGGGTACCGCAGCTACGATCGCGGCTACCACCGGGCTTCCTACTACGATCGCGGCTACCGCCGCTGATCACCGTCTGCGCTGGCGGCGCACCCCTCCCCCTTCCCCGCCGCTAGCGTACCCGCCCCGCGACGATTTCCCCTGGTCGTCGCGGGGTTTCTTTTTTGTGCGCTCGTCCTTGATCGCTGCTTCGGTCCGCGCAAGGCCACCTTTGTGGCCTTGCGTGGTCTTGGAGTCCAGCGCGGCCGTCCCTGGCCGCACTTTTCATGTGAAGCCGGCCGGTTGAAGGGCTGGGCCGGCTTTTCAGGTGAAGCGAACGGGCTGGGAGGCCGGGCCGCGCTTTTCAGTGAAGCCAAACGGCCGGGAGGCTGGGCGGGGTGGGGCACGGTCGCGTTATCATGACGTGTTGATGTCAACGGATCGGTGCATGAGCGAACACTCCAGGCGACCTTCCACGCGCACGGCAGCCGAAGGGCCGGCCGCTTGGACGTTCTTCCGCCAGTGGTTGAAGAATCCGCGGGCGATGGCGTCGCTGGCACCGTCCAGCCGGCAACTGGCGCGGCGCATGGTCGCGCAGCTGCCGCCGGGGGCGCGGCGGGTGATCGAACTCGGCGCCGGTACCGGCGTGTTCACGCGCGCGCTGCTCGATCGGGGCATCGCGCCCGACGATCTGCTCGTGGTCGAGCTGAACACCGAGCTGGCCGAGTGGCTGAGCGAGCGTTTCGACGGCGTGCGCATCGTCAACGGCGATGCGCGCGACCTGGTCGAGCTGACCCGGCAGTCGGGCTTCGAGATCGGCGAAGGCGTGGACGCGGTGGTCAGCGGCCTCGGCTTCCTGGCGATGCCGCGTCCGATCCAGCAGGCGATCCTGCGCGCGATCTTCGACGTGCTCGGCCCGGATCGTCCGCTGATCCAGTTCACCTACGGCCCCTCGAGCCCGCTGCCGCGCGATCTTCTGGCCGAGATGGACCTGAGCGTGCGGCGCGCGAGCATGACCTGGCTGAACATGCCGCCGGCGACCGTCTACGTCTACACGCGCAACCGCTCCATCCCGGTGCGGGCCGTGCGCGCCAAGGGCTGATCCGCCGCGCTTTCCCCGGGCGATAGCGCGCGCGTCACGTGCGTGCACTATGATGGGACTTCCGCCTGCACGCGCATCGAGGAGCCCCCATGGGTCAGTCGCCGAATCCCGATTGGTTGAATCAATGGCAGGGATTTTCGCGCAACATGATGAATGCGTGGCAGGACATGGCGCGCCAGGCGGGCGCCGCGCCACAGGCGCCGGCGTCGCCCTGGCACGACGGCTTCGAGCAGTGGGCGCGCCTGTTCGCCTCCGGCGGCGGGACGCAGGGCGAGACGATCGAGCGCATCATCGACAGTGCGAAGGGCTATGCGGCTTTCATGCAGTCGGCGCTCGCCGCGGCGGCCAATGCCGGAACCGGCGGCCCGGCCTGGAGCGAGACCTTCCGCTCCGGTTTCGGCATCCCCGGAGCCGAGTCGATGCCCTTCGGCAGCGATCTGCTGCGCGCCATGCGCGAGATGCCGGTCCACGGCGGCGGCTACGCGGCGATTTTCAACACGCTGGGTTCCCTGCGCCCTCCGGCCGCGGATGCGGGTGAACTCAAGAGCTGGCTCAGCCTGCCGGCGTTCGGCCTGGCCCGCGAGCACCAGGAGCACTACCAGAAGATGGCCGTCGCCTGGGTCGAGTGCCAGGAGCAGATGGCGCGCTACAACGCGCTGATGCTGAAGGCGAGCCAGCGCGGATTCGAGCTGTTCGAAGGCAAGCTCACCGAGCGCGAGCAGCCCGGGCGCCAGATCGATTCTCTGCGCGCACTGTACGACCTGTGGGTCGACGCGGCGGAGGAGGGCTACGCGGAAGTCGCGCTGTCGACCGAGTTCCGCGAAGTCTATGGGGCGCTGGTCAACGCGCAGATGCGCGTGCGTTCTCAGATCCAGCAGGAGGTCGAGCGCGTCGCGGTCGATCTGGGCATGCCCACGCGCACCGAGCTGAACAACATCGGCGAGCGCCTGCAGGCGCTGCGCCGCGAGCTGCGCGCCCGCGGCGACGACGGCCTGGCGCGCGAGGTCGCGCGGCTGCGCGACGAAGTTGCCGCGCTGAAAGCGGCCGGCAAGCGTGCCGGCGGCGGCCGTGCGGCCGAGGATAAGGCGCCCGAGCCGCCGCCGCCGCGCGCCGCGCACACGCGCGCGAAGGAGCGCCCGGCGCGCCCGAAGGCCGAACCGGAGAAGAAGGCCCGGCGAGCGGTCGCTGCAGTGGCGCCGGGCAATTTTTCCTCGCGCATCGCCAAGTTCGCCGACGCTTCGCTCGGCCGCGGGAAGAAAAAGTCCGCGCAAGCGGCGAAGTCGAAGAAGAAGCGCTGAGCGCGCCTGAACGTCCAGCCGAGGGCCTTTCATGTTTCCGATCAAGATCGAGCCGACCAAGGCGATCGACGAAGTCCTGACCACGCAGCGCAAGCTCGCCGCCGCCCTGCAGACCTTGCGCGAGGTCGACGACGTCGATTTCGGCGTCACGGCCAAGGAAGCGGTCTACCGTGAGGACAAGCTCGTCGTCTATCGCTTCAAGGGCGAGCGGACGCCGACCGCCAAGGTGCCGATCCTGATCGTCTACGCGCTGGTCAACCGCCCGTACATGGTCGACCTGCAGGACGACCGCTCGCTGGTCAAGAATCTCCTTGCGCAGGGCGAGGACGTCTATCTGATCGACTGGGGCTATCCGGACCTGGCCGACCGCTGGCTGACGCTCGACGACTACATCAACGGCTACATCGACCGTTCCGTCAACGCGGTCGCCGCGCACGCGGGCGTCGACAAGATCAACCTGCTCGGCATCTGCCAGGGCGGGGCGTTCTCGCTGTGCTACGCCTCCACGCACGCGGACAAGATCAGGAACCTGATCACGATGGTCACGCCGGTGGATTTCCACACGCCGGAGAACATGCTGTCGAACTGGACGCGGCAGCTGGACGTGGACCTGTTCGTCGACACGCTCGGCAACGTGCCGGCCGACCTGATGAACCTGTGCTACCTGATGCTCAAGCCGGTGCGGCTGAACCAGCAGAAGTACATCGGCCTGGTCGACATCCTCGACGACAAGGCGGAGCTGGAAAATTTCCTGCGCATGGAGAAGTGGATCTTCGACTCGCCCGACCAGGCGGGCGAGGCATTCCGCCAGTTCATCAAGGACTTCTACCAGGGCAACAAGCTGGTCAAGGGCGGCCTGAAGATCGGCCCGCACGAAGTGCACCTGGGCAACGTCACGATGCCGGTACTGAACGTGTTCGCCGAGCAGGACCATCTGGTGCCGCCGTCGGCGTCGCGCGTGCTGGCCGACCACGTCGGCACCGACGACTACACGCAGATCGCCTTCCGCGGCGGCCACATCGGCATCTACGTGTCCGGCCGCGCGCAGCGCGAGGTGCCGGCGGCGATCCACGACTGGCTGGCCAAGCGCTCGCGCTGATCCCGGCGCGGCGGGTTGCCGCGCCGCCGAACCTTTCCGCCGCGAAACGGTCCCGAAAGGGCCGCGCGGCATGCTGCCGCCCGATTTTCTTCGACCCAATGGCGAGCCACGCCCATGAATGAAGTATTGGTGACCTTGCACGGCATCACGGTCACGCCCTGGAAGATCGTCGGCTACCTCGGCGTGTTCCTGTTCACCAGCCGCTGGTTCGTGCAGATGTACGCGACCAAGAAGCTCAAGCGCGTGCACATGCCGCGCGCGTTCTGGTGGCTGTCGGTGTTCGGCAGCGTGCTGCTGGTGTGCTATTTCACGTTCGGCAAGAACGATTCGGTCGGCGTGCTCTCGAATCTGTTCCCGGCCTTCGTGTCGGTCTACAACCTCGTCGTCGACTTCCGCCACCGCAAGGATCGAAGCCTGCAGCGCGAGGCGAATGCAAGCTGAAACGCGCGGGCACGGCGGCGTCCGCAGCGCGGTCGACGTCGGCGCTTCTTCCGCGTGGGCGGCGCGCATCCCCCGCCGGCAGGCAGGCGATGCCCATGACCTGTCTCGACGGCAGGGGCGCGCAGGCCGTGCGGCGGGTCGCCGGCGGGCACGGCTGGATCGGCCGGCCGGGCGACTACGTGCTGGCCTGCAAGCTCGCCGGCAGGAAGGCCTGCCCGGCGTCAGTCGGGATCGTAGTCGAGGTTCGGCGCCAGCCAGCGCTCGGCCTCGGCCAGTGACCAGCCCTTGCGCCGGGCGTAGTCCTCGACCTGTTCCTTGGTCAGGCGGCCGACCACGAAATACTGGCTCTGCGGGTGCGAGAAGTACCAGCCCGAGACGGCCGCGGTCGGCAGCATCGCGAAGCTCTCGGTGATCGAGATGCCGGCGTTGGCCGTCGCGTCGAGCAGGCGGAACAGCGCCGCCTTTTCGGTGTGGTCCGGGCAGGCCGGATAACCGGGGGCGGGACGGATGCCGCGGTACTTTTCGGCGATCAAGGCCTCGTTGTCGAGCGCCTCGTCGGCCGCGTAGCCCCAGAATTCGCGCCGCACACGCTGGTGCAGGTGCTCGGCGAAGGCTTCGGCGAGGCGGTCGGCCAAGGCCTTCAGCAGGATCGCCGAATAGTCGTCGTGGTCGCGCTCGAAACGCGCGACGTGCTCGTCGATGCCGATGCCGGCGGTGACGGCGAACGCGCCGATCCAGTCCTCGCGCCCGCAATCCTTCGGCGCGACGAAGTCGGCCAGGCAGAAGTCCGGCCGCTCGACCGGCTTGTCGACTTGCTGGCGCAAGAAATGCAGGGAATGGGGAGGAGCGGAAGCCGCTTCATCCGATTCCCGGTTCCCGATTCCCGATTCCCGGTGCTCCGTCAGGAGCACCACGTCATCACCGACGCTGTTCGCGCGCCAGAACCCGATCACGCCGCTGGCCTTGAGCCACTTCTGCGCGATGATCTTGTCGAGCATCGCGCGCGCGTCGCGGTACAGCTCGGTGGCCTGCGCGCCGACGACGGGGTCTTCGAGGATCGCCGGGAATTTCCCGGCCAGCTCCCAGGCGTTGAAGAACGGCGACCAGTCGATGAACTCGACCAGATCGGCGAGCGGGTAGTCGTCGAACACCGTGACGCCGGGCGTACGCGGCGCCGGCGGCACATAGTCGGCCCAGCCGCCGTCGAAGCGCTGCGCGCGTGCCTTATCGAGCGGAACCAGGCGCTTGGCGCCACCGCGGTCCTTGTGGCGTTCGCGGATCTCGGCGTACTCGGCGCGGATCTTCGCCATGAACGCGTCGACCAGCTCCTTGGAGATCAGCGACTGCGCCACGCCGACCGCGCGCGAGGCGTCCTTGACCCATACCGTCGGCGCCTTGTAGTGCGGCTCGATCTTCAGCGCCGTGTGCGCGCGCGAGGTCGTCGCGCCGCCGATCAGCAGAGGCAGCGCGAACTCCTGGCGCTGCATCTCGCGCGCGACGTGGCTCATCTCCTCCAGCGACGGCGTGATCAGGCCGGACAGCCCGATCATGTCCGCCTTCTCGGCGATCGCGGTGTCGAGGATCTTCTGCGCCGGCACCATCACGCCGAGGTCGATCACGTCGAAGTTGTTGCAGCGGAGCACGACGCCGACGATGTTCTTGCCGATGTCGTGCACGTCGCCCTTGACCGTCGCCATCACGATCTTGCCGTTCGATCTGCCGGTGTCGCCGGTGCGCGCCTTCTCGGCCTCGATGAACGGCAGCAGGTAGGCGACCGCCTTCTTCATCACGCGCGCGGATTTCACCACCTGCGGCAGGAACATCTTGCCGGCGCCGAACAGGTCGCCGACGACGTTCATGCCGTCCATCAGCGGACCCTCGATGACGTCGAGCGGACGCGCGCACTGCAGGCGCATCTCCTCGGTGTCGAGCTCGGCGTAGGCGTCGATGCCGTGCACCAGCGCGTGCGTCAGGCGCTCGCGCACCGGCAGGCTGCGCCAGGCGAGGTTCTCGACCACGACCTCGCCCTTCTTCGCCTTGTAGCGCTCGGCGATTTCGAGCAGGCGCTCGGTGGCGTCCTTGCGCCGGTTCAGCACGACGTCCTCGACGCGCTCGCGCAGGTCCGGATCGAGGTCGTCGACGATCGGCAGCGCGCCGGCGTTGACGATGCCCATGTCCATGCCGGCGCGGATCGCGTGGTACAGGAACACCGCGTGGATGGCCTGACGCACGGTCTCGTTGCCGCGGAACGAGAACGACACGTTCGACACGCCGCCGGACACGTGGCAGTGCGGCAAGGTCGCCTTGATGAGGCGCGTCGCCTCGATGAAGTCGACCGCGTAGTTGTCGTGCTCCTCGATGCCGGTGGCGATGGCGAAGATGTTCGGATCGAAGATGATGTCCTCGGGCGGGAAGTCGAGGCGTTCCCTGAGCAGCCGGTAGGCGCGCGTGCAGATCTCGACCTTGCGCGCGCAGGTGTCGGCCTGGCCCTGTTCGTCGAACGCCATCACCACCGCGGCGGCACCGTAGCGCAGCACCTTTCTGGCGTGGTCGAGGAAGACCTCTTCGCCTTCCTTCAGCGAAATCGAATTGACCACGCCCTTGCCCTGCAGGCAGCGCAGGCCGGCCTCGATCACGCTCCACTTGGACGAATCGACCATCACCGGCACGCGCGCGATGTCGGGCTCGGAGGCGATCAGGTTCAGGAACCGCACCATCGCGGCTTCGGAATCGATCAGGCCTTCGTCCATGTTGACGTCGAGGATCTGCGCGCCGTTCTCGACCTGCTGGCGCGCCACCACGACCGCCTCGTCGTAGCGTTCTTCCTTGATCAGCTTGCGGAACTGCGCGCTGCCGGTCACGTTGGTGCGTTCGCCGACGTTGACGAACAGCAGCTCCGGCGTGATCAGCAGCGGCTCGAGGCCGGAAAGGCGGGTGTAGCGTGGAGTGTCGGACATTCTGGATGGACCGGAGATTGGGTTGACGTCATTCCCGCGCGAGCGGAAATCCGCTTCTCAGCGCCTGGAAAACGCGATGGACTCGCGCTCGCGCGGGAACGACGAAGTCATGCCGCTTGGGAGACGCGTGTGTGCAACGCGCGCGGCGCGACACCCTCGACGGCCGCGGCGATCGCCGCGATGTGCGCGGGCGTCGTGCCGCAGCAGCCGCCGACGAGGTTGAGCAGACCCGAGCGCGCGAATTCGCCGATCAGCTGCGCCATCTGTTCCGGAGTCTCGTCATATTCGCCGAACGCGTTGGGCAGGCCGGCGTTGGGATGCGCGCTGACGTAGCCGTCGACGACCTGGGCGAGCACGTCGACGTACTGGCGCAGCTCCTTGGCGCCGAGCGCGCAGTTGAGCCCGACCGACAGCGGCCGGCTGTGCGCCACCGAGGCGTAGAACGCTTCGGCGGTCTGCCCGGACAAGGTGCGGCCGGAGAGGTCGGTGATCGTGCCGGAGATCATCACCGGCAGGCGCGCGCCGCGTTCCTCGAACAGTTCGTCGATCGCGAACAGCGCCGCCTTCGCGTTCAGCGTGTCGAAGATCGTCTCCACCATCAGCGCATCCGCGCCGCCGTCGACGAGTCCGGCCGCGGCCTCGCGATAGGCCACGCGCAGTTCCTCGAAGCTGGTGTTGCGGAAACCCGGATCGTTGACGTCCGGGCTGATCGAGGCGGTGCGGCTGGTCGGGCCGAGCACGCCGATCACGAAGCGCGGCTTGTGCGGAGTCTTCGCTTCGGCCGCGTCGCAGCACGCGCGCGCAAGCCGCGCGCCTTCGCGGTTGAGTTCGTAGACGACGTGCTCGAGGTGGTAGTCGGCCTGGCTGATCGAGGTCGCGTTGAACGTGTTGGTTTCGACCAGGTCCGCGCCGGCGTCGAGGTAGGCGGTGTGGATCGCGCCGATCACGTCCGGACGCGTCAGCGTCAGCAGGTCGTTGTTGCCTTTCAGGTCGTGGCCCGGCTGCGTCGCCGGATCGCGCTGAGGCTCGTGCAGGCGGTCGAATCCGTCGACGAAGCGTTCGCCGCGGTAGTCGCTCTCGTCGAGCTTGTAGCCCTGCACCATCGTGCCCATCGCACCGTCGATGACGAGGATGCGGCGGGCGAGGCCGTCGACGAGGGCCTTGGCGCGGGAGGGGTTGAGGTAGGGCAGGCTCATGGTTTCCTCGCGAGCAGGCTGAGGACTTCGAAATGGGGTGCGCGGCGCTCGCGCGTGAGGCGCTCGCAGGCGATGACGTCCAGGCCAGCCTTGCGCGCGAACTCGCGCAGCTCGTCCGGGGTGAAGCCCAGGTTGCGGTGCTCGAACGGTTCGACCGCGGTGCGGTGCGCATGGCGCGCGAGCGTCGCGGCGAGCAGGCGGCCGCCCGGGCGCAGCACGCGCGCGGCCTCGGCGATCACCGCGGCGGGGCGTTCGCTGTAGGTCAGCGCGTGCATCAGCAGGACCAGGTCGAAACGCGGCGCGGCGACGTCGAGCGCGTGCATGTCGCCGACGCGCACCTGGACGTTGCCGAAGGCCTTCAGGCGCTGCCGCGCGGCGGCGACCACGCGCTCGCTGGCGTCGACGCAGACGATCGAGCGCGCGCGCGAGGCGAGCAGCTCCGCCAGCACGCCGTCGCCAGAGGCGATGTCGAGCACGTCGCCGGTCTCCACCAGCTGCGTCATGCCGCGCGCCAGCGCTTCCCAGGTGCGGCCGGGCGAATAGTGGCGTTCCATGTCGCCGGCGACGGTATCCGCCCAGCCTTCGGCGCGTGCGCGCTTGGCCAGCAGGGCGGGCAGGCGGCGCTCGTCGTCACGCAGGATCGCGTCGTCGACGTTGTCCTTAAGCGCGCGCAGCAGCGCGCCTTCCTTCGCGTCCAGCTCGCCGTTGTAGCGGTAGTAGGACGACACGCCGGCGCGGCGGTCGCGCACGAGGTCGGCTTCCTTCAGCTTGGCCAGGTGCGTGGACACGCGCGGCTGCGCCAGGCGCAGCACGGCGGACAGTTCGGCGACGGTGAGTTCCTCGCGCTCGAGCAGCGCGAGCAGGCGCACGCGCGTCGGGTCGGAAAGCAGGCGCAGCAGGGCCGAAGTGGCGGCCAGGTCCAAGATGTATCCCTTTATCTTGATAAAAAGATAAATGCTAGCGTAGCGAGGCGGACATGCAGCGTCAATGCACGGCGTGCGGCGTGCCAGCCGGTATGCTTGCGCGATGCGCTCTTCTGTCTCGTCCCGTCTCGCCCTGCACCTGCTCGTCCTGGTTCTCGCCGTCACCGCGCACGGGCACGCCGCCGCCGCCGAGCTGGAGGACGCCGAGCTGGCGAAGTACTGGACCGCCGATGCGGCGCGCGTGCCTTACCGGGCGATCCAGACGC
This sequence comes from Dokdonella ginsengisoli, assembly GCF_042652785.1. Taxonomy (NCBI): domain Bacteria; kingdom Pseudomonadati; phylum Pseudomonadota; class Gammaproteobacteria; order Lysobacterales; family Rhodanobacteraceae; genus Dokdonella; species Dokdonella ginsengisoli. The sequence continues at coordinate 453,784 of NZ_JBHSHD010000007.1, read as the reverse complement.
CGGGCCGGCGCGACGGCGAGAAGCTGCCGCTGGTGGTGTTCCTGCACGGCGACTGGCAGGACGGCACCGACAACCAATCGCAGCTCGCCGGCCGCGGCAACGGTTCGTACGAGCTCGTCGACGCTGCGCGCGAGGACGGCATTGCGCTGGTCTACGTCGCGCCGCAGACGACCGACGCGTACTGGCCGCCGGCGCGCGTCGCCGCCGTCGTGCGCGACGCGCTGGCGCGTTTCCCGATCGATCGGCGGCGCATCTACCTCACCGGCATTTCCGACGGCGCGACCGGCGTATGGGATGCGCTGAAGACCTATCCGGCCTGCTTCGCCGCCGGCGTGCCGATGTCGGGCATGACCGAACTCGCCGGGCTCGGGCCGATCCGCGACGTGCCGCAGTGGGTATTCCACGGCAGCGAGGACGACGACACCGACGTGGAGACCGGCTACGACGGCGCGATGGTCGGCTCGCGCGCCGTCGTGCGCGCGCTGCGCGCGATGGGCGGCAAGCCGCGCTACACCGAATACGCCGGCGAGAAGCACGTGATCTGGCCGCGCGCCTACGCCGAGGACGCGCTGCTGCCGTGGCTGCTCGACCAGCGCCTGCGCGGGGCGCCGTGCGATTTCTCCGCGCCCGCGCGCTGAGTCCCGCCTATGCCGCCGGACGAGGCGGCGATTCGTCGTCGCGCCGTTCCGTCCAGCTCAGGAAGGCATCGAGCGCCGGACACAGCGCCTGTCCCCACGGCGTCAGCCGGTAGTCCACGCGCGGGGGCACTTCGTCGTAGGCCGTGCGCGCGACGAGGCCGTCGGCTTCGAGCCGGCGCAGCTGCTGCGCCAGCATCTTCTGCGAAATCTCCGGGATGGCCCTTTCCAGGTCCGAGTAGCGCAACACCTTGCCGTCGAACAGGTGGAACAGGATCAGCAGCTTCCAGCGACCCTCGACGAGGCCGAGGGCGGCTTCGACGCCGGCGGCGGCGGTGCGAGGCGTGTAGGTCTTCGCGGTCATGGTCGGGATACTTACTTTTTCGTGCGTACTTCCGCGCGGAATCGCCTGCGGGGACACTTCCCGCCCTTCCGCACAGATGGGAAACGCCGCATGAGTATTCAACTGCCCGGGCCGCTGGCGCGCTATTTCGACGAGGGTGATCCGGAGACTTCGGCGCGCGCCGGCGAGCTGTTCGCCGCCGACGCGACGGTCGTCGACGAAGGCCGCACGCATCGCGGACCCGTCGCGATCGCCGCATGGAAGCGCGAAGCCAAGGCGAAATACCGCCACACCGCCGAGCCGTTGTCGGTTCGGCAGGAAGGCGCGGCGATGGTGGTTCGCGCGCGGATCTCGGGCGATTTCCCGGGGAGCCCCGTGGATCTGGACCACGTGTTCGTCGTGTCGGACGGCAGGATCGTCTCCCTGGAGATTCGCACGTGAACGCCGCGGGCGAGTTTTCCGCGGTCCGCGCCCTCGTCACCGGTGGCACCCGCGGCATCGGCAAGGCCGTCGTGTCGCGTCTGCTCGAAGCCGGCGCCGACGTGCTCGCCGCGGCCCGGCAGCGGCCGGCCGATCCGGTCGACGGATTGCGCTTCGTCGCGGCCGACGTCGCCACGGCGGAGGGCTGCGCGGCGATCGTGGAATGCGTTCGGCGCGAATTCGGCGGCGTCGACGCGATCATCCACGTCGCGGGCGGTTCGGCCTCCCCGGGCGGAGGCTTCGCCGCACTCGGTGAGGAGGCGTGGCGTGCCGAGCTCGACCTCAACCTGCTGGCGGCCGTGCGCCTGGACCGTGCGCTGCTGCCGGGCATGATCGAGCGGGGATCGGGAGTGGTCGTCCACGTCACCTCGATCCAGCGGCAGTTGCCGTTGCCGGATTCGACCACCGCCTACGCCGCCGCCAAGGCCGCGCTGTCCACGTACAGCAAGAGCCTGTCGAAGGAAGTTTCGCCGAAGGGCATACGCGTCGTGCGCGTGTCGCCGGGCTGGGTCGAGACCGAGGCCGCCGCCGGCATGCTCGAAGGCATCGCGGCGCGCGAAGGAACCGACCTCGACGGCGCCCGCAGGATTCTCATGGATTTTCTGGGCGGCATACCGCTCGGCCGCCCGGCCAGACCTGCGGAAGTCGCCGAGCTGATCGCCTTTCTCGCCTCGCCTCGCGCTTCGGCGATCACCGGCGTGGAATACGTCATCGACGGAGGCACGGTACCGGTGGCGTAGCGCGCGCGGCCACGCATCGATGCTCCGGAGCCGCTAGAATCGTGCCCTTTCCCTGTTGCCGCGCGGCGCATTGAGCGCGAACGAAGGAGTCACGATGGATTTCCGCTATACCGAAGACCAGCTCTCGATCCAGGCCGTCGCGCGCGACTTCGCCACCCGGCGCATCGCGCCGGTCGCGGCCGAGTTCGACAAGTCCGGCGAGTTCCCGCTCGACAACATCCGCGAGATGGGCCAGCTCGGCCTGATGGGCATCGAGGTTCCGGTCGAGTACGGCGGCGCCGGCATGGATCCGGTCGCCTACGCGCTGGCGATGATCGAGATCGCCGCCGCGGACTGCGCGCATTCGACCATCATGTCGGTCAACAACTCGCTCTACTGCAACGGCATCCTCACCTACGGCACCGAGGAGCAGAAGCAGAAGTACGTGCGCGCGGTCGCCACCGGCGAAGCGATCGGCGCGTACGCGCTGACCGAGCCGCAGTCCGGCTCGGACGCCTCGGCGATGCACACGCGCGCGGAGAAAAACGCCAACGGCGACTGGGTCATCAACGGCAAGAAGAGCTGGATCACTTCCGGGCCGGTCGCCAGGTACATCGTGCTGTTCGCGATCACCACGCCGGGCATCGGCGCGAAGGGCGTGTCCGCGTTCCTGATCGACACCAGTCGTTCGGGCTTCCACGCCGGCAAGACCGAGCCCAAGCTCGGCATCCGCGCGTCCGCCACCTGCGAGATCGAATTCAGCGACTACGTCTGCCCGGCGGCCGATCTGCTCGGTACCGAAGGCAAGGGTTTCGCCATCGCCATGGGCGTGCTCGACGCCGGCCGCATCGGCATCGCCTCGCAGGCGGTCGGCCTGGCGCGTGCCGCCTACGAGGCGAGCGTGGCCTACGTGCGCGAGCGCAAGGCGTTCGGCTCGCCGATCGGCTCGTTCCAGATGATCCAGGCCAAGATCGCCGACATGAAGTGCCGTCTCGATGCGGCGACCCTGCTGGTGCTGCGTGCCGCGTTCGCCAAGGGCGAGACGGCGAAGAACGGCGGCCGCTTCAGCACCGAGGCGTCGGTGGCCAAGCTGTTCGCCTCGGAAGCGGCGATGTTCGTCACGCACCAGGCCGTGCAGATCCACGGCGGCATGGGCTACTCGAAGGAGATGCCGCTGGAGCGCTACTTCCGCGACGCCAAGATCACCGAGATCTACGAAGGCACCAGCGAGATCCAGCGCCTGGTCATCGCGCGCAACGAGACCGGCGTGCGCTGAGCCGCGGTCACCCGGCCGCGCCCGCATCGGGGCGCGGCTTCTTCTGGCGCGGCCCTTCGCAGCGAGAAGAGCGCCACGCAGCGAAAAGTCTGCGCGCACGCCGTCCGCGAACGGCACCTCGTCGTTCGCGATCCGCATCCCGCATCATCCCGGCCCCTGCGCGGCCGGCGAATGCCGTCGCCGGCGTGGTGCAGATGGGATTTCGGGAAAAATTGTACTTCTGATTCATGCGGCCGTTTGCCGGCCGCACGGCGAAATCCGATGCGGACGTGCGACAGCGCGCGACCGTCGCAGTACGCAAACTGCGAGGACTTTCGTATTGACATCCGCATCGACGACGGCCGAGACTCCGGCTGCGCGTCGCTTCCGCATGCGCGCCGATTTCCTTCTTCGCAATCCAGGGTGAGTCCATGTCGAATCGCGTCCGTCGCGTATCCCTTCCGCTCGCATTGACGATCGCCGCGGCCTTGCCGGCGGCGTACGCCGGCGTCGATCCGAGCGACCTCGTCTTCGCCGACGGCTTCGAGATCGTCGCGCCGGACTGCGCGCCGGTGCAGGCGACCATCGGCAGCGAAGGCGGCGCGCTGGAACTGTGCGGCGCGCGGCTGGAAGTGCCGGAGAACGCCGTCGCGCAGCCGACCACGTTCGGCATCGAGCGCCTCGACGCTCCGCCGCCGCCGCCGTTCGACATGAGCTTCGTCGGGCCGGTGTTCCGCTTCACGCCGCAGAACGTGCCGCTGCAGCTGCCGGCCAGCATCACGGTGCCGCGCACCGACACCGCGCGCGGCGGCCTGGTCCGTTTCGACGCCGAGCAGGACGGCTTCATCCTGATCGAGGCCTGCGGCACGACCGATACCAGCCTGCAGCAGTACCAGTACGTGCTGAACACCTTCGCCGCCGCGCGCTTCGTCGGCGACCTGCCCGATTCGACGCAGGGCCTGGGCGACGGCAGCCTCGCCGGCACGATCGACGGCGGCGCGCACGACTACGACGTCGACGAGCCGGGCAACTACGCGATCTACGAGGATCGCGCGGACGGCAGCCGGCTGGTCACGGTGTCCGTGCTGAAGTCACCGAGCGAGGGCGATTTCGAGAGCCTGCGCATGAACCTCGTCGTGAACGCGAACGACGGCACCGGCGACGTCGTGCAGATCGAGTTCCTCAGCAGCATCGGCGGCCAGTTCGTCGGCGGCTCGTACATGGTCGGCATCATGGGCACGGCGTCGATCACGTTCGGCGATCTGGGTGACGGCCGCGTGCGCGCGAACATTGACTCCAACCTGGCGCGCTCGGGCGGCGGCGACCTGCCGCTGCAGATGGCGCTGGATGTCGGCATCGAGCGCTTCATCTTCCCGCCGTCGCTGTCCTGTCCGCGTCCGGACTGACGCGGACCGTTCCGTCGAAGCCGTCGGCGAAGACTTCGTCGCCGGCTTCAAGCTCCACCACGTATTCGCCGACGCCGCCGGCGACGTCGATGCGCCATCCCTGCCGATAGGTTTCGTCCTCGTCGCTGCGCGTGCTCCAGTCGAGCGCGCTCAGCGTTGCGCCCGGCGGTGACAGCACGCGCAGGCGCAAGGCGCCGGCCTGAGCGGTGCTGCCGTTGATCACCGGGCGCATCGGCACGTTGAGCTGAAACACCGCCTGCGTATTCGCGTCGAGCGCGTAGCTGTCGTGAACGGTGAGTCTGCCGCCGGCGAAGTCGAGCGTGCGCTGCCAGCTCTGCACCGCCGGATCGCCGGCGTAGGCGGGCGTCAGGTCTGCCTCGACGTGGACGGCGCCGCCGGCGCCCGGCACGACCGTCATCGTCGAGACGGTGTCCACGCGCTGCGGCACGATTGCGCCGTCGCGTTCGAAGCGCAGCAGGTTGTGCACGTCGGTGCCCTGCTGGATGCCGCTGTGCGTCCAGATGTTCTCGGTCACGGCGAGCCAGTCGTTCTGGAACAGCGTGAACGAACCCTGGTCCTGGTGGGCGTGGCTCTCGCGGTACGGTCCGGCCGAGAACTGCAGCCACATCGCGCCCTCGTCCCAGCCGGTGCGCGCGAACAGCTGGCCGGTGCCGGATGCGTGGTAGACGAGGTCCGCCGGCGGCACGCCGTCCGAGCCCGACGGCAGCAGGTCGTGGCGGAAGTTGAAGCCGCTCTCCATCTGCGTCTGCGAAACCGAATGCAGCCACCACGACGCGTTCGCGCGCGCGGTCGCGTCGTCCGTCATGCGGTGCGCTTCGAGCATGAGATGACGGTGGTAGTCGTACAGCACCGGCTCGGACACGCGCGACTGGTCGCCGATCGGCGCGACGCGGTCGCGCGTGGGCACGGTGGCATGGATCCACCAGGCGATGCTGTCGGTCAGGTGCGCGTTGGCGTTGGCGAGGTCGGCGCCGGTGGTGTCGCGCCAGAGACGGTACAGCCAGAACAGCGAGCGGTGGGAAAGGCCGTAGCCGGTGCCTTCCTGGCTGCCGCCGCCGGCCAGCGTCGCCGCGTACTGCTCGAGCGCGGGCAGCTTGACGTCCTGCAGCAGCTGCATCCAGGCGGCGCGCTGCGACGCATCGCCGGTGGCGAGCGCCCACACCATCGTCGCCTCGACGAAGCTGTAGTAGTAGTTGTTGGCCGGGTTGTCGATCGACCAGCCGGACCACGGATGCGCATGCCCGCCCCATTGCGCTTCGTCCGGATGCCAGACGTTCCACACCGCCTGCTGCGCGTAGGCGGACCAGCGCGTGCGCTGCTGCGGCGTGACCGACGCGGCGCACCAGTCGTAGGTCAGCGCGAGGTCACGCAGCATCTCGCCGACGTGGAGATAGGAATCGCCGGAAATCTCCGGGCGCTGCCCCTGCGCGATCAGCGCCTCGGCCTCGGCGACCTGCCGTTCCACCATCTGCACGGCCAGCGTGGCGTACGGCGCCTGGCCGGTCAGCCGGAACAGGGTGGCCGCATCGGTGGCCGAGAACGCGTAGCCGGGGTCGCCGGCGACGGCCTGGTCGACCCAGGCCTTGAAGCGCTGGTAGGCCGGCGACTGCAGGTCGACGTAGGACAGGTCCAGGTCGATCGCGGCGCGGCAGGGAACGCCGACCGCCAGCAGCGTCGCGAGCGCGAAGCGCGGAATACGTCGAAGCATTTCACGACTCCTGAAGGGTTTCCCGTCCGTGCGGTGAACACGGCGACGAGACCATTTGCGACATTCGCCGCCTCTTGCAGGCCACCCCGACCGGCCGCACTTCCGCCCGCATGAGGCTTCGTGGCAGGCTTTTCCCCATGATCCGGGCCGGACTCGCCGTCTTGCTGCTCGCGGCAGCGCTGTTCGCGGGCGAAGTATCCGCGCGCACCGTGTACCGGTGTGTGCGCGACGGCACGGTCAGCCTGGCCACCGCGCCGGAACCCGGCTCGGAATGCTTCGCCAAGCAGCTCGACGACGGGGCGGCCCTGGTGCCGAACCTGTGGGGTTCGCTCGGCATCGTGCACGGCAAGCTGTACCGACGCGAGCAGGACGGCAGGACCGTCTACAGCACGCGCAACCTGCCCGGTTCGGCGCCGGTACTCGCGTTCACGGCGGCGACGCCGCCGGGCTCGCCCGCGCACGAGGGCCTGGGCAAGGTCGGCCAGCCGCGGCTGGCCGAGTTCAAGCCGCAGTTCAAGGCCGCGGCGAAGGCGACCGGCCTTGACGAGGCCTGGCTGCGCGCGATCGCGCACGCGGAAAGCGCCTACGACGCGAGCGCGCTGTCGGAGAAGGGCGCGCAGGGCGTGATGCAGCTGATGCCGGAAACCAGCCGCGAATACGGCGTCAAGGATCCGTTTTCCGCCAAGGCTTCGATCGATGGCGGCGCACGCCTGCTGCGCGACCTGCGCAAGCGCTACGAGGGCGACCTCACCCTGGTCGCCGCGGCATACAACGCCGGCATCGGCGCGGTCGAGCAGTACGGCGGCGTGCCGCCGTATGCGGAGACGCAGGCCTACGTCGCCAAGGTACAGGCGCTGTACGCGCGCTATCGCATCGCGATGGGTCTGAAGCCGCTGCCGGCGCAGCTGCAGGCGGCGGAGTAGGGGGTTCGCAGAGAAGCCTGAAACACGAAGGACACGAAGGACACGAAGAGAGCGTTTTTTCGTCCGGCTCTTTCTTCGTGGTCTTCGTGTCCTTCGTATTTCAAGGGTTTCTTCCCGCAAGCGCAGATCAGTCGACGTAGGCGGCGACCATCACGCGCTTGCCGTAGCGCAGCTGCTCGTAGGCGTTCTCCGGCGGCGGCACCAGCTCGACGCGCGTGAAGCCGACCTTGCGCAGGATCCAGAACAGCGCTTCGAGGCTGGGCACCAGGCAGATGCCGGTGGTGCTGGTTTCCGGGCCGTGCGTTTCCTCGGTCTCGTCGATGATGCCGAAGGAGCCCTTCAGCGGGCGCACGAAGCGGTAGCTGCCGTAGTCGACCATGCCGGTCATGCCGGGCACGACCTGCGTCTCGACCAGGCACACCTGGCGCGTCAGCGCGCGCGCCTGGCGCAGCGCGCCGACCGGGTTCTCGAGGTGGTAGATCAGGCCGAGCATCAGCACCACGTCGAAGGTGCCGAGCGCGGCGGTGTCCAGAGCGTGCACGTCGCACTGCGCGACGCGCAGATTGGCAAGGCCCAGCGTGTCACGCACCAGGGTGGTATCGGCGACGTGTTCGGCGCGCGCGTCGATGGCGAGCACGTCGTCCGCACCGGCCTGCGCCAGTTGGGTCGCGAACCAGCCCTGGTGGCAGGCGATGTCGATCGCGTTGCGGCCGGCCAGGGTGTCGCCGAAGCGCGCGCGCAGCACGTCCTGCAGCATCGCCAGGCGCGTCTCGTGGATCGCGTCGAGCGCGCCGTCGTCGTAGGTGCGGGTGACGCGGCCGCTCGGCAGCCGGAAACGGTAGAACCAGATCTTGTCGAGCAGGGCTTGTTCGTTCGCACTCATCGCAACGGCGGTCCGGGTACGGGGCGCGCGATTGTAGCGCTCAGAGCGAGACGCCGACGAAGAAGGTGACGTCCTGCGAGTGCCGAGCCGGCACGTCCTCGACCAGGCCGGCGCGCAGCGTCCAGCCCGAGCGCGCGTGCCAGGCGGTCGACAGGGTCAGGCTGCCAGCGTCGCCGAGCATCGCAATAGCCGAGTCGTACGGCGCGCCGTGCCACTGGTATTGGGCGGCGACGTCCCAGCGCGGCGTCAGGTACCAGCCGAGCGTGGCGTCGACGAAGGCGAATGCGTCGTTCGCGCGCCGCGGCAGCAGGTCGCCGTCACCGCGTCGCGTCGCGCCGACGCGCACGCCCCAGGGCAGGCGCGTCGCGCCGGTCGACTGCGCGGCCAGCCACAGGCTGAGGTCGACCGCGCGGTCGTCGAGCAGCGGGCTCGCATGCGAGGTCGGCAGTTTCAAGGTCGCGCCGTACAGCCACTCGTGGCCGTCGGCCGGCGCGCGCCAGGCGAGGTCGAGCAGCAGCGGTGCGACGCCGCTGCGCGGCCGCGTCAGCGCGATGCGGTCGCCGCGCTGGTCGGCGTACTCGATCGTGTGGCCGTTCGTGCCGAGCCGGCCGCGGTCGCCGTTGGTGAAGCCGAAGGTGCGGTGGAAGTCCTCGATGAAGGAATCGAGGAAGCCGTCGTCGAAGCGCGTTCCGGCCAGCGTCGCGCGCGCGATCCAGTGCTCGCCGAAGCTGCGTGCGACGGCGATGCGCGCCTCGTGGATCTCCATGTCGTAGAGCAGGCGCTCGCCGCGGCGGTCGAATTCGATCTCGGTGTTGCTCGCCGCGAGCGTCGCCTCGACGTGCCAGCGGTCGTCCGCCGCGACGGCCGGCGGCGCGAACGGCAGGCCGCCGGAGGCGACGAACGGGTTCGCATCGCGATGCAGCTGCCACGGCGCGGCGACGTAGTCATCGGCGAGCACCGGCGCGGCGAGGACCAGCGCGAGCAGCGCGGCGAAGCGCAGGCGCGGCGGCGCCGGACGTCGGCGCGTGGCTGCGCCCGCGACGCCGGCCCGCGCGCGGCGGCCGGCGAAGAACGGAAGGAGATTCATCGGCGTTCGAATGGTGGTTCGAACGCCGATTCTGACATGGCCGGATTGCACCCGGCGTCAGCGCGTGCCGCCGGATGCGATGAGCTTCTCGCCGGTCAGCCAGGCCGATTCGTCGGAGGCGAGGAACACCGCGATCGAGGCGATGTCGTCGGGCTGGCCGAGGCGGCCGAGCGGGGTCTGCGCGATCATCTGCTTCTCGAAGTCGCTGCCGATGATGCCGGCCGCGTGCGTGCCTTCGGTCTCCACGCCGCCCGGGTTGATCGAGTTGACGCGGATCTTGCGCGGCGCGAGTTCCTTCGACAGCACGTGCGTGATCGTGTCGACCGCGCCCTTCGTCGCCGCGTAGACCGACGAGCCGGGCAGGCCGAGCTGGCTGGCGACCGAGCTGATGTTGATGACGTTGCCGCCGCCGTCGCCGAAATGCTTCACCGCCTCGCGCGTGGCTTGCAGCAGGCCGAGCACGTTGATGTCGAACTGGCGGCGGAACAGCTCGGCGGTGACGTCCTCGAGCGGCGCGAACTGGTAGACGCCGGCGTTGTTGACGAGGATGTCGACGCGTCCGTAGGCCTTCTTCGTTTCGTCGAACAGGCGCTCCACGTCGGCGGCGTTCGCCACGTCGCCCTGGACCGCGATCGCCTTGCCGCCGGCCCCGATGATTTCGCCGACGACGCGATCGGCGCCGTCGCGGCTGGCCGCGTAGTTGACCACCACCGCCGCGCCGGCCTCGGCCAGCTTCTTCGCGATGCCGGCGCCGATGCCCTTGGAGGCGCCCGTCACCACCGCTACCTTGCCTTGCAGTTTGTCGCTCATGTGTTCGTCCTGGTCTGGGAGATTATCAATTAGATGATTATCTAATCGTCTAAGCGATAAGGGGCGGGGGACGAACGCTTTCAAGGGTGACGGCGAAAGAAATTTCCGCTGCGGGGAAGGCGGCGGATCAGATCTCGGCGAGCCGCGCCAGGTAGGCGGCCAGCACGTCGCGGCGCAGGGTCAGGTGGACGAACTTGCCTTCGCGCGCGATCGCGACGAGGCCGGCCGTTTCCAGCTCCTTGATGTGATGCGAGATGGTCGCGGCGCTGACCGGATGGGCGCCTTGCAGCGCGGTGCAGGGGGTCGACTGGTCGCAGCGTCCGATCTGCTTGAGGATCTCGACGCGGCGCGGCTCGGCCAGCGCGCGTGCGATGCGCTCGAACTGGCGGTCGTCGAGCTGGACGGCGGACGCGGACATGGCCGCAAGGATGGGTGCGCCCGGCGACCGATGCAAGCCGCAGCGCCGGATGCGGACCGCGCAAACGAGAACGGCCCGGAAGACCGGGCCGTTCGTCGTGTTCGCTTTGCGGACTCAGTGGCCGCCGTGACCGCCGGCGTCGAGCTGGGCCTGCGTCTCCTGGCGCGATTCGAGCTTGTCGCCGAGCAGGCGGCGCATCGCGACGTAGAAGATCGGGATGAACAGCAGGCCGAGGAAGGTGGCGAACAGCATGCCGCCGACCACGCCGGTACCGATCGCGTGACGCGAGTTGGCGCCGGCGCCGGTCGAGATCGCGAGCGGCAGACAGCCCAGGATGAAGGCGAACGAGGTCATCAGGATCGGCCGCAGTCGCAGGCGCGCAGCGTCGACCACGGCGGCGCCGAGGCCGCGTCCGGAGCGCTGTTCGGCGACCGCGAACTCGACGATCAGGATCGCGTTCTTCGCCGCCAGGCCGATGATCGTGATGATGCCGATCTTGAAGTAGACGTCGTTGGACAGCCCGCGGCCCCAGGTCGCCAGCACGGCGCCGAGCACACCCAGCGGCACCACCAGCAGCACCGACACCGGGATCGACCAGCTCTCGTACAGGGCGGCCAGGCACAGGAACACGATCAGGATCGACAGGGCGTACAGCATCGGCGCCTGGTTGCCCGAGATCAGCTCCTGCAGCGACTGGCCGGTCCAGTCGAAGCCGAAGCCGGTCGGCAGGTCGTTCTTGATGATGTTCTGCATCGCCGCCATCGCCTCGCCGGAGCTGCGCCCCGCCGCCGGATTGCCGACGATCTCGATCGCCGAGTAGCCGTTGTAGCGCGTCAGCGTCGGTGCGCCCATCTTCCACTCGGTGGAGACCACGTTCGACAGCGGGATCATCGCCGGCAGCGTCGCCGTGCCCTTGCTCGTCGTCACCGTCTCGGTCTGCGTCGAGCTGGGCACGAAGAAGCGGTTGAGCGCGTCCGGGTTCATGCGGAACGGCGCGTCGGCCTGCATGTTCACGCGCTGCACGCGGCCCTGGTAGAAGAAGTCGTTGGCGTACACCGGCGCCAGCATCAGCTGGATCGCGGTGTAGACGTCCGACAGCGACAGGCCCATCGACTGCGCCTGCACGCGGTCGACCTTCATCGCCAGCTGCGTGGTCTCGGGCAGGCTGTTCGGGCGCACGCCGGTGAGCAGGTCCTTCTGTTCGCCGGCCTTGCCGAGCAGGATGTTCTGCGCCTCGACCAGCGCGGCGTGGCCGGCGCCCGAGCGGTCCTGCAGGTACATGTCGAAACCGCCGAACTGGCCGAGGCCGCGGATCGTCGGCAGGTTGACGACGAAGGCCTGCGCGTCGCGCACGCCCATGAAGATCGCCCCGTTGAGCTGCTGGATCGTCTGCATCGCGGTTTCGCTGCGCTCGGCCCACGGCTTGAGGCGGATGAACGCCATGCCGGTGTTCTCGCCGTTGCCGATGAAGCTGAAGCCCGACACCGCGATCACGCCCTCGACCGCCGGGTTCTTGCGCACCAGCTCGCCGATGTCGCCCATGACCTTCTTCGTGCGCTCGATGCTGGCGCCCGAGGGCAGCTGCACGACGGCGAAGGCGAAGCCCTGGTCCTCCTCCGGCACGAAGCTGGACGGCAGCTTCACGAACAGGAAGCCGCACAGCACGGCGACCACGGCGAACAGCGCCATCCAGGTCGGCGCGTGGCGGATCGCGCCGAAGATGTGCCCGGTGTAGGTCTTCTGCACCCAGTCGAAGGCCTTGTTGAACCAGCGGAAGAAGGCGTTCTTCTTCGTCTCGTGCAGCGGCTTGAGCATCGTGGCGCACAGCGCCGGGGTGTACATCAGCGCGAGGAAGGCCGAGAAGGCGGTCGACAGCGCGATGGTCAGGCAGAACTGGCGGTAGATCGCGCCGACCGAGCCGGACTGCAGCGCGCTGGGGATGAACACCGCCATCAGCACCACCGCGATCGCCACCACCGCGCCGGAGATCTGGCTCATCGCCTTGCGCGTGGCCTCCTTCGGCGACAGGCCTTCCTCGGCCATGATGCGTTCGACGTTCTCGATCACCACGATCGCGTCGTCGACCACGATGCCGATCACCAGCACCATGCCGAACAGCGACAGCTGGTTGATGGTGAAGCCGACCATCCACATGCCGAGGAAGCCGCCCATCAGCGCGACCGGGATCACCAGCAGGGCGATGATCGTCATGCGCAGGTTCTGCAGGAACACCAGCATGACGATGAAGACGAGGATGACCGCCTCGATCAGCGTGTGCACGACCTCCTCGATCGAGATCGTGATGAACGGCGTGGTGTCGTACGGCACGAACCACGACACGCCGTGCGGGAAGCTCGCCTGCAGCTCGTCCATCTTGGCCTTGACGGCCTTGCCGACGCCCAGCGCGTTGGCGCCGGTCTGCAGCTGCACGGCGTAGCCGGCCACCGCCTGGCCGTTGTAGGTCACGCTGACGCCGTAGCCGAACGGGCCGAGCTCGACGCGCGCGATGTCCTTCAGGCGCACAGTGGTGCCGTCGGGGTTGGCGCGCAGGATGATGTTCTCGAACTCGGCGGGGGTCGAGAAGCGGCCCTCGGCCGTCACCGTCGCCGAGAAGCCGTTGCCGGGCACGGACGGTTCGGCGCCGAGCGCGCCGGCGGCGACCTGGATGTTCTGCCCGCGCACCGAGTCGAGCACCTGCGCGGCGGACAGGTTGTAGCCCTTGAGCTTGTCCGCGTCGAGCCAGATGCGCATCGCGTATTCGGAGCCGAACTGGCGCACGTTGCCGACGCCGGGGATGCGCTGGATCTGCGGAATCACGTTCGCCGCGAGCATGTTGTTCAGCGCGTACGAGTCGTAGGCGCCGTCGTCGGACTTGAGCATGCCGACCATCAGGAAGTCGGGGTTCTGCTTGGCCACGACGATGCCCTGCTGGGTCACCTCGCTCGGCAGGCGCGGCGTCGCCAGCGACACCTTGTTCTGCGTCTGCACCTGGGCGATGTCGGGGTCGGTGCCCGGCTCGAAGGTCAGCGTGATCGAGGAGGAGCCGTCCGAGCCGGAGCTGGAGCTGAAGTAGGCGAGGTTGTCGATGCCGGTCAGCTGCTGCTCGATGACCTGCGTGACGGTCTTTTCGACCGTGTTGGCGTCGGCGCCCTGGTAGGTGGCGGCGACCACGACCTGCGGCGGGGCGATCGACGGATACGACTCGATGCCGAGCTGGGTGATCGAGATCGCGCCGCCGAGCGTGATCAGGATCGCGACGACCCAGGCGAAGACCGGACGGTCGATGAAGAAATTGGGCATGGGAAAGGTTCCTGCTTGCCTGGATCGTGCGCGGTCAGTGCGCGGCGGCGGTGGCCGGCGCCGCGGCGTTCGGCGGCGTCGGCGACCACGGCGTGGCCTTGGCCGGCTGGCCGGGCTTGGCCTTCTGCAGTCCGCTGACGATCACCTGGTCGCCGTCGGCGAGGCCGTCGGTCACGATCCAGCTGTCGCCGCGCAGGCGGTCGGTCTTGATGCGCTTCTGTTCGACCTTGCCGTCCGCACCGACCGTGAACACGTAGGCACCGTTGGTGTCGCGCTGCACGGCGCGCTGCGAGACGAGCCAGACGTGCTTGAGCTCGCCCATGGTCAGGCGCACGTTGACGAACTGGCCCGGCAGCAGGCGGTGCTGCGGATTGGGCACGGTGCCGCGCAGCGACACGGCGCCGGTGGCGGCGTCGACCGCCTGGTCGGAGAAGTCGAGCGTGCCCGGATCGGCGTACGGCGTGCCGTCGGGCAGCAGCAGTTCGATCTTCGCCTTGTTCTGCTCGGCGAGGTCGACGCTGCCGGCGGCGGCGGCGGCGCGCAGGCTGTCGAGCTGGCCGACGGCCTGGGTGAAGTTCACGTAGATCGGGTCGATCTGTTCGACCGTCGTCAGCAAGGTCGCCTCGCCCTGGCCGACCAGCGCGCCTTCGGTGACCTGCTGCTGGCTGGCGCGGCCGGAGATCGGCGCCGTGACGCTGGTGTAGCCGAGGTTGATCTTGGCCGTCTCGACGTTCGCCTGCGCCTGCTTGACCGCCGCGGCGGCGGTGCGCTCGGCGGCGTTCGCGTTGTCGACATCCGCCTTGGAGAGCAGGCCCTTGGCGGCGACCGAGCGCGCGCGCTCGGCGGCGACGTGGCTGTTCTGGTAGGTGGCCTGCGCCGAGGCGAGGTTGGCGAGCTGCGCGTTCAGGGTCGCCCGCGCCGGCGCCGGATCGATCTGGAACAGCAGCTGGCCTTCCTTCACGTCGGTGCCTTCGGTGTAGACGCGCTTCTGCAGCACGCCGGCGACGCGCGCACGCACGTCGGCGCTGCGCGTGGCCGACAGGCGGCCGGTCAGGTCCTGGGTCAGCGGCACGTCCTGCGCCTTCGCCGCGATCACGCCGACTTCGGGGGGCGGCATCTGCTGCGGTTGCTGCTGCTGGGACTTGCCGCAGCCGGTCGCGATCACGGCGAGCGCGGCGATGCCGGCGCAGGTCAGGGCGCTATGCAACTTCATGGCGAAGTCTTCCTGTTGTAGTCGGGGCTGTTGGGTGCTGCGGGTCGCGGCCATCCGCGGCCCCGGAGATCCGGGAAGCCGGCGTGGAGGCGGATTGCCGTGTCCGATGGTGACCGGCGGCCGAACGGACGGAGCGAAACGGGTTCGATCCGGTTCGGGCGCGGCGAACGCACCGACGCCCGCAGCGTCGGGCGGCGAGACTATACCGATCGGTATAGGAATTGTCACGCATGGCTTCCGATTCTCGCAAACTCGTCGCGTCCGTGTATCGATTTCGCGTGATGCAGGTGTGGCACGGCGCCGGGGCCGCGGCGCGGGCCGATGGTAGCGCGGCGCGATGTCCGCCGTGCTCGTGCGATCGTCATGCTGCGGTCTTCGGCCGGTCATCATGCCTTCGCCGGAGCGGTTCGAGCGTGTCGCGCGCCGCGGTCGGCGACATGCCTCAGGTGGAATAAGCAACGCCGGCGGCATATCCTTCGCGCCCCGCAACCATCCCCTCTCCGGATGCATTCATGACCGCTCAAGGCGCCGCTGCCAACACGCCCGTCGATTCGATTCTCGCCCAGTATCCCGGTCAGCTCAGCGGCGCGCGACTGCGCGACGTGCAGGCGTTCACCAGCGAGTTCCTGGGCCGCGTGCCGGCCGACGAAATCGGCGAGCGCAGTGCCGCCGAGTGGGCCGCCCTGGTGCACGGCGTGCTGGACTTCGCACGCGAGCGGCGCGCCGGCGCGCCCAAGGTGCGCGTGGCCAACGCGGTCGAGGGCGAGCACGGCTTCGAGGTCGCGCGCACGCTGATCGACGTGGTCACCGAGGACGCGCCGTTCCTGGTCGACTCGGTCGGCATGGCGATCAACGCCTGCGGCCTGCAGGTGTATTCGGTGATCCACCCGATCTTCCGCGTCGCGCGCGATCCGGGCGGCCACCTGCTCAGCTTCGGCGTCGGCGACGAGGCCAGCGGCACCGCCGAGTCGATCATGCATTTCGAGGTCGACCGCGTCGCCGAGCCGGCCGAGCTGGATCGCCTCAAGCGCGCCGTGTGCGGCGCGCTCGAGGACGTGCGCGCCGCCGTCGGCGGCTGGCAGGCGATGCGCGAGCGCATGCTCGCCATCGCCGACGAGCTGCCGCAGCGCAAGCTGCCGGTCGACGCTGCCGGCGTCGCCGAGGCGCAGGAGTTCCTGCGCTGGGCGGCCGACGACAACTTCACCTTCCTCGGCTATCGCGAGTACCGCGTCGAGAAGTCGGGCAGCGACGAGGTGCTGCAGGCGATCGACAGCTCGGGCCTGGGCATCCTGCGCGCCGGCGAGCGCTCGCTCGCGCCGCGCTCGCTGCGCACCCTGGTCGCCAAGGACCTGCCGCAGTCCGGTTCGATGGACGCGATCATCCTGACCAAGACCAACGCGCGTGCCAGCGTGCATCGTCCCGGCTACATGGACTACATCGGCGTGCTCGCCTTCGACGACTCGGGCGTGCCGGTGGTCGAGCAGCGCTTCCTCGGCCTGTTCACCACCGCCGCCTACATGGCGCGTCCGCAGGACGTGCCGCTGGTGCGGCGCAAGGTCGAGGCGGTCATGCGCCGGTCCGGACTGCGCCGCGACTCGCACTCGGGCAAGGCGCTGCGCCACGTGCTCGAGCTGCTGCCGCGCGACGAGCTGTTCCAGTGCAGCGAGGACGAGCTGTACGACGTCGCCACCGGCATCCTCGCCCTGCGCGAGCGCCCGCGCACGCGCCTGTTCGTGCGCCGCGACAAGTACGGCCGATTCTTCTCCTGCCTGGTCTACCTGCCGCGCGACCGCTTCAACACCGAAGTGCGCGAGCGCATCGAATCGACGCTCAAGCGCGCCTTCCACGGCGAGCGCATCGATTCCACCATCGCCATCGGCGAGTCGCCGCTGGCGATGCTGCACCTGGTGATCCGCCCGAAGCCGGGCGACAAGGCCAGCTACGACGTCGCCGAACTCGAGGCGAAGGTCGCGCACATCGTGCGCAACTGGCACGACGACCTGCGCGACGCGCTGGTGCAGCGCCACGGCGAGGACAAGGGCCGCAAGCTCGCCACGCGCTACGGCCGCGCGCTGCCGGTGGGCTACATCGAGGAGGTCACGCCGCACGTCGCCGCCGTCGACGTCGAGATGGCGGCCAGCCTGCGCGACGCCGACGACATCCGCCTCAGCCTGCAGCGCTCGCGCCGCCGGCCGGACACGCTGCAGTTCAAGGTGTTCCGCCTCGGCAGTGCGATCGAGCTGTCGGAAGTCATCCCGCTGCTGGAGAACATGGGCGTCAAGGTGCTGACCGAGCAGCTGCACGAGCTCGACGTGCAGGGCAGCCACCTGTACATCCAGGACATCGCCGTGCAGCCGGCGCAGCGCTTCGATTTCGACCTCGACCAGGTGCGCGAGGCGTTCCAGAACGCGTTCGGCCAGATCTGGCGCGGCGCTGCGGAGAACGATGCGTTCAACAAGCTGATCCTCGGCGCGCAGCTGGACTGGCGCCAGGTCAGCGTGCTGCGCGGCTACTGCAAGTACCTGCTGCAGACCGGCGTCACGTACTCGCAGAGCTACATGGAGGAGACGCTGAACCGCTATCCGGCGATCGCCGGCCTCCTGGTCGAGCTGTTCGAGGCCGGCTTCGATCCCAAGCGCGAGAGCGCCGGCAAGCCGGCGATCGAGGCCGCGCGCAAGCGCCTGGCCAAGGAGCTGCAGATCCTGGTCGCCGAGGACGTGCTGAAGGCGCATCCGCGCCTGATCGACGACCTCGTCGCCGCGCGCAGCGAGCCGCGCGCGCAGCAGATCTCCACCATCGTGGCGGCGATCAAGACGCTGCTCGAATACGTCGCCAGCCTCGACGAGGATCGCATCCTGCGCGCCTACCTCGGCGTGATCGGCGCGACGCTGCGTACCAACTACTTCCAGCTGCACGACGGCGTGCCGGCGCACTACATCAGCTTCAAGTTCGATTCGGCCAAGGTGCCGGACCTGCCCAAGCCAAGACCCTACCGCGAGATCTTCGTCTACGGTCCGCGCGTGGAGGGCGTGCACCTGCGCTTCGGCCCGGTGGCGCGCGGCGGCCTGCGCTGGTCGGACCGCCGCGAGGACTTCCGCACCGAGGTGCTCGGCCTGGTCAAGGCGCAGATGGTCAAGAACACGGTCATCGTGCCGGTCGGCTCGAAGGGCGGCTTCTTCGTCAAGCGTCCGCCGGCGAGCGGCGAGCGCGACGCGGTGCTGGCCGAGGGCGTGGCCTGCTACCGCATGTTCATCAACGGCCTGCTCGACATCACCGACAACCTCGTCGATGGCGCGGTGGTGCCGCCGGAAAACGTCGTGCGCTACGACAACGACGATCCGTACCTCGTCGTCGCCGCCGACAAGGGCACGGCGACGTTCTCCGACATCGCCAACGCGGTCAGCGCCGAGCACGGCTTCTGGCTCGGCGACGCGTTCGCCTCGGGCGGCTCGGTCGGCTACGACCACAAGAAGATGGGCATCACCGCCAAGGGCGCCTGGGAATCGGTCAAGCGCCATTTCCGCTCGCTCGGCCACGACAGCCAGAGCCAGGACTTCACCTGCGTCGGCATCGGCGACATGTCCGGCGACGTGTTCGGCAACGGCATGCTGCTGTCGCGGCACATCCGCCTGATCGCCGCCTTCGACCACCGCCACATCTTCATCGACCCGAACCCCGACGCGGCCGCCTCGTTCGCCGAGCGCGAGCGCCTGTTCGACCTGCCGCGCTCGTCGTGGGCCGACTACGACGCCAAGCTGATCTCCAGGGGCGGCGGCATCTATCCGCGCAGCGCCAAGACGATCGCGCTGTCGCCGGAGGCCAGCGTCGCGCTCGGCCTGGGCGAATCGAGCGAGCCGCTGACGCCGGCCACGCTGATGAGCGCGATCCTGAAGGCGCCGGTCGACCTGCTCTGGAACGGCGGTATCGGCACCTACGTCAAGGCCGAGACCGAGACCAACGCCGACGTCGGCGACCGCGCCAACAACGCGCTGCGCGTCAACGGCGGCGAGCTGCGCTGCAAGGTGGTCGGCGAGGGCGGCAACCTCGGCTTCACGCAGAAGGGCCGCATCGAGGCGGCGCGCAAGGGCGTGCTGCTGAACACCGACTTCATCGACAACTCGGCCGGCGTGGACACCTCCGACCACGAGGTCAACATCAAGATCCTGCTCAACGACGCCGTGCAGCGCGAGGAGCTGACGCTCGAGCAGCGCAACGTGCTGCTCGCGGCGATGACCGACGAGGTCGGCCGCCTCGTGCTCACCGACAACTACCGCCAGAACCAGGCGATCACCGTCATGGAGCACATGTCGGCGCAGCGCCTGGGCTCCAACGCGCACTTCATCCGCGTGCTCGAGTCCGAAGGCCTGCTCGACCGCCAGATCGAGTTCCTGCCCAGCGACGCGGAGCTGGCCGAGCGCAAGGCGCGCCACCAGGGTATGACGCGGCCGGAACTGTCGGTGCTGCTGTCCTATTCCAAGCTTAAGCTGTTCGAGCAGCTGCTCGACTCGGACGTGCCCGAGGATGCGTTCCTGTCCAAGGAGCTGGTGCGCTACTTCCCCGAGCCGCTGCAGGCGAAGTACGCCGACCACATGCAGCGCCATCGCCTGAAGCGCGAGATCATCGCCACCGCGGTGACCAACTCGATGGTCAACCGCATGGACGCGACCTTCGTGCTGCGCATGCAGGAGGACACCGGCCAGCCGCCGGCGGCGATTGCCAAGGCGTATTCCGCCGTGCGCGAGATCGTCGACGCGCGCGGCCTGTGGGCGGAGATCGAGGCGCTCGACGGCAAGGTCGCCGAGAGCGTGCAGATCGACGCGCTGCTGAAGATCTGGGACCTGCAGCGCAACCTGACGCGCTGGGTGCTCAACCACCACGCGGGCGCGCTCGACATTGCCGGCATCGTCGAGCGCTACGCGCCCGGCGTGGCCGAGCTGCGCGCCGCCACGCCGGGCGTGCTGACCGCCACCGGCCGCGCCGACTACGAGGTCGACGTGGAGAAGTGGCAGGGCATGGACGTGCCCGAGACGCTGGCCAAGCGCCTCGCGGCGCTGCCGGTGCTCGGCGTCGCGTTCGACATCGTGGAAGTCGCGCGCGAGGCCGGCAAGCCGGTCGAGCGCGTCGCCTCGGTGTTCTTCGAGCTCGGCCAGGCGCTGGACATCGACGGCCTGCGCCGGCAGATCGAAGGCCTGCCGGTCGACAGCCGCTGGCATGCGCAGGCGCGCGGTTCGCTGCGCGACGAGCTCGCCGCGCAGCATCGCGCGCTCGCCGCGCAGATCCTGGCGGCCGCGCCGGACGACGTCGCCGATCCGGTCGCGCCGTGGCTGGAGCGCGACGATCCGACGCTGAAGTTCACGCTCGGCCTGCTCGGCGAGATCCGCACGCAGTCGGTCGACTATCCGATCGCTTCGGTGGCGCTGCGCCGCTTCGCGCAGCTGGTACAGGCCTCGGCCAAGAGCTGAGGTCCGTGCGGGGCCGGGCCGGAAGCGGTCCGGTCCCGGGGGAGGGGCATTGGAACCGGGTGCGTCGCGGCGGCGTGCGTTGCCGTCGCTCCCGCGGCATCTGCGCGAGTTCGCCTCGCGCCGCGAGGCGTGGCTGGTGCTGGCGCGCAACGCGGTTCCCGTCGTCGGCGTCTACGCCTTCGGCTGGTCGGCGCCGCTGGCGGTCTTCAACTACTGGTTCGACGGCCTGAGCGCGCTGGCCGCGATCGTCGCCGCGCTGGTGCCGCGCGCACTGCGCGAGACGCGCTCGCGCGGCGACGGTGCATTGCGGCAGTGGGCCGGCGGAATCCTGGTCTGGCTGGTGCTGGTCGGCGTGCTCGGCCTGCCGTACTGGCTCGTGCTGATGCCGCTGCACGACCTGCTGCTCTCGCCCGAGCTGCTCGGGCAGCTCGTGCATTCGCCGCAGCTGCTGCTGACCTTCGCCGCGATCGCGGCGATGCACGCGTGGAACGCGTTCGACGCCGGCTACGACGCGATGCCGGAAACCGAGCTGAAGCAGCGCGTGCGCTGGGACGTGTACCTGCTCGTGCTGCGCGCGGTGGCGATGTTCATGATGGCGTCGTCGGCCCTGGTCGTGTTCCTGGTGCCGGCGATGGCCCTGCTGCTGAGCTATTTCGAGATCTGGCCCGGGCGCGTGCTGACGGTGATGTTCGGGGACGCGTCGAGACTGCACGAGGACGTCCCGGGCGAGCCGGCGAAGAAGCGCCGCCGTCGCGCGTCCTGATCGCCGACGCCTGCTAAGCTTCGCGCACTCAGCGGGGAGCCACGTGGACACGCATCGCATCGCATTCGTCGCCAGCCCGACCGAGGAAGCGCAGGCCGCGCTGGCGGCCTTGAGCGCGCGCTACGGCGACGTCCCGCCGGATCAGGCCGAGGTCATCGTCGCGCTCGGCGGCGACGGCTTCATGCTGCGCACCCTGCACCGCCATCGGGCGCGCCGCCTGCCGGTGTACGGCATGAAGCTCGGTTCGGTCGGCTTTCTGATGAACCAGCACCATCTCGACGACCTGCAAGAACGCATCCGCCGCGCCCAGGCGACGGTGCTGCGGCCGCTGGTCATGGAGGCGGTTTCCGAATCGGGCAGCACCGCCACCGCGCTCGCCTTCAACGAAGTCTCCCTGCTGCGCCAGACCAAGCAGGCGGCGCACGTGCGCGTGTCGCTGAACGGCGTGGTCAAGCTTCCCGAGCTGATCTGCGACGGCGTGCTGGTGGCGACGCCGGCCGGATCGACCGCCTACAACCTGTCCGCGCACGGGCCGATCCTGCCGTTCGGCTCGCCGCTGCTGGCGATGACGCCGATCAGCCCGTTCCGTCCGCGGCGCTGGCGTGGCGCGATCCTGCCCTCGCACAGCGAGATCTCGATCGAGATCCTCGATCCGTACAAGCGGCCGGTCAGCGCCACCGCGGACTCCAACGAGGTGCGCGACGTGGTCGAGGTGCACATCCGCGAATCGCGCGAGGAGACCATGACCTTGCTGTTCGATCCCGAGCACGGTCTGGAGGAGCGCATCCTCAACGAGCAGTTCGAGCTCTAGTCCGGCGCGATGCGGCTGCGCGCACTGGCGATCGCCTGCCTGCTCGCCGCGACCAGCGCCTGCTCGAGCCTGCGCTACTACGCGCACGTGGCGCACGGGCAAGTGGCGCTGCTGGCCAAGCGCGAGCGCGTCGCCGCCGTGGTCGCCGATCCGCACCGCGACGCGAGGCTGCGCGAGCGGCTGGCGCAGGCGCAGCAGGCGCGAGCCTTCGCCTCGGACCGGCTCGGCCTGCCGCGCAACCGCAGCTACACCAGCTACGTCGAGCTGGGGCGTCCGTACGTGACCTGGAACGTGTTCGCGACGGCCGAATTCTCGGTCGAGCCGGTCACGCACTGCTTTCCGTTCGCCGGCTGCGTCGCCTACCTGGGCTACTTCGAGCGCGCGCGCGCCGAGCGCGAGGCGGCGCGGCTGCGGGCGCTGGGGGAGGACACCTCGGTCGAGGGCGCGGCTGCCTATTCGACCCTGGGCTGGTTCTCCGATCCGATCCTGTCGAGCATGCTGCGCTGGAGCGACGACGAGCTGGACGGCACGATCTTCCACGAGCTCGCGCACCAGGAGCTCTACGTGCGCGACGACACCGCGTTCAACGAATCCTATGCGAGCTTCGTGCAGCAGCAGGGCCTGCGCGAATGGCGCGCCGCGCGCGGGCTGCCGCCGCCGGACGAGCACGAGGACGAACGCGACGCGGCGTTCACGCGCCTGGTGCTCGACTTGCGCGAGCGGTTGAAGGCGCTGTACGCGACGGAGCGGCCGGAACCGGAGCTGCGCCTGGCCAAGCAGGAAGAATTCGCCGCATTCCGCCAGCGCTACGCGCAGCGGCGCGACGCGGAGTGGGGCGGCAGCCGTCGTTACGACGCCTGGGTCCAGGCGCCGCTGAACAACGCCAGTCTGGTACCGTTCGGTCTCTACGAGACGTGGATTCCCGCCTTCGCGCGCCTGTTTCGCGAGGCCGGCGGGCAATGGCCGCAATTCCACCGGCGCGCCCGCGTGCTGGCGGACCTGCCCAAGGCCGGGCGCGACGCCGAACTGGCGCGTCTGGCGGCTGAACGCTGAACAATCGTGTCCGGATCCTTGCTTGATCGGCGCAGGTCAGGACTTATTTACTGCAGCAGGCGTAAGGTAAACGCCGTCGAAGTCGAGGGTTGCGCCATGAAGCGTGGATTGAAGAACGGTTTCCTCAAGGCGGGCATGCTGCTGGCGATGCCGTTCGCGCTGGCCGGCTGCTACTACGAGCCCGGCTACTACACGCGCGGCGATGCCTACTACGGCACCGAGTACTACGACGGCGGCTACTACGGCCCGGCGGGGTACTACGACTACTGGCCAGGCTACTACGGCTACGGTTCGTCGCTGGGGCTGGGCTACTACTACGGCGACGACTACTACTGGCGTCACCGCCACGACCACGACGGCGGCTGGAACGACGGCCGCAACCGCGGCAACTGGGCGCCGCCGAGCGGCGGCGACCGCGGCAGCGGAGCGACACGGCCGCCGCGCGGCATGTCGGCGCTGCCGTCGCGCAGCCCGGGAGCTTCGGCGCCGTCACGCGGCATGATCCCGTCGGCCCCGTCGCGCAGCAGCATGGGCGCGCCGTCGCGTGGCGTTTCGGCGCCGGTGCGCAGCATGCCCAGCCGCAGCAGCGGCGGAAGCTCGGGGCGCAGCGTACGCTGACCGCGACCGCGGGCACCCGCCCGCGGTATCCGCCTCAGTACCACTCCAGCAGCGACACGCCGAGCCCGAAGTACCAGGCGCGGTGGTTGTAGTCGATCAGGCTCTGGCCGTAGCCGTCGAACAGCTGCAGATGGCCGCGCAGGTCGCCGGCGATCGGGAACGCCCATTCGAACTGCAGCGCGCCGCGCGAGCGGTCGCCGCCGCGCAGCGAATGGCGCGCCATCAGCGCGAACTCGTGGCCGTTCCACACGTGCACCAGCTGCAGATCGCCGCGTCCGATGTAGTCGCTGATGTCGGGGTTGTCGTCGTTGTCGTCGTGCACGCGCCACCACGGCCGCAGCATCAGCGTCCAGCCGTCGCGCTCGAAGCCCAGGTTCAGCATGACGCGGTTCCAGCTGCGCGACAGCGGCAGGCCGCGGCCGTTGGACTGGTGGTTGACGGCCAGGCCGAACAGGCGGCCGTTCCAGCCGAGCACGTCGTAGTTCGTGCGGAACGTCAGCATGACCTCGGGCTCGTAGTTGGTCTCGCTGAACGGCCGCGACTGCGCGTCGTTGTAGAGCTGCCAGTGCGAGACCTGGGTGTAGCCGGTCCACAGGTCGCCGTTGTCGCCGAAGATGTTCTCCCACAGCTTGGTCTTCAGGCTCAGCTGGTACACGGTTTCGATCGCCTGCAGGTTGCGCGATTGGGTCACCGTGCGCCCGGGGGCCGGAGTGGAGGGTCTCTGGTTGGTGTCGCTGGTGTAGAACACCGGCAGCAGATAGACCGGCTTGTAGGCGCGGATGTGGAACTCGCCCTGCTTGCTCGATTCGTCCAGTTCCCAGCGGCTGTCGAGCAGCGAGCGCACCACGGGATGCTCGTCCGCCGCGACCGCGCGCGTGGCCGGCTCGTGCGGGAAGACCACGTTGCGCGTGCCGGCGATCGCTCCGGCTGACGGCGCGGCGGCAGGGGCGGGCGCCGGGCGCTTCAGCGCGAGGTCGTAGCAGCGCAGGCGCGCCGCGTCGTCGGCGAGATCGACGCAGCGCGCCGCGTCCTCCGCAGCCGGCGCGGCCAGGGCCGCGAGCGGCATCTGTGCGAGCAGCGCGAACGCGACGCACGGCATCCATGACTGGCGGCGAATCCGCATCGGCACCTCCGAAAGCGTCCAGGGCGCGCGCAGGGTCGCACAAGCGGCCCGGCGGAGGGAACTTCGCCTCAGCGCGCGCGCGCCCAGCGCTCGTATTCGGCCTTGGAGATGCGGCCGTCGCGATTGGCGTCGGCGTAGATGAAATCGTTCGCCAGCGGCGGATAGGCGGCCGCGTCCTCGCTGGTGACGTAGCCGGCGCCGCGGCGGTCGAGTTGGGCGAACGGCGGCGCGGGTCCGAAGTCGTGCGGCTGGGGCTGGCCGGTGTGCACGACCAGCTCGCCGCGCGAGGTCTGGTACGTGGTCGTGCGCGCATCCGAGCCGGATTGCGCGAAAGCCGCCGCGCAGGAAACGAGCAGCGACATCGGGATCAGGACACGAGTGTTCATGGGATCACCTATGCGGATCGTCGTGGATGGCGAAACCGCGGCCCGAGCGCATGCCGGCTCGTGTGCCGCCAGCTCCGTCGCACCGATCCTAGCGGCGGCAACCTGAAGCGCGGGTGCAGCGGCGGGCGGCGCCGCGTTGTATCGTTCGCCGCTTGCCGAAGAGGTGATTTCTTGCAGATCGCGCCGCCGGACTCCGCGCCGCCGCGCCCGTCACGGGCACTGGCGGCGATCGCCGCGTTCAAGCTGTTCAAGGCGGTAGCTTGCGGCCTGCTCGCGGTCGTCGCGTTCCGCCTGCTGCAGCCGGCCTTCGCGGCCGGGATCCAGCACTGGCTCGAAACCCTGCACTGGCTGACGCGCTACGGCCTGGCCGTGCGGCTGACCGACCACCTGCTCGGCCTGGACGCGCGCCAGTTCCTGCTGCTCGGTGTGGTCGCCACCGGCTACGCGGCGCTGTACCTGGTGCAGGGCATCGGCCTGTGGCGCGGGAGACGCTGGGCGGAGTATCTGGTCGTGGTCGAGAGCAGTCTGCTGCTGCCGGTGGAGATCTGGGAACTGCTGCAGCGATTCACCTTCTTCAAGCTCGGCGTCCTGCTGGTGAACCTGGCGATCGTCGCGTATCTGGTCCGGCTGCTGCGGACGACGAGGCGCCGGTGAGGGCCGCGGTCCGCGCCATCGTCCTCGCCTCGCTGCTCGCCGCGGCCGGTTGCGGACGCGAAGCGCCGCAACCGGCCGGGGTTTCCGTCGCGCCGGCGGCCGGCGCGGTCGCCACGCCCCCGACCGAGATCGCCGAGACGGCGCCCGCACCGATCGCGCCGCGTCCGGTCGAGGCACCGCCTCCGCCCGGTGCGGCCTGCCTGGCGGGAACGGTGAAGGAGGCGTCGCCGCGCGCGCGCGCCGTGCACCGCTGGGTCGACGCCGCAGGCATCACGCACTACTCCGACCAGGCGCCGCCGCGCGACGCGCGCGAGCACCGGTTGATCGACCTGCGCCAGCCGCCGCCGATCAGCGTGCAGGCGTCCGGCTTCGACGCGAACCTGCCGGACGAGCTGCAGCGACGCGCCGTCGCCGACGCGCTCGGCGTGCAGCGCGTGCTGCGCGACGCGCTCGCGGTAGTGCCGCCGCCCGGCATCGCCCTGCGCGTGGTGTTCGTCAGCGACGGCGAGGCCTACGGACGGCTGATCGGAAACCCGTCGCTGGCGGCTTCGGCCGGGGCGTATTCCACTGCCCAGCGCACGATCTTCGTGCGCCGGCAGGAACGCGACGAGGCGAATTTCGCCGTGCTGCGGCACGAGATCACGCATGCGCTCGTGCACGAGTCGATCGGCAGCCTGCCGACGCCGATCAACGAAGGGCTGGCCGAGTATTTCGGCCGCTACCGCGCGGCCGGAATGGGCGGCCAGATCGAGGTCGGCGCCGGCCGCGAGGCGATCCTGGCCGCTGCCGTGTCGGGCGACGGCGGCGAGGCGCTGGTCGACCTGCTGGCGCGGGAGGGGGAGGGCTTCTACGCGCTGGACGCCGGCGCACCGGAGCGCGAGCGGCGCTACCTGCGCGCGTACGCGCTGATCGCGGTGCTGATGCGCGACGCGCCCGGACGCGCGGCGCTGACCGAGCTGCTGGCGCGGCAGCGCGCCGATCCGTGCCGCACCGTCGCGGCGGAGCGGATTCTCGACGAGCGTTATCCCGCAGGGCTTTCCGGACTCGCCACCGCCTGGGCCGCATTCCTGCGCAATCCGCCGGACGATATCCGCGCCTATTAATCGTCGGCTATAGAGTGCAGATGCGAATGGGGATTATCCGAACGGCACCTGCGCAGCCGGTTATCCGTAGCGCCAAAATCCCGTCCGCCAGTGCGAGTTTCGATGATTAGGCGGCATCTACCGTCAAAACCGCGAGTCGGGTAGACTGAAATCGCTGTGTTTGCACGGTCGCTCGCGATTCATGACCCGATGCAGCGCCGATCGACGATCCGCTTCATCGCTTCACCGTAAGCCTGCATACCCAGTGGTCGACATACCCTGAGTGGGGATGAATGGTTTCAATCGGTCAAACGGTTAATCAGCGGAGAGTTTATGTCGGATCGTCAGGTGGGTACCGTCAAGTGGTTCAACGAGAGCAAGGGTTTCGGTTTCATCAGCCGTGACAACGGGCCGGATGTGTTCGTGCATTTCCGCGCGATCAGCGGCACCGGATTCCGCACCTTGCAGGAAGGCCAGAAAGTGTCGTTCCGCGTCGTGCAGGGCCAGAAGGGCCTGCAGGCCGAGGACGTGACGCCGGCCTGAGTCGTCGGGAATTCAATCGGAAACGGAGAGGCCGCGGTTCATTCCGCGGCCTTTTTCTTGGGCGTCTGGCGCTCCAGCCAGATCAGCATGCCCTTGGCATTGAGCTCGGCGTCGATGGCGAGCAGGTGCCGGCTCCGGGCTTCCGACACCGGCGCGCCGATGCGCCGCACTTCGTCGAGGAACAGCCGCTGCAGTGCTTCGGTGAGCGCCGCGACCGGGTCGTCGTCGCCCGCGTGGCGGTGCGTCAGCTCGACCTGCGCGTCGATGAGCCGGACCAGTGCCTGCGCGCGCGCCTGGACGTCGCCGATGCGCGAATAGTGCGTCAGCAGCATCGCGCGTGGCCGGCGTTCGAGCATGCGCGCGATGGTGGCCTTCATCGCGTCCGGTTCGAACTGGACCGGGCTGGTGGTCGGGAAGATCAGCGGCTGCGTGCCGCCGTCGAAGTCGCGGTAGCTGATGCCGAAGCAGTCGCCGGTGAACCAGCTCGCGCTGGCCTCGTCGTACAGCGCGACGTGGTGGCGCGCGTGGCCCGGGCTGTCGATGAAGTGCAGCCGGCGGCCGGCGAGGTCGACGTCCTCGCCGTCGGCCAGCGCGCGGACGCGCTCGGGCGCGACCGGCACGAGCGTGCCGTAGGTGCGGGCGACGACCTCGGCGCCGTAGACCTGCTCGGCGCTGGCCTGCAGCGCGGACGGGTCGACCAGATGGCGGACGCCGCGCGGATGCGCCAGCGCCAGCGCGTTCGGCAGCTCGCGCAGCAGCGCGCCGAGGCCGCCTGCGTGGTCCAGGTGCACGTGGCTGGCGACGACGTAGCGCACGTCCTCGCGCGTCAGGCCACGGTCGGCGAGCGCGGCGAGGACGCGCGGCACGCTGAAGTTGGTGCCGGCGTCGAAGACAGCCGCGGCACCGTTCGACTCGATCAGGTAGCAGGCGCCGAAATGCGGCCGCTCCAGGCCGATGTCGACGACGGTGATGCCGTCGCCGAGGTGTTCGTGATGCATGCCGTCGCTCGTCAGGGCGTTCTCGCGAACGTACGGCACGGATGATGGCATCATGGCGGCCTGGAGCCCAACCGGATGCCCGCATGTCCGCCGAACCCGCCACGCTGCTGATCGAACCGCGCCTGCACGACCTCGGCGACGGCTTCAACGTGCGGCGGGTGCTGCCGTTCCGCCTGCGCCGCCACGTCGGGCCGTTCGTGTTCTTCGACCACATGGGACCGGCCGCGCTCGCGCCGGGGCGCGGGCTCGACGTGCGCCCGCATCCGCACATCGGCCTGGCCACCGTCACCTACCTGTACGAAGGCGCGATCGCGCACCGCGACAGCCTCGGCAGCGAGCAGGTGATCCGCCCCGGCGACGTGAACTGGATGACCGCCGGCCGCGGCATCGTGCATTCCGAACGCACGCCGGCGCCGGAGCGTGCGGCCGGGCATCGCGTGCACGGCATCCAGACCTGGGTCGCGCTGCCGAAGGAGCACGAGGAAGTCGAGCCGGGCTTCTTCCACCATCCGGCGGCGACCCTGCCGCAGGCCGAGCGCGACGGCGTGCGCCTGCGCGTGATCGCCGGCGAGGCGTTCGGCCTGCGCTCGCCGGTGCGGGTGTACGCGCCGACGCTGTACGTCGACGTCGAGTTCCTGCGCGACGGCGTGCTGGTCCTGCCGCCCGAGCACGAGGAGCGCGCGGTCTATCTCGTCGACGGCCAGGCGCGCCTCGACGGCGAAACGCTGCCCGCCGCGCACATGCGCGTGCTCGCGCCCGGTGGCGACGTGGCGATCGCCGGGTCCGCCGGCACGCGCGTCATGCTGTGCGGCGGCGCGCCGCTCGACGGCGAACGCACGATCTGGTGGAACTTCGTTTCCTCCAGCAAGGAGCGCATCGAGCGCGCCAAGGCCGACTGGCTCGCCCAGCGCCTGGGCCAGGTGCCGGGAGAGACGGAGTTCATTCCGCTGCCCGAGCGGTGAGGAAGAATCATGTCCGACTACGCGAGCTTCCGCGATTTCTACCCCTTCTACCTCGGCGAGCACCGCAACCGCACCTGCCGGCGCCTGCACTTCGTCGGCAGCTGCCTGGTGCTGCTGGTGATCGGCGTCGCCGTTGCCGCGCGCGACGCGCGCTGGCTGCTGCTGGCGCCGGTGGCGGGCTACGGCTTCGCCTGGGTCGGCCATTACGCGTTCGAGAAGAACCGGCCGGCCACGTTCAAGCATCCCCTGTACAGCCTCGCTGGCGACTGGGTGATGTTCTGGGACGTGCTGCGCGGGCGCGTCACGATCTGAGGCGCGACGCATGGCCGAGGTGAGCGCCGCCGCCGCGCGCGGCGCGCCGGATACCCGTCTGCGCTACGTCGACGCGCTGCGCGCGATCGCCGCGTTCCTGGTGCTGTGGCTGCACGTCGGCGACAGCTTCTTGCACCTGGACGGCGCGACGCCGCTGCGCGGCGCCTGGCTGCAGGGCGTCGCCTCCAGCGTGGATCTCGGACGGGTCGGTGTGGTCGCGTTCTTCCTGATCAGCGGTTTCGTCATTCCGTTCAGCATGCGCCCGGCGCAGCCGGCGCCGGTGCGCTCGTTCCTGATCAAGCGCTTCCTGCGCATCTTCCCGGCGTACTGGCTGTCGATTCCGTTCGGCGCGGCCACCGGCTGGTGGCTGTGGGGGCGCGAGTTCGGCGTCGCGGATTTCCTCGTCAACCTGACCCTGCTGCAGGACCTGTTCGGCATGCGCGCGGCCGAGGGCCTCTACTGGACCCTGCTGGTCGAGGTCGTGTTCTACGGGCTGTGCGTCGTCCTGCTGCTGACGCGCAGCCTGGATCGCCCCAGGCGCCTGCTCGCGCTCGCCGCCGCCTTCGGCTCGGTGTACTCGCTGGCGCTGGTGGCGCATTGGTTCGGCCGGCCATTGATGGGAAAGGTCGCGGCATTCGGGTTCCTGAACCTGTCGATCATGCTGTGCGGCACGCTGTATCGCCGGCTGATTCTCGAAGACGAGCCGCAGGGTGACCGTCTCGCGCGCGCCGGAACGATCGCGCTGTTCGGCTATTACCTGATCGTGCTGCCGTGCGCCGCGGTCTGGGCGGCCGGCTTCGCGCGCAACGCCACGATCGCCTACGCGCTGGGCATGCTGCTGTTCGTCGTCGGCACGCGTTTCGTGCGCATCCAGACGCGCCTGACCGACTGGCTCGGCCGGATCAGCTACTCGATCTACCTGTTCCACCCGGTGGTGTTCATGTCGCTGCTGTGGCTGCTGTCGCGCCAGCCGGCCGGTTCCTGGTGGCGCACCCAGCACCTGGGCGTGTACATCGCGGTCGTCGCGGCGCTGACGGTCGCGCTCGCCGCGCTGGTGTACCGCTGGGTCGAGCGGCCCTGCATCCGCCTCGGCCACCGGCTCGCGCGCTCGGTGCAGGAGCGCGCCGGCCGCGCGCGAACGGCCGCGCCGACCGCCGATGTCCCCGCGGCCGCTCTCGCCTCTGTCGATTCCGCCGCCTCGCGTTCGTCGTAGTCGCAGGAACCCGCCGCAGGAACGGCGGGCGGCAGGCCCGCGGACGGGACGGGCGGGCCTTGCCCGGCCGTGACGATGATGGTCTGATCGGGCGCCATGACGGCGACCGACATCCGCAAGACGATCGAAGCGGTTTGGCACATGGAATCGGCCAAGCTCATCGCGGTGCTCGCGCGCATGCTGCGCGACGTCGGGCTCGCCGAGGAGCTGGCGCAGGACGCGCTGGTCACCGCGCTCGAGCAGTGGCCCGAGCGCGGCGTGCCGGACAATCCCGGCGCCTGGCTGATGGCCACCGCCAAGCATCGCGCGATCGACCGCTTGCGCCGCCAGCAGCTGCTGCAGCGCAAGCACGAGGAGCTCGGCTACGAGATCGAGGTCGGGCAGGAGGCGGATCGGGGCGTGGAACTCGACGCGGCCATCGACGACGACATCGGCGACGACCTGCTGCGCCTGATCTTCGTCGCCTGCCATCCGGTGCTGTCGCAGGAGGCGCGCGTCGCGCTCACGCTGCGCCTGCTCGGCGGCCTGACCACCGACGAGATCGCGCGCGCGTTCCTGGTGCCCGAGCCGACCATCGCGCAGCGCATCGTGCGCGCCAAGCGCACGTTGGCCGACAAGCAGGTGCCGTTCGAGGTGCCGCGCGCGGACGAGCTCGCCGCGCGGCTGTCGTCGGTGCTCGAAGTCATCTATCTGGTCTTCAACGAAGGCTACGCGGCGACCGCCGGCGACGACTGGACGCGGCCGGCGCTGTGCGAGGACGCGCTGCGCCTGGGGCGCGTGCTCGCCGAGCTGATGCCGGAGCAGGCCGAGGTGCACGGTCTGGTCGCGCTGATGGAGATCCAGGCCTCGCGCCTGCGCGCGCGCATCGGCCCCGGCGGCGAGCCGATCCTGCTGCTGAAGCAGAACCGCGGTGCCTGGGACCGCCTGCTGATCCGCCGCGGCCTGGCTGCGCTCGCGCGTGCCGAGAAGCTCGGCGGCGTGCACGGACCGTACGCGCTGCAGGCCGCGATCGCCGCCTGCCACGCGCGCGCGCCGGCGGCCGAGGACACCGACTGGCCGCGCATCGCCGCGCTGTATGCGCAGCTCGCCGCGCTGATGCCGTCGCCGGTGGTCGAGCTGAACCGCGCCGTGGCGGTGTCGATGGCGTTCGGGCCGCAGGCGGGCCTGGCGATCGTCGATGCGATCCGCGCCGAACCGACGCTGGCCAGCTATCACCTGCTGCCGAGCGTACGCGGCGACCTGCTCGAAAAACTCGGCCGCGGCGGCGAGGCGCGCGCCGAGTTCGAGCGTGCCGCGGCGCTCGCGCGCAACGCACGCGAGCGCGAGCTGCTGCTCGACCGCGCAGCCGGCTGCGAACGCGTCGCCTAGAGCGCGGTCAGTGCACGGCCGAGCCGGCCGGCGCCGAGGACGGCATCGAGGCACGCAGCAGCGCCGCGCCGATCAGCGCCGCCAGCGCCGCGAAGCAGGCGCCGACCAGGAAGGCCGCGTGGTAGCCGTCGTTCAGTGCGACCAGTGCGTCGGAGCCGGCCGCGGCCAGCGCGCTGCTGCGCGCGGCGGCCAGGCTGGCGAGCACGGCCAGGCCGAGCGCGCCGCCCATCATGAACGAGGTGTTGACGATGCCGGAGGCGAGGCCGGAGTCGCTCGGCGCGACGTCGTTCATCGCCGCCAGCAGCACCGGATTGAAGGCGATTCCGGCGCCCAGGCCGAGCAGCAGCATCGCCGGCAGGATGTCGAGCACGAAGTCGCCGTGCACCGGCGCGCGCGCGAACAGCGCCAGGCCGATCGCGGCGAACACCAGGCCGCTGGCCAGCGGCAGGCGGATGCCGAAGCGCATGACCAGCCTGGCCGACACGCCGAGCGAGCACACCGCCATGATCAGGTTGGCCGGCAGGAAGGCGAGGCCGACCTGCATCGGCGTGTAGCCGAGCACCAGCTGCATGTACAGCGCGGAGAGGAAGAACCAGGCGAACATCGCCGCTGCCCACAGCACGCCGATGACGTTGGCGGTGGCGAGGTTGCGCAGGCGGAACAGGCCGAGCGGCATCAGCGGCACGCGCGCGCGCGATTCGATCACCAGGAAGGCGCAGAGCAGGGCGGCCGCGCCGCCGAGCAGGCCGAGCGTGCGCGTCGAGGTCCAGCCGGCCTCGTTGCCGTTGACGATCGCGTAGACCGCGAGCATCAGCGCCGTGGTGACGCTGACGGCGCCGGCGACGTCGAGCTGCTTGCCTTGCGCGCTCGTCTGCGAGGCGGGCAGCAGGCGCAGCGACAGGGCGACGACGGCGAGGCCGATCGGGATGTTGATCAGGAAGATCCAGTGCCAGCTCAGCGCACCGGTCAGGAAGCCGCCGAGCATCGCACCGATGCTGCCGCCGCCGGCGCAGACGAAGCCGAACACGCCCATCGCCCTGGCGCGGTCGGCCGGCTCGGTGAACAGGTCCATGATCAGCGACAGCGCCACCGCGTTGACGACGGCGCCGCCGATGCCCTGCAGCGCGCGCGCGGCGACCAGGAAGCCCTGCGAGCCGGCCAGGCCGCAGGCCAGCGAGGCCAGCGTGAACGCGACGATGCCGAGCAGGAACAGCCGCCGGTGCCCGTACAGGTCGCCGAGCCGGCCGCCGAGCAGCAGGAAGCCGCCGAAGGTCAGCATGTAGGCGTTGACGACCCAGGCCAGCGCGCTGTCGGTGAAGCGCAGGTCGGCCTTGATCGAGGGCAGGGCGACGTTCACTACGGTGGTGTCGAGCACGATCATCAGCACGCCGAGGCAGAGCACGCCGAGCGCGAACCAGCGCTGGCGGCCGTGGGGGTCGGGGGACTGGGTGGCTGGCGCGTGGGACATGTGGAATCCTTGGAAGTTTGCGGCATCTGGTGCTTGCGACGAACGGGGCCGGCCGGAATCGACAGGCCGCCGGCATCGGGAATCCGGTACGGCGGTCGGCGTCGGGGCTGCCTCGTGCGAGTTCGTCGCAGGAACCGCGATTGAAGTCGGCCATGGTTGCACCATGTCTACAATGCCAAAACCCCACCTGCATGCCCCGCTACCGAAGGAAGGATTGATGCGAACTGCCACCGAGCCGACGCCGAGCGGCGTGGGCGAACCGATCGTGCAGGTGTCCGGCTTGGGCAAGACCTACGCCGGCGGCTTCCAGGCCCTGAAGGACGTTTCCCTGAGCATCCGCCGCGGCGAGATCTTCGCCCTGCTGGGGCCGAACGGCGCAGGCAAGACGACCCTGATCAGCATCATCTGCGGCATCGTCAATCCGAGCGTCGGCAGCGTGCTCGCCGATGGTCACGACATCGTGCGCGACTACCGCGCCGCGCGCTCGAAGATCGGCCTGGTGCCGCAGGAGCTGCACACCGACGCGTTCGAGAGCGTGTGGGCCACGCTGCGCTTCAGCCGCGGCCTGTTCGGCAAGTCGCCCGATCCTGCGCACCTGGAGAAGGTGCTGCGCGAGCTGTCGCTGTGGGAGAAGAAGGACAGCAAGATCATGTCGCTGTCGGGCGGCATGAAGCGCCGCGTGCTGATCGCCAAGGCGCTCGCGCACGAGCCGAAGATCCTGTTCCTGGACGAGCCCACCGCCGGCGTCGACGTCGAGCTGCGCCACGACATGTGGCGCATGGTGAGGCGGCTGCGCGACGACGGCGTCACCATCATCCTGACCACGCACTACATCGAGGAGGCCGAGGAAATGGCCGACCGCATCGGCGTGATCCGGCGCGGCGAGCTGATCGTGGTCGAGGACAAGGACGTGCTGATGCGCAAGCTCGGCAAGAAGCAGCTGGCGCTGAGCCTGCAGGCGCCGCTGGAGCGCATCCCCGGAAACCTCGCCGCGCTGCCGCTGGAACTGTCCGCCGACGGCCTGACCCTGGTCTACACCTTCGACGCGCAGGGCGAGGAGACCGGCATCGCCGAGCTGCTGCGGCGCCTGGGCGAGCACGGCGTCGCGTTCAAGGACCTGCACTCGAGCGAGAGTTCGCTGGAGGACATCTTCGTCGGCCTGCTGCACTCGGACGCCCAGGAGAAACGCGCATGAACACCCATGCGATCCGTGCCATCTACCGCTTCGAGATGGCCCGCACGTTCCGCACCCTGACCCAGTCGATCGCCTCGCCGGTGCTGTCGACGTCGCTCTACTTCGTCGTGTTCGGCGCCGCGATCGGCTCGCGCATGGGCGCCGTCGACGGCGTCAGCTACGGCGCCTTCATCATTCCCGGCCTGATCATGCTGTCGCTGCTGAACGAGAGCATCTCCAACGCCTCGTTCGGCATCTACCTGCCCAAATGGTCGGGCACGATCTACGAACTGCTGTCGGCGCCGGTCTCCTTCGTCGAGGTGCTGATCGGCTACGTCGGCGCGGCGGCGACCAAGTCGCTGATGCTCGGCGTGCTGATCCTCGTCACCGCGCGCATCTTCGTGCCGTACGAGATCGAGCATCCGCTGTGGATGCTCGGCTTCCTGCTGCTGACGGCGGTCACCTTCAGCCTGTTCGGCTTCATCATCGGCGTGTGGGCCGACGACTTCCAGAAGCTGCAGGTCATCCCGCTGATGGTGGTCACGCCGCTGACCTTCCTCGGCGGCGCGTTCTACTCGATCGGCATGCTGCCGCCGGTGTGGCAGAAGATCGCCCTGTTCAATCCGGTCGTGTACCTGATCAGCGGCTTCCGCTGGAGCTTCTTCGGCCAGGCCGACGTCAACGTCGGCATCAGCCTCGCCGCGACGCTCGGTTTCCTCGCGCTGTGCCTGGGCATCGTGTGGTGGATCTTCCGCACCGGCTACAAGCTCAAGTCCTGAGTCGCCCTCCCGTTGGCGGGAGAGGGCGGGTTCCTCAGTGCCCGCCCGGCCCGGCCGCGACGTTGCCGAACGGCGGCTTGGCCAGCCAGACGATCGGGATCATCGCCAGGAACAGGAAGGTGCAGAGCAGGAACACGTCATTGACGGCGAGCGTCAGCGCCTGGCGCGTGACGATGCCTTCGATGATCGACCAGCTGCGCACGGCCGGGCCGCCGAGCGCGGACAGGCCGTCGATGTAGCCGGTCGTCGCCGCGCTGGCGCCGGTCAGGTGCTCGGCGAGCACGGCGTGGTGATAGTCGCCGCGGTGCTGCCAGATGGTCACCGTGACCGCGGTGGAGATGCTCGCCGCCAGGGTGCGGCAGAAGTTCGCCAGGCCTGAGGCCGAGGCGATCTCGTGCGGTTTCAGCCCGGACAGGAACACCTGGTTCAGCGGAATGAAGAAGCACGGGATCGCCATGCCCATGATGAAGCGCGGCCACACCAGCTGGTTGAACGAGGCGGTGTCGGGGAAGCTGGCGAACCAGTACGAGGTCAGCGCGAACACGACGAACGCGAAGGTGACCACCGAGCGCAGCTCCAGGCGCTGGATGTTGCGCCCGATCACCGGCGACAGCAGGAAGGCGAGGATGCCGACCGGCGCGGTCGCCAGTCCCGCCCACGACGCGGTGTAGTTCAGCACGGTCTGCAGCCACAGCGGGTAGACCACGTTGATGCCGAAGAAGCCGAGCATGCCGAACGACATCGCGGTGACGCCGATGGCGAAGTTGCGCCGGCGGAACAGGCTCAGGTCGACGACCGGGTGCTTGTCGGTCAGCTCCCACGCGACGAAGAAGGTCAGGCAGACCACGGCGATGATGCCGAGCGTGGTGATGAAGGTCGAGGAGAACCAGTCCTTGTCGTTGCCGTTGTCGAGCATGAACTGCAGGCAGCCGACGCCGACCACGAGCAGGATCAGGCCGATCGCGTCGATCGGCGCCTTCACGATCGTCGTCTCGCGGTGGCGCAGCAGGGCCCAGGTCACGATCACGGCAAGGATGCCGACCGGCACGTTGATGTAGAAGATCCACGGCCAGGAATAGTTGTCGGTGAGGTAGCCGCCGAGGATCGGGCCGAAGATCGGCGCGACCACCACCGTCATCGCCCACAGCGCGAGCGCGAGTCCTTTCTTCTCGTTCGGGTACGCGTTGAGCAGCAGGCTCAGGCTCAGCGCGACCATCGGGCCGGAGCCGGCGCCCTGCAGCAGCCGCGCCACGACCAGCATCGGCATGCTGGTGGCCAGGCCGCACAGCATCGACATGGCGACGAACAGGAACGCGGAGACGCAGAAGCTGCGCACTTCGCCGAAGCGGCGCGCGATCCAGCCCGACAGCGGCTGCATGATCGCGCTGGCGAGCGAGTAGGAGCTGATCGCCCAGGTACCTTCCTGCGGGCTGACGCCGAGGCTGCCGGCGATGTGCGGCACCGAGACGTTGACGATCGTGATGTCGAGCACTTCCATGAACGTCGCGAACGCGACGGCGATCGTCAGCAGCACCAGCGGCGTGCCGTGCAGCGGCGGCAGCACCGGTTTTCCCTGTTCGGCGGCCACGCGGGCGGTTCCTCAGCGCGCGGTCGGCAGGTTCGCGGCGACGATCGCGTCCGCCTCGGCTTCCGCCTTGGCGAGGTCGCGCTCGTAGACCGTGGTCTGCGCCACCGGCGTCGTTCCCGGTGCGGCGGCGAGCACCTTGCCGGAGCGGTCGTGCGTATCGACGGTGACGGCGGTCGACAGGCCGATGCGCAGCGGATTGCGTTCGAGCTGCTTCTCGTCCAGCGCGATGCGCACCGGCACGCGCTGCACGACCTTGATCCAGTTGCCCGACGCGTTCTGCGGCGGCAGCAGGGCGAACGCCGAGCCGCTGCCGGCGCCGAGACCGACCACCGTGCCGTGGTACTCGACGCTGCCGCCGTACAGGTCGCTCTCGACCTTGGCCGGCTGGCCGATTCGGATGTGTTCGAGCTGGCTTTCCTTGAAGTTCGCGTCGACCCACAGGTCGTGCAGCGGAATGATCGTCAGCAGCGCCTGGCCCGGCTGCACGCGCGCGCCGACCTGCACGCTGCGCTGCGCGACGTAGCCGCCGATCGGCGCAACGATCGCGTTGCGCTCGCTGGCGATCCACGCCTCGCGGAACGCCGCCTTGGCCTGCAGCACCGAGGCGTTCGCGCCGATGTCGGTGCCGTCGACCAGGGCGTGCGAAGCAGCCGCCTGGCGCGTGGCCAGGTCGAGCGCGGCCTTGGCCGTGTCGACCGCCTCGCGCGCATGGGCGACTTCTTCCGGCGCGATCGCCTTGTCCGCCAGCAGCGGCTGGCGGCGCTTGAGGTCGGCTTCGGCGCGGGCGAGGTCGAGTCTGCGCGCGACGATCGCGGCGTCGTACTGGCCGGCCATCTCGGTCTGCTGGCGCACCTGGCGCACGGCGTTGGCGAGTGCGCTCCGGGCCTTGGCGAGGTTGACCTGGGCGTCGGTCGGATCGAGCTTGACCAGCGCCTGGCCGGTCTCGACCCGCTGCGTGTCGTCGACCAGCACGGCGACGACGGTGCCGGGCTGCTGCGTCGAGACCGCCACCTGGTTGCCGGCGACGTAGGCGTCGTCGGTGACCTCGCGCAGCGAGAAGACGAACAGGTACAGCAGGTACCAGCCGATGCCGGCGGCGACGAAGACCAGCGCGATCGTGATCAGGATCGCGCGGCGCTTGCCGTTGCCTTTGGCGGCCGGCTCGTTCTCGGATTGGGTGTCGGTCATCGGGATTGGTCCGGTGCAGAATGGACAGCTCGTGCGGAAGGGGAAGCCTCGGGCGCGTCCGCGCCGGAAGCGGAAATCCGGGTCGCCGCGTCGACGCGATAGCCGCCGCCGAGCGCCTTGGTCAGCGCGATCTCGGCCGAGATCGCGTCGGCCGCCAGGGTCGCGGCGGCGTCGCGCTGCTGCAGCAGGTCGGTTTGTGCGGTGAGCAGGCTGCGATCGTCGACGAGGCCGCGCTGCGCGCGCGCCGTCACCGTGCGCTGCAGCTCGAGCGTCGCGTCGACCTGGCGTTCGCGCTCGAGCCGGCGCGCGCCGATCTGGCGCAGGTTCAGCGCTTGCGTGGCGACGTCGCGGGCGGCGTCGACGACGCTGCCGTCGTACGCCGCGGCCGCCGCCTTGAGCTGCGCCTGCGAAGCGCCGTACTGCGCGTTCAGGCGGCTCAGCGCGAACAGCGGCAGATGCAGGGCGGGGCCGACGCCGAAGGTGCGGCTGCTCGCGTTGGACAGCTTGTCCAGATCGATCGAGGACAGCCCGACCATCGCGCCCAGGCTGATGTCGGGATAGAACTCGGCGCGTGCCTGCTCGACGCGTCGCATCGCCGCCTCGACGCGCCAGCGATTGGCGGCGATGTCCGGCCGGCGCGCGAGCAGGTCGAGGCCGACGTCGTCGGGCAGCTTCGTCTCGACCGCCGGCAGCGGCCTGGCGGCGAGCGCGGGCAGCTCGGCCGGAGCGACGCCGAGCAGGGCGGCGAGCGCGGCGAGGCGGATCGGCGCGGAGCCGGCATAGGCGGCTTCGAGTTCGCGCGCGCCGGCGAGCCGGGCGTCGGCCTGGTGGACCAGGTCGGGCGTGTCGATGCCGCGCGCGGCGCGCTTCTCGGTCAGCAGGCGGCTGCGTTCCAGCGCGGCGACGGATTCGCGCGCCAAGGCCAGCCGCGCCTGGTCGGCCTGCCAGGTGAAATAGGTGTCGGCGACGGCGGTGGTCAGCATCAGCGCGGCGGCGC
The DNA here is from genome assembly GCF_042652785.1 of Dokdonella ginsengisoli. Classification (NCBI taxonomy): domain Bacteria; kingdom Pseudomonadati; phylum Pseudomonadota; class Gammaproteobacteria; order Lysobacterales; family Rhodanobacteraceae; genus Dokdonella; species Dokdonella ginsengisoli. The sequence goes on along the minus strand of NZ_JBHSHD010000007.1, from coordinate 414,041 downwards.
TGCGCTCGGCTTCGGCCGCGCGCGCTTCGTCCACCGCGGCGGCCACCGCCGCGCGCGTCTTGCCCCAGAAGTCGAAGTCGTACTGGAACTGCAGGCTGAGATCGCCCTGGTTGTACCAGGTGAAGCCGAGGAACTGGCTCGGGATCAGGCCGTTCTCGCTCATGCGCAGGCGCTGCACTTGCGCGTTCGCCTGCACCGAGGCGCCGCCGGCGGCGCGCGCGATGTCGATCGAGCGCAGCGCGGTGCCGAAGCGCTTGCGCGCCTCGTCGAGCGTCGGAGCGGCGTCGAGCGCCTTGCGCTCGAGAGCATCGAGCTGGTCGTCGCCGTAGCGCTTCCACCATTGCGCTTCCGGCCACTGGCCGCCCTGCGCCACGCCGATGCCGGCGAGCGGCGCTTCGTTGCGCAGCGCCGGCGCGTCGGGCTTGGGCGGAATCGAACAGCTCGCCAGAGCGAGCGCAGCAGTCAGTGCGGCGAGGCGGGCGGCGACGCGGTTCATCGGGCGGATTCGGAGGTCGGGAGACGGGCGCGACGTGCGCCGGACAAAACGATACCACACAGTTCTGTAATTGCCGACCACCGGCCGCGGCGCTGCGTAGAGCCGCCGTTCAGCGATGTGACGAGGCTCAGCGGTAGTCGCGGTGGCAGGCGTCGCAGGCCTGCGAGACCGCGCTCAGCGCCTCGGCCTGGCGGCCGCACTCGGCCTGCGGGTCCCACGCGGCCACCGTGTCGCGCAGGTCCTGCGCGTACTTGGCGAACACGCGGTCCTTGGTGCCCGGATCGAGCAGGGCGCGTTCGAGGTCGTCCGAGAGCAAGGCCAGATGCGAGCGCGAGACGGTCAGCGACGCGTCGGCGCAGCGGCCCAGCCGCAGCGTTTCGCGCGCCTGGCCGAGCTCGTGCTGCATCACGTTCATGACCGCCCGCGGCCAGGCGTTGCGCCGCTGCAGCGTGCTGGCCGCGGTCAGGGCGAGCAGGGCGCCGATCAGGACGCCGCCGGCGAGGCAGAGCAGGTAGCGCATGCTCAGCCCGGCGTCACGGGGCGCTTGCGGCTGCGCAGGTTCGTCAGCAGCAGGGTGGCGAGGCCGAGCAGGATCTCGTCGACGAACGGGATCACGTCAGGGATCAGCAGATCCAGCACGAACAGGCCCGCCGTCAGTGCGGCCAGGCGCGGAAAGCGCAGGCCTTCGGCCCAGCGCAGCAGGCGACCAGTGAGCGGATTGGGCATCGGGGCACTCCGGCAGTGTGCGTCCTACGATGACGTCTGCACCGGGCGGGCGTCAACGCGGCGGGGCGGGCGAGTCGTCGGCGACACGGAAATCCTTGCCGCGCTTGTCGATCAGGCGCAGGGCGAGCCGGTCGGGCAGCAGCTTGAAGAAGCCCTTGATCGCGCGGTTGACGCGGCCGCTGACGCGCACGACGTCGCCGCGTTCGAGCGCGGCGAACGCCTCGCGCACGACCGGCGCGGCGTCCATCCACAGCCAGCGCGGCATGTCCTGCACCAGTTCGCGCGCGCCGTTGACGTCGTGGAACTCCGAATACGTGAAGCCGGGGCAGAGCGCGCAGACGCGGATTCCATGCGGGCGGTTCTCCAGCGCGAGCGCCTGCGAGAACTTGATCAGGTAGGCCTTGGAGGCGGCGTAGAGCGTGTGCCCGGCCGGCGCCGGCAGCAGGCCGGCGAGCGAGGCGACGTTGACGATGCGGCCGTCGCCGCGCGCGCGCATGCCCGGCAGCAGGCGATGGCACAGCTCGGTCGGCGCCGTCATCATGACCTGGACGAAATCGGCGTGCGTCGCCCACGGGCGCGACAGGAAGGTGCCGGTGACGCCGTAGCCGGCGTTGTTGACCAGGGTGTCGACGACGAGCCCGCGACGGGCCGCCTCCTCGCACAGGAACTGCGGCGCCGCCGGGTCGGCCAGGTCGCAGGCGATGCACTGCACGTCGACGCCGTGGCCGGCGCGCAGTTCGGCGGCGAGTGCCTCCAGCCGCTCCGAGCGCCGGGCGGTCAGGATCAGGGCGTGGCCGCGCGCGGCGAGTTCGCGCGCGAAGGCCGCGCCGATGCCGGCGGACGCGCCGGTGACGAGAGCATGAGCCGGTTCCATCGCCCGATCTTCGCGGCATGCCGGCGGCGGCGCAATCGCGGCGCATCGCCGGCGGCGGAAGGTTGTCGCTGCCGCGGACGATCGCTATCCTTGCGCGCCTTTTCGCCGCTCAGGATTGCCATGCGTCGCCCGCTGGTCGCCGGAAACTGGAAGATGCACGGTTCGCGCGCGGGTGCGATCGAGCTCGTCGGTGCGGTCGCCGCGGCACTGCCGGACGGCGTCGACGTCGCCGTGCTGCCGCCGTTTCCGTATCTCGACGGCCTCGTCGCGCTGCACGGCGCGGGCGGCCTCGCCTTCGGTGCCCAGGACCTCAGCGAGCACGCGCAGGGCGCCTACACCGGCGAAGTCGCCGGCGCCATGCTCAAGGACGTCGGCTGCCGCTACGTGCTGGTCGGCCATTCGGAGCGGCGCCAGTACCACCGGGAATCGGACGAGCTCGTCGCGGCCAAGTTCGCCGCCGCGCAGGCCGCCGGCCTGGTGCCGATCCTGTGCGTGGGCGAGACGCGCGCCGAGCGCGAGGCGACGCAGACCGAGGCGGTGATCGCGCGCCAGCTCGACGCGGTCGTCGCGCACGCCGGCGTCGCGGCGTTCGCGCAGGCGGTCGTCGCCTACGAACCGGTCTGGGCGATCGGCACCGGCCTGACCGCCTCGCCGGAGCAGGCGCAGGCGGTTCACGCATTCATCCGTGACAAATTCGTTCGGCTCGATGCTACAATTGCCAGCTCGCTGCAGCTTTTGTACGGCGGCAGCGTAAAGCCCGGCAATGCGGCCGAGCTGTTCGGCCAGCCCGACGTGGATGGCGGATTGATCGGCGGGGCTTCGCTGGTGGCGTCGGATTTCATCGCCATCTGCCGTGCCGCGCGAACGTAGAAAACAAAGAGCTACGACTCATGTTGTCCATCGTTGCAAACATCCTCTATGTGCTGATCGCCATCGGCATGATCGTCCTGATCCTCCTGCAGCGCGGTGCTGGCGCCGCGGCGGGGTCGGGCTTCGGTGGTGGCGCTTCGGCAACCGTCTTCGGTGCGCGCGGCTCGGCGAACTTCCTGTCGCGCAGCACGGCGGTCCTCGCCGGTTTGTTCTTCCTGCTCAGCCTCGGCATGGGCATCTATGTCGGTCGTCCGGATGCTCAGATCCGTTCGTCGGACGATCTCGGCGTGATGTCCGGCGTCGCCACTCCGGCGAAACCGGCTCCGGCGGCACCTTCGTCGAACGGCGAAGTTCCGCAGCCGGCGGCGGCGCCAGCGGCGTCGCCCGACAAGCCGCAGCCGACGTCCGCCGAAGCCGCCGACAAGCCCGCCGCGACCGGCGACAAGCCGGCCGCCGACGCGCCGGCGAAAGACGCGCCGAAGGATGGGGGGAAGGACGGAAAGTAAGCTGTGCCCAGGTGGCGGAATTGGTAGACGCACTACCTTGAGGTGGTAGCGACGCAAGTCGTGGAGGTTCGAGTCCTCTCTTGGGCACCATAAATCGGTCGGTCGCGCTCCGGGGCATTCTCCGGGGCGTGTTCGCCCGATCTTTCTTTACCGTCGTCGCCCGGCCCGGCCGGAGCGATCGCTGATGCGCCGCCAGGCGCGGAGGTGTGTGTGCTCACCGAGTATTTCCCGGTGCTGTTGTTCCTCGTCGTCACCGCGATCGTCGGCATCGCGCTGATCGTGATCGGCAATCTGCTCGGCCCGAAGCGGCCGCAGGCCCAGAAGTACACGCCCTACGAGTGCGGCTTCGAAGCGTTCGAGGACGCGCGCATGCGTTTCGACGTGCGCTACTACCTGATCGCGATCCTGTTCATCATCTTCGATCTCGAGATCGCCTTCGTCTTTCCGTGGGCGACGGTGTTCTCCAAGCTCGGCCTGCTCGGGCTGATCGAGATGGGCATGTTCCTGGCGCTGCTGGTGCTCGGCTTCGTCTACGTCTGGAAGAAGGGAGCTCTCGAATGGGAGTAGCGTTCCCAAGCGCCGGACCGGGCATCCTGCCACGCCGCGTTTGCCGCGCCGCGTTTGCCGCGTCGAACGCGGCCGCGTTCTCCGCGTCGGCGCATCCCTGCGCCGGTGGCATCACGAGGATTGACGCATGAGTCTGGTTTCCCGCATCGGCGAGTCGATGCACAACCCGCCGCCGGTCAGCATCGTCGACGACATCCTGCGGCCCGGCGACGACAATCCGCTGATCCAGCGCGGCTTCGCCACCGCGAGCATGGACGCCCTGATCAACTGGGCGCGCACCGGCTCGATGTGGCCGATGACCTTCGGCCTGGCCTGCTGCGCGGTCGAGATGATGCACGCCGGCGCCGCGCGCCTGGACCTGGACCGCTACGGCGTGATCTTCCGTCCGTCGCCGCGCCAGTCCGACGTGATGATCGTCGCCGGCACTCTGGTCAACAAGATGGCTCCGGCGCTGCGCAAGGTCTACGACCAGATGCCCGACCCGAAATGGGTCATCTCGATGGGCTCGTGCGCGAACGGCGGCGGCTACTACCACTATTCGTACGCGGTCGTGCGCGGCTGCGATCGCATCGTGCCGGTCGACATCTACGTGCCGGGCTGCCCGCCGACGGCCGAGGCGCTGATCCACGGCATCCTGCAGCTGCAGAAGAAGATCCGCCGCACGAACACGATCGCCCGCTGAAATCGGGCCCGCCGCGCGCCGCCGACGCCCAGAAGGCGCCGGCGCCGGCCGCGGGAGTGAGGCAGGACGCCGAACGCAACGCGCGACACGGACGTGCAGGCACTTGAACAGTGATAGAGCGATGACGGAAGCCAACTCACAATTCGCGCAGAAGCTGGAGGCCAGGCTCGGCCAGAAGCTGGTCCGGCTGACCCACACGCGCGGCGAGACGACGGTCGAGGTGCTGCCGGAGAACTGGCTCGCGGCCGCGACGATGCTGCGCGACGACGCCGAGCTGCGCTTCGAGCAGGCGATGGACCTGTGCGGCGTCGACTACCTGTCCTACGGCGACGCCGAGTGGGACACCACCGACGTGTCGTGGACCGGCTTCTCGCGCGGCGTCGAAGGCGAGGGTCCGGGACGCTTCGGCTGGGCCGACCGCCCGCATCCGGCGCACATCCCGCACCGCTTCGGCGTGGTCGTGCACCTGCTCTCGCTCGCGCACAACCGGCGCCTGCGCCTGCGCGCGCACTGCGCCGACGACGAGCTGCCGAGCCTGCCGTCGCTGATCGATATCTGGCCGGCCGTGGACTGGTTCGAGCGCGAGGCGTTCGACCTGTACGGCATCGTGTTCGAAGGCCACCCGGACCTGCGCCGCATCCTCACCGACTACGGTTTCGTCGGCCATCCGTTCCGCAAGGACTTCCCGCTGATCGGCAACGTCGAGGTGCGCTACGACCCCGAGAAGCAGCGCGTGGTGTACGAGCCGGTGACCTCGGTCGAGCCGCGCGTGCTGGTGCCGCGCACCATCCGCGACGACTCGCGCTACGAGCAGGCGAGCGCCGAAAGCAAGGCAGGGAAATAGCCGCCATGCAGGAAATCAAGAACTACACGATGAACTTCGGCCCGCAGCATCCGGCTGCGCACGGCGTGCTGCGCCTGGTGCTGGAGATGGACGGCGAGACGATCGTCCGCGCCGACCCGCACGTCGGCCTGCTGCACCGCGCGACCGAGAAGCTGGCCGAGTCCAAGCCGTTCAACCAGTCGATCGGCTACATGGACCGCCTCGACTACGTCTCGATGATGTGCAACGAGCACGCCTACGTGCGCGCCATCGAGAACCTGCTCGGCGTCGAGGTGCCCGAACGCGCGCAGTGGATCCGCACGATGTTCGACGAGATCACGCGCATCCTGAACCACCTCATGTGGCTCGGCTCGAACGCGCTCGACCTCGGTGCGATGGCGGTGTTCCTGTACGCGTTCCGCGAGCGCGAGGAGCTGATGGACTGCTACGAGGCGGTCTCCGGCGCGCGCATGCACGCGACCTACTACCGCCCCGGCGGCGTCTACCGCGACCTGCCCGAGCAGATGCCCAAGTACGGCGAGTCGAAGTGGCACAAGGGCAAGGATCTGGAGCGCCTGAACGAATGGCGCGGCGGTTCGATGCTCGACTTCCTCGACGCCTTCACGGCCGATTTCCCGCGCCGCGTCGACGAATACGAAACCCTGCTGACCGGCAACCGCATCTGGAAGCAGCGCACCGTCGACATCGGCATCGTCTCGCCCGAGCACGCGATGGCCTGGGGCATGTCCGGGCCGATGCTGCGCGGCTCCGGCATCGAATGGGACCTGCGCAAGAAGCAGCCCTACGCCAAGTACGCCGAGGTCGATTTCGACATCCCGGTCGGCGTCAAGGGCGACTGCTACGACCGTTACCTCGTGCGCGTCGAGGAGATGCGCCAGTCCAACCGCATCGTCAAGCAGTGCGTGGACTGGCTGCGGAAGAATCCGGGGCCGGTGATGGTGCGCAACTTCAAGGTCGCGCCGCCTTCGCGTGTCGAGATGAAGGACGACATGGAAGCGCTGATCCATCACTTCAAGCTGTTCACCGAAGGCTATTCGGTTCCGCCGGGCGAGACCTACGCGGCGGTCGAGGCACCGAAGGGCGAATTCGGCATCTACCTGGTCTCCGACGGCGCCAACAAGCCGTTCCGCCTGAAGTGCCGTGCGCCGAGTTTCGTGCACCTGTCATCGATGGACTCCATCGTGCGCGGGCACATGCTGGCCGACGTCGTCGCGATGATCGGCACCTACGACGTCGTATTCGGAGAAGTCGACCGATGAAAGCGACCGGTACCTTCGAGCAGGTCAAGGACGTCGATCCGCTGCTCGCGTTGAACGCGCACACGCGCGAGCACATCGACCACTGGGTGGCGAAGTTTCCGCCGGACCGCAAGCGCTCGGCGCTGATCCAGGGCCTGTGGGCGGCGCAGGAGCAGAACGGCGGCCATCTGACCGACGAGCTGATCACCGCGGTGACGAAGTACCTCGGCCTGCCGCAGGTCTGGGGCTACGAGGTCGCCACGTTCTACTCGATGTTCGAGACCACGCCGGTCGCGCGCAACAACGTCGCGATCTGCACGAACATCTCCTGCTGGCTCAACGGCGCCGAGGACATCGTGCGCCACTGCGAGCAGAAGTACGGCATCAAGCTCGGCGAGAGCAGCGCGGACGGACGCATCTACCTCAAGAAGGAAGAGGAATGCCTGGCCGCGTGCTGCGGCGCGCCGATGATGGTCGTCAACGGCCACTACCACGAGAAGCTGACGATCCAGAAGGTCGATCAGATCCTCGACGGGCTGGAGTGACGGCATGAATCGTCCGGCCGGCGCGTTCCTTGCTCTCGCCCTGGCGCTGCCCGCGTGCGCGCAGGCGGAGGCGTGGACGACGTTCGAGGACAGCGACCGCGCGTTCTGGGATTCCGGCGCGCGCCTGGAAGTGGATCTCGATTCGGTGCGCAAGGCCGACGTCGCCAAGGCGACCGATGCCGCCGGCAATCCGCTCGGAGGGCCGTACTTCGTCGCCGTGCGGCGTGCACTGCTTTCCGAGGATGGCCGCAAGGCGCTGGGCTACGACAGCGAGCTGGCCAGCGAGTACTACCACTGCGCCGGCGAAGCGTCGCTGCGCACGGTCAACGGTTCGGTGCTGTCGGCGGAGATCACCGGCGACAAGCGGAAAATCAAGTATCAGGGTCGCGCGGACGAGGCCTACGCCTTCGCCCCCGCGGCCACGGGTTGGCAGAAGAATCTGCAATCGCTCGTATGCGCGCGCGCGCAGGCGATCGGATCCTGAGGCAAGGTAACGATGAGCTACGGTCCCGCACCACAGGAACACCAGGTCGTCTACACGACGCTGCACCACGAGCAGCCGTGGACGCTGGAAAACTATCTGAAGGCCGACGGCTGGAAGGCGTGGAAGAAGATCCTCGCCGAGAAGCCCGATCCGGCGACGATCGTCGACGAGGTCAAGAAGAGCGGCCTGCGCGGCCGCGGCGGCGCGGGCTTCCCGACCGGCCTGAAGTGGTCGTTCATGCCGCGCACCGCGCCGGGGCAGAAGTACATCCTGTGCAACTCGGACGAGTCCGAGCCGGGCACGTGCAAGGATCGCGACATCCTGCGCTTCAACCCGCACGCGGTGCTCGAAGGGCTGGCGATCGCCTGCTACGCGACCGGCTCGACCGTCGCCTACAACTACCTGCGCGGCGAATTCCATCACGAGCCGTTCGAGCACATCGAGCACGCGCTGAAGGAAGCCTACGAGGCTGGCCTGCTCGGCAGGAACATCCAGGGCAGCGGCATCGACGTCGACATCCACAACGCGCTCGGCGCCGGCGCCTACATCTGCGGTGAAGAGACCGCGCTGATGGAGTCGCTCGAAGGCAAGAAGGGCCAGCCGCGCTTCAAGCCGCCGTTCCCGGCCAACTTCGGCCTGTACGGCCGGCCGACGACGATCAACAACACCGAAACCTATGCCTCGGTGCCGACGATCCTCGTCAAGGGCGCCGAGTGGTTCTTGAACCAGGGCAAGCCGAACAACGGCGGGCCGAAGATCTTCTCGGTGTCCGGCCACGTCAACAAGCCGGGCAACTACGAGATCCGCCTGGGCACGTCGTTCAAGGACCTGCTCGAGATGGCCGGCGGCGTGCGCAACGGCCACAAGCTGAAGGCGGTGATCCCCGGCGGCTCGTCGATGCCGGTGCTGCCGGCGGCGACGATGATGGAACTGACGATGGACTACGACGCGATCCAGAAGGCCGGCTCCGGCCTCGGCTCGGGCGCGGTCATCGTCATGGACGAGACCACCTGCATGGTGCGCGCCTGCCGCCGCATCAGCCAGTTCTATTTCAAGGAAAGCTGCGGCCAGTGCACGCCGTGCCGCGAAGGCACCGGCTGGATGTACCGCATGCTGACGCGCATCGTCGAAGGCAAGGCCCAGCTCGGCGACCTCGACATGCTCAAGGCCGCCGCCGGCCAGATCGAAGGCCATACGATCTGCGCGTTCGGCGAAGCCGCCGCGTGGCCGGTGCAGGGCTTCCTGCGCCACTACTGGGACGAATTCGAATACTTCATCAAGAACGGCCGCTCGATCGTGGACACAAAGCTGGGAGTGGCCGCATGAGCGCGCAGCCCGCAGCTCCGGCCGTGCCGCCGGATCACGTCACGATCGAGATCGACGGCCGCTCGATGGTCGTGCCGAAGAACTCGATGATCATTGCCGCGGCCGACAAGGCCGGCATCGCGATTCCGCGCTTCTGCTACCACGAGAAGCTGCCGATCGCCGCGAACTGCCGCATGTGCATGGTCGAGGTCGAGATGGGCGGCAAGCCGATGCCCAAGCCGCAGCCGGCCTGCGCCACGCCCGTCGCCGACGGCATGAAGATCCAGACGCAGTCGCAGCGCGCCCTGTCCGCGCAGCGCAACGTGATGGAGTTCCTGCTGATCAACCATCCGCTCGACTGCCCGATCTGCGACCAGGGCGGCGAGTGCGAGCTGCAGGACCTGTCGATGGGCTACGGCCGCTCGGTCAGCCGCTTCGTCGAGCGCAAGCGCACGATCCCCGACGAGGACCTCGGCCCGCTGGTCGAGACCGAGATGACGCGCTGCATCCAGTGCACGCGCTGCGTGCGCGTGATGTCCGAGGTGGCCGGCACCTACGAACTGGGCGGCATGGAGCGTGGCGAGCGGCTGCAGATCGGCACCTACGTCGGCAAGCCGCTGATGAGCGAGCTGTCGGGCAACGTCATCGACGTCTGCCCGGTCGGCGCGCTGACCAACAAGCCGTTCCGCTTCAAGGCGCGCGCCTGGGAGCTGATCGCACGCGAGTCGATCGGCTACCACGACGCGCTGGGCTCCAACCTGTGGCTGCACACGCGCCGCGGCGAGGCGCTGCGTGCGGTGCCGCGCGACGCCGAGTCGATCAACGAATGCTGGCTGTCGGACCGCGACCGCTATTCCAACGACGCGCTGCGCGCGCCCGACCGCGCGACCAGGCCGATGATCCGCCGCAACGGCGAGCTGGTCGAGGCGAGCTGGGCCGAGGCCCTGGCCTTCGTCGCCGACCATCTGCGCACCGCGCGCGGCGACGTCGGCGCGCTGGTCGCGCCGCTGGCCTCGAACGAGGAGGGCCATCTGCTGGCCCGCCTGGTGCGCGGTCTCGGCAGCGACAGCATCGACCATCGCCTGCGCACGCAGGATTTCTCCGACGCGCCGTTCGCCGCGCCCTTCCAGATGCCGGTCGCCGAGATCGAGAAGGCCCGCACGATCCTGCTGGTCGGCTGCAATCCGCGTCACGAGGTTCCGCTGCTGAACCATCGCCTGCGCAAGGCGGTGAAGGGCGGGGCCAGGGTCTACGCGATCAACCCGGTCGATTTCGACTTCAACTTCGAGCTGGCCGGCAAGACGGTGGCGACGCCGTCGGCGATGCTCGACGCCGTGCTCGCGCTGGCCAAGGCGAGCAACGACCTGGGCCACCTGCCGGAGTCGTCGGCGCTGGCGCAGGCGATCGGCGGCCTCGACGCCGGTGCGACGGCGCAGGGCTGGGTCGCGCAGCTGCGCGACTCCGCCGCCTCGGTGGTGATCCTCGGCGAAAGCGCCGTGCAGCATCCGAACGCGGCCTGGCTGCGCGCGGCGGCACGCTTCGTCGCGAAAGCCACCGGCTCGGCCTACGATGAGATTCCCAACGGCGCGAACGCCGTCGGCCTGGCGCGCGCCGGCGCGCAGCCGCAGGCGTCCGGCCGCGACGCCGCCGCCATGCTGGTGAAGCCGCCCAAGCAGCTGATCGTCTACCAGGCCGGTTCGCAGGACACCGGCGCGCCCGCCGCATTCGACCAGGCGCGCAGCGGAGCGGACTTCTACGTCTACGTCGGCGCCTACGCCTGCGAGGGCGTCAAGCGCACCGCGCACGCGGTGCTGCCGATCGGCCTGCCGCCGGAGATCGACGGCAGCTACACCAATCTCGACGGCATCACGCAGGTCGTCTCCGCCGCGACCAAGCTGCCGGGCGACGCGCGTCCGGGCTGGAAGGTGCTGCGCGCGCTCGGATCGGCGCTGTCGCTGGACGGCTTCGGCTTCACCGAGATCGACGAAGTCCGCGCGCAGATGCGCGAGGCCGCGCCGCACGCGGACACGGCGGCGCCGGCACCGCGCAAGGAGCCGGCCGCCGGCCGCTTCGTGCGCATCGCCACCACCGCCGTGTATCGCGCCGACGCCGTGCTGCGCCGCTCGCCGGCTCTGCAGGCGCATCCGCTGTCGCGCCCGGCCGGCGTGGTGCTGCACCCGGAGGACGCGCTCGCGCTCGGCCTGGGCGCAGGCGCGAACGCGAAGGTGTCCTCGTCGGTGGTGCTGCCGGTCGAGGTCTCCACGCGCGTGCCGCGCGGAGCGGCCTGGATCGAGGCCGGGCACGTCGCCACGGCCGCGCTGCCGCCGTACGGCGCCACCCTGGACATCGTGAAGGCGTGACGACGACATGAACTGGATCATCGACGCCTACACCTGGTTCGTCACGACCTTCCCGACGCTCTCGATGGCGATCGGGCTGTTCCTGTTCCCGATGCTGCCGTTGATCATCGCGGTCGCGCTGTACGTGTGGTGGGAGCGCAAGGTCATCGGCTGGATGCACGTGCGCATGGGACCGAACAAGGTCGGTCCGCTGGGCCTGGCGCAGACCTTCGCCGACGTGTTCAAGCTGCTGCTGAAGGAAGTCATCTACCCGGCCAACGCGAACAAGAAGCTGTTCCTGCTCGCGCCGCTGTGGGCGCTGATCCCGGCCTTCGCGGCCTGGGCGGTGGTGCCGATCGGTCCGCACGTGGCCTGGTCGGACGCCAATGCGGGCCTTTTGTTCCTGCTCGCGATGACCTCGATGGGCGTGTACGGCATCATCCTCGCCGGCTGGGCCTCGAACTCGCGCTACGCCATGCTCGGTGCGATGCGCGCGGCGGCGCAGACGATCTCCTACGAGATCGCGATGGGCTTCTCGCTGGTCAGCGTGCTGGTGCTCGCCGGCAGCCTGAACCTGTCCGACATCGTCAATGCGCAGGCCGGCGCGAAGGGCATCCTCGACTGGTTCGTGGTGCCGCTGCTGCCGATGGCGGTGATCTACTTCGTCTCCGGCGTGGCCGAGACCAACCGCGCACCGTTCGACGTCGCCGAAGGCGAGTCGGAAATCGTCGCCGGCTTCCACGTCGAGTATTCCGGCGCGCCGTTCGCGGTGTTCTTCCTGACCGAATACGCGAACATGATCCTGGTGTCGTTCCTGGCGCCGATCCTGTTCTTCGGCGGCTGGCTGTCGCCGTTTCCGGCTGCGTGGGGCTTCCTCGGCGCGCCCGGCTGGTGGTGGCTGGCGGCCAAGGCGTTCTTCTTCGCGACCGCGTTCATCTGGTTCCGCGCGAGCTTCCCGCGCTATCGCTACGACCAGATCATGCGGCTCGGCTGGAAGGTCTTCATCCCGATCACGATCGTGTGGGTGTTCGTGGCCGGCTGCCTGAAGTATTTCGGCTGGGTCACGACGGGCGCCTGAGGCCAGAGCAATGAATCGAGTGACCTCCTATTTCAAGAGCCTGATGCTGAGCGAATTGCGCGCTGGCCTTTGGCTCACGTTCAAATACCTGTGGCGCCCGAAGTACACGGTGCGCTATCCGATGGAACACATCCCCAAGTCGAACCGCTTCCGCGGCCTGCACGCGCTGCGCCGCTATCCGAACGGCGAGGAACGCTGCATCGCCTGCAAGCTGTGCGAGGCGGTATGCCCGGCGCTGGCGATCACCATCGACTCGGCGCCGCGCGAGGACGGCACGCGCCGCACCACGCGCTACGACATCGACCTGTTCAAGTGCATCTACTGCGGCTTCTGCGAGGAGAGCTGCCCAGTCGATTCGATCGTCGAGACGTCGATCCACGAGTACCACTTCGAGCAGCGCGGCGAGAACATCGTGACCAAGCCGAAGCTGCTGGCGATCGGCGACCGCTTCGAGAAGGACATCGCGGCCGCCCGTGCACAGGATGCGGCGTACCGATGAACGCGATGTCGACGATGCTTGTGCTTTCCCCCCTCTCCCGCTTGCGGGAGAGGGGCGGGGTGGGGAGCGGTCCTGCGAAAACCCTGCAAGGGTTCCCCTCATCCGCCCCTCCGGGGCACCTTCTCCCGCAAGCGGGAGAAGGGAACGACGCGATGCGTCGGGCTTTTCTCGCAACGGGAACAGAGGCATGAGCTTCCAACTGATCTGCTTCTACGCCTTCGCCGCGGTCGCCGTCGGCGCCGCACTGGCCGTGGTCACGCTGAAGAGCCCGGTGCACGCCGCGCTCAGTCTGGTGCTGACGTTCTTCTCGACCGCCTGCCTGTGGCTGCTGGCCGATGCCGAGTTCCTCGCCATCGTGCTGGTGCTGGTCTACGTCGGCGCGGTCATGGTGCTGTTCCTGTTCGTCGTGATGATGCTCGACCTCGACCTGGATCCGCTGCGCGAGGGCTTCGTGCGGGCGCTGCCGTTCGGCCTGCTGGTCGCGGTGGTCATGCTGGCCGAGATGCTCGCCCTGATCGGCGTGCGCGCGATGGACATCCAGGCGCCGGCCGATCCGGCCGCGGCCGCCGGCATGTCGAACACGGTGTGGCTGGCGACGGCGCTGTTCAGCGAGTTCCTGCTGCCGTTCGAGGTCGCCGCGCTGATCCTGACCGTCGGCATCATCGCCGCCATCCCGCTGACCCTGCGCCACCGCACCGGCATCAAGGCGCAGAACCCCTCGCGCCAGGTGCGCGTCGAGGCCCGCGAGCGCATCCGCATCGTCAAGATGCAGGCCGAGAAGCCGGCCGCCGCGAACCAGGAGACTCCCGCGCCATGATTCCGCTGTCGCACTACCTCACGCTCGGGGCGATCCTGTTCTGCATCGCCGTGGCCGGCATCTTCATCAATCGCAAGAACGTGATCGTGCTGCTGATGGCGATCGAGCTGATGCTGCTCGCGGTGAACACGAACTTCGTCGCGTTCTCGCGCTACCTCGGCGACCCGTCCGGGCAGGTGTTCGTGTTCTTCATCCTGACCGTCGCCGCGGCCGAGGCCGCGATCGGGCTCGCGATCCTGGTCGTGCTGTTCCGCAACCGCGCGACGATCAACGTCACCGAAATCGATTCGCTGAAGGGTTGAACCGATGCCTCTGTCGAAGACCCTGCTGCTGACCATCGTTCTCGCGCCGCTGTTCGGCGCCGTGGTCGCCGGCCTGTTCCGCCGCCAGGTCGGCCGCGCCGGCGCGGCTGCGATCACCATCGCCGGCGTCGCGCTGGCCTGCGGGCTGTCGTTCTACGTGCTGTACCAGCTGGTCTGGGGCGGCGCGCCGGTGTTCAACCAGAACCTGTACACCTGGTTCGAGGTCGGCCGCCTGAGCGCCAACGTCGGCTTCCTGGTCGACCGCCTCACCGCGATGATGATGGTGGTGGTCACCTTCGTCTCGCTGATGGTGCACGTCTACACGATCGGCTACATGGCCGAGGACGACGGCTTCCAGCGCTTCTTCAGCTACATCGCGCTGTTCACGTTCTCGATGCTGATGCTGGTGATGAGCAACAACTTCCTGCAGCTGTTCTTCGGCTGGGAAGCGGTGGGCCTCGTCTCGTACCTGCTGATCGGTTTCTGGTTCAAGCGGCCGAGCGCGATCTTCGCCAATATGAAGGCGTTCCTGGTCAACCGCGTCGGCGACTTCGGCTTCCTGCTCGGCATCGCCGGCGTGCTGCTGTGGTTCGGCTCGCTCGACTACGCGCAGGTGTTCCAGAACACGCTCAACGGCCCGGCCGGCGTGAAGACGGTCGAGATCTTCGCCGGCCATCCGTGGTCGGTCGCGACGATCGTGTGCATCTGCCTGTTCATCGGCGCGATGGGCAAGTCGGCGCAGGTGCCGCTGCACGTCTGGCTGCCGGACTCGATGGAAGGCCCGACGCCGATCTCGGCGCTGATCCACGCCGCCACGATGGTGACCGCCGGCATCTTCATGGTCGCGCGCATGTCGCCGCTGTTCGAGCTGTCCGAGACCGCGTTGTCGTTCGTGCTGGTCATCGGCGCCACCACCGCGCTGTTCACCGGATTGATCGGCATCGTCCAGAACGACATCAAGCGCGTCGTCGCGTACTCGACGCTGTCGCAGCTGGGCTACATGACCGTCGCGCTCGGCGTGTCGGCCTACGCCGGCGGCGTCTACCACCTGATGACGCACGCGTTCTTCAAGGCGCTGCTGTTCCTCGGCGCCGGCTCGGTCATCGTCGCCATGCACCACGAGCAGGACATGCGCCACATGGGCGGCCTGCGCAAGTACATGCCGATCACCTGGATCACGATGTGGCTGGGCTCGCTGGCGCTGGCCGGCGCGCCGGGTTTCGCCGGCTTCTTCTCCAAGGACGCGATCATCGAGGCGGTCGGTGAATCGCACCGCTGGGGCGCCGGCTACGCCTACTTCTGCGTCATGGCCGGCGTGTTCGTCACCGCGCTGTACAGCTTCCGCCTGCTCTACATGACCTTCCACGGCAAGGAGCGCTTCGTCGTCGACGCGCACCACGGCCACGGTCACGACGATCATGCCGACCACGGCCATCACGAGCCGGGCCACCTGGCGCACGCCCCGCACGAGTCGCCGTGGGTCATCACGCTGCCGCTGGTGCTGCTGGCGATCCCGTCCGTCGTGATCGGCTGGTTCACGATCGGGCCGATGCTGTTCGAGGGCTGGTTCGGCGCGGCGATCCGCGTCACCGAGCACAACGACGTGCTGAAGGAACTCGGCCACGAGTTCCACGGCGCCTGGGCGATGGTGCTGCACGGCTTCACGCAGGCGCCGTTCTGGATCGCCTTCGCCGGCTTCGCCGTCGCCACCTACATCTGGCTGCTCAACCCCGGCATCGCCGACAAGGCCAGGAACGCGCTGCGGCCGCTCTACAACGTGCTCGCCAACAAGTACTGGATCGACGAGATCTACCAGGCGGTGTTCGCGCGCGGCGGCGTCGCGCTCGGCCGCGGCCTGTGGAAGGGCGGCGACGTCGGCGTCATCGACGGCGTCGTCGTCAACGGCTCGGCGGCGGTGATCGGTCGCGTCTCAGCGACGGTGCGCTGGCTGCAGTCGGGTTACCTCTACCACTACGCGTTCGCGATGATCCTCGGCCTGATCGCGCTGCTCGGCGGCCTGTGGTGGTTCGCGCACGCCGCACCTTGATCCAGGGGATTGCATAGGACATGTCTTCGCATCTGTTGAGTCTCCTGATCTGGCTGCCGATCCTCGGCGCGGTCGCCGTGCTCGCGTTCGGTCGCGAGGCGCGCGTCGCGCGCTGGCTCTCGCTGCTGGTCGCGCTGGCGACCTTCGTGCTGTCGATCCCGCTGTGGACCGGCTACCAGCCGTCGCTGCCGGGCATGCAGTTCGTCGAGCTGTTGCCGTGGATCCCGGCGCTGAAGGTCAACTACGCGCTCGGCGTCGACGGCATCTCGGTCGCGCTGATCGTGCTGACCACGTTCACCAGCGTGCTGGTGATCCTCGGCTCGTGGGGGCCGATCGACAAGCGCGTGTCGCAGTACATGGCGGCGATGCTGGCGCTGGAAGGCCTGCTGATCGGCGTGTTCGCGGCGACCGACGCGCTGCTGTTCTACGTGTTCTTCGAGGGCATGCTGATCCCGATGTTCATCATCATCGGCATCTGGGGCGGCCCGCGACGCGTCTACGCCACGCTGAAGTTCTTCATCTACACCTTCCTCGGCTCGATCTTCATGCTGGTCGGCCTGGTCTACCTGCATATGAAGACCGGCCAGTTCTCGCTCGAGGCGTTCGCCAACGCCGGGCTCGGCACGAAGGAGCAGGCCTGGCTGTTCTTCGCCTTCCTGATCGCGTTCGCGATCAAGGTGCCGATGTGGCCGGTGCACACCTGGCTGCCCGACGCGCACGTCGAGGCGCCGACCGGCGGCTCGGTCATCCTGGCCGCGATCATGCTGAAGGTCGGTGGCTACGGCTTCCTGCGCTTCTCGCTGCCGATCACGCCCGACGCCTCGCAGGAATACGCCTGGGTGGTCATCGCGATGTCGCTGATCGCGATCCTCTACATCGGCTACGTCGCGCTGGTGCAGGAGGACATGAAGAAGCTGATCGCGTACTCGTCGATCGCGCACATGGGCTTCGTCACGCTCGGCCTGTTCATCGCGCTGGCGCTGGTGCGCGAGCATCACAACCCGGCCGGCGCGCGCCTGGCGATCCAGGGCGCGATGGTGCAGATGATCTCGCACGGCTTCGTGTCCGGCGCGATGTTCTCGTGCATCGGCGTGTTGTACGACCGCCTGCATACCCGAATGATCAAGGACTACGGCGGCGTCGCCAACGTGATGCCGTGGTTCGCCGCGTTCATGGTGCTGTTCGCCATGGCCAACTGCGGCCTGCCGGGCACCAGCGGCTTCGTCGGCGAGTTCATGGTGATCCTGGCGGCGTTCCAGGACAGCCCGCTGATCGCGCTGCTGGCCGCATTCACCCTGATCATCGGCGCCGCCTACACGCTGTGGCTGGTCAAGCGCGTGGTCTTCGGCGAGGTCGGCAACGACAAGGTCGCCAAGATGAAGGATCTCGACGCACGCGAGTGGATCGTGCTCGGCGCGTTCGCGGTCGCCGTGCTCGCGCTCGGCGTGTACCCGAAACCGCTGACCGATCTGATGGAGCCGGCCGTGCTCGAGATCGTGAAGGCACTCACCATGGCCAAGGCATAGGTCGTCCGAGATGATCCAATTCAACCCCGCCGATCTTGTGACGCTGCGGCCGGAGCTGTTCCTGCTCGGCGCGACCTGCGCGATCCTGCTCATCGACCTGTTCCTGAAGCCCGCACAGCGCGACGTCACGCACTGGCTGTCGCTGCTCGCCCTGGCGGCGACCGGCGCGCTGGTCTGCTGCGGCGCGCCTGCGCCGGGGCAGAGCGTGTACGCGTTCAACGGCATGTTCGTCGGCGACGGCGTCGCCTCCGTCCTCAAGGTGTTCATCCTGCTGATGACGGGCCTGGTCTTCCTCTACGGCCGCAGCTACCTGCGCGACCGCAAGCTGTTCGTCGGCGAGTTCTACCTGCTGCTGCTGTTCGCCACGCTCGGCATGATGCTGCTGGTCTCGGCCGGCAGCCTGGTCACGGTCTACCTCGGCCTCGAACTGCTCACGCTGAGCTCCTACGCGCTGGTCGCGCTCAACCGCGATTCGTCGGCGTCCTCGGAGGCGGCGATCAAGTACTTCGTGCTCGGCGCGCTGGCCTCGGGCCTGCTGCTGTACGGCATGTCGATGATCTACGGCGCGACCGGCACGCTGGACCTGGCCAAGATCCACGCCGTCGCCGACTTCTCCGCCAACAGCCCGCACCGCACGCTGCTCGCGTTCGGCCTGGTCTTCCTCGTCGTCGGCATCGCGTTCAAGCTCAGCGCGGCGCCGTTCCACATGTGGCTGCCGGACGTCTACCAGGGCGCGCCGACCGCGGTCACCGCCTTCATCGGTTCGGGCTCGAAGCTGGCCGCGTTCGGCATGGCGTATCGGCTGCTCGAGGGCGCCATGGGCGGCCTGCAGGGGCAGTGGACCCTGATGCTGGCGGTGCTGGCGGTGCTGTCGCTGGCGGTCGGCAACCTGTTCGCGATCGCGCAGAGCAACCTCAAGCGCATGCTCGCCTACTCGACGGTGTCGCACATCGGCTTCCTGCTGCTCGGCTTCGTCAACGGCACCGCCAGCGGCTACGCCGCGGCGATGTTCTACGCGATCGGCTACGCGCTGATGGCCACCGTCGCCTTCGGCATGATCCTGCTGCTCGCGCGTGCCGGCTTCGAGGCCGAGGAGATCGACGACTTCAAGGGTCTGAACCAGCGCAACCCGTGGTACGCCGGCATCATGGCGATCACGATGTTCTCGCTCGCCGGCGTGCCGCCGCTGTTCGGTTTCTACCCCAAGCTGATGGTGCTCAAGGCGGCGATCGACGCGGGCCACCTGTGGCTGGCGATCGTCGCGATCGTGTTCGCCATCATCGGCCTCTACTACTACCTGCGCGTGGTCAAGGTCATGTATTTCGACGAGCCGGCCGACGACGCCGCGCTGACGCTGCCGGCGGACCGCACGTTCCGCTGGAGCCTGTCGCTGAACGGCCTGGCCCTGATCGCGCTCGGTATCGCCTGGAGCCCGCTGCTGGAATGGTGCAGCGGCGCGTTCGCCACGGTCGCCGCACGCTAGTCCCACGGGCGGAGCGGGGCGCGCCGGCGGACGCGCCCCGAGGCGGGCTGGAAATCCGCCGCCGGCGTCCCCATCTGACGTCACGCGCCGGGCTCGCCACGCCGGTGTCGAAGATGGCCTTTGTCGAAGATGCAGGTCACTAGTGACATCTGCCAAAGCCATCGCTATACTTCACGGCTCGGTGCGGGGTGGAGCAGTCTGGCAGCTCGTCGGGCTCATAACCCGAAGGTCGTAGGTTCAAATCCTACCCCCGCTACCACCGAGGTCTAAGGGAAAAGGCCGCCTTGAGCGGCTTTTTTTCTGACCAGGCGCAGGACGCGCCGACTGCCTTCGGGCAGGTCGCCGATGTTGGATGCGACACAACGGCGAACTACGGAATGGGCCTCGTGCCCATTTTTTGTTTGTGTTTCTTGCTTTCCGGGACATGCGGCCACGGACGGGTGCTCCCTCAGATTTCCACGGCCGGAACGGTCGCGCAGGCGAACTTCTTGAATACAGAGCTCAACGAACTGCTGGCCCCGACGATCGCCGATCTCGGCCTCGAACTGGTCGGCATCGAGTTCAGCCCGAACTCGGGAAGCAGCCTGCTGCGCGTCTACATCGACGAGCCCGAGCGCGGCGTCACGATCGAGGATTGCGAGCGCGTCAGTCGCGAGATTTCCGCGCTGCTCGACGTCAACGATCCCGTCTCCGGGCGCTACACGCTGGAAGTGTCCTCGCCGGGACTGGAGCGGCCGCTGTTCACGCTCGAGCATTTCGCGCGCTTCGTCGGCGAGCCGGCGAAGGTCAGCGTGAACCTGCCGCTGGACGGCCGGCGCCGCTTCCAGGGCCGGATTCTCGCGGTCGAGGGTGACCGCATCGTCATCGAACAGGACGGCAAGCCGGTTGCGATCGCGCATGCGAACGTCGCCAAGGCGCAGCTGGTACCGGATTACGTCGCGCTCGGCCTCGCGCCGCCGCGGCGTGAAGCGGGCAAGAAGGCCGGCAAGCCGGCTGCGGGCAAGAAGAAGAGTTGAAAGCCATCGGTGATTCCCGCATCTCGCGCAGTCGGCGCGGCGAGCGGGTAAAAGTTCAGAACCATTCCGTCCGCCGGGTGCGGACGTGAGGGAGTCGGGTATGAGCAAAGAACTGTTGCTGGTCGTGGATGCCGTCGCCAACGAGAAGGGCGTGCCGAAAGGCGTGATCTTCGAGGCAATGGAGGCCGCGCTCGCGTCCGCTGCGAAGAAGCGCTACGCGGAGGAAGATGTTTCCGTGCGCGTCACGATCGACCGCGACAGCGGCGAGTACGAGACGTTCCGGCGCTGGGAAGTGGTGCCCGACGACATCGTGATGGAGTCGCCGGACCGCATGATCCGCCTGATGGACGCGGCCGATGAGGCGCCCGGCGTCGACGTCGGCGGCTTCGTCGAGCAGCAGATCGAGAACCCGGACTTCGGCCGCATTTCGGCGCAGGCCGCCAAGCAGGTCATCGTGCAGCGCGTGCGCGAGGCAGAGCGTGCGCAGGTCGTGGACGCCTACAAGGACCGCGTCGGCGAGCTGATCACCGGCATCGTCAAGCGCGTCGAGCGCGGCGCGGTGTTCCTCGACCTCGGCGGCAACGCCGAAGCCTACGTGCCGCGCGACCGCGCGATTCCGCGCGAGGCCGTGCGCGCCGGCGACCGCCTGCGCGGATACCTGTACGAGGTGAAGTCCGAGCCGCGCGGCCCGCAGCTGTTCGTTTCGCGCACGGCCCCCGAGCTGATGATGGAGCTGTTCAAGCTCGAAGTGCCCGAAGTCGGCCAGGGTCTGGTCGAGATCAAGGCCTGCGCACGCGATCCGGGCGACCGCGCCAAGATCGCGGTGATCGCCCACGACCACCGTACCGATCCGATCGGCGCCTGCATCGGCATGCGCGGTTCGCGCGTGCAGGCGGTGTCGAACGAGCTCAACGGCGAGCGCATCGACATCGTGCTGTGGAACGAGGCGCCGGCGCAGTTCGTGATCAACGCGATGGCTCCGGCCGAGGTGCAGTCGATCATCGTCGACGAGGAAAAGCACTCGATGGACATCGCGGTCGCCGAGGACAAGCTGTCCCAGGCGATCGGCCGCGGCGGCCAGAACGTGCGCCTGGCGAGCAAGCTCAGCGGCTGGCAGCTCAACGTGATGACCGCCGACCAGGTTCGCCAGAAGAGCGAGGCCGAGCAGGAGGCCGCGCGCCAGCTGTTCATCGACAAGCTCGAGGTCGACGAGGAGATCGCGCAGATCCTGGTGCAGGAAGGCTTCTCGACGGTCGAGGAAATCGCCTACGTGCCCACCGCGGAACTGCTCGGCATCGAGGGTTTCGACGAGGACATCGTCGAGGAACTGCGCGCGCGTGCGCGCGACGCCCTGCTGACGGATGCGCTCGCGGTCGAGGAGGGCATCGAGGAACACAAGCCGGCGGACGATCTGCTCTCGGTCGAGGGCATGCAGGAGAGCCTCGCCTTCGAACTCGCCTCGCACGGCGTCGTCACGCGCGAGAACCTCGCCGACCTCGCCACCGACGAGTTCATGGAGCTCGGTCTGGACGGCATCGACGAGGAACAGGCGGCGGCGCTGATTATGGCCGCACGCGAGACGGTTTCATAAACACGGTATTTCGCCTTCGCCAGGCGCAGGTGCGCGACGTCGCAGGTGCGGCGCCGCCGGTAGTCGGAGCAGGAACGGCCGCTTGTGCGAAGCGTCGTTGGTGGTTGCAGCAAATCGCACGGGCCACGGAGTAACCAATCGATGTCGGACGTCACGATCAAGCAACTGGCCAAGGTTCTCGGCACGCCTGTCGACAAGCTGCTGACGCAGCTCGGCGAGGCGGGCATGAAGTTTTCCGACCCGGATCAGGTCATCAGCAGCACCGAGAAGGTGAAGCTGCTCGGCTTCCTGCGCCGCACGCACGGCAAGAAGGAGGAAACGCCGGTCGAGGCGAGCTCCTCGCCGCGCCAGATCACCCTCAAGCGGCGTACGGTCAGCGAGATCACCGTGGTGCCGGGCCAGCGCGGCGCGAGTGCCAAGACGGTCAACGTCGAGGTGCGCCAGAAGCGCACCTACGTCAAGCGCAGCGTGGTCGAGGAAGAGACGCAGGCGCAGATCGATCCGGAGCGCGAGGACGCGATCCGCAAGCTCGGCGAATCGCAGCAGAAGCGCGAGGCGGAAGAACAGCAGCGCGCCGAAGCCGATCGCCGCCGCCAGGAGGAGGACGCCAAGCAGCGTGCCGCCGAGGAGGCACGCCGCACCGCGGCCGAGCAGGAGAAGCGCCGCGTCGAGGACGAAACCAAGCAGGCTGCCGCGCCGGCCGAAGACAAGGCTGCCGTTGCCGCAGCGCCCGCGCCGGCCGAGCGCCCGGCGACCGCCGCGCCGCGTCCGGACCGCGCCCGCGAGCCGCGCGAAGCCGTCGCCGCGCCGCCGCCGCCGCAGGACGGCGCCGGTCATCGGCACAAGCCCAAGCACGGCTCGCATCGCATGCGCGACGACGGCGAGGAAGCCGCCGGCGGCAATCGCTACTTCGGCAACGAGCTGCACCTGTCGCAGGAGGGCGCCGCGCGTCGCGGCGGCCGCAAGCGGCCGAAGCTGCGCGTCGCCGAGCAGGCGCGCTCGGGCGGTTCGCACGCGTTCTCCAGGCCGACCGCACCGGTGGTACGCGAAATCGCGGTCGGCGAATCGATCACTGTCGCCGATCTCGCGTCCAAGCTCGCGGTCAAGGGCGCCGACGTGGTCAAGGCACTTTTCAAAATGGGCGTGATGGTGACCATCAACCAATCGATCGACCACGACACCGCCGTGCTGGTGGCCGAGGAACTCGGCCACAAGGTCACCGCGGCCGAGGACACCAGCGCCGAAACGACCCTGCTCGCGCAGCAGGCCGGCGACGAGGGCCACAAGAGCACGCGTCCGCCGGTGGTCACCATCATGGGCCACGTCGATCACGGCAAGACTTCGCTGCTCGACTACATCCGTCGCACCAAGGTCGCCTCCGGCGAGGCCGGAGGCATCACCCAGCACATCGGCGCCTACCACGTGGAAACGCCCAAGGGCGTCATCACCTTCCTCGACACGCCCGGTCACGCGGCGTTCTCGTCGATGCGCGCCCGCGGCGCGCAGTCGACCGACATCGTCGTGCTGGTGGTGGCCGCCGACGACGGCGTGATGCCGCAGACGATCGAGGCGATCCAGCACGCGCGCGCGGCGAAGGTGCCGCTGATCGTCGCGATGAACAAGATGGACAAGCCCGAAGCCAACCCCGACAGCGTCAAGCAGGGCCTGGTGCAGTACGAAGTCGTCCCTGAGGAATGGGGCGGCGACGTGCAGTTCGTGCCGGTGTCGGCGAAGACCGGCGACGGCGTCGACAACCTGCTCGACGCGATCTCGGTGCAGGCCGAGGTGATGGACCTCACGGCCGTGCCGGACGGCCGCGCCAGCGGCGCGGTGATCGAATCCAGCCTCGACAAGGGCCGCGGTCCGGTCACCACGGTGCTCGTGCAGCAGGGCCTCCTCAAGAAGGGCGACTTCGTCGTCTGCGGTATCGAATACGGCCGCGTGCGCGCGCTGTTCGACGAAGCGGGCCGCCAGGTCGAATCCGCCGGTCCGTCGATCCCGGTGCAGATGCTCGGCCTTTCGGGCGTACCGCAGGCCGGCGACGACTTCGTCGTCGTCGCCGACGAGCGCCTGGCCAAGGAAGTCGCGCTGCAGCGTCAGCACAAGCGCCGCGAGTCGCGCCTGGTCAAGCAGGCCGGCAACCGCATGGAAGACCTGATGGCGCAGATGGGCGAGGGCACCGGCCAGCTGACCCTGAACCTCGTCGTCAAGGCCGACGTGCAGGGCTCGGCCGAGGCGTTGCGCGAGGCGCTGAGCGCGATCACGACCGAGAAGATCAAGGTCAACGTGATCGCCTCCGGCGTCGGCGGCATCACCGAATCCGACGCCACGCTGGCGGCGGCGTCCAAGGCCGTCATCATCGGCTTCAACGTGCGCGCGGACGCGTCCGCGCGGCGCATCATCGAGGCGAACGGCCTCGACCTGCGCTACTTCTCGATCATCTACGACGTCATCGACCAGGTGAAGCAGGTCGCGACCGGTCTGCTCGGCACCGAGGTGCGCGAGGAGATCATCGGCGTGGCGCAGGTGCGCGACGTGTTCCGCTCGTCGAAGTTCGGCGCGATCGCCGGCTGCATGGTCATCGAGGGTACGGTCAAGCGGCACAAGCCGATCCGCGTGCTGCGCGACAACACGGTGATCTTCCAGGGCGAGCTCGAGTCGCTGCGCCGCTTCAAGGAGAACGTCGACGAGGTGCGCAACGGCACCGAGTGCGGCATCGGCGTCAAGCAGTACAACGACGTCAAGCCGGGCGACCAGATCGAGTGCTTCGAGCGCATCGAAGTGCAAAGGACGCTGTGATGGGGCAGGGCCGAGGGCTGAGGGCTAAAAAAGCCGTTGGTCGAAGCGCATACTCGGTCTTCAGCCTCAGCCTCAGTTCTCAGCCCTAGGCCCTCAGCTCTCAGCCCTGGTTTTTCCATGCCCGCCAAATCGTTCAACCGTTCCGATCGCGTCTCCGCCGAGCTGCGGCGGGAACTCGCGGTGCTCGTGCACGCCGCCGTGCGCGAGCACGCGCTGCCGTCGGTCAGCGTGTCCGATGTCGAGGTCACCAAGGACCTCGACGTCGCCACGGTCTACGTCACCGCGCTGATCGGCGACCGCGGCACCGAAGCCACCGCCGCATTGAACGAGCTGGCGAAGGAATTCCGCCGCGAGCTGTCGCGCTCGATGAAGCTGCGCCGCGTGCCGGAGCTGCGTTTCCGCTACGACGATTCGGTCGACAAGGGCGAACGGATCGAATCCCTGCTGCGCGGCGATTCGAACGACTGACCGTCGCGCGACGGTTTCTCACGCGTTCCCAACGCGGTTTTAATCTTCTCGCCGCCGCCTTCCTTTAGGCTGACCCGGCCAACGGGCGGCGTGCGGCGCATCGGCGTCGCCCTCGACATATGGACAAGGAGAGCTCATGACGACGAAGCGCAGGTTTTCGACGAGGCTGGCATTCGCCTTCGCGATTGCGACGGCGGTTTCCACGGCGGTTGCCCCGGCCATTGCCGCGGACGACGACGCAGCCGGCATCAAGCTCGGCATCCCGGGCAACGTGCAGGCCACCGCGGCGGTCGGCGTCGTGCTGCGCGTGAAGGAGGTGGTCGCTGCGGAGGACGTCACGCTGGTGACGGTCAGCGCTTCGTACAGCGGCGAAACCAGCTTCCTCGAGCTGGCCTACTCCGACAGCGGCACCTACCTGCAGGACGAGAACGGGCAGAAGTTTCCGCTGCGCAGCCCGGAGGACAACCCGAACCTGCGCATCTCGCGCGGCGACACGATGCAGGGCCGCCTGGTGTTCCTCGGCCGCGTCGCGCCGGAGTCGAAGAAGATCCGCCTCGTGTTCAACGAAGGGCGTGACGGCGGCGACACCAGCGGGCCGGGCCTGAGCGTCGACGTTCCGCTGACGCCGAAGGGCTGAGCGCGATGCGTCGGCACTGGATGGCGGCGCTCGTCTTCGCCGGTGCGGCCGCGTCCGCGTCCGCGCACGCGGATCTGATCGTGCGGCGCGTGCCGGAACGGCTCGGCGAGCAGGCCTCGAGCTGGAGCGAATCGCCGCAGCCGCAATCGTCCTGGGCGGCCAGGCCGCTCGCCTCGAGCACCTCGACCGGCGGTCCCGCTTCCGCCCTGGCGCCGGCGGCGACCCCCGCGTCCGAATTCAATCTCGCCGACGTGCCGCCCGAGAAGCTCGCCGCCACGCGCGCCCTGCTCGGCGAGACGAACGCGCGCAGCGGCGCGGACGGCGCGATCGTGATCGACCTGCCCGGTGACGTGCTGTTCGACTTCGACAAGCACGACCTGCGCCCGGACGCGCTCGCCACGCTGGACAAGCTGGCGGTCCTGCTCGGCAACTTTCCCGGGCGCGCGGTCGCCGTCAACGGGCACACCGACGCGAAGGGCAGCGACGACTACAACGACGCGCTGTCGCAGCGGCGCGCCGAATCGGTGCATCGCTATCTGGCCGATCACGACGCCGCCGCGCAGCGGCGCTACGAGGTGCGCGGTTTCGGCGAGAGGCAGCCGGTCGCGCCGAACGCGCATGCCGACGGCAGCGACGACCCGCAGGGCCGGCAGAAGAACCGGCGCGTCGAGGTCGTGCTGCGCGCCGCGCAATGAGTCCGGCGGAATCCGCCGGGCGGGCGTTGCGAGTGTTTCGAGCCGACCATTCCCAGGCGAGGAGAGCGAAACCATGGCCCTGATGAAATGCCCCGAATGCGCGCGCGAGGTTTCCGACAAGGCCGCCGCCTGTCCCGGCTGCGGCCATCCGATCGCTGCGGCCGCGCAGAACGGCCGCGCGATCCACGGCGGCAACGCGGCCGACATCGCCAGGACCGGCGGCAAGGTCGCCACGACCTGGCTGCTCGCCGGGCAGGTGCACTGGATCGTTCGCGGCGTGGTCGCCGTGATCGCCTTCGTCGGCCTGTTCCTGTTCCTCGCCTTCGGACGGAACTGAACCCCTAGAATACGCGCGCGATTCCGCCTGCCAGACGATCCCGACCCGTGCCGGAAACCGAAGACCGTCCGAACCGGAAGATTTCCTGGCGCGACGTGAGTGGCATCCTCCTGCTCGACAAGCCGACCGGCCTGAGTTCGAACGCGGCGCTGCAGAAGGTGCGCCGGCTGCTGCGCGCCGAGAAGGGCGGCCACACCGGCAGCCTCGATCCGCTCGCCACCGGCCTGCTTCCGCTGTGCCTGGGCGAGGCGACCAAGATCGCCGGGCTGCTGCTCGGTTCGCGCAAGGCCTACGAGACGGAAGCGCGGCTCGGCCTGACCACCACGACCGACGACGCCGACGGCGAGGCGGTCGAGCGGCGCGAGGTCCCGGCGCTGGACGACGACACGGTGCGCGCCGCGCTGGCCGCGCTGACCGGCCGCATCGTGCAGGTTCCGCCGGTCTATTCGGCCCTCAAGCAGGGCGGGGAGCCGCTGTACCGGCGCGCGCGCCGTGGCGAGGACGTCGCCGCGCCGCCGCGCGAGGTCGAGGTCCACCGCTTCGACCTGCTCGAGCGCGCCGGCGACCGGCTGCGCCTGCACGTCGAGTGCGGTTCGGGCACCTACGTGCGCAGCCTCGTGCGCGACCTGGGCGAGCGGCTCGGCTGCGGCGCCCACGTGGTCGCCCTGCGCCGCATCTGGATCGAGCCGTTCACGGCGCCGCGCATGCACACCCTGGACGAGCTCATCCGTCTGGCCGGAGCCGATCCGGCGGCGCTGGACGGCCTGCTGCTGCCGCTGGAGGAAGGGCTGGCCGGATACCCCCAGGCGCGCCTGGACGCCGCCCAGGCGCTGCGGCTGCGCCAGGGGCAGAGCATCGAATGGGCCGGCCCGCCGGGCCGCTGCGTGGCGCTGGATACCGGCGGCCGGGCCGTCGCGCTGGCCGAGGTCTCGGCCGGCCGGCTGCGGGCGCTGCGCGGCTTCAACCCGCCGCCGGCGCTGTCATGAAACGTTAACTGCTTGTTCCGGCACCGCTCCGGCAGCTAAAATACCCCGTTCCCTTCCCGAACATCCGTCCGACCAACCCCTGCGGGGCTTGCGAACGACCACGTCGATCATTGCGTTCCGCCCGGCGTCCGGCCTGCGACGTGAGGGCGCCGCGTGGGCATTCGCAAGTCTCGCCTCCGTTTTCAAGGATTCACACAGATGTCTCTGTCCAACGAACAAACCTCGAAGATCATCGCCGACTACGGCCGCGGCACGAACGACACCGGTTCGCCGGAAGTCCAGGTCGCCCTGCTGTCGGCCCGCATCGATCACCTCAGCAAGCATTTCGCCGACCACGACAAGGATCACCATTCCCGTCGCGGCCTGCTGAAGATGGTCAACCAGCGTCGTCGCCTGCTCGGCTACCTGAAGAACAAGGACGGCGATCGCTACAAGTCGCTGATCGAACGTCTCGGCCTGCGCCGTTAAGCGCCCACCAGGAGAGATTTCGTGGCGAAAGTAACCAAGTCATTCCAGTACGGTAATCACACGGTCACGCTGGAGACGGGCGAAATCGCCCGCCAGGCGTCCGGTGCCGTCGTGGTCAGCATCGATGGCACCGTGGTGCTGGTCACCGCGGTGGCCGCGCCGAAGGCGAGGGAAGGTCAGGACTTCTTCCCGCTCACCGTCGACTACGTCGAGAAGTTCTATTCCGCCGGCCGCATCCCGGGCGGCTTCTTCAAGCGCGAAGGCCGTCCGACCGAGAAGGAGACGCTGACCTCGCGTCTGATCGACCGTCCGGTCCGCCCGCTGTTCCCGGAGGAATACCGCAACGAAGTGCAGGTCATCGCGCAGGTGATCTCGCTCAATCCGGAAGTGGACGGCGACATCCCGGCGATGATCGGCGCCTCGGCCGCGCTGTCGCTGGCCGGCATTCCGTTCAAGGGTCCGATCGGCGCCGCCCGCGTCGGCTACGCCAACGGCCAGTACCTGCTGAACCCGACCGCGACGGAGTTGAAGACCTCCGATCTGGATCTGGTTGTCGCCGGCACCTCCAATGCCGTGCTGATGGTCGAGTCCGAAGCCAAGCTGCTCAGCGAAGACGTCATGCTCGGCGCCGTCGTGTTCGGCCACAAGGCCCTGCAGCACGTGATCAACGCGATCAACGAGCTGACCGTCGAAGCCGGCGCCAAGCCGTCTTCGTGGGTCGCCCCGTCGAAGAACGAGGCGCTGATCGCCGCGCTGAAGGAAGCCGTCGGCACGCAGCTCGAGCAGGCGTTCCAGATCCGCGACAAGCTGCAGCGCCGCGACGCGATCGCCGCGATCAAGCAGGACGTGCTGAAGTCGCTCGAGGGCCGCGCGGCCGGCGAGAACTGGGTCGCCGGCGACCTCGCCAAGGAATTCGGCGAGCTGGAATACCGCACGCTGCGCGATTCGGTGCTCGCCACCAAGGTGCGCATCGACGGCCGCAAGCTCGACGACATCCGCCCGATCACCTCGCGCGTCGGCGTGCTGCCGCGCACGCACGGCTCGGCGCTGTTCACGCGCGGCGAGACGCAGGCGCTGGTCGTCGTCACGCTCGGCACCACGCGCGACGCGCAGATCATCGACGCGCCGGAAGGCGAGTCGAAGGACGCTTTCCTGTTCCACTACAACTTCCCGCCGTTCTCGGTCGGTGAAGCCGGCCGCTTCGGCGCGCCCAAGCGCCGCGAGATCGGCCACGGCCGCCTCGCCAAGCGCGGCGTGCAGGCGGTCAAGCCGACGATCGAGGCGTTCCCGTACGTGCTGCGCGTGGTCTCGGAGATCACCGAGTCGAACGGTTCCTCGTCGATGGCTTCGGTGTGCGGCTCCTCGCTGGCGATGATGGACGCCGGCGTGCCGCTGAAGGCGCCGGTCGCCGGCATCGCGATGGGCCTGGTCAAGGAAGGCGAGCAGTTCGTCGTCCTGTCCGACATCCTCGGCGACGAGGATCATCTGGGCGACATGGACTTCAAGGTCGCCGGCAGCGCGGAAGGCATCAGCGCCCTGCAGATGGACATCAAGATCGACGGCATCACCGAGGAGATCATGAAGGTCGCGCTGGCGCAGGCCAAGCAGGGCCGCCTGCACATCCTCGGCGAGATGGGCAAGGTCATCAGCAGCTCGCGCAGCGAGATGAGCGAGTACGCGCCGCGCCTGATCACGATGAAGATCCACCCGGACAAGATCCGCGAAGTGATCGGCAAGGGCGGCACCACGATCCGCTCGATCACCGAGGAGACCGGCGCCACGATCGACATCAGCGACGACGGCACCGTGGTCATCGCCTCGGTCAACCGTGAGGCCGGCGACGCCGCCAAGAAGCGCATCGAGCAGATCGTTTCCGACGTCGAGCCGGGCCGCGTCTACGAGGGCAAGGTCGCCAAGCTGATGGACTTCGGCGCATTCGTCACGATCCTGCCGGGCAAGGACGGCCTCGTGCACGTCTCGCAGATCTCCAACGAGCGCGTCGAGAAGGTGTCCGACAAGCTCAAGGAAGGCGACATCGTCAAGGTCAAGGTGCTCGAGGTCGACAAGCAGGGCCGCATCCGCCTGTCGATGAAGGCGCTCGAGGAAGAAGGCGCCGCCTGACCAGGGCGGTGTCCGGGGCGGCGCCTTGCGCGCCGCCCGCGATTCGAAAGACGGCGGGCCTCGTGCCCGCCGTTTTCGTTTCCGGCGCTATCGACCGGGCCGTTGCGCGACCGCTCGTCCGCGCCTGGGCGCGCGCTTTCTGCCGCTCACTGCGCCGACGGCGAGGCGACGACGCCCAGCCGCACCACGCGCTGCAGGGTTTCGCCGTTGCGCACCACGGTCAGCGTGACCGCACGGCCGCCGAGGGCCTTGAGCTGTTCCTGGAATGCGCTCCTGCCGGTGACCGGCCGGCCGTTGACCTGCACCACGAAGTCGCCGGCCAGCAGGTTCGCCCGCGAGGCCGGCGTGCCGCCGACCACCGAGCCGATCTGCACGCCGTCGCCGCCGAGGTTCGCACGTTCGGCCGCCGTGAGATCGCGGAACGTCGCGCCGAACGGAAGCTTGAAGCGCACGAAGAACGCGGCGTTCCAGTCGGCGACCGTGGTCGCGCCGGTCGCCTGCGGTGCGTACAGCAGCACGCGATCGGCGCCGACCGCGCGGCCCTGGCGGTCCGCCTCCGCGCGCACGTCGGCGTCGGTGCCGCTGTAGCGGGCCGTGCCGACGCGCACGAAGCCCTGCGCGGCCAGGCGGTTCTGATCGCCCGCCGGGTTGCGGCCGGACGCCAGCTCCGGTGCGGCCGGCGGCGGTGCGGCACGCATCTCGGCGATGGTGGCGTCGTCGCGGCCGGGATCGGCGACGTAGGGCGAGGAAGGCGGCGGCGGTTGCGTCTGCCATACCGGCCCGCGCGGCGCGCTCACGCAGCCGGCGAGCAGGACGAGGAAGATGAGGGCAGCGGGACGTGCGAGGCGCGGCATCGGAGCGGTTTCCCTGCGGACTGCAAACGTGTGCGTCGGAGCATAGTGGCGCGAGCATGAACGGCGTGTTCGCGCACCGGCGTTTGCTAGCATTCGCGCCGCCCGGCGGGGCCTGCAACGGCGCCGCGGCGAGGGCGTGCCGCGCCCGGAGGGGAACGTCGTGGAAATCCTGCGCATCTACTATCGCGTCATCGCCCTGCTGGCGCCGGAGAAGTGGCTGGCGACCCTGCTCGCCCTGGCCAATCTGGCGCTGGCCGGCGTGTTCTTCCTCGAGCCGTGGCTGTTCGGCCGCGTGGTCGACGCGCTGGCCGGCACCAAGCCCGGGCACGTGTGGACCTTCATCGGATGGTGGGCCGGCGTCGGCTTCGCCGGCGTGGCGGCGAGCGTGCTGGTCTCGCTGTACGCCGACCGCCTGGCGCATCGCCGCCGGCTGGCCGTCATCGCGCAGTTCTTCGAGCACGCGGTCGGCCTGCCGCTCGCGTTCCACGGCCGGCACCATACCGGCCGCCTGCTGCGCATCATGCACGGCGGCAGCAGCAACCTGTTCGGCCTCTGGCTCGGCTTCTTCCGCGAACACCTGGCGACCCTGCTCGCGATCTTCGTGATGGTGCCGCTGGCGCTGTCGATGAACTGGAAGCTCGCCGTGCTGATGATCCTGCTGCTGATCAGCTTCGGCGTGTTCAACGCGATCGCGATGCGCCGCACGCACGCCGCGCAGGGCGAAGTCGAGCAGCTCCATCACGCGATCTCCGAGCGCGTCGGCGACGTGTTCGGCAATGTCATGGTCGTGCAGAGCTTCTCGCGCATCTCGGCCGAGGTCGCGCAGATCAAGGGCATGGTGCGCAAGGTGCTGACCGCGCAGTACCCCGTGCTGCGCGGCTGGGCCTGGCTGTCGGTCGCCAACCGCGCCGCGAGCACGCTGACCATCGTGGCGATCTTCGCGCTCGGCACCTCGCTGAACGTGAAGGGCGAGGTGACGGTCGGCGCGATCGTCACCTTCGTCGGTTTCTCGATGCAGCTGATCGGCCGCATGGAGCAGTTCGCCGGCTTCATCTCCGGGCTGTTCTTCCAGACGCATTCGCTGAAGGACTTCTTCGCCGTGCTCGACACGCCGGCGGTGCTCAGCGACGACCCGGCTGCCCCCGACCTGCCGCCGGCGAAGGGCGAGGTCGTGTTCGACGACGTCTCCTTCGGCTACGACGCCTCGCACCCGGCACTCAGGCACCTGTCGTTCCGCGTGCCCGCCGGCGGCACCGCGGCGATCGTCGGCCCGACCGGCGCCGGCAAGACCACCGCGCTGAGCCTGCTCTACCGCGCCTACGATCCGAGCGCAGGACGCATCACGATCGACGGCGTCGACATCCGCAACGTCAGCATCCACAGCTTGCGCGAGCAGATCGCCGTCGTGTTCCAGGACCCGGGCCTGTTCTACCGCTCGATCGCCGACAACCTGCGCATCGGCAAGCCGGACGCGTCCGACGCCGAACTGGAGGCCGCCGCGCAGGCGGCCGAGGCGCACGGCTTCATCGTGGTCAAGCCGGAAGGGTATTCGACCCTGGTCGCCGAGCGCGGCCGCTCGCTGTCGGGCGGCGAGCGCCAGCGCCTGTCGATCGCGCGCGCGATGCTGAAGAATGCGCCGATCCTGATCCTCGACGAGGCGACCAGCGCGCTCGACAACGCCACCGAAGCGCGCATCCAGCGCGCGCTGAACAAGCTGACCGAGAACCGCACGACCTTCGTCATCGCCCATCGCCTGTCGACGGTGCGCAACGCCGACGTGATCCTGGTGCTGAAGGACGGCGAACTCGTCGAGCAGGGACGCTACGACGAACTCGTCGCGCTCGGCGGCCTGTTCGCCGAGCTGGACGGCCAGGGGCGCTTCGTCGCCGATGCCGAGGCCGCGCAGGAAACGGCGGACGAGGGCGCGCGCACGCAGGCGTGACGCGCGCCCGCGCGCCTGTGCGATCATGCAGGGGATGGCCTCGACTCCATCGCCCGCGCAAACACGGCAATCGCGCCTGGCGGCCGAGCAGCTGCAGATCGGCGTCGCGCATCACCGCGCCGGCCGGCTCGGCCTCGCCGCCAGCCACTACCAGCGCGCGGCCAAGCTCGCGCCGGCCCATCCCGAGGTCTGGCACCTGCTCGGCATATGCGCGCTGCAGGGCGGCAATGCCGCGCTGGCGGTCAAGCATCTGCGCGCCTGCATCGAACGCAGGCCGGATTTCGCCGAGGCGCGCAACCATCTCGGCGTCGCGCTGCGCCGCTGCGGACGGCACGCCGAATCGGTCGCGGCGTTCCGCGGCGCGCTCGATGCGAAGGAGCGCTACGTCGAGGCGGCCTACAACCTCGGCCTCGCCTGCGAAGCCGTCGGCGATGCCGTCGCGGCCGAGCAGGCGTACCGGCAGGCGCTGCAGTGGCGGCCGGACGACTTCAATTCCGCCGCCAATCTCGGCAACCTGCTGCGCGGCGCGGGACGCCTGGACGAGGCGCTGCCGCTGCTGGAGCGGGCGCAGCGCCTGCAGCCGGGGCTGGCGCAGGCGAACGGCAACCTGGCCCTGCTGCTCGCCGATCTGGGCCGTCACGACGAGGCGGTCCGCCACGCGCAGGCGGCGACCGTGCAGGAGCCGGCGCAGCCGCAATGGTGGCGCGCGCTCGGCGTCGCCGAACGCCTGCGCAAGAACCTCGAGCCCGCCATCGCCGCGCTGAGCCATGCACTGGCGCTGGCGCCGGATGACGCGGCCACGCGCGCCGAGCTGGCCGTGGCCGCGGCCGAAGGCGGACAGATCGAGGCGGCGCGCTCGGCGTTCGCGCAGGTGTTGCGGCGCGCTCCGGACATGGAGCGCATCCGCTGGCTGGCTGCGCTGTCGCTGCCGTCGGTGTACGCCGACGAGGCCGAGGTCGACGCCGAGCGCGAACGCTTCGCGCGCGGACTGGACGAGATCGACGCCGGGCTGCGGCTCGACACGCCGCAGCGGCGTTTCGCCGCCTACGACGCCGCGCGCGGTGCCGGCACCTTCCTGCTGCACTACCAGGCGCGCGACAACACCGCCCTGCAGAACCGCTTCGGCGACCTGCTCGCGCGCGTGATGACGGCGTTCGCGCCGCAGTCCATGCAGCCCTGCGCCTGGCGCGCGCTGGCCCATGGCGGGCGCCTGCGCGTCGGCGTCGTCAGCAGCCACCTGATGCGGCACTCGGTGTCGCGCTACTTCGCGCGCATGCTCGCCGGCCTCGACCCACAGCGTTTCGAGGTGCGCGTGTGGCACGGCGGCCGCCGCGACGCCGTCGCCGACCGCCTCGCCGCGCGCGTGACCGCGTTCGAACCGGTCGGCGACGAGGCGATGGCCGTCGCCGAGCGCATCCGCGAGGCGCGGCTGGACGTGCTGATCTATCCGGAGACCGGCATGGACCCCGTGCACCACGTGCTCGCATCCCTGCGTCTGGCGCCGGTGCAGTGCGTGCTGTACGGCCATCCGGCCACCAGCGGCCTGCTGAACGCCGACTTCTTCCTCAGTGGCGCGGCGCTGGAACCCGACGACGCGGCCTCGCACTACCGCGAGCAGCTGGTGCGGCTGCCCGGG
This sequence comes from Dokdonella ginsengisoli, assembly GCF_042652785.1. Lineage (NCBI taxonomy): Bacteria > Pseudomonadati > Pseudomonadota > Gammaproteobacteria > Lysobacterales > Rhodanobacteraceae > Dokdonella > Dokdonella ginsengisoli. Next base: position 379,263 of record NZ_JBHSHD010000007.1, on the reverse strand, counting down.
CTCGGCGCCTGCCCCGAACCGGTTGCGCTGGCGGCGGGCGATGCGCGCGCGCCGGCGCCGGCCGACGGCGCGCCGCTGCTGCTGTGTCCGCAGAATCCGCTCAAGCTGATGCCGTCGTTCGACGCGGTGCTGGCGGACGTGGCCGCCCGCACGCAGGCGCGCATCGGCTTCTTCGCGCGCGACGGCCTGATCGCGCAGCGCTTCCGTGCGCGCATCGAGCGCCGCTTCGCCGACGCCGGCCTCGACGCGCGGCGCTCGCTCGCGTTCCTGCCGGTACAGGCGTACGAGGACTACCTTGCCGCGGTCCGCGCGGCGCCGCTGCTGCTGGATTCGACCGGCTTCTCCGGCGGCGCGACGAGCCTGGACGCGTTCGCCGTCGGCACGCCGGTGCTGACCTTGCGCGGCGCGATGGCACGCGGCCGGCAGACCGCGGCGATGCTCGACGTGATGGAGATCGGCGAACTGGTCGCAACGGATGCGCAGGACTACGCCGCCAAGGCGGCCGCCCTGCTGCGCGACGCTTCGCTGCGGCAGGACGTGCGCGAGCGGATCGCCGGGCGCAGCGCGCGGCTGTTCGAGGCGCGCGGCGTCGAACAGGCCTTCGCCGATTTCCTGTCCGCGGCGGCTTCGGCCGCGGCGTGACCGCGTGTTGGCGTCGTCGTGGTCGCCTGAGGCAGAATGCCGTCGAAGCCGTCCGTGCACCGGCGGGCGGTGTCGAACTCTGCAGCGAGGGCTGGCGATATGTCGCGTAGGACTTGGCTGGGCATCGGTTTGGCGGCCGCGTTCGCGGGCGGCCTCGCGTCGGCGGCCCCGCCGAACGAAAGCACCGTCGCCGCGCGCCTGCGCGCGCTGGAGCAGCGCGTGTCGGAACTCGAGGCGAAGGCGGGCGAGTCGCCGTCGGCGGAGCTGGAGCGCCGCGTGGCCGCGCTGGAGCGCAAGGTCGGCGCCGCCGCGCCGGCGACGGCGGCCGCGCCGAACACGCTGGAGCAGCGCGTTTCCAAGCTGGAAGACAAGACCACCGCGCCGGCCGCTTCGGCGGCTCCCGCGGCACCGGCCGCGCCGCCGCGCTGGCAGGACGCGAAGAACTGGACTGCGCTGCGCATGGGCATGACCTGGAGCCAGGTCAAGCAGCTGCTCGGCGTGCCCGGCAAGGTCAAGGCCGGCGTGTTCGGCGACGTCATGTACTTCCCGGACGACAAGGGCGGCAGCGTCGAATTCGACCGCGATGGTCGCGTCGCCGCCTGGAGCCGTACCGGCAAGTGAACTCTCCGCGGCCCCGGCATCGCGCCGGCCGCCCGTAAAAAAACCCGCCGCCGGTGAGAGAGACCGGACGGCGGGGCCGCTTGGGAAAGCGTGCGCTTACGGCTGCTCGAAGCCGTCCGCGAAGATCGCGTCGTCGTTCGGCACGTCGTCGTGGATGCTGACCGAATCCAGCGCCATGAACATGCCGAAGCTGCCGCCCTGCTGCGAGATCACCCACGAGATCTTGTCGAAGAACTCCGCGCCGAACGTGCGGTTGATGCGGTCGAGGTCATCGGAGTCGAACAGGCCGCCCGCGTAGGGGCCGCTGCCGGCGCCGAACAGCTCGAACTCCATCGTCTGGCCCTGGGTGGCCATCGCGGTTTCGAACACGTGGATGCCGTCGGACATCGGGTAGTCGTTGGAGATGCGCAGCAGCGGGCCGGCCGCGGTCGGCACCAGCGAGTCGGTGGCGCCGCCCGCATCCAGCTGGAAGCTGTCGAGCACGATCGGATAGCCGGTGTGCCGGCCCGGTTCGATTTCGGCCGCGTCGACCGTGGTGGCGCGGAACGTCATGCTGACCGGCGTGCCGACCTCGATGCCGGCGAACGGTCCTTCCGGCAGATCGTTCCACTCGACCGTGCCGTGCACCTCGACGATCGCCTCGGTCGGCGGCGCCTCGTGCATGTCGGCGACGAACGAGTTCTTCGAACCCGAACTGGCGCCCCAGCCGCCGATGGTCTTGCCGTCGGCCGAGATGCCGTTGCCGCTCTGCAGGGTCCACCCGGCCGGCACCTCGACGTCGTGGGCGGCGAGATAGTCGGCCAGCAGCTGCATGCCGCCTTCCGGCGTCCACGCCGTCGCCACGTAGACGCCGCCGCTCACCGAGTCGCCGACGATCACGTTGCCGTCGTCGCTGAGCGCACGCGCGGAGGTGGCGTCACAGCCGAAGTCGGTGGTCAGGCAGCCGAGCGCCTGCACGCCGGTTTCCTCGGTCCAGCGCCACGCCTCGAACTTGAGGGTGGTGGTGTTGAAGTAGCGTTCGCCGACCACGATGCGGCCGTCGGCGGAGACGGCGGTCGCCTCGCCGACCGGCACGCCATTGGCGTCGGCCAGATCCAGCGCGGTGCCGTTCCTCCAGATCACGCCGCTGCGGAAGCCGTTGTCCTGGTCATTCCAGCCGACGATCGTGTTGCCGTCGGCGCTGACCTTGTTGGCGCGCGAGGAACTCTGCGGGCGGTTCACCGGCAGTTTCGTCATGCCTTCGGCGGCGCTCCAGCGGAAGGCGAAGTAGGTGCCGGTCTCGTCCACCGCCAGGCCGACCGCGACGCCGTTCTCGGACGCGTCGAAGGCCGCGCTGAGGAAGCCGTCCTGCGCCAGGCCGCCGGGCCACGGCCCGATCACCGACGGGCCGCCGACGAGGTCGCTGTTGCTGTAGGCGAGGGCAGCGACCTGGTTGCCGTCGTCGTCGAGGGTGCCGCCGGCCAGGGCTTGGCCCCAGGGATTCATGCCGCGGGCTTCGGCGAAGTCGGCGATCGTGCTCACGCCGATGTCCTTGGCCCAGCGCCAGCCGGTGTCGACGCCGTACAGCCCGGCGACGCGGCCGTTGCGGGACAGCCCGGTCAGTTGTGCCCCGGGCGTGGCGAGGTCGTTGAAGGTTCCGGCCTGGGCGGAACCGGCGAGCAGGGCGAGGACGGCAGCGGACAGCATCGAGCGCATGTAGGGATATCCATATGGGACGCCGCGACGTCCCGGCACGGGCCGGCCGGTCGCGGTGTCGAGGTGACAGAGAAAAACGCCCGCGCAACGGCGGGCCCGACCGAGTGTCCGGGCGGTTGCCGCGAGCCGCATTCGCGCTTCATTCGCGCAGCGTTCGCGCTGCGTCAGCGACTTGATTTTCCTGGGAAATCCGCCGGGTTTCGCGGGTCGCGACCGGATGCTCCGGTGGCGCGGTCAGATTGGCCGGAATGCTGCGCTCGCCGGCCAGCGCCCGCGCCTGCTTCAGGGCGGCGCGCCAGGCGTCCTCGTGGCCGAGGGCGCGGTACAGCCGCACCTGCAGCAGGGCGCAGCCGAAGTCGCGGTCGGCCCAGCGGGCGACCTGGCCGACCACCGCGGCGGCGCGCTGTACCTCGCCGTCGGTGATCAGGCTGCTGCCGTAGGAGATCACCACCTCGGCGATGTCCCCCGGCACGGCCTGCTGCTCGGCCAGGCGCAGGGTCTTCTCGTAGGCGTCGCGGGCCTCGTCCAGGCGGCGTTCGGCCCAGCGCTGCTCGGCCTCGGCCAGGGCCGCCACCAGCGCCGCGGCGAGCGGCTGCGAGGCGCGCGAGAGGGTGGCCGTCCAGGCGGCCAGACGTCCGACCTCGACGGCCGCCTCCTCGTCGCGACCCTGCGCGCGCAGGGCCCGCACCAGCGTCAGCCAGGCGCCGGCGCGGTCGCGCAGGTAGTCCGGTGCGCTCAGGCGTTCCAGCGCCGCGCTGGCGAGCGCGGCCGCGGCGGCGGGCTGGCCGTCGAGGAGGTCGGTGCGGGCCTGCACGGCCTGCACGCGCCCGAGCATGGCCGGATCGCCGTCGTGCGGAATCGCCCCGAGCAATTCGCGCAGCAGGGCGCGGGCCTCGAGCAGGCGGCCGTTCTCCGCCAGCGTCTCGACGCGCGTGATCTGGAAGCTGTGCCGCGTGTTCGGGTTTTCCAGCCGGCCGAGCAGGGCCCAGCCGCGATCGCTGGTCGCCAGCGCGTCGGCCGGACGCAGCAGGGCGAGCTGCGCTTCGGCGGCATTGGCGAGCGTGAGGATCAGTTCGTTCAGCGCGCCGAAGCGCTCGAAGCGCTGCGCGGCGAGTTCGTGCGAGGACAGCGCGTCGGCGTAGCGGCCGCGCTTGCCGTCGACGATGCCCTCGTTGGCTTCGACGCGGGCCAGGGCCAGGGTGTCGCCGGCGAGCTCCAGCGCGATGCGCGCCCGCGAGAAGTCGGCCGCGGCGAGGTCCAGGCGCGCCTGCTGCGCGTAGGCGATGCCGCGTCCGGTGTAGGCCTGGCCGAGCGCGGCCGGCTGGTTGCGGTTCTCCAGCAGGGCGATCGCCTCGCCGAAATCGCGTTCGGCGTCGGCGTTCTTGTCCTGGCGCACGGCGACCGCGCCGGAGCCGTTGAGGATGCGTGCGCGCAGCACCGGATCGGTTTCCTCGGAAACCTCCTCCAGCAGCGCGTCGAGCAGGCCGCGCGCGTGGTCGAACTGGCCGGCGCGGAAATCGATCTGGGCCAGGCGCAGGCGCAGTTCGGGCGCCTTCTGCGCGCCGGGCGGCGCCGTTTCGAGCAGGCGCCGCGCGCCGTCGAGGTCGTCGGTGAGCAGGGCGGCCTCGGCGCGCGACAGCCGCTCGGCGAGCGAGGCGTCCGGCGCATCCGGGGCGAGCTTGGCCGGCGACTTGCCGAGCACGGCGAGCAGCCGGTCGGCGGCGGCGCGCCCGGCCTCGATCACGTCGGTGCTGCGCGCCTCGACTTCGCGATCGCCGCCGTCGGCGCGCAGCAGCAGGTGCACGATCCATTCCGAGCCGCTGCGCGAGGCGCTCGGCAGGACGATCAGCCGCGCGCCGGTCGCTTCCCTGACGCGGTGAGCGGCACCGTTGCCGCCGTTCTCGCGCGCGAGGGCCACCACGTTGTCGGCCGGCACGACCGTCTGGCCGGCATTGCGCAGGCGCGTCGCGACGAGATCCATCAGGCCCAGGCGCAGCCAGGTCCATTCGCCGCCGGCGTCGACGTCGACCGGCAGCACCGCGGCCGCGTCGGGGGTCGGCTGCGTCTGCGCGGTGGTCGCCGGCGTCGCCGGCACGGTCGCGTCCCTGCGCGCGTGCCACCAGAAGCCGGCCGCGGAGAGGACGACGAGCGCTGCCGCGAACGCCGCGAAGGCGGCGATGCGAGGGCGGAAATTCGCACCGGCCTGGCGAACGGGCGGGGCCACGGCGGGAGCGGACGGCGACGGTGTGGCGGCCGGCGCCGCGGTTTCCGCGGCCATGCGCTCGGTCTCGGCCGTCGCCGCCGGCGTTTCCTCGGCCGCGGCCTCGACCTGGATCGGTGCAACCCAGCGATAGCCGAAGCGCGGCACGGTGCGGATCGCGTTCTGCTCGTTGCCGGTGTCTCCGACCGCCCGGCGCGCCTTCAGCACGGTCTGGCCGAGCAGGGTGTCGCTGACGTCGGCCTTGCCCCACACGGCGGCGATCAGCTCGTCGCGGCCGACGGCGCGGTCGCGGTGCTCGATCAGATAGGCGAGGCTGTCGAAGACCTTCGGCGACAGCACGACCAGCTCGCCCGCATGCTGCAGTTCGCGTGCGGAGGGGTCGATGCGGTAGTCGCCGAAGCGATAGATCGGGCGGGTCATCCGCGCCAGTTTAGCGTGCGGGCCGGAGGTTTTTTCCGCGCATGTGCGTCGGCGGGTGTCGGCGCCGGCCGGTGTCGGCGGCAAACGCCGGTGCGTGGCATTCATGGCTTCTTTATCATCGACGCGCGAGCATGTAGGAACCCGTCCACCAAACCGGAGTTCAGCAATGACGAGCAAATGGCTTTCGGCGGCCCTGACCGGCGCCGTGATGGTTTCCCTGGCGGGTTGTGCCGCGACGGCGCCGGGTGTTCGCTACGACGACGACTACTACCAGCGTCGCGCGCGTTTCGACTGTTCGCATCGCTGCGGCGTGATCCGCGAAGTCGATCGCGTCTACGTGCGCGACAACGCGACCAGCGGCGGCGGCGCCGTGCTCGGCGCGATCATCGGCGGCGTGCTCGGCAGCACCGTCGGCAAGGGCGACGGGCGTACCGCGGCCACGGTCGCCGGCGCGGTCGCCGGCGGCTTCGCCGGCAACGCGGTCGAACGCCACGGCAACGACGGCGGCGGCCGCGAAGCCTGGCAGTTCCGCGTGCGTCTGGACGACGGCCGCTGGGCCACGGTCACGCAGTGGGACAACGGCGACCTGCGTCCGGGCGATCGCGTGATGATTCGCGACAATCGCCTGATGCTGCTGCGCTGAGGCTTGCCGCTACATCGGAAAAAGAAACGGCGCAGGCGCGAGCCTGCGCCGTTTTTCGTTGCGAGTCGCAGGGCGGTTCGCGATCAGTTGATGCGGTAGAAATTGTGCGCGCCGATCGTCGCCAGCGGCGGACCCTTGGCCCAAGCCGGCCAGACCGAATCGGCGACGACGAAATAGAAGGCGTTCGGCACGACGAAGGTGCGCTGGTCGATCGGCAGCGACCACATCGCGATCGAACGGCCGGCGATCTTCCACGCCTTCTTCCACGCCTCGGGATTGTCCAGCACCACGCCCGGGCTCAGCGTCGCCGTGGCGAACTGGCCGGGTGCACGCACGACGTCGCAGACCGTCTTGCCCCAGCGTCCGCTTTCGCGTCGCCGCATCGCGACTTCGGCGACCGCCATCTGGCCGGTCTGCGACTCGCTGCGCGCTTCGAGGTAGACCGTCGCCGCCAGACAGATCTGATCGGACGCCGGTTGCGGCAACGCCGAAGCGAGCCACAGCAGGAAGGAGAGCTTCATTTTTCACCTCAACTCTCGGCCTCCGCGCCTCGCGAACACCGGACGCACGAAGCGAACGGAGCGAGTTCGCGACGTCCTGACGGAACATCGCGCGTTTCAGCCGTTTGGATTGCGAAGCTGCGGCGCGCGCGCGAGAAAGTCGCTGCGACTGCGCCTGTTGGTTGCGTCTGCCACCCCGGCAGTCGCTCCAACATCGGGTGCATCAAACCGTGGTCTCTTGCTCCGACGGTGTCGACCGCGAACGTGCGATCGTTAGAAATTCGTTCGCGCCCTCCGGGGCGCGGAGCGGGAGATTACGCGAAGAGAAAACGCTTGTCTCCCTCGGGGCTGAACGAGCATTCAGTTTCGTGCAGGCGCGAAGCGGGACGAATTTCTCCGTGATGATTCGCACGCAAAGGCGTATAGACGTCTATATGTCTAGATGTCCAATACGGAAACGGTTCGTCCCGATGCGGTGCGCAATGCTGCGTCGTGCGCCGTTCCGATCGACAGAACGGCCAGCGCCGTGGCGACATCGGCGGACGAGGAGGTCGAATAGAGGACGCGTCCCGCGATCGCTCCGTCCGCGTCGAGAAGCTCCTCGCCGATAGCCGGCGGACTTCCTTGCACGCGCAGCCGGTGCACGGTGCGCTTGTTGCCGCCGCGAAAGTGCAGGCGGGCGGCGATTTCCTGTCCAGGATAGCAGCCCTTGTCGAAGCGGATCGCATCGAGGCGCTCGAGTCCGAGCGCCTGCGGCACGAATTCGCCGGCCAGTGCCGGGGCCAGCAGCGGCAGCGCGGCGGCGACGTCGTCCGCGCGCCATCGATCCAGCGCCGCGTCGTCCGCCTCCTGCGCGGACGACGGCGCGACGACGGCGATGCGCCGCGCCGGCTGGCGAAACGCGTAGCCGCCCAGGTGCGGCACGATTTCCTGCGCGTCGATCGCCGCGTCGAGCTCGCCTTCGGGCGTGGCATGGAGATTCCAGCCCGTGGTCACGGTCAGCGTGACCTTGGCGCGGAACACGTAGCGAGCGAGCGCCTCGCGCATCGCCTCCGCACCGCCGAGCGGCAGCCAGGCGAGCAGGCGGTCCGGCTCCACGCGCATCAGCACGAAGAAGTGGCGCACGCGGCCCTGTGCATCGAGCCACGCGCTCCACTGCCAGCGTCCCGGCGCCAGCGCGTTCACGTCGCTGGTGAACTGCGCCTGCGCGAAGGACGGCGCGTCGGCTCCGGAGAGAGCAAGCAGTTCGGCGGGGCAGAGCGGCATGAGCATCGATGTCGTATCCGGCAGGTCGAGGTTCAAGCCTAGCATCGCGTCGTACGGACCGACGCTTCGCCACCATCCAGGCCTGCACCGTGAAGCGCTCTTTGCTCCACGTGAGAAGTGCGGCCATGGATGACCGCGGGAATCGCCGAAGCTGCGGCCGTTCTGCGATCAATGCCGTGACGGCTGCGGCGATCAAGGACGATCGCAAAAGCCACGGCCGATCGCAAAAACATTGTCAGCGGGCCTCGCTGGGTTTAACCTTCGCGCCGCACTGCACCATGTCCGACACCCAATCCCCAACCGAATCAGCGAAGGCGCCTTCGAGCGAACGTGTCGAAGACGGAGCGCTTGCGCCTGCCGCGAGCCGATCGGAAGCGGAAGTGGGCGGACGTGAGTCGGGGCCTGATCCGACCCGTTACGGGGATTGGGAAAAGAACGGCCGCTGCATCGATTTCTGATGCGAACTCGCGCGTCGTCAGGAGCGCGGCGGCCCCCAACAACGTCAGCACGAGCCAGCCATGCCAGCTACCGCGCGACCGCTATCGCCGCACCTCTCGATCTACCGTTGGCAGATCCAGATGGTCACCTCGATCCTGCACCGCGCGACGGGCGTCGCGCTCGCCGCCGGTACGATCCTGCTCGTCGTCGCGCTGCTTGCGCTGGCGTCCGGGCCGGAAGCCTACGCGAAGGTGCAGGCCTTCTGCGCTTCGTGGATCGGCCTGTTTCTGCTGGCCGGCTGGACCTGGTCGCTGGCCTACCATCTGCTCAACGGCATCCGTCACCTTCTCCAGGACGCGGGCCTGGGCTATCTGCCGGCGCAGTTCGTGCGCAACGGCTGGATGGTCGTCGCCGGCAGCGTGCTGCTGACGGTGCTGGTGTGGGTATGCGTGTTCGCGCAGCGGGGTGGCGCATGAGCCAGCTGCGCACGCCGCTGAAGAACGCGCTCGGCCTCGGCTCGGCCAAGCAGGGCGTCCATCATTTCATCGTGCAGCGCCTGACCGCGGTCGCGCTGCTGTTCCTGTCGCTGTGGTTCGTGTGGACGGTGCTGAGCGCGCTGCACGGCGACTACGCCGCGGCACGCGCGCTGGTCGCGCAACCGTTCAACGCCGTGCTGATGCTGGCCTTCATCGTCGCGGTGTTCTGGCACGCACAGCTCGGCCTGCAGGTCGTGGTCGAGGACTACGTGCACACGCGCTGGCTCGAAGTCGCGCTGCAGATCGCGATCAAGTTCCTCTGCTTCCTCGGCGGCGCGGCCAGCGCGCTCGCCGTCATCCGCATCGCGCTGGGACGCTGACCGATGGCCTCGAGCTACAAGATCCAGGAACACAAGGTCGACATCGTGGTGGTCGGCGCCGGCGGCGCCGGGCTGCGCGCGACTTTCGGCCTCGCCGCCACCGGGCTTTCGACCGCGTGCATCACCAAGGTGTTTCCGACGCGCTCGCACACGGTCGCCGCGCAGGGCGGCATTTCCGCCGCGCTCGGCAACATGGGGCCGGACGACTGGCGCTTCCATTTCTACGACACGATCAAGGGCTCCGACTGGCTCGGCGACCAGGACGCGATCGAGTACATGTGCAAGGAAGCGCCGGCCGCGATCATCGAGCTGGAGCACTACGGCGTGCCGTTCTCGCGCACCGACGAGGGCAAGATCTACCAGCGCCCGTTCGGCGGCATGACCACCGACTACGGCAAGGGCGTCGCGCAGCGTACCTGCGCCGCGGCCGACCGCACCGGCCACGCGATCCTGCACACGCTGTACCAGCAGTCGCTCAAGCACGACGCGCGCTTCTTCGTCGAATACTTCGCGCTCGACCTGATCTTCGACGAGGAGGGCGCCTGCCGCGGTGTGCTCGCATTGGACATGGCCGAGGGCACCCTGCACCTGTTCCGCGCACACGGCGTGGTGCTGGCGACCGGCGGCTACGGCCGCGCCTACTTCAGCGCGACCTCCGCGCACACCTGCACCGGCGACGGCGGCGGCCTCGTGCTGCGCGCCGGCCTGCCGCTGCAGGACATGGAGTTCGTGCAGTTCCATCCGACCGGCATCTACGGCTCCGGCTGCCTGATCACCGAGGGTTCGCGCGGCGAGGGCGGCTATCTGACCAACTCGAACGGCGAGCGCTTCATGGAGCGCTACGCGCCGAACGCGAAGGATCTCGCCTCGCGCGACGTGGTCAGCCGCTCGATGACGATCGAGATCCGCGAAGGCCGCGGCGTCGGCGAGCACAAGGATCACATCCACCTGAACCTGCAGCACCTCGGCGCCGAGGTGCTGCACGAGAAGCTGCCGGGCATCTCCGAATCGGCGCGCATCTTCGCCGGCGTGGACGTGACCAAGGAGCCGATCCCGGTCATCCCGACCGTGCACTACAACATGGGCGGCGTGCCGACCAACTATCACGGCGAAGTCGTACGCAAGCGCGGCGACGACAACGATTCGGTCGTGCCGGGCCTGTACGCGATCGGCGAGGCGGCCTGCGTGTCGGTGCATGGCGCCAACCGCCTCGGCTCGAATTCGCTGCTGGATCTGGTCGTGTTCGGCCGCGCGGTCGCGCAGCGCTGTGCGGCGACGATCAAGCCCGGCCAGCCGCACAAGGCGCTGCCGGCTTCGGCCTGCGACCAGGCGCTGGCGAACCTGGACCGCCTGCGCCACGCGAACGGATCGATGCCGACCGCGGAAATCCGCGCCAACATGCAGAAGACGATGCAGGCCGACGCCGCGGTGTTCCGCACCGAGAAGTCGCTGCAGGAAGGCTGCGCGAAGATGACGCAGGTGTTCGCCTCGTTCGAGGATGTGAAGGTGGCGGACCGCTCGCTGGTCTGGAACTCCGACCTGATCGAGACTTACGAGCTGCAGAACCTGCTCTACAACGCGGTCGCAACGATCAACTCCGCCGAGCAGCGCCACGAGAGCCGCGGCGCGCACGCGCGCGAGGACTATCCCGAGCGCGACGACGTCAACTGGATGAAGCACACGCTGGTGAACGTCGACGCGAAGGGCGCGTGCTCGTTCGATTTCCGTCCGGTGCACATGAACACGCTGACCACGGACGTCGAGCCGGTGCCGCCGAAAAAGCGCGTGTACTGAGGAATGCGGAACCGGGAATGACCCGCATCGGCGCGTCGTTCCCGCGAAAGCGGGAATCCGTTTCCCGGTTGTTGCAACGAGATCACACTGGATTCCCGCTTTCGCGGGAATGACGTCGAGGCGAACGTGGCCGAATTCACCCTTCCGAAGAATTCCAAGATCAAAGGCGGCAAGCACTTCCCGGCCAAGCCCGGCGCGAAGAAGCTGCGCACGTTCCGCGTCTACCGCTGGACGCCCGAGGACGGCGAGAACCCACGCGTGGACACCTACGAGGTGGACATGGCCGCGTGCGGGCCGATGGTTCTCGACGCGCTGATCAAGATCAAGAACGAGATCGACTCGACGCTGACGTTCCGCCGTTCCTGCCGCGAGGGCATCTGCGGTTCCTGCGCGATGAACATCGACGGTACCAACACGCTGGCCTGCACCAAGGCGATCGAGGACTGCGGCAGCGGCGACGTGAAGATCTACCCGCTGCCGCACATGCCGGTGGTCAAGGACCTGGTTCCCGACCTGACGCATTTCTACGCGCAGCTGGCCTCGGTCAAGCCGTGGCTGCGCACCGAGACGCCGCCGCCGCCGGACAAGGAGCGCCTGCAGTCGAAGGAGGACCGCGCCAAGCTCGACGGTCTCTACGAATGCATCCTGTGCGCGTGCTGCACCACCTCGTGCCCGAGTTACTGGTGGAACAGCGACCGCTACCTCGGACCGGCGGTGTTGTTGCAGGCGTATCGCTGGATCGTCGACTCGCGCGACGAGGACACCGGCGCGCGCCTGGACGAGCTCGAAGATCCGTTCAAGCTTTACCGCTGCCACACGATCATGAACTGCGCGCGCACCTGTCCGAAGGGCCTGAACCCGGCCAAGGCGATCGCCGAGACGAAGAAGCTGATCGCCGAGCGCGCGGGCTGAGGCGATGAGCGAGGAGGCGCGCCTGCGCTGGCGCTGCCGCCGCGGCACGCGCGAGCTGGACGCCCTGCTGGGGCGCTGGCTGGCCGAATGCTATGCCCACGCCGACGAGTGGCGCCGCGCCGATTTCGACCGCCTGCTCGACGTGCAGGACCCCGACCTGTGGGACTGGCTGATGGGTCACTCCGAGCCCGCCGATCCGGGCTTCGCCGTCCTCGTCGAGGAAATCCGTCGCCGATGAAGCCGGCGCCCGCGATCGCGTTCGACGTCCGGCCCTCGCGCCGCATCGGTGCGGCGGTCGCGGTCGGCGTCTTGCTCGCCGCACTGGCGCCGTGGGCGACGAGCCTGCCGTGGACGTCGGGCGCGCTGCTGTCGTCGGGCGCGATCGCGTTCGGCGCGCTGGCGCTGCGCAGGCACATGCGGCCGCACTTTCGCCGCGCCGCCTGGCGCGAGTCCGGCTGGATCCTGCTCGACCGCGACGGCCGCGAGCACGCCGCCGTGCTCGAATCGCACGTCCGTCTGGGCGCGTTGCTCTCGCTCGCTTTCCGTCATGCACCGCGGGCGCGGTTCCGTTTGCTGCTGGCGCCGGACAACCTCGACGCCGACACGCGCCGGCGCCTGATCCTGCGCCTGGCGCGCGACGGCGACACGAGCCTGGATTCCGCTGCGATCCGTTGAGTCGAAGGAACTTCGGACACGTTCGTCATTCCCGCGAAAGCGGGAATCCATTTGCTTTCAATCCCGCTGGAGGAAATCAAAATGGATCCCCGCTTTCGCGGGGATGACGATTGGGGGTTTCTCGAAGTTCCGTCAGAGTGCCTGCAAGGCGTGCAAGAGCCGTCTTGCGTCGTATCCGGCTACGACGCCGTCTCGCGCGCCGCAACCTCGGCGGTTTCCTCGCTCAGCGCCACGCTCTCGCGCTGCGGCTTCGTCAGCGGCGTCGGCTTGGGCTGGTTGCCGATCAGCAGGTGGCGGCCGACGCGCAGGCCTTCGGTCACGTCGACCACGAACCGCTCCGCGTCGCGGCGGCGCACTTCTTCCGCCGTTTCGCGTGCCGCGTCGGCGTCGACGCCGAGCGCGCGCAGGGCGGCTTCGCCGAAGGCGATCGCCGCGTCGAAGGTCTCGCGCACCTGGTAGTCCACACCCTGGCCGACCAGTTCCACGGCGTGGCGGCGGTCGTAGGCGCGCACCAGCAGCTTCGCCTGCGCGAATTCGTGCCGCGCGAGTTCGACGATGGCCTTGGCCGCGGTGCGGTCGTCGACGCATACGGCGATCACGCGCGCCTCGCCCGCGCCGGAGGCGCGCAGCACGTCGGCGCGACGGCCGTCGCCGTAGTAGATCTTGAAACCGAACTCCGCGGCGGAGCGGATCATGTCGGTATCGGTGTCGATGATCGCCACGTCGTAGCCGCGCGCCAGCAGCGCCTGGCTGACGACCTGGCCGAAGCGCCCGAAGCCGATGATCAGCACGTTGCCGCTGAGGCCTTCGGCGAGGTCGACGTCCTCCATCGAAGGCGCACTGCTGCGCGCCAGGCGCTGCAGGACCAGCACGCAGACGGGCGTCAGCACCATCGACAGCACCACGATCGCCGTGATGCTCGCGTTGAACGGCGCATCGATGACGCCGGCCGCGGCGGCGGCGGAGTAGAGCACGAAAGCGAATTCGCCGCCCTGCGCCATGACCACGCCGCGGTCCAGCGCTTCGGCGTGGCTTGCGCGCAGCAGCCGCGCCACCGCGTAGATGCACACCGCCTTGGCGATCATCATCGCCACCACGCCGCCGAGGATCAGCGGCAGGTTGCGTGCGACCACGCCCAGATCGAGCGACATGCCGACGGCGAGGAAGAACAGGCCCAGCAGGATGCCGCGGAACGGTTCGATGTCCGCTTCCAGCTGGTGGCGGAAGCTCGATTCGGAGAGCAGCACGCCGGCCAGGAACGCGCCCATCGCCATCGACAGGCCGCCGAGCTGCATCAGCAGCGCCGCGCCGAGCACGACGAGCAGGGCGGCGGCAGTCATGACCTCGCGCGCGCGCGAGGCGGCGAGGATGCGGAACAGCGGATTGAGCAGCCACAGGCCCGCCGCGACCAGCCCGCCGAGCGAGGCCAGCGCGACGCCGACCGTCTGCCAGCGCGAGACGGCGTCGCCTTCGACCGCGTGCGGCGACATGAACGCGACCAGCGCGAGCAGCGGCACGATCAGCAGGTCCTCGAACAGCAGCACGGAAATGATCCGCTGCCCGTGCGGCAGGGCCAGGTCGCCGCGCTCGCCGAGCAGCTGCACCACGGTGGCGGTGGAGGTGAGCACGAAGCCCATCGCGCCGATGAAGGCGACCGGCAGTGCGAAACCGAAGGCGAGCAGCACGCCGGTCAGCACCAGTGCGCACACGCCGATCTGCACGGTGCCCAGGCCGAAGATCTCGCGCCGCAGGTTCCACAGGTGCGAGGGCTGCATCTCCAGCCCGATGACGAACAGGAACATCACCACGCCAAGCTCGGCGACGTGCAGGATCGCGGTGGGATCGGAGAACCAGCCCAGTCCGAACGGCCCGATCAACAGGCCCGCGGCGAGGTAGCCGAGGATCGAGCCGAGGCCCAGGCGCCGGAAGATCGGCACCATGACCACGGCCGAGCCGAGCAGGGCGACGACGCGCACCAGTTCGCCGGTGCCTTCTGCAACACTCATCCGGATCCTTCGTTCTTCGCGCAAGCCCGACCGCGCCGGCTCGGCGCGGCACGTGTGACGAAGGGGATGATGCCTCAGCCGCTGTGCTTTGGCAGCAACGGCCTCAGATTTGCTCGGCCTCCGGTGCGATGCCGCCCGTGCGTCGGCCGTCCGGCGCATCGATGCGCCGCTTCAGGCCGGCCGTCTGCGCGGGGATCGGCGGAAAGTGGGCCTGGCACACGGCGGCCGGGGCGCCTGCGAACGCGGTCGTCATCCGCACCGGAACGCCGGGCCCCGCGGCGCTGCCGATCGGAGGCAGCAGGGCCGCAGCCTGCGGGAAGCGGTAGTTCCACCAGCTTCCGGTGTACACCTTGTAGTACAGCGTGGTGTCCATGCCCAGCGTCGTGCCGCGGCCGTAGTACCACGGCCGGATGTCGAAGATTCCGCCGTATTCCCGGTCCGACTGGCGCGGCAGGGTCAGCTGTTCCGAGGCGGCGCGGGCCACGGTCGGGCCGCCGGGGAACGTCGCCACGGTTCCCAGCGGAGCCGTCTGCCGGTCGGTGAGGTAGGCGATGCGCACGAACTCGGCCGGAGCGAGCTGCGCCGGCAGCGGCAGCTGGCCGATCAGCTGCTGGCCGAAGCAGACCGAGAAGCGCTCCAGCGACACCGCGGCGGCTTCCTGCGCTCCCGGCGGATCGGGTGCGTTTTCCGGCCGCAGCCACTGGTCCTCGTACAGGTACCAGTCGGTGTGGTTCCAGGACGTGAAGTACTGCGGCTCGATCAGGTCGATGGCGCCGACGGCGATGCCGTCCTGTTCGTCTCCCAGCGGCCCGCGATAGGCGACCTGCAGGAAAAGGTCGGTCGCGTTGGCCGGGATCGGATCGTCCGCGAAATCGAATTCGAGCAGCGCGCTGTCGTCTTCGCAGTTGCCGACGGCGCCGGTGTTGATGTTGCCGACGTTCGCGCAGGTGCTTTCCGATCCCGCCGGCACGCCCGGCAGGTTGCCGCCGGCGTCGACATACAGCGGCCTGGATACCGAGATCTCCGGCACATTGGAGCGCAGGTCCTCCCACTGGCAGCCGGACGGTACGAACGGCGGCTGTGGCGTGTAGTCCGCGGCGAACCGGAACACGTACTCGCCCGACAGGTCGCGCCAGTAGCACGGGTTGCGGTGATAGCGCGCGATCGCGACCAGCATGCCGGTGGCGTCGCCGGTGGAGTCCCTGCCGCCGCGCATCGTCTGCGGCACCACGCGGCCGGTCGCGGACTCGATCAGCCGGCCGTTCTCGTCGCCGGTGCTGTTGCGCGCGCGCACGCGGATCGTCGTGAAGCCGAACGTGCGGTTGCTGCCGTCGTCCAGCAGCGGAACGCCGTCGAGCACCGTGTGCGGCGTGCCTTGGTCGAGCACGCCGAACAGCCCGTCGGGCGGTGCGGACAGCGTCAGCCGGCCGCGGAAGAAGTAGTCGATCAGACCCGCGCTGTAGGCGATGGCGCGCGGAACGCCGAGATTGCCCATCGTCTCCAGCTCTTCCAGACCGATCGCGTAGCGCGGCTCGATCGAGGTGCCGAGAATGTCGCGCACCAGCCCCAGCGCGCTTTCGGTCACCATCGGCGGCGCGGCGAACGGCGGACCGCTGGCCGTCGGAGGAAGGGTGTCCGCGTAGCCCGGAGCCACCGTGTCGAGCGCGGGGCGCGTCCAATGCACGCAGCGGGTATTGGAGAGGCGGTCGGCCAGCAGGTTGCCGATCCGGCACGGGGCGCTCGATCGCACGTAGCCCTGCGTCTCGTCGATCGGCGCCGGCGGCTGCAGGAATGCGTCGCCCGACGACTGCGGCAGCGTGCCGGCGGTGAAGAACGTGCGGTTGGTGTAGTCCATCAGGCCGTGGCGGTTCGACGTCGGCGCCTCCGGTCCTTCGCCTTGCTGTCGCGTCGTGAAGAAGCGCAGTGGGGTGGAGAACGTCGGGACCGGGTAGTTGCCGAGGACCGGTACGGGTGGGCGGATCTGATCGTTCTGTTTGTAGAAGCCGGAGAGGTAGGTGTTGTCGTATCCCGAAATCAATATTCCGGGAGCCATGACCCGCCAATTCGTATATGCCTCGTAGGCCTGACGCGCAGGCGATTGAAACGGAGAATGTGCATCGTCGCGGACGTGCTGGGGCTGTGCGCCATCCTGTAGCAGATGCACGACATCGCCCAGCGAGCGGAATACCGTGGCCCAGCGGAACAGTCGATGCTCCGCGTCGGTTTCACGCGCTGCCGCGGTGTAGGGCAGCACGGAAGTACCCAGCTGATCGGTCAGCGCCAGCCACATCTGATGGCGCGCGTCGGCGTAGCTGAAGTGATTTTCTCGCACTGGATGTTGGACAGGCGCGGGAGCAAAGCTGTCTCGCAGACCTAATGCCCAGTCGACCGACTTTGATTCGTGCATATAGCCGCCCGCAAGCGACAGGTCATGAACCGGATCATAGAAGTGATTGAGTACCCGCATGATGTTGCCGCGTGGATCATTATCCGGGCGGATAACATCGCATCCTGGTCTTTGTTTATAGCCTGACCGGAGATCGTCTTCCCGGATTGCTCCGCGGATGAGCCAGTTTTGAATGGAAAGAGTTCCGCTGACGTTGTCTATGTTTTGGTTATCTAGTCCACCAAACCATCCAGCTGACTGAAGGGTCCTCATCTGGCAGCGCTCGTATTCGTGCGGCAAGCGTATGTAGTCGGTCTCTGAGGGTGGAGGTGGGTACCTGTAAGGGGAGAAAACGGGAAAATTGTCGAAGTAGCCGACGTAAGCCTCAGTCGACCATTGAGTAGTAAATGGAGATTCTGTAGGCAGACGATCCAGCCCGAAAGTATGGCGCACCGAGGGGTCGCCTTGACCGAAAAGGGCAGACCGCTTGTAGGCATTGTAAGTAATCAAGCCGTGCGTATCTGTCTCGAAGGCGGAAGCCGATTCAGCGCCGACCATGAGCATCATCGGCAAAGTAATGAGTCTCGCGACGTGCCTGAGCATCGCATTCTCCATGCTTCAATCGTGTGATTTAAAAGATTTCTGAGCTTGAGGCGATGGAATTATCAAGCGGTGAGGTTTGGGGCGTTCAGAACATTCATCGTCCTGAGGAACGTATTTGTAGGCTTCGCACAAGTCACCCGTTGTCAGCAGAGCGCCTTCGCCTTTCCTTTTTCTAATCTTTTCTATACCCATAGCTAAAGGGCAATCGTACGAAGTGCCGCCCCGGACCTCCTTGGCCAAGATCTTGTCGGATGGCAGATCGCAGATCAGCTTTCTGACGGATCGCTCCATATCACTCCGAAGTCGCCGAGACGCTTCGGAACTTTTTTCTTCATACAAGGAGCATTGGCTGGCTATGGCCAGCGAGCGAATACTTGCAATGTAGGCATCGGCCATCACCGACGAGGAAGTCATGTCGGCTTGTTGCATCAGAACCTGCGGAACGATGTAGATTGGGCCGTTCCTCGTATACGGCTCGAACGGGACGATGCTAGGTACGGGGCGTCCTTCGATGGTGTCGACCATGCGCTTCAGTTCGTCCTTCACTACGTAGCCCTCCTTGTAGTAGAGCTGCGTCCACCCATAGCTCCTGCTGTACCCCGGCACCATCCGCAGCAGCATGTCTTCGGCGACGTCGATGTCCTTCGAGGCGTTGGGGATCACATAGGAGCCATCGGCATCGGTCCAGACGATCTTCTGGTGCAAGCAGCCGCTGTAGCCGGCCTGCATCGGCGTGGAAGACCACAGGCCGTAGTTCATGATGACGGCGACGCCCGACAGCCCCTCGCCCGTCTGCGCATCGACGACGCGACCGTGCTTCTCGGCGAGGACCTTGGCGAAGCGGTACGGCTGGATCAACACGAGGAACAGGTAGAACAGGCAGAACAAGCCGGCCAGCGTCAGCAGGCGTTGAGACCATTGGCCGAGGGTCGTTTGCGTCATTTCATCTCCGGGGCGAGTTCAGCGCTTCGCGAGCACTGGCGGAATATGAAGGTGCGGAGTTCGGTGTGCGCTCGTCGACATCCTGGCAAGGACACCCGATTCCGGCTGTGACGGCCGGCAAGCTGGGGAGTGGGGGCTGACAGCACCAATCGTTCCGGAGAAGGTCCATACCGCGAGTCCTACCATCGGCCGAGCAAAGTGCTTGCGCATCACGTTCTTCCTATGCCGGGGTAGGGCGGCGGCGGTCGTTGCTTGAGCGGCGCGAGCTGCAATGGAGGGATTTTTCTGTTTTCGAGGCTCTGGCACTCGTACTCGCCTGGGACGTAGTCGTACGCCTCGCACATGACGCCAGTTGTCAGTACGGCTCCCTCGCCCTGCCTTTCCAGAATCTTCTTCATCCCCAGAGAGGCGGCGCAGTCGTTGAAAGAAAAGCGCAAGGCCAGTTCTGCCAGGATTTTTTCGGGTGGAAGATCGCAGATGAACTTTCGGATGGATGTCTTCATTTCGCCTCGCAGCTTCACGGAGGCCGTGGGATTTCTTTTGTCGTCCATGAAGCATCTGAGGCCGGCTGCCATCGAGCCGATGCTGGCGATATACGCATCCGCCATAGCGGGTGAGGACGCCATATCGGCATTCTGCATAGGCACTGGCGGAACGACGTAGATCGGCCCGTTCCTCGTATACGGCTCGAACGGGACGACGCTGGGCACGGGGCGTCCTTCGATGGTGTCGACCATTCGCTTCAGTTCCTCCTTCACTACGTAGCCCTCCTTGTAGTAGAGCAGCGTCCACCCATAGCTCCTGCTGTACCCCGGCACCATCCGCAGCAGCATGTCCTCAGCGACGTCGATGTCCTTCGAGGCGTTGGGGATCACGTAGGAACCGTCGGCGTCGGTCCAGACGATCTTCTGGTGCATGCAGCCGCTGTAGCCGGCCTTCATTGGCGTTGAAGACCACAGGCCGTAGTTCATGATCACGGCGACACCCGGCAGCCCCTTGCCCGTCGTCGCGTCGACGACGCGGCCATGCTTCTCGGCGAGGACCTTGGCAAAGCGGTACGGCTGGATCAGCACGAGGAACAGGTAGAACAGGCAGAACAGGCCGGCCAGCATCAGCAGGCGTTGGGACCATTGGCCGAGGGTCGTCTGCGTCATTTCATCTCCCGGGTGCGTTCAGCGCTCTTGTAAGCGCTGTCGGAATATGAAGGTGCAGAGTTCAGGACGGGTCTACTCGTCGGCGTCCGAGGCGGTGGAATGATCAAGCGATCAGGTTTGGGGCGTTCGGAACACTCATCGTCCTGAGGAACGTATTTGTAGGCTTCGCACAAGTCACCCGTCGTCAGCGGAGTGCCTTCGCCTTTCCTTTCCCGAATCCTTTTTATGCCCATGACCAAAGGGCAGTCGTAGGAAGTGCCGCCGGCCCTGGCTTCCTTGGCCAAGATCCTGTTGGGCGGTAGCTCACAGATCAGCTTTCTGACAGATCTATCCATATCGCTTCGCACCAGCCAGGATGCCTCGGAATTTTCTTCTTCATACAAGGAGCATTGGCTGGCTATTGCCAAAGAGCGGACGCTGGCAATATACGCATCCGCCATCGCGGGCGAGGATGCTATTTCGGCACGCAGCATCGGCACCGGCGGAACGATGTAGATTGGCCCGTTTTTCGTATACGGTTCGACTGGGGTGACGCGGGGCACAGGGCGTCCTTCGATAGTGTCGATCATTCGCTCCACGTCCTCCTTCACCACGTAGCCGTCCTTGTAATAGAGCAGCAGCCACCCGTAGTTCCTGCTGTACCCCGGCACCATCCGCAGCAGCATGTCTTCGGCGACGTCGATGTCCTTCGAGGCGTTGGGGATCACGTAGGAACCGTCGGCATCGGTCCAGACGATCTTCTGATGCATGCAGCCGCCATCGCCAGCCTGCATCGGCGTGGAGGACCACAGGTGGTAGTTCACGATCACCGCGACGCCCGGCAGCCCCTTGCCCGTCTGCGCGTCGATCACGCGACCGTGCTTCTCGGAAAGAACTATGGGAAAGCGGTACGGCTGGATCAACACGAGGAACAGGTAGAACAGGCAGAACAAGCCGGCCAGCGTCAGCAGGCGTTGAGACCATTGGCCGAGGGTCGTTTGCGTCATTTCATCTCCGGGGCGAGTTCAGCGCTTCGCGAGCACTGGCGGAATATGAAGGTGCGGAGTTCGGTGTGCGCTCGTCGACATCCTGGCAAGGACACCCGATTCCGGCTGTGATGGCCGGCAGGCTGGGGAGTGGGGGCTGACAGCACCAATCGTTCCGGAGAAGGTCAGTACCGCGAGTCCTACCATCGGCCGAGCAAAGTGCTTGCGCATCACGTTCTTCCTATTCCGGGGTAGGGCGGCGGTGGTCGTTGCTTGAGCGGCGCGAGCTGCAATGGAGGGATTTTTCGGTTTTCCAGGCTCTGGCACTCGTACTCGCCTGGGACGTAGTCGTACGCCTCGCACATGACGCCAGTTGTCAGTACGGCTCCCTCGCCCTGCCTTTCCAGAATCTTCTTCATGCCGAGAGAGGCGGCGCAGTCGTTGAAAGAAAAGCGCAAAGCCAGTTCTGCCAGGATTTTTTCGGGTGGAAGATCGCAGATGAACTTTCGGACGGATGTCTTCATTTCGCCTCGCAGCTTCACGGAGGCCGTGGGATTTCTTTTGTCGTCCATGAAACATCTGAGGCCGGCTGCCATCGAGCCGATGCTTGCGATATACGCATCCGCCATAGCGGGTGAAGACGCCATATCGGCCTTCTGCATAGCCACTGGTGGAACGATGTAGACCGGCCCGTTTTTCGTATACGGTTCAACTGGAGTGACGCGGGGTACGGGGCGTCCTTCGATGGTGTCGATCATTCGCTCCAGATCTTCCTTCACTACGTAACCTTCCTTGTAATACTCCAGCAGCCACCCGTAGTTCCTGCTGTACCCCGGCACCATCCGCAGCAGCATGTCTTCGGCGACGTCGATGTCCTTCGAAGCGTTGGGGATCACGTAGGAGCCGTCGGCATCGGTCCAGACGATCTTCTGGTGCATGCAGCCGCCGTCGCCGGCCTGCATCGGCGTGGAGGACCACAGGTTGTAGGTCACGATTACAGCCACGCCCGGCAGCCCCTTGCCCGTCTGCGCGTCGATCACGCGACCGTGCTTCTCGGAAAGAACTATGGGAAAGCGGTACGGCTGGATCAGCACCAGGAACAGGTAGAACAGGCAGAACAGGCCGGCCAGCGTCAGCAGGCGTTGGGACCATTGGCCGAGGGTCGACTGCGCCACGTCACATTTCCAGGATGCGCCAGACGCCGTCGGTGCCTTGCATCAGCCGCATCGGATAGCCGCTGCGCGTCTGGTCGGACTGGTCGCGGACGAGCAGCAGGTCGGCCATGCTGCCGGAGAACTGGCCGTCGGCGATGGTTCCGAGCCGTTGCGCGAAGACCGGCATCTGGACGCCGAGCGCCGTCAGCAGGTCGAGGTACTCGGCGCGGCGATCCTCGTGGAACGCATGACCGGCGCCGGTCAGGTCCTGCGCCGCGAGGCGATCGCGCAGGTATCCGTAGACGTCACACAGCATGCTGCGCTGGACGATCCGGTCGCGAACGAGGATGTAGCGCTCGGCGGCGAAGGTGTTTCCGTTGAGTTTCACCTGGGCGCGGTACAGGCCGGGATGTGCGTACAGATACGCGCTCGGGGCGTCCGGCGTCGGGCCTTCGTAATCCCAGAAGCGGTTGCCGTCGAAGTCGATGCTCAGATGGCCGGCCGTCGTGCCGCTCGGCAGATGGTCGAGGACCAGCCGGAAAGCGGCGCGGAACGGGCCGTATCCGACCTGGCCGACCTGGTCGCTGGCCTCGAAGGCGATCGGCGGAGGGGCCGGGTCGACCTGCACGGAAACGGTCGCGGTGGCCGTGGCTCCGGTCATCGTGGTCGCGACGGCCTGCAGATCGTTCTGCCCCGCTTCCACCGGCACCGCCACGGCGAGGAAGCGTCCGCCGACCGTGGCCGCCACGACGCCGTTGACCGTGATGCCGGTGTTGACCGGACCTTCGAACGTGCCGGCCACGTCGACGGCAAGCCCATGGACGATCCCGGTGTTCGACGGCGAGGTGATCGCCACGCTCGGCGGCGCGAGACCGGTGATCGACCGCTCGATTCCCAGCGAGGTCATTGCGCCGGGAATCTGCTGGGTCGGCACGAAGCCGGTTTGCGGCGGATCGTCGGGGCTGGGTTCGAAGCCGCACAGCTCGGTGCCGGGCGGCAGCGGTGCCGTTCCGCCGGGCGAACTCACCGACTGGACGACCGGCGGGGACTGCGCCGCCGCGAAGGTGGAGTCGCCGGGGGAATACGCCACCAGGGTCCGCGGTCCGGCGGCGCTGGCCGGCAGCTCGCAGCTGCCATCGGAGACGGGCGCGGTCAGGTAGCCGTACAGGCACCAGTTGGTTCCGTCGGAGATCCGGATCGGGCCGATCGGATAGAAATTGGGCCCGGGCGGGGCGATCGGTCTGACCTTGACGAAGACCAGCGAACTCTGCCCGGCGCGGATGGTTTCCGGGATGAGGTTGCTGATCTCGAGCGCCACGATGTGGAAGACGATGTGGTGCGAGACCAGGTTCGATTTCACCGTCCCGTAGACGTCGTCGCCGGAGTAGGTCGCCTGGAGCAGGACGAGGTTCGGCGAGCTCATCGGCGCCGTCATGCTGCACGTCGTCTGCGGCAGGACGAACGTGCAGCTCGTCTGATTGTTCGTGTCGGTGACGGTGACCGATCCCGTCGGTTCCGGATCGGCCGGCGACGGCTTGCTCACGACGGCCGTGACCACGTAGGGCTCGGTGGCGAGTGCATATCTCGGCTCGGCCCCGGTAATGGCGATCGACGGCACCGGAAGCACGGTGAAATCCGCCGGGCTGTTCGCGGCGTGGCCGGAAACGCGTACCGAGACCGGTCCCGTCGTCGCGCCGGCAGGCACGGTCACGACGATCTCCTCGTCCGTGCTGCTGACGACCACGGCCGCAACGCCGTTGAAGGACACCTCCGGCTCGATGGCGGCATCCTGTTTCAGGTCCGCGCCGAGGATCCGCACCGTGGCGCCGACGGGTCCGCGGCCGGGTTCGAGGCTGGTGATGGTGGGCGTGACGGTGCCGATGACGGCGAACGGCAGGCTGGTGCCCGCGGCGAGCACGTCGCCGGAAGTCGCGGTCGCGACCAGCGCGGTGTCGGTCTGCCGGGTGTCGATGACGAGGTCGCGCACCAGGCAATAGCTTCCGCCGGGCGGAATCGTGCAGCTCGACGGGCCGCTCAGGCTCCCCGTGGCGCCGGGGGCAAGAGAGAGATTCACGGTCGTGGTGGCGACGACCGTCGTCGGACCGCCTGCGTGCTGGGCCTGCACGACGATCTCGAACGGCACGTCGACGTACACGTCGTCGAAGCTCGGGCGGTTCTGCCGCCGCACTACGGCGAGGCGATCCGCCGTCACGGTGTTGACCACGAGCAGCGATCCCGCGGTGCCCAGCAGCGAGCTGCCGAGAACCTGCCGGTTCACCGTGTCGATCGTTTTCAGCTCGCCTTGATAACCCAGCAGATGGGCCCGGTCGCCGGCGATGTTGGTCCGCAGCGCCGAGACGACGCCGACGTCCGCCGGGATGGTCGCCGCCAAGGTGCGCGCGTGCAGATCGACGACGGAAAGGGCGTTGCCATTTCCGGCGAACGCAGAGAAATACGCCTCCGATTCGCCGGGTCCGATCTCGATCTGCCTGGCATTGCCGGGCGTCGGCAGCGTCCAGTGTTCCGCTCCGCTCGAAAGGGCGATCGCGAAGAATTTGTCCAGCGTCAGGGCGTAGACGGGGTCGATGGTGGCGCCGATCTCCGGTCCCGACCTGGGGCCTCCGATCTCGTACGCGGCGCGGGCGATGCCGCTCGCGAGGTCCAGCGTGTACAGATGCCCGTTGTCGGCGAAGATCAGCCTTCCGCCGGCGAAGTCCGCGCGCAGATGGTACGGATTGGAGAGATTGGGAATCTGCCGGGAGTCGACGAGCGTGCCGGAGCCCATGTCGATCCGCGCCAGGTGGATGGTGTTCTTGTTGTTGCGATAGGCGGAGTAGAAGACGTACAGCATGTTGCCGATCGGGTCGGCGCCGCTGCTGACGATGGAGCCGAGGTCGAGCCCGATGCCCGGGTCGATGGAAGCCACGGCCTGGTTCGTGCGCGCGTCGATGACGGTGACGCGATACGAGCCGACGGCGTACACGTGGTTTCCGCTCGCCTCGATCGCCAGCTCATCCGGATTCGCATCGGTCGCGAGGGTGGCCAGGACCGTGTGGGTGGCGGTGTCCACGACCGACAGGGTGTTCTCGTGCGTATTGAGAACGTACAGGCGCGTGCCCGCGGTGTCGGCGATCATCGGGCCAGCCCCGCGACCGGTGATCAGCGCGGCGAACGGCTCGCCGGTGGTCGCATCGATCGCGACGACACCTCCGCTGTAG
The DNA here is from genome assembly GCF_042652785.1 of Dokdonella ginsengisoli. Classification (NCBI taxonomy): domain Bacteria; kingdom Pseudomonadati; phylum Pseudomonadota; class Gammaproteobacteria; order Lysobacterales; family Rhodanobacteraceae; genus Dokdonella; species Dokdonella ginsengisoli. Next base: position 354,152 of record NZ_JBHSHD010000007.1, on the reverse strand, counting down.
ACCGAACTGGCGTAGAGGATCTCGCTGCCCGCGACGCTCGGCGCGACGAGAGAGGCGAAGCTGGATTGCGCCGTTTTCGAGAAGCCGTAGGCCGATACGGTGATCGGCCCGGCGGTGGCGCCGGCGGGAACGGTCGCGACGAGCTGCGTGGCGGAGGCGGAGACGAGGCTCGCTGGCGTGCCGTTGAAATCGACCTGGTTCGCCGCCGGCGTTTCGCCGAAGTTGATGCCGCGAATCGTCACGCTGTCTCCGGCGCGCCCTCCGGGCGTGAACGCATGGATTTCCGGAGGGACGCGGAACGTGGTACCGCTGCTGACGGCGGTCTGGCCGCCGACCGTCACGGCGATCGGGCCGCTGATCGCGTCGTACGGTACGCGCACCGTCAGCCGAGTGGCGGTCGCTGAGTCGATCTCGGCGGGGACTCCGTTGAACGTGACGGCGTTGTCCTCGGCGGTGGTGCTGAAACCGCTGCCGTTGATGCGGACGGAAGTTTCCGGCTCGCCGCGCGTGGGCGCGAACGAGGTGATCGCCACGGCGGATGCCGCCGTCGGGCAGACGATCAGCCAGGCCAGGAACACGCCGAGCAGTCGTGCGCGCGCCGGACGGATCGGCGAGGCGCCGCGATCGGCAGCCGGGAAGTGAGTGAACGAAAACCTTGCCCAAACGCCGGAAAACGGACGTGCCTTCATCGCATCTCCTTTGCTGCGGCCGTTCGATGATGGGTCTTGCTCGGTTTTTCGGATTATTCGTACGGTTTTGAATGCGCGCTTGAATTAGCGGTTTGTCGTGATCGAGTCAATAATCATTCAAAATCGTTAGCCAGCATTTCAAAAATGCACGGCTATTTGTGATTATTCTCGCGTTTTGTTTTTCTTATTTTTATTAGCGCAGGGTCGGCATCGCATACGCCGGAGCGTTCGACGGATGGGGCAGGGGTGTTGCGCAACCGGGGCACGGCGTCGGCGGCAGCAGGGAGCGCGGGTCGATGCACGTTCGGAGCCGTGCCGCGGCGGCATGCGTCGTCGTGCGAAGGCGTTGCCTGGATGGTCAGGAACGAATCGTCGCGGCGGATGGCCCGGGGAAGGGGCAGGTCGCAGTCCGGACGCCGGGTGCCTGCGGCGGATTGCGATGAACTTCCTGCGCGCGAAACGTTCGTGCCTCCCGCGCGATCCTCCGGCTTGCTCCGCTCAGGCCGCTTGCGGCATTCTGGCGTTCCGCGCCTCGACGGGCGCATTCCCGTGACACTGCACGGAAGGCCTCGCCCGCCGCATGTTCCGCCCCCTGGAAGTCTTCATCGGTCTGCGCTACACGCGAGCGAAGCGGCGCAACCATTTCATTTCGTTCATCTCGCTGGTGTCGATCCTCGGCATCGCGGTCGGCGTGACGGCGCTGATCACGGTCATCTCGGTCATGAACGGCTTCGACCGCGAGCTGAAGCAGCGCATCCTCGGCATGGTCTCGCACGCCACGATCGAGGGCGTCGACGAGACCGTGCGCGACTGGCCGGAGGCGGTGAAGCTCGCCTACGCCAACCCGCACGTGCAGGGCGCCGCGCCCTACGTCGAGCGGCAGGCGATGCTGCAGGGCGTGCGCGTCAGCGGCGCGATCGTGCGCGGCGTGGTGCCGGATCTCGAGCCGAAGGTTTCCGACATCGACCAGCGCATGGTGCAGGGCAAGCTGACCGACCTCGTCGCCGGCCAGTTCGGCATCGTGCTCGGCAAGGAGCTGGCGATGACGCTCGGTGTCGGCGTCGGCGACAAGGTCACCGTGTTCGCGCCGGAGTTCAGCGCCACCCCGATCGGCGCGATCCCGCGCACCAAGCGCTTCACCGTGGTCGGCCTGTTCGAGGCCGGCATGCAGGAATACGACTCCGGCCTGGCCGTCATGCAGATGCAGGACGCGCAGACCTTGTACCGGCTGGACGGGCCGACCGGCATCCGCGTCAAGCTCGACGACATGTTCCGCGCGTTCGCGGTCGGCCGCGAACTGGCGCAGGACCTGGCCGGGCGCCTGGGCGCCGGCTACTACCGCGTCACCGACTGGATGCAGGGGCACAGCAACTTCTTCAAGGCGGTCGCGATGGAGAAGAAGGTGATGTTCCTGATCCTCTCGCTGATCGTTGCGGTGGCCGCGTTCAACCTCGTCTCCACGCTGGTGATGCTGGTGCAGGACAAGCAGGCCGACATCGCGATCCTGCGCACGCTCGGGCAGAGCCCGGCCTCGGTAATGGGCACCTTCATGGTGCAGGGCGTGCTGGTCGGCTCGCTCGGCATCGCGCTCGGCGTGCTGTTCGGCGTGCTGCTCGCCTCGAACCTGCCGGCGATCATCCGCTGGGTGGAACAGACCTTCCACGTCGCCTTCCTGTCGCCCGACGTCTACTACATCAGCGAACTGCCGAGCGAACTGCACTGGGAGGACGTGATCTGGATCACCGTGACCGCGTTCGTGTTCTGCACCCTGGCCACCCTGTACCCGGCGCGCCGCGCGGCGAAGACCGAGCCGGCGGCGGCGTTGAGGTATGAGTAGCCGGGATTGGGGATTGGTGATTCGAGATTCGTTCGAAGCAATGCACATCAGATTCGCAGGCATTCAAGGCCCATGAACTCCGCTCTTCCCAATCCCCAATCCCCAATCCCCAATCCCGGCCCCACCGACATCGTGCTGCGCGCCACGAAGATCGCCAAGACCTACCAGGAAGGCGGTCTGCGCGCCGAGGTGTTGCGCGAAGTGGATCTGGCCGTGCGGCGCGGCGAGACGGTGGCGATCATCGGTGCGTCGGGCACCGGCAAGAGCACCTTGCTGCACATCCTCGGCGGGCTGGACCAGCCGACTTCGGGCGAGGTCGAGGTCGAGGGGCGGACGATGTCGCGCCTGTCCGACCGCGCGCGCGGCGAGCTGCGCAACCGCTCGCTCGGCTTCGTCTACCAGTTCCATCACCTGCTGCCGGAGTTCACCGCGGTCGAGAACGTGTGCATGCCGCTGCTGATCCGCGGCGCGCCGATCGGCGAGGCGCGCGAGCGCGCTGTCGCGCTGCTCGGACGCGTGGGCTTGAGCGCGCGGCTGGAACACAAGCCCGGCGAGCTGTCCGGCGGCGAGCGCCAGCGCTGCGCGGTCGCGCGCGCACTCGTCACGCGGCCGGCCTGCGTGCTCGGCGACGAGCCGACCGGCAATCTCGACGAGAAGAACGCAGCGCAGGTCTACGACCTGATGCTCGAACTCAATCGCGAGGTCGGCACCGCGCTGGTGCTGGTCACGCACGATCCCCGGCTGGCCGCGCGCGCCGATCGCATCCTGGAGCTTTCCGGCGGCGCGCTCGGCGCGGCGGCGGGCTTTCAGCGATAGGAAAAGAATCCGGAGCAAGCCCATGAACTTCGGCAAGACCACACCGATCCTGCGCATCTTCGACGAAGCGAAGGCGAAGGAGTTCTACGTCGGCTATCTCGGCTTCTCGATCGACTGGACGCATTGCTTCGAGGAAGGCACGCCGCTGTACATGCAGGTATCGCGGGGTGGTTGCGTGCTGCACCTGTCCGAACACCACGGCGATGCCTGTCCGGGTTCGTCGATGCGCATCGAGACGGACGCGATCGAGGCGTTCCACGCCGAACTCGCCGCCAAGCCGTACCGGCACATGCGGCCGGGAATCGAGGACACGCCCTGGGGCAGCAAGGACGTCTGCGTCATCGATCCGTTCGGCAACCGGTTGACCTTCACGAACGCGATCAGCACCTGATTTCCGCGGCCGGGTAGGCCGCAGGACGGCAAGCGCCGCGGGGCGGCGATGCATCGCCAGGAGGGCGAATGGGCAGGAAGCCGGCAGGAATCGGACTTGCGTCGCCGCCGTTCGGGGTCGCGACGGCGCTCGCCGCGCTGCTCGGGGCACTGGCCGTACACGCATTGCCGGCCTTGCCGCCGCGCTGGCTCGATGCGGCCTTGGCCGTACTGGCGGCGGCATTGCTTCTGCGTCCGCGCCTGCGTCTGCCCGGCTGCGTGCTGCTCGGTTTCGCCTGGTGCGCGCTGCGTGCCGATGTCGCGCTCGAGGCGCGCCTGCCGCGCGAGCTGGAAGGTCGCGATTTCACCGTCGTCGGCACGGTCGAGGATCTGCCCAAACGGCAGCCGGACGCGACCCGCTTCGAGCTGCGCGTCGAACGCGCTCGGCTCGACGGGCGCGAGCTTGCATTGCAGGGCCGCCTGCGGCTGTCGTGGTACGACGGCGCACCGCAGGAACTGGACGCCTGCAGCCGCTGGCAGCTGCAGCTGCGCCTCAGGCGCCCGCGCGGCCTGGTCAATCGCGGCGGTTTCGATTCGGAACGGCACGCGCTGGAGCACGGCATCGTCGCGGTCGGCTACGTGCGCGAAGCGGACTCCAACCGCCGCCTCGGCGAGCGCGGCGGGTGTGTGGACCGGCTGCGCGAACGGCTCGCGCACGACATCGCCGAACGCGTCGGCGATCCACATGACGCGGCCCTGGTGCGGGCGTTCGCGATCGGCGACACGCGCGGGCTCGGCCCGGACGACTGGGAGGTGGCGCGCGCGACCGGCGTTTCGCACCTGATCGCGATCTCGGGATTCCACGTCGGCATCGCCGCCGGCTTCGGCGCGCTGCTCGTGCGGCTGCTGTGGCGGCTGTGGCCGCGCCTGGGGTTGCGCGTCGCGGTTCCGGTGGCGCAGGCGCCGGTGGCGCTGGTGACCGCGCTCGCGTACGGCGCGCTCGCCGGCAACAGCCTGCCGACCCTGCGCACGCTGATGATGATCGCGATCGTCGCGCTCGCGCACGGCGCGCGGCGCGGCTCCGGCGGCGCGCATGCGCTGGCCCTGGCGCTGCTCGCGATCCTGGTCATCGATCCGCTGGCGACGCTGTCAGCCGGGTTCTGGCTGTCCTTCGTCGGCGTCGCCTTCCTGCTCGGCTGCCTGGCGCGCGGACGCGGCTGGACCGGATGGCTGCGCGAACTCGGCGCCGGCCAGCTGCTGATGTCGGTCGCGCTGCTGCCGCTGACCGTCTGGTTCTTCGGCGAGGTCTCGCTGGTCGGCGTGCTGTCGAACCTGTTCGCGGTGCCGGTGGTGAGTGTGGTGATCGTGCCGCTGTGCCTGCTCGGCCTGCTCGCGCTGCTGACGCTGCCGGTGGTCGCGGTGCTCCCGCTGACCTTGGCGGCCACGATTGCGCATGCGCAGTGGCGGTTGCTGGAGTCCATGGCGGGCTGGCCCGGCGCGCACGGCTATCTGCCGGAGGTTGCGCCGTGGGCACTCGCGCTGGCCATGCTCGGCGCGGCCTGGATGTTCCTGCCGCGCGGCGTGCCGGCACGCGGGCTCGGTGCCTTGCTGTTCCTGCCGCTGCTGCTGCCCGACCGGCCGCCGCCGCCGCAGGGCGCCTTCGTCGCGACGGTGATCGACGTCGGGCAGGGGCTGTCGGTGCTGGTGCGTACGCACGGACATGCGCTGTTGTACGACGCGGGCGCGCGCTACCGTTCGGAATTCGACCTCGGCGAGGCGGCCGTGCTGCCGACCCTGCATGCGCTCGGCATCGACACGCTCGATGCGTTCGTCGTCAGCCACGGCGACAACGACCACGCCGGCGGCGCGCCCGCGGTGGCGCGCGCCTATCCGCAGGCGCGCCGCTACGCTGGCGAGCCGGCGCGCCTGGACCTGGGTGCCGCGCAGTGCCGCAGCGGCCAGGCCTGGCGCTGGGACGGCGTCGATTTCCGCATGCTCGGCCCGCGCCCCGAGGCGCTCGCTGCGCATAGCGGATCGGCCGACAACGACCGCTCCTGCGTGCTGCTGGTCGAGACGGCTTCCGGCCGCCTGCTGCTGACCGGCGACGTCAGCCGGCGTGTCGAACCGGCGATCGCGGCCGCGGCCGGCGACGGCCCGCCGCTGGTCCTGCTGGTGCCGCATCACGGCAGCCGCAGCTCGTCGAGCGAGGCCTTCGTCGCCGCGCTGGCACCACGGCTCGCCGTGGTCTCGGCCGGCTGGCGCAACCGCTTCGGCCATCCGCATCCGGCCGTGGTGCAGCGCTACGCCGACGCCGGTGTTGCGCTGGAAAGCACCGCGCGCAGCGGCGCGCTGGAGATCGAGTTCGGCCGCGACGCCGCGCCGCGGCTGATTGCGCGCGAGCGCGAGCGCCGCGCCCGCCACTGGCGCGAATAGCCGCGATTGCAGTCCATCGCACAGTCTCGCCCGATAGCGCTGCTATCATGCCCGCCGGTCGCAACTGCGAGGAAAAGGTGGGATCGTGCTGGAACTCCTGAAGGCCGGCGGCTGGGCGATGCTGCCGATCCTGCTCTGCTCGGCGATCGCGCTGGCGATCATCCTCGAACGCTTCTGGACGCTGCGGCACAAGGCGGTGCTGCCGCCGGGCCTGGGCGCCGAAGTGCGTGAATGGGCGCGCTCGCGCAAGCTCGATCCGCAGCACCTGGCCGCGCTGAGCCAGAACTCGCCGCTCGGCGAGCTGCTGGCCGCCGCGCTGGGCGTGCGCAACCGCTCGCGCGAGGTCATCAAGGAGCGCATCGAGGACACCGGCCGCCACGTCGTGCACCGGCTCGAGCGTTTCCTCGGCACGCTCGGCACGATCGCGCTGATCTCCCCGCTGCTCGGCTTGCTCGGCACCGTGTTCGGCCTGATCCGCATGTTCCTCGCGGTGATGGTCAGCGGCGTCGGCGATCCGCTGAAGATGGCCGGCGGCATCGGCGAGGCGCTGGTGTGCACCGCCGCGGGCCTGTGCGTGGCGATCCCGGCCTACGTGTTCCACCGCTATTTCCGCAGCCGCGTGTCGGACCTGGTCGTCGAGATGGAGCGCGAGGTGTTCCTGCTGACCGACGAGCTGACCTCGAACTCCGAAGCCGCGCCGCCCGTCGCGGCCGCGCGCGTCGCGCTGGCCGCCGGCTGAGCGGCCGCCCGTGCGCATCTCGTCGACGCGGCGCGAGGACGATTTCGAGATCAACGTGATCTCGCTGATCGACGTGCTGCTGACCCTGCTGATGTTCTTCGTGCTGACCACCACCTTCGTGCAGAACGCGCGCATGCAGGTGACCCTGCCGCAGGCCGAATCGGCCGAGCGCAGCGAACAGCCCGACGCGCTGGTGGTGCTGATCGACCGCGACGGCCGCTACTTCGTCGACAACGAGGAAGTGCTGCGGCCGGGCCTGGATTCCCTCAAGGAAGTCATCGCGCGCATCGGCGGCGACAACCGCGCGCGGCCGGTGATGCTGCGCGCCGACGCGCTGACCCCGCACCAGGCGGTGGTCACCGCGATGGATGCGCTGGGCGAACTCGGCTTCACGCGCCTGTCCATCGCCACCACGCCCTCGCAGGCCGCAGGCGCGCAGTGAGCGGCGAGCTCAAGTCGGCCCGCTCCGGCTGGGCCATCTACCTGCGCCTGCTCGGCTACGCGCGGCGCTACTGGCCGATCGCCATCGTCGCCGTGCTCGGCATGGTCATCGACGCGGCCGGCCTGGGCCTGTTCGCCGGCACGATCAAGCCGATGCTCGACAACCTGTTCCTGTCGCGCGATCCGTTCTGGATCTTCTGGATGCCGATCCTGATCGTGGCGATCTTCCTGGTGCGCAGCCTGGGCATGTACGCCACCGACTACGGCACCGCCTACATCGGCCGCGGCGTCGTGCAGCAGCTGCGCCAGCAGGTGTTCGACCACTACCTGCGCCTGCCGTCCTCGTACTTCGACCGCGAATCCTCCGGCCACCAGATCGCGCGCATCACCTACACCGCCGAGCAGGTCGCGCAGGCCTCGACCGACGCGGTCAAGGTCGCCGTCGTCGACGGGCTCAGCGTGGTCTTCTACGTCGCCGTGATGCTGCACAACAGCGTGCAGCTGACGCTCGGCCTGCTCGTCATGGTGCCGCTGGTCGGCGTGCTGGTGATGTACGTCGGCCGCCGCTACCGGCGCATCAGCGCGCGCATCCAGGGCTCGATGGGCACTGCCACCGGCGTCATCGAGGAGGCGGTCGGCGCGAACCGCGAGGTGAAGGTGTTCGGCGGCCAGGGCTACGAGTCCGAGCGCTTCAACAAGATCTCCGAACAGACGCGCCGGCTCTCGCTCAAGGTCGCCGCCACCAACGGCCTGGCCAGTTCCTTCGTGCAGCTGATCGCGGCGATTTCGCTGGCGCTGATCATCGTCCTCGCCACGCGTCCGGGCATGCTCGACACGCTCACGCCGGGCACGTTCACGGCGGTGATCCTGGCCATGGGCGGCATCCTGCCGGCGCTCAAGCGCCTGACCACCGTGCAGGCCAGCCTGCAGCGCGGAATCGCCGCGGCCGACGAGATCTTCACCCTGATCGACACGCCGGGCGAGCGCGACGAGGGCCGTACCGAGCTGACCGCATTCGAGCGCGAGCTGGAGTTCCGCGACGTGGACCTGACCTACGCCGGCGCCGCGCGTCCGGCGCTGCGCGGGGTGAACCTGCAGTGCCCGCGCGGCAGCGTGACCGCCCTGGTCGGGCGTTCGGGCAGCGGCAAGTCGAGCCTGGCGAGCCTGATCCCGCGTTTCTACGAGCCGAGCAGCGGCAGCGTGCGCATCGACGGCCGCGCGCTCGACGACTACACGCTGTCCAGCCTGCGCCGGCAGATCGCCTGGGTCGGGCAGAGCGTGACGCTGTTCGACGACAGCATCGCGCGCAACATCGCCTACGGCGCGCTCGCCGGCGCGGACGAGGCCGACGTCGTCGCCGCCGCCGAAGCGGCCAATGCGATGGAATTCATCCGCCAGCTGCCCGACGGCATCCACAGCCGCGTCGGCGAGGGCGGCGGCCTGCTCTCCGGCGGCCAGCGCCAGCGCATCGCGATTGCGCGCGCGCTGCTGAAGAACGCGCCGATCCTGATTCTCGACGAGGCGACCAGCGCGCTCGACAGCGAATCGGAGCGGCTGATCCAGGACGCGCTCAAGCGCCTGATCCACAACCGCACCGTCATCGTCATCGCGCACCGCCTGTCCACGGTCGAGCACGCGGACCAGATCGTGGTGCTCGATCACGGCGCAATCGTCGAGCAGGGCACGCATGCCGCGCTGCTCGCGCGCGGCGGCCACTACGCCGCGCTGCACCGCATGCAGTTCCGCGACGAGGCGGGCTGACCGCCGCAGCGGGTGCCGGATCGGACTTGCGCGCGGCCGCGGATTCCGACCAGACTCGCCGGGCATGTCCCTGCGCACCCGCATCGAAAGCATCTGGTACGGCGGCGCGCCTGCGCCGTGGTGGCTGCGCGCGCTGGTGCCGCTGTATCGCGGCCTGCGCGGCCTGCACCTCGCGCCGTATCGCCGTGGCTGGCGGCGGCCGCGGCAACTGCCGGTGCCGGTGATCGTCGTGGGCAACCTCACCGCCGGCGGCAGCGGCAAGACGCCGCTGGTGATCGCCCTGGTCGACGCGCTGCGCGCGCGCGGCTTCCGGCCGGGCGTGGTCAGCCGCGGCTACGGCGGCAGCGAACGCGGTCCGGCCCTGGTCGACGACGTCTCCAGCCCCGCCAGCGTCGGCGACGAACCCTGCCTGATCCGCCGTCGCACCGGCGTCGCCGTCGCGGTCGGACGCGACCGCGTGCGTGCGGCACAGCTGCTGGTCGAACGCGGCGTCGACGTCGTCATCGCCGACGACGGCCTGCAGAATCCCGCGCTGGCCCGCGACGTGGAGATCTGCGTCATCGACGGCCAGCGCCGCTTCGGCAACGGGCGGCTGCTGCCGGCCGGGCCGTTGCGCGAGCCGGTCGAGCGTCTCGCCACGCTGCCGTTCCGCGTCTGCAACGGCGCCGCGGCGCAGGCCGGCGAGATCCCCATGCGGCTGTCCGGCGACATGGCCGTCGCACTGGCCGGCGGCGGCACGCGGCCGCTGGAGTCCTTCGCCGGCACGCGCGCGCATGCGGTGGCGGCGATCGGCAATCCGGAGCGCTTCTTCGATCGGCTGCGCGCGCACGGCATCGAGGTGCTGCCGCATGCGTTCGCCGACCACCACGCGTTCACGGCGTCCGATCTGGATTTCGGCGACGAGCTGCCGGTGCTGATGACCGAGAAGGACGCGGTCAAGTGCCTCGCCTTCGCGGCGCCGCGGTTCTGGTGCCTGCCGGTGCGCGCCGAGCTGCCGGCGTCGTTCTTCGACGCGGTGGCCGTCGCGCTGCGTCGTCGCTGAGGCGCGGCAACGCCTTCGGCGTCGCGTCCGCCGCGCAGACGCGGTGAAGCGATCAAGAAACCCGGGGGCGAGACGCGAGCCTCGCCCCCGGTCTGCACACGATCAGCGAACGCCCGTTACCAGTCCGTGGGCGCGCATCCGGCGGTCCTGGAGGCGGTCGCCAGCGGCTGGCCGTTGGCGTCGGTCGCCGTCACCGAGACGTGCATTCCCGCGACGCGGGTACAACCGAATTCGCAGGTCGTTTCGGTATCGCTGCAACCGCGGACCGGGCCGCCCGGACCGTTGAGGTTCCACCACACCGCCGCCGTTCCGGCCGGCGCATCGGTGACCGTGCATTCGTTGACCAGACAGCTGAGCGTCATCGTCGGCGTCTGGGCGGAGGCCTGCCCGGACGAGGCGATGGAAAGCCCGAAAGCCGCAGCAGCCAGCAGGGCGGAGGTGATGAGAATACGCATGGTTGTCTCCTTGGATCGAGTGTGTGGCGTGCGCGGCATTCTTCGGCCGGCACGGTGCGAACGCCGTCGGGAATCCGACGACGGTGAATCCGGGAGGCGTTCAAGTGCATCAGGAAGGCTTGCGATGGCAGCCGTCGCCTTCTCGGCGGCCGAGGATGTCCCCGCCGCTGCTTGTGCGTACTGGCTTGGTCCCGTCGCCGTGCTCGAGTCACGCCGCTCGCGGCGAACAGGTGATACCTGCGTGTGCCGGCGGAAGCTCCGCTCCTTCGCGCGTGTCTCAGTAGGCGACGCAGCCGTAGTCGTCGCAGCGCAGGATCAGCTGCCAGTCGCTGCCCGATTCGTACGCCACGCACTGGTAGGTCCAGGCCACCGTGCCTTCGCGCGTGCGTTGCGTCACCGTGTAGAGGTCGCTGTCGTTCTCCTGCGAGCAGGGCGCGGTCGGCACGGTCGAGGGGATGTCGGCCAGGGCATTCTGGGAACCGGCTGCGGCGATCAGCGCAACCAGGGCGAAGCTTTTCACGAGTGCAGCGTTCATGTCGGATCTCCTGGAGGAGGGCATTGGGATGGAGCGGAGCGGCGCCATCCCGGCGACGCTGCGGAAAACCGCGGAACCGGACCGGTCCGCGCTACCCGTCGGGCACGGGCGGGCCGCACGGCGTACGGCGCCTGCGATGTCCGTCTTCGCGGAAATCGGACGCCCGCCCGCCATGGCCGATGCGCTGATTCCATGGACGCATCGGCGGATTCGCTCGTCGTCGTTCGCCAGCGCGGCAGGCAGATCCGGATCGACCCGGCTGACCGCGCTGGCGGTGATCGCCGGAGTAGTCGCGCCGGGACCGGCGACGGTCACGGAGGCGCTGCTTTCGGCGGTCTGGTTGTGGCCGGCCGGCCCTCGCTCCGGGGCGCCGGCCAGCTTTTTCTTGAAGTAACTTCGTACGATTTATTTCGGATAAGTGACCGACCAGAAGCTAGATCATTTCCGCGCGGTTGTTGCCACGAGGCGGTAACGGCGCGATAACGGTGCGGTAACGCCGATGAAAAAGGCGTCGGCCGCCACCATTTGGGGTGTTTCAGGATCTGAGACACGAGCGCGCAAAATAGATTTATGGCACTGGACACTTTTCATCCCGCCGTCGCGAACTGGTTCCGCGGCGCGTTCGCGGCGCCGACCCCGGCACAGATCGAGGCCTGGCCGGCGATCGCCTCCGGCCGGCACACGCTGATCGCCGCGCCGACCGGCTCGGGCAAGACCCTGGCCGCGTTCCTCGCCGCGATCGACGATCTGGTGCGGCGCGGCGTCGAGGGCGAGCTGCCGGACGAGACCGCCGTCGTCTACGTCTCGCCGCTGAAGGCGCTGTCCAACGACGTGCGCGTCAATCTCGAGGCGCCGCTGGCCGGCATCCGCGACGAGCTGCTGCGCCTGTGGCTGCCGGACGTGGAGATCCGCACGATGGTGCGCACCGGCGACACGCCGCAGGCCGAGCGCGACCGCATGAGGAAGCGCCCGCCGCACATCGTCGTGACCACGCCCGAATCGCTGTACGTGCTGCTCGGCTCCGAATCCGGCCGGCGCATGCTGTCGACCACGCGTTCGGTCATCGTCGACGAAATCCACGCCCTCGCACCGAACAAGCGCGGAGCGCATCTGGCGCTGTCGCTGGAGCGGCTCGACGCGCTGTGCGAGCGCCGCCTGGTGCGCATCGGTTTGTCGGCGACGCAGAAGCCGATCGCGGAAGTGGCGCGGTTCCTGGTCGGCGAAAGCGTCCCCCTTCCGCCCTCCGGGCACCTTTCCCCGCAGGCGGGGGAGGGGAAAGCAGAGTCTTCCTGTGTGGAATCCTTCCCCCGCGAGGCGGGCGAAGGCGCCGGCAGGCGGAAGGAGGAAATCTCCGCGACGCCCGGCGAACCGGACTGCGTCGTCGTCGACTCCGGCCACGTGCGCGCGCGCGACCTCGCGCTCGAATTGCCCGAAGCGCCGCTCGAAGCCGTGCTGTCCGGCGACCAGTGGGCGCAGGTCTACGCGCGGCTGGAGCAGCTGATCGGCGAACACCGCACCACGCTGATCTTCGTCAACACGCGGCGCATGGCCGAGCGCGCGGCGCGGCACCTGTCCGAGCGGCTGGGCAAGGAAAAGGTCACCGCGCACCACGGCAGCATGGCCAAGGAGCACCGCTTCGACGCCGAGCAGCGCTTGAAGCGCGGCGAGCTGAGCGCGCTGGTGGCGACCGCCTCGCTCGAGCTCGGCATCGACATCGGCGACGTCGACCTGGTCTGCCAGATCGGCTCGCCGCGTTCGATCGCCACCTTCCTGCAGCGCGTCGGCCGCGCCGGCCACCAGGTCGGCGGCGTGCCGAAGGGGCGGCTGTTTCCGCAGTCGCGCGACGAACTGGTCGAATGCGCGGCCCTGCTCGACGCGGTGCGCCGCGGCGAGCTGGACGCGCAGCACGTCGAACGCGCCGCGCTCGACGTGCTGGCGCAGCAGATCGTCGCCGAGGTCGCCTGCCGCGAATGGCGCGAGGACGAGCTGTTCGAACGCCTGCGTCACGCCTATCCGTACGCACAGCTCGCGCGCGAGGATTTCACCGCGGTCGTACGCATGCTCGCCGACGGCTTCACCACGCGGCGCGGCCCGCGCGCCTCGTACCTGCACCGCGACGCCGTCAACGGCGTGCTGCGCGCCAGCCGCGGCGCGCGCCTGACCGCGATCACCTCCGGCGGCGCGATCCCAGACACGGCCGACTACGAGGTCGTGCTGGAGCCGCAGGCGGCGATGGTCGGCACCGTCAACGAGGACTTCGCCGTCGAGAGCATGGCCGGCGACATCTTCCAGCTCGGCAATCATTCCTACCGCATCCTGCGCGTCGAGCGCGGCCGCGTGCGCGTGGAGGACGCGCAGGGCGCGCCGCCGTCGATTCCGTTCTGGCTCGGCGAGGCGCCGGGACGCAGCGACGAGCTGTCGGATTCCGTGTCGCGCCTGCGCGCGGAAATCTCCGACCGGCTGGATGGGAGCAGGGCTCGGGGCCGAGGGCTGAGGGCTGAAACAGCACTGGCGCCGCCGGCGTCGCCGGTTTTCCAGCCCTCAGCCCTGAGCCCTCAGCCCGCGATGCAATGGCTGATCGACGAGGTCGGCCTGGGCGAGCCCGCGGCGCGCCAGATCGTGGACTATCTCGGTTCGGCGAAGGTCGCGCTCGGCGTGCTGCCCACGCGCGGCGAGCTGGCGATGGAGCGCTTCTTCGACGAATCCGGCGGCTCGCAGCTGATCATCCATTCGCCCTACGGCAGCCGTGTCAACCGCGCCTGGGGTCTGGCCCTGCGCAAGCGCTTCTGCCGCAAGTTCAACTTCGAGCTGCAGGCCGCGGCGACCGAGGACGCGATCATCCTGTCGCTGTCGACCAGCCACAGCTTTCCGCTGGAGGAGGTCGCGCGCTACCTGCACTCCGGCTCGGTGCGCGACGTGCTCGTGCAGGCCCTGCTCGACGCGCCGATGTTCGGCGTGCGCTGGCGCTGGAATGCCACCGCCGCGCTGGCGCTGCCGCGTTTCCAGGGCGGCAGCAAGGTGCCGCCGCAGCTGCAGCGCATGAAAGCCGAGGACCTGCTCGCGACGGTGTTCCCCGACCAGGTCGCGTGCCTGGAGAACATCGTCGGCGAGCGGCAGATTCCCGACCATCCGCTGGTCGCGCAGACGCTGTACGACTGCCTGCACGGCGCGATGGACATCGACGGCCTGGTCGCGCTGCTGAAAGGGCTGGAGGAGGGCAGCGTGCGCGTGTTCGCGCGCGACCTGACCGCGCCGTCGCCGCTCGCCGCCGAGGTGCTCGGCGCGCGGCCGTACGCGTTCCTCGACGACGCGCCGCTGGAAGAACGCCGCACGCAGGCGGTGACGAGCCGGCGCTGGAGCGACATCGACAGCGCCGACGATCTCGGCCGCCTCGACGCCGACGCGATCGCCGCCGTGCGCGAGGAGGCCTGGCCGGAGGCGCGTTCCGCCGACGAACTGCACGCGGCGCTGCTCGGCGTCGCCTTCGTCACCGAGGCCGAGGCGCACGCGAACCACGACTGGGCGCCGTGGCTGGAAAGGCTCGCCGGCGATCGCCGCGTGACGCGAATCGCCGTCGAAGCCGCGCACGGGAACGGCGCCGGGTCGACGGCGCAGCGAGGGACGGCGGGCATCTGGATTCCCGCCGAACGCCTGCCGCAGTTCGCAGCGATCCTGCCCGAGGCAGGCAACGACCCGGCCGTCAGCGCGCCGGCCGAGTACGCCTGCGTCGCATGGACGCGCGAGGACGCGCTCGTCGACGTGCTGCGCGCGCGGCTGACCGCACTGGGTCCGACGCGCGCGAGCGAGATCGCCGCGTCGCTGGGCGTCGCGCAGGCGGACGTGGGCATCGCGCTGCTCGCGCTGGAGTCCGACGGCTTCGTCATGCGCGGCCACTACACGTCGTCACCTCTCCCACAAGCGGGAGAGGGAGAACAGCTGGCTGTGTGCGCTCCCTCCAAACCCGTCGAGCAGGAATGGTGCGAACGCCACCTGCTCGCGCGCATCCACCGCTACACCGTGCGGCGCCTGCGCCGCGAGATCGAGCCGGTCGAGCCGCGCGACTTCATGCGCTTCCTGTTCGAGTGGCAGCGCGTCGCGCCGGGTGCGCAGGTGCGCGGTCCGGATGCGCTGGCCGGCGTGCTGGCGCAGCTGGAAGGCTACGAGGCGCCGGCTTCGGCCTGGGAGGGCGAGATCCTGCCGGCGCGCATCGCCGACTACGAGATCGCCTGGCTCGATGCGCTGTGCACCGCCGGGCGCCTGGTGTGGACGCGCCTGCGCGGCCGCCGTGCGGGCGCCACCGAGCGCATCGCCGGCCCGGTGCGGGCGACGCCGGTCGTGCTGCTGCAGCGGCGCAACCTCGATACCTGGCTCGGTTTCGGCGGCCTCGAGCCGGGCGTGACGATCGCGCTGTCCTCGCGCGCGCAGGTCGTCGCGGACTACCTGCAGTCGCACGGCGCGTCGTTCTTCGACGAGCTGCTACACGGCACGCGCCTGCTGCACGTGCAGCTGGAGGAAGCGCTCGGCGAACTCGTCGCCTCCGGCCTCGTCAACGCCGACAGCTACAGCGGCCTGCGCGCACTGCTGCTGCCCTCGTCCAAGCGCGCGCCGACGCGTCGCCGGCACGGACGCCGCACGGCGCTGTTCGGCATCGAGGACGCCGGCCGCTGGTCGCTGGTGCGCCGCCGGCCCGCCGCCGAAGCTGCGCCGACCGCGCGCCACGGCGCCGATCCCGAGCGCGTCGAGCAGGTCGCGCGCACCTTGCTGACGCGCTACGGTGTGGTCTGCTGGCGCCTGCTCGCGCACGAGGCCGAATGGTTGCCGCCGTGGCGTGAACTGGTGCGCGTCTACCACCGGCTGGAGGCGCGCGGCGAGATCCGCGGCGGGCGCTTCGTGGCCGGCCTTTCCGGCGAACAGTTCGCCCTGCCCGAAGCGATCGCCGCATTGCGCGGCGTGCGCCAGCGCGCGCCCAACGACACCTGGGTGTGCCTGTGCGGCGCCGATCCGCTGAACCTGGTCGGCAGCCTGCTCGCCGGCGACAAGGTGCCGCGCCTGACCGGTTCGCGCGTGCTCTACCGCGACGGCGTGCCGGTGGCCAAGCGCGTCGCCGGCGAGGTCGTGCTGCTCGAGCACGGCGATGCAGGATTCGAGCAGGCCGCGCGCATGCGCCTGCTGCGCGGCGTCGAGCGCAGCGAAGCCGTGTTCTCGGACGAAGACGCCGAGTAGCCGTCGGGCGCACCAGGGAACGAGCGCTCTCGCCGCAAGGCTCCCGCGCCGCGCGTCACGTCGTCATCGCGGCGAGCAGCGGCGCGTGGTCGGACAGGTGCGACCGCGGACGCGCCGACAGCGCCTGCGCCGACGCGGCGCGCAGGTTGCGCAGGTAGATGCGGTCCACGGGCAGCAAAGGCCAACGCGAGGGGAAGGTCCGCGCAACGCGGCCGTGCAGATGCTCGAAGGCCTCGTGCAGGCCGCAGTCGGTCATGAGCCGGTGTCCGCGTACGCGCCAGTCGTTGAAGTCTCCGGCCACCACCAGCGGCGCGTCGGCGGGAATCTCCTCGCGCACGATCGCGCACAGCAGGCCGAGCTGGCGCCGGCGATGGGATTCGAGCAGGCCCAGATGGACGCAGATCGCGTGCAGCGGCGCGGCGGAATGTGGCAGGGGCAGCACGCAGTGCAGCAGGCCGCGCTGCTCGTGGCCCTGCACCGAGACGTCGCGGTTTTCCTGCGACAGGATCGGGAACTTGGACAGCAGCGCATTGCCCTGATGACCTTCGCAATAGGCGGCGTTGCGGCCGTAGGCGTGCTGGCTCCAGATCGTGTCGGCTAGGTATTCGTACTGCGATCCCTCGGGCCAGTCGCGGTGCCGGCGCGAAGGGCCGGCGTGCGCGCCGAGCACCTCCTGCAGGAACACCACGTCGGCCGACACCGTGCGGATCGCTTCGCGCAGCTGCGGCAGGACGAAGCGGCGCTTGAGCAGGTCCAGGCCCATGTGCAGGTTGAGGGTGAGGACGTTGAATGCGGACATCGGCGTGCGGCCCTCCGGCGATCGACTATCGCCGCTGCCGGCTGGCATGGGTATGAACGAAGGTGCCGGAACGCGGCGTTGCGTTGGGCGGCGCTTCACCTCGCGTCCGGTGCGGCGGCCGCGCGCGCGCGACCGGCGTCGACGCGGCCATCTCCGGCGCAACCGTCTTCGGAGCATCCATCTTCAAACGGGCCGCGAATCGGCTCATAGTGTGCGCCCCGCACGCGAGGCCAGCGCCGTGAACGCCGTGGTGACGTCCAATCCGGTTCCCGCCGCCCGGTCGGAACTGTCGTTCTGGCCGCTGCAGATCGCCGGATGGCTCGGCTATTTCGCCCTCAACTTCACCGCCGCGATGGGCGACGGCAAGCCGCTGCACTACGTGATCGCCTCGGCGGCCGTCGCGGTCTGCGGCTTCCTCGTCACCAGCGTGCTGCGCCTGGGCTACCGGCGCCTGTGGCCGCTGTCGGTGCCGCGCATGGCCGCCGGCGCGGCGGCGATGCTGGTGCTCGCCACGCTGGTGCAGATGAAGCTCTACGTGGCGATCGTGTTCCGCTGGTGCGACGACTGCGAACTGCACAGCGTATTCGGCTACCTCTGGTACTTCGCCTCGATGTTCTACCTGCTTCTGTCGTGGAGCGGGCTGTATTTCGGCATCAAGTTCGCGCGGCAGTCGCAGCAGCAGAAGGAGGCCGCGCTGCGCGCGCAGAACATCGCCCACGCGGCGCAGCTGAAGATGCTGCGCTACCAGCTCAATCCGCATTTCCTGTTCAACACGCTCAACGCGATATCGACCCTGGTGCTCGACGACCGCCGCGACACCGCCTACCGCATGGTCGGCAGCCTGTCGGCCTTCCTGCGTCATTCGCTGGACGCCGATCCGGAGCAGCGCGTGACGCTGGCGCAGGAGGTCGAGGCGCTGGAACTCTACCTCGGCATCGAGCAGCTGCGTTTCGGCGAACGGCTGAAGGTGGTGATGGACGTCGAGCCCGCCGCGCGCGAGGCGCTGGTGCCGAGCCTGATCCTGCAGCCGCTGATCGAGAACGCGATCAAGTACGCCGTGTCCCGGCGCGAGGAGGGCGCCTGCATCGAACTCGTCGCCAGGCGCGAGGACGACCCGGCCGGCGCGGCGTGGCTCGACCTGCACCTGCGCGACGACGGCCCGGGTTACGTCGAAGCCGAGGCGGCGCCGAACGGCCACGCCCGCGTGGGCCTGGCCAACACGCGCGAACGCCTGCGCGTGCTCTACGGCGAGCGCCAGACCTTCGAGATCGGCGAGCGCCGCCCGCACGGCGTCGACGTGCACATCCGCCTGCCGTTCGAGGCGGCGTGATGGCTGCGATCCGCACCCTCATCGTCGACGACGAGCCGCTGGCGCGGCGCGGCCTGGAACTGCGCCTGCGCCGCTACGCCGACGTCGAGATCGTCGGCGAGGCCGGCAACGGCCGCGAGGCCTTCCACGCCGTGTCGCGGCTGCGTCCGCAGCTGATGTTCCTCGACGTGCAGATGCCCGGCGTCGACGGTTTCGAGCTGCTGCGCGCGTTGCCGGCGACGCAGATCCCGCTGACCGTGTTCGTCACCGCCTACGACCAGTACGCGCTGGCCGCCTTCGCCGCCAGCGCGCTGGACTACCTGCTCAAGCCGGTCGACGACGCGCGGCTGGACGAGTCGATCGAACGCGCGCGCACGCGCCTGGCCGCGCGCAAGACCGAAGACCACTACGAGCGCCTGCTCAAGGTGATCGCGACCCTGCCGGCGTCGGCGCGGTCGACGTTCGAGGTCGTGCTCGCCGACGAGGCCGACGCGCCCTGCGGCGACAAGCTGACGATCAAGGACGGCCATCGCCTGCTGCGCATCGACGTCGACTCGATCCGCTGGATCGACGCCGCCGGCGACTACATGTGCATCCACGCCGGCGAGTCGACCCACGTGCTGCGCGGCACGATGCAGCAGCTCGAGCGCCGCCTCGACCCGCGCCGCTTCGCGCGCGTGCACCGCTCCAGCATCGTCAACCTCGCGCGCGTGCGCGAGATGCGGCCGCACCTCAACGGCGAGTATTTCCTCGTGCTCGATTCCGGCCACGAACTCAAGCTGTCGCGCAGCTACCGCGAGAAGGTGAAGCTGCTCACCTGACGGCGTTCCGGCGCACGCCCGAGCCTCGCACGCCGCAGGGACAACGCTTCGTCGCGGCGGCAGAACGCTTCGTCGCAGGCGGCTAAACCTTCGCCGCGGATTTCCCGTCTGATCCCCCGGCGCGCGATGGCCCGGCGCGGAGCATGGGGAACAGTCGGTGAAACTCGTCGAAGCCTCGCTGAAGAATCCGGTCGCGGTCGGCATGGCGGTCCTGCTGGTCTGCCTGCTCGGTTTCATGAGCCTGCGCCAGCTGCCGCTGCAGCTGTTTCCCGACATCGACCGGCCGCAGATCTCGATCCAGACCAACTGGCGCGCGGCCTCGCCGGAGGAGGTCGAGGCCGAGCTGCTCGAGCCGCAGGAGCAGGTGCTGCAGGGACTGCCGGGGCTGGAGGAACTGGACGGCAACGCCGCCTCCGGCGGCAGCAACGTCAACCTGACCTTCGCGATCGGCACCGACATGAAGAACGCGCTGGTCGAGGTGATCGGCCGGCTCAACCGCGTGCGTTCGATCCCCAAGGACGCCGACCGCCCGGTGGTGCAGATGGGCGGCAACGCCGGCGGCGCGAACAGCGTGCTGAGCTGGTTCTTCGTGCAGCTGCTGCCCGGCACGCCCGGAAAGATCGAGGAATACCGCCGGCTGATCGAGAACACGGTCAAGCCGCGCATCGAGGCGGTGCCCGGCGTGGCGCAGGTGATCGTCAACGCCGGCCCGCCGGACGAGGTGCGCATCACCGTGGACGCGGCCAAGGCGGCGAGCCTGGGCGTGTCGATCTCCGACATCGCCGCGCGCGCCGCGGCGGCGGCCGACGTCTCCGGCGGCCAGGTCGACGTCGGCCGCCAGCAGTACCGGCTGCGCTACACCGGGCGCTACACCCCCGAGCAGCTCGGCGCGCTGGTGCTGTCGTCCAACGCCGACAAGACCGTGCACCTGGGCGACGTCGCCACCATCGAGGTGCGTCCGCCGCGGCGCCAGCTCTTCGCCTACCAGAACGGCAATCCGGCGATCGGCCTGCAGGTCGACAAGGTCAGCGGCGCCAACGTGCTGGAGACGCTCAACGCGGTGAAGAAGGTCGTCGCCGAACTGCGCGACGGTCCGCTCAAGGCGCGCGGGCTGGGCATCGAGCAGTCGTTCGACTCGTCGTTGTTCATCAACCGCGCGGTGCACCTGCTCAGCGAGAACCTGATCGTCGGCGCGCTGCTGTCCCTGCTGTGCGTGTGGTGGTTCATGCGCGACGCGCGCGCCACGGTGCTGATCGCGGCGACGATTCCGGTGTGCCTGCTCGCCACCTTCACCGTGCTGCACCTGAGCGGACACACGCTCAACGTGATCTCGCTGGCCGGCCTCGCGTTCGCGGTCGGCATGGTGGTCGAAGGCGCGATCGTGGTGTCGGGCAACATCCTGCGCCTGAAGGAGGGCGGCGTGACGCCGTACGAGGCGGCGCTGACCGGCACGCAGCAGGTCGTCGGCGCGCTGGTCGCCTCGACCATCACCACCGTGGCGGTGTTCCTGCCGGTGGTGTTCCTGCGCGACGTCGAAGGGCAGATCTTTTCCGATCTCGCGCTGACCATCTCGATCGCCGTGGCGATTTCCGTCGTCGTCGCGATCACCGCCCTGCCGGCGGCGGCGAGCTGGCTCAAGGCGAAGAAGCTCAAGTCCGGCTACGGCGACGGCTGGCCGTGGCTGACCGACCGCATCATGGCCTGGACCGACACGCGGCCCAGGCAGATCGGCTGGGTGCTGGCCCTGCTCGTGCTGCCGCTGGCGGCCACGTTCGCCTTCGTGCCGCGCCTGGACTACCTGCCGCCGGTCAAGCGCGCGGCGATCGACGCCTATTTCAACTTCCCGCCGGGCATGCCGCCCGAGGCGGTCAACCGCGAGATCGTGCCGGCGATCCTCGAACGCATGAAGCCGTACATGGACGGCACCAGGCAGCCGCAGCTGAAGAACTGGTACGTGATCATCTATCCCGGCGGCGGCAACATCGGCGCGCGCGTGGTCGACGAGAGCCGCATCGGCGAGCTGGAACGCATCGTGCGCGAGGAGATCACGGTCGGCTTTCCCGACACGCGCGTGTTCACCGAGGAGGGCAACCTGTTCGGCGGCTTCGGCGGCTCCGCGCGCGCGGTGTCGATCCACCTGCAGGGCGAGGACGCGGCCGAGCTGTACCGGGTCGCCGACGCCGGGCGCCGGCTGCTCGAGACGAAATTCCTCGGCGCCAACGTGCAGGCGTTCCCGCCGACCGACGCGGCGCAGCTGGAACTGCGCGCGGTGCCGGACGACCGCCGCATCGCCGAGGCCGGCTGGGATCGCGTCGCGCTCGGCGACATCGTGCGCACGCTCGGCGACGGCGCCTGGCTCGGCGAGTACTTCGACGGCGAGCGGCGCGTGCCGGTGATCCTGCGCGCCAGCGCCGGGCAGACGCCGGAGGAACTGGCGCAGACGCCGATCGTCGCGCCGGACGGCAAGGTGGTGACGGTCGGCGAGATGGTGCGCCTGGAAACGGCGCTGGGACCTTCGCAGATCCGCCGCCTCGATCACCGCCGCACGGTCACGCTGACGATGGACCCGCCGGCGACGCTCGCGCTCGAAACCGCGCTGGCGACGATCGAGCGCGACGTGCTGCCGACGCTGCGCAGCGAGTTCCCCGACGGCACGATCCGCCTGGCCGGCAGCGCCGACCGCCTCGGCCGCATCGTCGGCACCATCGGCAACAACTTCCTGCTCGCGCTGTTCGTGCTCGGCCTGCTGATGGCGGCGATGTTCAAGTCGCTGCGCTACGCGCTGATCGTGGTGCTGACGGTGCCGCTGGCGCTGATCGGCGGCATGCTCGGGCTGCGCGTGCTCGGCCTGTTCGCGTTCCAGCCGCTCGACCTGCTGTCGATGATCGGCTTCATCATGATGGTCGGCGTGGTGGTCAACCACGCGATCTTGCTGGTCGACCTGACGCGCCACGCGCAGGCGCACGGCGCGGCGCTGTCCGAGGCGATCCGCATGTCGCTGAACCAGCGTCTGCGCGCGATCCTCGCCTCGACCCTGACCGGCGCCCTCGGCGCGTTGCCGATGGCGGTCAACCCCGGCCCCGGCAGCGTGATCTACCGCGGCCTTGCCGCGGTCAACGTCGGCGGCGTGGTGATCAGCCTGATCTTCTCGCTGCTGCTGATGCCGAGCCTGATGCGGCTGTTCTTCGAGCGCGGCAGCCGGCGCGAAGCGGCGCCGCTGCCGGCGCCGCAGGCCGAGCGCCCGCGGCTGGTCGGAGCGGAAGCCGCATGAGCCACGACACCGGGAGAAGATTCATGGAAAGACGCATGCGACCACTAGCCGCCCTCCAGCTCGCCCTGGGGCTCGCGTTCGCCGCGAGCGCCGGCGCACAGACCGATGCCGGCACGCTGCGTGCGATCGAGGCGACCGCGTACGACTACATCGACGGCCAGCTGGAAGGCGATGCCGCGCGCGTGGCGCGTTCGCTGCATCCGGATCTGGCCAAGCGCAACGTCGCGTCCGCGGCACCGTACGAAACGCTCGGCCTCGGCCGCATGACGTCCGACGAGCTGATCGGCCTGACCCGCAAGGGCGCGCTGAAGACGCCGCGCGAGCAGTGGCAGCGGTCGGTCGAGGTGCTGCGGGTCGATCAGGACGTTGCCACCGTGCGGCTGGAGAGCCCGTGGTTCGTCGATCACCTGCAGATGGGCCGGTTCGGCGATCGATGGGTGATCGTGAACGCGCTCTGGCATCGCAAGCCGCGCCAATGATTCGTTCGACGCGCATGCCTTTTCCCCGGGACGAAACCATGAAGACGATAGTCGCGAGCGCATTCCTCGGCCTGCTCTGCGTTGCCGCACAGGCGCAGACCGCACCGGCGCCGGCCGCGGTGGTGGAGATCGGCCAGGCCGTCGCGTCGAAGCTCGCGCCCACGCGCTGGGTGCCCGGCAGCGTGGTCAGCCGCGACGACGCGAAGATCGCCAGCGCGGAGGCCGGGCGCCTGGATTTCGTCGCCGAGGTCGGCACGCGCGTGAAGGCCGGCGAACGGCTGGCCAAGATCGACGATCGCGCCCTGCATCTGCGCCGCGAGGAGCTGCTCGCTGAACTGCGCCGCACCGAGGCCAGGCAGGCGCTGTCGAAGACCCAGCTCGAACGCCTGCGCAAGCTCGAGGCCAGCAGCGCGATCGCGCGCGCGCAGCTCGACGAAGCGGTGGCGACCCTGGAAACCGATGCGCAGACCGCGGCGCGTGCGCGCGCGCAGCTGCGCCAGGTGGAATACGACATCAGCCAGGCCGACGTGCGCGCGCCGTTCTCCGGCCTCGTCACCGAGCGCTACGCGCAGCGCGGCGAGTACCTGCAGGTCGGCGCGAACATCGTGCATTTCGTCGACACCGAGCGCATCGAGGCGCGCGTGCAGGCGCCGCTCGCGCTCGCCGACAAGGTTCGCGCGGGCATGCAGGTCGGCCTGCGCGCCGGCGGCGTGGAGCAGACCGCGACCGTGCGCGCGGTGGTTCCGGTCGGCGACGAGCGCGCGCGCCAGTTCGAGCTGCGCGTCGGCGTCGATCCCGCGCTGGCGCTGGTCGGCAGCGCGGTCGAGGTCGCCCTGCCCGAGACGGCGGCGGCAGCCGAGGCGGCGCTCGCCGTGCCACGTGACGCACTCGTGCGGCGGCCGGACCGCACCTACGTCATGCGCATCTCCGGCGACAACAAGGCCGAGCCGATCGCGGTGACCACCGGCACCAGCAGCGGCGACCTCGTCGAGGTGCGCGGCGCGCTCAGCGTCGGCGATCGCCTGGTGGTGCGCGGTGCGGAACGCCTGAGCGCCGGGCAGGCCGTGTCGGTCCGCTCGGGCAGCTGACCGCGAAGGAGGGCGGTCCGCTGCGCCGGCTCGCGGCCGCGCGCAGACCGAAATCCGGCTCGGCGATTCCGCCCGATCAGGGCTGGCGGCCGAGCCGGTCGAGCACGGACTGCGCCGCCTGCAGCGCCTGCGCGCAGCGCTCCGGCTCCTGCTCCGCGATGCTGCGGATCGCCGAGGCGAGGACCTGCAGGTCCCGTTCGACGGATTGCATCCAGGCTTCCTGCACGTGCTTGCTCACGGTCATCGGCATTTCGCGGTCCTCGGGAGGGTGATCGGCGGCGACGTCGCGGCGGCGCCTGTGCCGGGAATGATGCGCCTGCCGGAGCGCAGTCTTCATGAAAGGGAAATCTTCTTCAAAATCTGTGCCGCCGATGATTGAAATGTGATATCCATCACGGAACTGGATATATTGCGGCCACCGCAGTCGAGCACGAGCGCATGCGCCTTCCGTTCTTCAAGGAAGCTGGGAGCGATCAGGCACCCCGCGCCGGAAGTCCGCCCCCGAGCAGCGCCATCGACTTTCCCGTCCAGTTCCGCCCCCGGCTCGTTCCCGGCCTCCGGCACTGCCACGCCAGCGCGCACGAGGCGATGCGCTCGCTGCTGGACCGCTGCCGCGCCGGCCACACGGACGAGGCGGTCGCGCGCATGCGCTTCTTCGCCGAGGTCTTCCGCCGCGCCGGGCTGGCCAAGAGCGTCCATCTCTATCCGTACCTGCGCTGGGCGCTGCGGAACGACGTCTCGGCGACGATGCAGCTGCGCGCGATCCATCGCAGCGTCGATCTCGCCTCGACCCAGGTGGAGGCGACCATGAGCGCCTATCTCGAAGCGCCGTGGGGACCGCTGCAGCGCAGGCGCTTCGTTCGCGACGTGGCCGCCGCGGCGCGGACCTTCGTGCAGATCGTGCGCGAGGAGGAGGCGTCGGTCTTCCCGCTGTACCTGCCGCCGGGGCAGTACAAATTCGTCGGCTGGGAGCGGTCTTCCGCCTAGACGATCACTTGCGGCGCAGGCGTTCGAAGGAGAAGAGCCCGGCGCACGGATGCCGGCGGCCGGCGAGCGAGGCGGTGATCAGCTCCGCGCCGATCAGGCTGTAGGTGATGCCGTTGCCGCCGTAGGCCATCGCGAAGTGCACGCGCGGTCCGTGCTGCTCGTGCGGACCGAAGAACGGCAGGCCGTCCTTCGTCTCGGCGAAGGTGCCGGCCCAGGCGAACGACGGATCGAGGGTGAGTCCCGGAAACAGCGCGCCGGCCTTTCTGGCCAGTTTCGCGGCCTTCTTGTGCACGCGGGCGTCCCTGCGCGCGGGAATGTCGAGCCAGTCGTCCTCCCCGCCGACCAGCAGGCGGCGATCGGCGGTGCTGCGCACGTACAGGTACGGCCGCGAGGATTCCCACAGCAGGCACGACTCCAGCGGACCCAGCGCCTGCGGCACCGGATCGGTGATGAAGGCGTAGCTGCTGCGGTTGCTCGCCACCTTCTGCGCGATGTGCTGCTGCGTCTCGTAGCCGCCGGCGATCACCAGATGGCGGCAGCGCACGTTCGCGTTCGTCGCGGTGCGCACCTGCACCTTGCCGCGGCCGGGCGAGAATTCCGCCATCGGCGTGCGATCGAACACGCCGCCGCCGCTGCGCACGATGGCCGCCAGCAGCCGGTGGGTGAGCTGGTAGGGATCCACCTGCGCCGCGACGGAGGTCAGGATTGCCGCCGGCGCGTCGAAGCCGAATTCGCGGCGCACGTCCTCCGCTTCCAGCAGGCGCACGTCGAAGCCGTTCGAGCGGCGCAGCTCGGCCTCGCGCCGCAGCCGGAACTGGTGATGCCACCTTCCGGCGTAGTAGAGGCTGCGCCGGTCCTGGAACTCCACGCCGCGGAAGCGCCGCGCGATGCGCCGCAGCGACGCGATCGCCTTCTCGCAGGCGCGGTAGGCCAGCACGGCGTCCTCGCGGCCGTACATTTCCACGAGGTCCTGCAGCTCGGTGTCGATTTCGTACTGCAGAAGGGCGGTGCTGGCCGAGGTGCTGCCCCAGCCGGCCTCGCGGCGATCGATGACGCAGACCGCGTGACCGGCCTGCTGCAGATGCCATGCGACGAGCGCGCCGGTGATACCCGCGCCGACCACCAGGACGTCGCAATCGACGTCCTCCCTCAGCGCCGGGTAGTCGCCGAGCAGGCCGTTCTTGACGGTCCAGTAGGGATATCCGCTGCTCAGGTCCATCCGCTGTTCCGTGCCGCCGCGTCTGTGGGACAGCATAGAACCTCGCTTGCGGCCGCCGGAAGCGGCGACGTCCGCGATCGGGCGTGATCTGCGGCCGCACGCCGTTGCGTACTGAGGCGCGAGCCCGATTCAGCAAGGAGCCCTCATGGTCATCGCCGCACTCGTCATCGTCGCCACGCTCGCGATCTACGTCGTCGGCTGGCGTCACGGCTACGCCGCCGGCGGCCAGCCGCGCCGGCGCAGGACGGATTGATCCGCACGCTCGCGGCACAATCCCAAGGCCTGAGACGGCGCAGGCCGATGCTCCGCGCCCCAGCTCAGGAGGCGCTATGCAGACGATCTACGTGGTGGAGACCTACAAGGCCGTGGAAGGCCACCTGTGGCCCGAGCGCGCCGTGATCTGCCGCAGCGACCAGGACGCGATCGGCCGCGCGCGGCTACTGTCGGAGAGTTCGGCGGGCGTGATCGCCTACAGCCAGTTCGTCGATCCGGACGCGGGCGACTACGAGCAGCCGGTGATTCTGGCGCGGTACGGGGAGGTGCCGTAGCCGAGCAACGTGCGGCGTTCGGAAGGCAGCGAACGTCGGGCAATAAAAAACCCCGCCGCGAGGCGGGGTTCAGGACTTCGGCGAACTTCCGCGGAAATCGAATTGGTGGAGGCGGGGGGAATTGAACCCCCGTCCGAAGGCGCTCCGCGCCCGGCGCTACATGCTTGTCACGCTGTTCGATCTCGTCCTGCGGCAACACAGCGTGCCAGGCGCACCGCAGGACCAGCCTCTAGGTTTTAGCTGTCAGCCGAAAGGCGCCGGCTTCGAGCGATCCCGTGATGATGACCCTACATCCACGAGCACAGGCACAAGTGGGTTCGGGGCTAGGCCTTAAGCGGCCAGAGCGTAGACGTCGTCGTTCGCGTCTAGGTTTTTTGCCACCGGATTAACGAGGAAGATGACGCCCTCGGCATGCTCCAAGCTACTTTGCGTCCCCCGTCGAAACCATGTCGCCCCCGGGGGATCGACATGTTGGGGCCGCGGCTGCGGCAAATCAAGCCCGTTCTGAAGCCGACGCCCGCGCGCGATTCAGGTCCGCGCGATGCTACCCTGCGCGCCCTCATGGACCAGCCCGCCACCGAAGAACGTTTCCGCGGCATCGATCGCCTGTACGGCGCCGGCAGCGTCGCGCGGCTCGCGCGCGCGCACGTGTGCGTGATCGGCATCGGCGGCGTCGGCTCGTGGGCGGTGGAGGCGCTGGCGCGCAGCGGGGTGGGGCGCCTGACGATCATCGACGCCGACGAGGTCTGCGTCAGCAACACGAACCGGCAGCTGCACGCGCTCGACGGCGAGTACGGGCGGCCGAAGGTGGCGGTGATGGCGGCGCGTGCGCGCGCGATCCATCCCGCCATCGCGGTCGATGCGGTCGAGGAGTTCGTCACGCCGTCCAATCTCGAGCGCATGCTCGATCGCGACTACGATCTCGTCCTCGACTGCTGCGACGCGTTCCGCGTGAAGGTCGAGCTGATCGCGTGGTGCCGGCGGCGCAAGCGGCCGCTGATCACCGTCGGCTCCGCCGGCGGGCGCACCGATCCGACCCTGATCGCCGTGCGCGACCTGTCCAAGACCGAGCACGACGCGCTGCTCGCGCTGGTGCGCAAGAAGCTGCGCGAGGAGTTCAACTTCCCGCGCGGCCCGAAGCGCTACTTCGGCGTGCAGGCGGTGTATTCGCGCGAGAACGTGCGCTATCCGCAGGCCGACGGCAGCGTCTGCGGCACGCGCCCGGCCGGTGGCGATTCGTTCAAGCTCGACTGCGGCGGCGGCCTCGGCGCGGCCACGCACGTGACTGCGGCGTTCGCCTTCGCTGCGGTGTCGCGTACGCTCGAACGCCTGTTGCGGCCGCCGAGCGCGGGCTGAAAGCCGCGCGCATCCGTGCTGCAATCGCGCCGCTGATGTGGCGGATGGAGGGACGATGAGGCAATGGGTGCTCTGCGTGGTCGCGGCGGCGTCGTTCGCCGCTTCGGCATCGACGGCGCGGCCGCCGTGGCAGGTCTGGACCGATCTCGCCGACCTGCCGCGCCTGGGCGGCGACTACGGCAGCTACCTGGCGAGCAGCTACTGCCTGGACGGCTGCCGCTACGACCGCACCTCGCTCGATCCCGGCCGCGGCGGCCAGCGTTTCGTGCGCATCGAATCGACCGCGGAAGGCGAACAGGGCGTGATCCTCGACCAGCCCGGAGCGGGGGCGGTGACGCGCCTGTGGATGACCACCGGCGACGGCGTCAGCCAGCCGCTGCCATCCGACGTGCGCCTGCGCATCTACCTCGACGGCGAGGCGGTGCCGGCGCTCGACCAGCCGCTGGATGCGTTCTTCCGCGAGGCGCCGCCATCCCGCGACGCCGCGGCGCTGGCGGCCGATCGCCTGCTCGCCAGCGGCGGCAACGTCTCGTACCGGCCGTTCGCGTACCGGCACGGCATCAAGATCGCGCTGCTGAACGGCGCGGGCCGGCGGCTGTGGTACCAGATCAACTACGTGCAGACGCCGGAAGACGCTTCGTCCTCCGGCGCGCCTGAGGACGCCGATACTTCCACGCTGATGCGCCGCCTGGTCGAAGCGTCGAATGCGGACCGGGCGCTCGCCGCGCGGCTGCCGTTCGGCCGCGGCCGGCACGACGCCGCTGCGCTGCCCGGCGCGACCTCGGACGAGCTGACCGCGGACGCTCCGCTGGTGCTGCTGCGGCGTGCGGGGCCGGGCACGCTGGTGTCCACCCGCATCCAGCTCGACCGCGAGCGCTGGGACGACGTGCAGCTGTCGATCGCGTTCGACGGCGAGTCGACGGTCGACCTGCCGGTCGCCGAGTTCTTCGCCGCCGATGCAGCGGACCGCCTGCGGCCGCTCGGGCTGCTCGCCGGGGTCGATGCGCTCGGCGCGTTCTACGCGCGCTTCCCGATGCCGTACCGCCGCGACGTGGAGGTGTCGGTGCGCCTGCGCGACGGCGCTGACGCGAGACCGGTGGCGATCCGCCACGTCTTCGACGTCGACCCGGCGCCGCCGCCGCCGGACGCCGGCGTTCTGCACACGCAGGTGCACGCGGCCTGCCCGACCACGCCGCAGATCGACGGCGACCAGGTCCTGCTGCGTCACGAAGGCCGCGGCCGCCTGTTCGGGCTGGTCGCGTGGATGAGCGGCGACGGCGTGCACGAGGGCGGCTACTACCTCGAGGGAGACGAGCGCATCTACGTCGACGGCGCCGTGCAGCCGTCGTGGTACGGCACCGGCGTCGAGGATCTGTTCAACGGCGGCTTCTATTTCGATCGCGGCGCCTACGTAGGGCCGCTGGCGGGTGCGCCGCTGCGCCGGTCCGGCGGCATCGACGATGCGACCTCGATGTACCGCTGGTTCCTCGCCGACGCGCCGCGCTGGCGCCGCTCCGTCGTCTACAAACTGGAGAACGGCGCGTGGGGCGACGAGCCGCTGTGCCTGCGTACGGTCGCGTTCTACTACGCCAGTCCCGAGCCGGCGCAGGAGATCGTCGCTGCGCTGCAACTGGGCGACGCCGCCGCCGAGGCGGCTGCCGGCTACGCGCGCGGCAGCGACGCGCGTTGCGCCGTGCAGGACGCGCTGTTCGGCGACGAACCGCCGACCTCCAGGAGCGCGCTGGTCTGTCGCGCGACGACGCCGAGCCGCTTCACGCTGTCCTCGCCGCGGCACGGCACCGCGTTCCGTCTGCGCCGCACGTTCGACGCCGGCGTCGAAGGGCAGGCGGCGGAAATCCTCGTCAACGGCGTTCGCGTCGGCGCATGGCCGGATACGCAGGCGAATCCGGCGCGGCGCTGGTCGCAGGCGGACGTGGATTTCGCGCTGCCGCTGCCCGCCGACGTGCTCTCGTTCGAGATCCGACCGCTGCCCGGGCGCCGCGTGACCGAAAGCCGCTACGAGCTGTTCGGCGCGGTCGAGGCGGGCTCAGGCGGCGGTTGAGGGCAGGCCGAACAGGCGCTCGGCATTGGCCGTCGTCGCGCGCGCGACCGCATCGGCGGATTCGCCGCGCAGCGCCGCGATCGTGTCGAGCACCTCGCGCAGCCGCGCCGGTTCGTTGCGTTCGCCGCGGTGGTCGGCCAGCGGCTGGTCGGGCGAGTCGGTTTCCAGCAGCAGGAATTCCAGCGGCATCGACGCGGCCAGGCGGCGCAGGCGCCGCGCGCGTTCGTGCGTGACCGGGCCGCCGAGGCCGAGCAGGAAACCGAGCTTCCACAGCTGGCGCGCCTGCTCCTCGCTGCCCGACCAGCTGTGCACGACGCCGCGCAGTCCGCCGACGCGGCGGATGGTGGCGATCACCTCGTCGACCGCACGGCGCGCGTGCACGATCACCGGCAGCTCGAATTCGCGCGCGAGTTCCAGCTGGCGCACGAAGTGCCAGCGCTGCGCCTGCGCATCGAGCCCTTCGACGAAGAAATCGAGCCCGCATTCGCCGACGGCGACCGGGCGCTCGCGTTCGATCCAGGCGCGCAGCGCGTCGAGGTGCTCGGGGCGATGCTCGGCGACGAACATCGGATGCAGGCCGTAGGCCGCGTACAGGCCGGCATGCGCGGCGCACAGCGCGCGGATGGCCTGGAAGTTCGACAGCGCGATCGCCGGCACGACCTGCGCGCGAACGCCGGCGGCTTCGGCGCGCGCCACCACCACGTCGCGGTCGGCGTCGAACTCGGGCGCGTCCAGATGGCAGTGCGTGTCGATCAGCCGCATCGTCGCCCGGCCCGCGTTCAGCGCCGCGGTCGCTGCCGCAGCACCGGCGGAAGCGGCCGCTCCGAATGGCGCGGCGGCACGAACGTCGGCGCGGTGCTGTCGAGGCCGTCGAGCGCGATCGCGCCGGAACCGGCCGGATCGAGCCAGTCGCGCAGGCGCGCGGCGGCGTTGGTGCCGTTCCAAGCGATCGCGACGCGGCCGTAGCAGTCCTGCGCGGCGTTCGGCTCGGTGCCCTGGCAGAGCGCGTTTCCGCCGGACAAGGTGCCGATCACGCGCTTCTGGCCGACGTCGCCGGCGCGCGCGAACAGCGCCGAGCCGGACGAGCCGCCCTCGGTGGTGCCCTGCGAATACGGGCCGGCGCGCCAGTGCGTGTTCGGCGCGGTCGGCGAGGCCACGGTGCAGTTGCCGCTCACCGACGGCGCCGGGCCGGCGGTGATCTTCTTCACGTCGCCGCGCGGATGATGGATGCCGATCGTGCCGCCGGGTGCCGCGCCGCCGGCGTCCCAGCCGGCGTAGTAGACGTGCCAGTCGGACTGCGGCGGCTGGTCGAGTTCGACCAGGGTCACGTCGACGTCCGGGCGCGTCGCGCGCAGTGCGGCGCCGCTCTGGTTGTCGTTGAAGTAGCCGCCGCCCGGCGCGGCGAGGACGACGCACTGCGTCGACTGGTAGTTCCAGTACAGCACCATCGAGGCCGCCTGGCTGGCCCTGGACACGCAGTGCGCCGCGGTCAGGAACAGGTTCCTGCGGTCGCGCGCGGCGTTGTTGAGCAGGGTGCCGGAGCAGATGTAGTAGCCCTGCTCGACGTCGTCGAAGTACTCGTAATAGGCGACCGCGCGGATCTCGTCGCCGTACGGCGCGCCGAGCGGGCAGACCACGTTGACGTTGCACGCGCCCGAGCGGCCGGGACTGCCGAGCTTGACGAGGTCGATCGGCTCGCGGCCGAACGCGTCGCGGAAGCCGGCGCCGACGCGGCTCAGCTCCAGCGCGTCGTCGGCCAGCGGCCAGGCCGCGGCCGGCACGCGCAGCTCGACCGTCGCCGTGTCGCCCGGAACGACCGGCGCGTGGAACCGGCCGTGCCCGTCGTCCGCCGCGTACGGCCCCTGGTAGTAGCCGTCGGCGCCGATCACGTACAGCGTCGCGCCGGCGGGCAGGGCGTAGCGGTCGAACGCCAGGCGCAGGTCGGTCGCGCCGGCGGCGCGCACCTGCACGCGCCACAGCTGCGAGCCGTCGGCGAGCGAGTCCCAAACGCCGTCGCGCTGCGGCGTGAGCGACACCGTGCGCGGGTCCGCGACCGCGGTGCGCTTCGTGCGTGCGCCCAGGCTCGCCGCGGCGGCCGTGTCGATTTCGAGCCGCCGCATCGCGGCGTCGAGCGGGGCCAGCTCGGCGAGCGGAAGCACCCGTGCGAGTTTCGCGTTCTGCCTCAGGCTGTAGGGCGGTTCACCCTGGCGCGCCGCCGCGTCGGGCGCGGCGACGGCCAGCGCGAAGCCGAGCAGGGCGCCCAGGCCGAGCGCGTGACGGATACCTGGCATCGTGAACGATCTCCTGCGTCGCATCGTCAGTCGCGGTGCGCGGCGTTGCGGTCGCGGCCGGCGCCGAGCTTGCGGTCGACGCCGCCGAACAGCTTCTTGAACAGGCGCGAGAGCTTGCCGCGCTGGGTCTTGCGCAGCTTTTCGTCCTCGCTGGTCAGCCAGGCCACCTGCACCACGCGCCGCTCGCCCTCGTGCGGCAGGTGGCCGTGGAAGGAATTGTCGGCGCGGCGGAAGGCGACGAGATTGCCGTACAGCGGGCGGATTTCCGGCACCACGAGGTCGTCGATGTCGTCGATGCGGTTGAGGAAGCGGAAGCAGCCCTCGCTGATCGGCGGCCAGGTCTCGTTGAGGTAGACCAGCGCGGTGACGATCTTCGAGCGGCTGTCGGTGTGGATCGTGCCGTGGCGCTTGTTCAGCGCGCGGCAGATCGTGACCAAGGTCGGGTAGTTGCCCAGATCCGGGATCCCCAGGCGTGCGCCGATCGCGTCGGCGAACTCGCGTGAGGTCAGCTCGCCGATCAGCCGGTTGAGCGAGGGCCCGCAGTCCTTCTCCTCGTGCGGGAAGAAGCCGGCGCTCGGGTAGCGCGGGAAATCCGCGGCCAGTTCGGCGCGGGCGGCGTCGGGCAGCTGCCCGTGCGCGATCAGGAACGCGAACGGCTGCGCGCGCACCAGCGTGTCGGTGCGGTCGAGGTGCGCCGGATCGAGCAGGCGGGGCGGGTCGATCGGTTGCGGTACGGCATTCATGGTCGAATCGGAAGGAGTTCAGGTCAGTCACCTCTCCCGCATGCGGGGGAGGTCGCGCCGCAGGCGCGGGTGAGAGGGGCGGAGCGCTGCGCTCCGATTGCCCTCACCCCAACCCTCTCCCGCAAGCAGGAGAGGGAGAAAGGCGTCAGAGGCGGACCAATTGTAGACTTCGGCGCAGCAGGATATGGCACCGGGCGCAAGATCCCGCCGTGCAGCGCCGGATCGGGTGATCCGCGCGCCACATCCTGCTAAAATCCCCGCTCGCCTTGATTCCCTTTCTCTTCCCAACGGACTGGTTGACGCCAGCCCGCGGGTTTCGCTGCATCCGGTGTCGGCGCCCGGATGCGCAGCGGTTCACAAAACGACAGGCGAACGCATGACCACACCGGCCCTACTCGCACTCGCTGACGGAACGATCTTCCGCGGCCTTTCCATCGGTGCGGAGGGGCGGACCGCCGGCGAAGTCGTGTTCAACACGGCGATGACCGGCTATCAGGAAATCCTGACCGACCCCTCCTACGCGCGACAGATCGTCACGCTGACCTACCCGCACATCGGCAACACCGGCTGCAACGCCGAGGACGCCGAATCGACCGCGGTGCACGCCGCGGGCCTGGTCATCCGCGACCTGCCGATGCTGGCCAGCAACTGGCGCTCGAGCGAGCCGCTCGATGCCTACCTGAAGCGCCACGGCATCGTCGCCATCGCCGAGATCGACACGCGCCGCCTGACGCGCATCCTGCGCGACAAGGGCGCGCAGGACGGCTGCATCCTCGCCGGCGCGGACGTGTCGGACGAGCAGGCGCTGGCCGCGGCGCGCGCGTTCCCCGGCCTGAAGGGCATGGACCTGGCCAAGGTCGTCTCGGTGAAGGAGCGCTACGCCTGGCGCGAAGGCAGCTACGACCTGGATCGCACCGAGTTCGCGCGGCCGGCGGTGCGCCATCGCGTGGTCGCCTACGACTACGGCGTCAAGCAGAACATCCTGCGCATGCTGGCCGATCGCGGCTGCGACATCACCGTGGTGCCGGCGCAGACGCCGGCGAGCGAGGTGTTCGCGCTGAATCCGGACGGCGTGTTCCTCTCCAACGGCCCCGGCGATCCGGAGCCGTGCGACTACGCGATCGCGGCGATCGGCGAGTTCGTGCGCGCCAAGCTGCCGCTGTTCGGCATCTGCCTCGGCCACCAGCTGCTCGGCCTGGCCAGCGGCGCGAAGACGGTGAAGATGAAGTTCGGCCATCACGGCGCGAACCATCCGGTCATCGACCTCGACAGCGGCCACGTGATGATCTCGAGCCAGAACCACGGTTTCGCCGTCGACGAGGCGACCCTGCCTTCGAACGTGCGCGCCACGCACCGTTCGCTGTTCGACGGCTCGCTGCAGGGCATCGCGCTGACCGATGCGCCCGCATTCAGCTTCCAGGGGCACCCGGAAGCCAGTCCCGGCCCGCACGACGTGGCCGGTTTGTTCGATCGGTTCATCCAGCTGATGGAGGCGCGCGCGGCTGCCGCGGCGTAGACGACATGACTTCGAACGCGAACATCCAGTGGGCCCTGGCCCTCGCCGTGATCTTCGGCGTCGCGACGACGGCTTGCGCCGCCGCGCCGGCGGAGAAGAAGGAAGCCAAACCGGCCACGTCGAGCGCGCGCCCGGTGAACTACGACGAACTCGAGCAGCAGGTCGGCGCCGAGATCGCGGTGGAGACGACGTTCAACACCGTGCGCCGCGGCACGCTGATCAAGTACACCAATCCGACGCTGACCCTGAAGCTGGGTCCGCAGATGGGTTCCATCGACTTCAGCGTGCCGCGCGACACCGTGCGCAGCATCACGCTGATCACGCCGGCGCCGCAGCCGGCCGAGCAGGAAAGCAGCAGTGCCAAGAAGAACTGATCTCAAGACGATCCTGATCGTCGGCGCCGGCCCAATCGTCATCGGCCAGGCCTGCGAGTTCGACTATTCCGGCGCGCAGGCCTGCAAGGCGCTCAAGCAGGAAGGCTATCGCGTCGTCCTGGTCAACTCGAACCCGGCCACGATCATGACCGACCCGGAAACGGCGGATGCGGTCTACATCGAGCCGATCAACTGGCGCACGGTCGAGAAGATCATCGCCAAGGAGCGGCCCGACGCGCTGCTGCCGACGATGGGCGGCCAGACCGCGCTGAACTGCGCGCTCGATCTCGCCGACCACGGCGTGCTGGAGAAGTACGGCGTCGAGCTGATCGGCGCCTCGCGCGAGGCGATCCGCATGGCCGAGGATCGCGAGCTGTTCCGCGTGGCGATGAAGGAGATCGGCCTGGAATGCCCGCGCGCCGAGGTCGCCAAGACCTTCGAGCAGGCGGTCGAGGCGCAGGCCAAGGTCGGCTATCCGACCATCATCCGCCCGAGCTTCACGCTCGGCGGCAGCGGCGGCGGCATCGCCTACAACCGCGAGGAATTCGAGGAGATCGTCAAGCGCGGCCTGGACCTGTCGCCGGTGCACGAGGTGCTGGTCGAGGAATCCGTGCTGGGCTGGAAGGAATTCGAGATGGAAGTCGTCCGCGACACCGCGGACAACTGCATCATCGTCTGCTCGATCGAGAACCTCGATCCGATGGGCGTGCACACCGGCGACTCGATCACCGTGGCGCCGGCGCAGACCCTCACCGACAAGGAATACCAGCGCCTGCGCGACGCCTCGATCGCGGTGCTGCGCAAGATCGGCGTCGACACCGGCGGTTCCAACGTGCAGTTCGGCGTCAATGCCGAGGACGGTCGCGTGGTCGTCATCGAGATGAATCCGCGCGTGTCGCGCTCCTCGGCGCTGGCCTCCAAGGCGACCGGCTTCCCGATCGCCAAGGTCGCCGCCAAGCTCGCCGTCGGCTACACGCTCGACGAGCTGCGCAACGAGATCACCGGCGGCAAGACGCCGGCCTCGTTCGAGCCGGCGATCGACTACGTCGTCACCAAGATTCCGCGCTTCGCGTTCGAGAAGTTCCCGGCCGCCGACGCGCGCCTGACCACGCAGATGAAGTCGGTCGGCGAGGTCATGGCGATCGGCCGCACCTTCCAGGAATCGCTGCAGAAGGCGCTGCGCGGCCTGGAGACCGGCAAGAACGGCCTCAATCCGAGCAAGCTCGACGCGGCCACGCCCGAAGGACTTGCCGCGCTCAAGCGCGAGCTGAAGGAGCCCGGTCCCGACCGCGTGTTCTACGTCGCCGACGCGTTCCGCGCCGGCCTGTCGCGCGAGGACGTGTACGCGCTGAC
The DNA here is from genome assembly GCF_042652785.1 of Dokdonella ginsengisoli. Taxonomy (NCBI): domain Bacteria; kingdom Pseudomonadati; phylum Pseudomonadota; class Gammaproteobacteria; order Lysobacterales; family Rhodanobacteraceae; genus Dokdonella; species Dokdonella ginsengisoli. Next base: position 317,596 of record NZ_JBHSHD010000007.1, on the reverse strand, counting down.
GCGCATCGATCCCTGGTTCCTGATGCAGATCGAGGACCTCGTGCGCACCGAAGGCGACATCCGCGCCGGCGGCCTCGGCGCGATCGACGCCGCGCGCATGTTCCGCCTCAAGCGCAAGGGCTTCTCCGACGGCCGCATCGCCGAACTCGTCGGCACCGACGAGAACGCCGTGCGCGCGCTGCGCCGCGCCTTCAACGTGCGGCCGGTGTACAAGCGCGTGGACTCCTGCGCGGCCGAGTTCGCCACCACCACGGCCTACCTGTACTCGACCTACGAGGAAGAGTGCGAGGCCGAGCCGACCGCGCGCGAGAAGATCGTCGTGCTCGGCGGCGGCCCGAACCGCATCGGCCAGGGCATCGAGTTCGACTACTGCTGCGTGCACGCGGCGCTGGCGCTGCGCGAGGACGGGTTCGAGACCATCATGGTCAACTGCAACCCGGAAACCGTCTCGACCGACTACGACACCTCCGACCGCCTGTACTTCGAGCCGCTCACGCTCGAGGACGTGCTGGAGATCGTCGACAAGGAAAAGCCCAAGGGCGTGATCGTGCAGTACGGCGGCCAGACGCCGCTCAAGCTGGCGCGCGCGCTCGAGGCCGCCGGCGTGCCGATCATCGGAACCAGCCCGGACAGCATCGACCTCGCCGAGGACCGCGAACGCTTCCAGAAGCTGGTCGAGAAGCTCGGCCTGATGCAGCCGCCCAACCGCACCGCGCGCAACGCCGACGAGGCGCTCGCGCTGGCGCGCGAGATCGGCTACCCGCTGGTGGTGCGCCCGAGCTACGTGCTCGGCGGCCGCGCGATGGAGATCGTCCACGACGACGCCGACCTGTCGCGCTACATCCGCGACGCGGTGCGCGTGTCCGATTCCTCGCCGGTGCTGCTCGACCGCTTCCTCGACCACGCCGGCGAGGTCGACGTCGACGTCGTGGCCGACGCCGAAGGCAACGTGCTGATCGGCGGCGTGATGGAGCACATCGAGGAGGCCGGCGTGCATTCGGGCGATTCGTCCTGCTCGCTGCCGCCGTATTCGCTGTCGGCGGCGACGCAGGACGAGCTGCGCCGCCAGGTCACGCTGCTCGCGCGCGCGCTGAACGTGGTCGGCCTGATGAACACGCAGTTCGCAATCCAGGGCGAGCAGGTGTTCCTGCTCGAGGTGAATCCGCGCGCCTCGCGCACGGTGCCGTTCGTGGCCAAGGCCACCGGCGTGGCGCTGGCCAAGATCGCCGCGCGCTGCATGGTCGGCCAGTCGCTGGCCGGGCAGGGCGCCACGCGCGAGGTCGTGCCGCGCTACTACTCGGTCAAGGAAGCGATCTTCCCGTTCCTGAAGTTCCAGAACGTCGATCCGATCCTCGGCCCGGAGATGCGCTCCACCGGCGAGGTGATGGGCGTGGGCCGCAGCTTCGGCGCGGCCTTCGCGCGCGCGCACGAGGCGGCCGGCATCGGCGCGCCGGCGCCGGGCAAGGCCTTCATCTCGGTGCGCGACTCGGACAAGGCGCTGCTGCTGGACATCGCGCGCGACCTGATCCGCCGCGGCTTCGGCCTGGTCGCCACCGGCGGCACGCACGCCTACCTGAGCGAGCACGGCATCGTCTGCGAACGCATCAACAAGGTGCTCGAGGGCCGGCCGCACATCGTCGACCTGATCAAGAACGGCGAGATCGCGTTCATCGTCAACACCACCGAGGGCAAGCAGGCGATCGCCGATTCGTTCTCGATCCGGCGCGAGGCGCTGCAGCAGCGCGTCACCTACTCGACCACCGTCAGCGGTGCCAAGGCGCTGCTGCATTCATTGGACTTCCGCAGCAGCGCTGAGGTAAACAGCCTGCAGGAACTGCACAGAGAGCTGGCATGAACCGACCGCCGATGACCAAGAAGGGTGCCGAACGCCTGCGCACCGAGCTGGAGCGCCTGAAGACGCAGGAGCGTCCGCGCATCATCGCCGCGATCGCCGAGGCGCGCGCGCACGGCGATCTGAAGGAGAACGCGGAATACCACGCGGCGCGCGAGATGCAGGGTTTCGTCGAAGGCCGCATCAACGAGCTCGAAGCGGCCCTGTCGAACGCCGAGGTCATCGACGTGTCGCGCCTTTCCGCCGGCAAGCGCATCGTGTTCGGCGCGATCGTCGAACTCGCCGACGAGGATTCGGGCGACGAGCTGAGCTACCAGATCGTCGGCGACCTCGAGGCCGACATCAAGCAGCGTCTGATCTCGGTGTCCTCGCCGTTCGCGCGTGCGCTGATCGGCAAGAGCGAGGGCGAGAGCTTCGAGTTCCAGGCCCCCAACGGCACGCGCAACTACGAAATCACCGGCGTCCGGTACGAGGAGTGACGCCGCGGCGATCGTGCGCGATCGTGCCAGGCGGCGCTCGGCGGCCCGTGCCTGGCACTGCGGTTTCCGATCCCGCGCGCAGCGCATGAAAGCACTGCGGATCCGCCGGCGTCCCGTTGCGTCGACGGCCGGCTGGCCGATCGAGCTGCATCCGCTGCTCGCGCGCGTGTACGCCGCGCGCGGCCTCGTGCCCGCGGATCTGGCGCGCCTGCGTCTGACCGAACTGGCCGCGCCGCATTCGCTCGGCGGCCTGGATCGCGCCTGCGAACGGCTGGCGCAGGCGATCGACGCGAACAGGCGCATCTGCATCGTCGGCGACTTCGACTGCGACGGCGCCACCGGCACGGCCGTGGCCGTGCGCGGCCTGCGCCTGCTCGGCGCGCGCAACGTCGGCTACCGCGTGCCGCATCGGGCGCGCGAGGGCTACGGGCTTTCCGCCGCGCTGGTCGAGTCGCTGGCGAGCGACCCGCCGGACCTGATCGTCACCGTCGACAACGGCATCGCCAGCCACGCCGGCGTCGCCGCCGCGCGCGAACGCGGCATCGGCGTGATCGTGACCGACCATCATCTGCCCGGCGCGACGCTGCCGGCCGCGGATGCGATCGTGAACCCGAACGTCGAAGGCGACGCGTTCCCGAGCAAGGCGCTGGCCGGCGTCGGCGTGGTGTTCTACCTGCTGCTGGCGCTGCGCGCGCACCTGCGCGAGCGCGGCTGGTTCGCTGCTGGTGGAAAACAGGCGCCGCTTGCCGATTCCCGCGATCGAGCCGACCGCACGAATGCCGAACCCGATCTGGCGACGCTGCTCGACCTGGTCGCGCTCGGCACGGTGGCCGACCTGGTGCCGCTGGACGCGAACAACCGCATCCTCGTCGCCGCCGGCCTGAAGCGGATCCGCGCCGGGCAGTGCTGCGCCGGCATCGCCGCGCTGTACCGGGCGGCGAGCCGCGACCGCACGCGCGCCGTCGCCGCCGATCTGGGCTACGCGCTCGGTCCGCGCGTCAACGCGGCCGGCCGGCTCGAGGACATGAGCCTGGGCATCGAATGCCTGCTCGCCGACGACGAGGCGCGCGCCGGCGAACTGGCCGCGCAGCTGTCGGCGATCAATGCGCAGCGGCAGGAGCTGCAGTCGGCGATGGTCGAGCAGGGCGAGGCGATGGTCGCGCAGTTCCTCGCGCGCCACCGCGACGACGACCTGCCGTTCGGCATCGTGCTGCACGAGCCGAACTGGCATCCCGGCGTGGTCGGCCTGGTCGCGTCGAAGCTGAAGGAGCGGCTGCACCGGCCGGTCGTCGCCTGCGCGCCGACCGAGAGCGACGCCCTCGAGCTGCGCGGTTCGGCGCGCTCCATTCCCGGCTTCCACCTGCGCGACGCGCTGGCCGAGGTCGATGCGCGCTGTCCGGGCCTGATCGTGCGCTTCGGCGGACACGCGATGGCCGCCGGAATGACCCTGCCGGCGGCGAACCTCGCGCGCTTCGCGGCCGAGTTCGACGCGGTGGCGCGGCAGCGGATCGATGCCCAGGCGCTGGAGCGCTTCGCCTGGAGCGACGGCGAGCTGGGCGCCGGCGACTTCACGCCCGCTGCCGCCCAGGCGCTGCGCTACGCCGGGCCGTGGGGGCAGGGCTTCGCCGAGCCGCTGTTCGACAACGAGTTCGCGGTCGAGTCCTGGCGTGTCGTCGGCGAGCGGCATCTCAAGCTCCGCCTGCGCGGCGACGGCCACGCGCAGGCGCTCGACGCGATCCTGTTCGACGCGCTCGACTGCATGCCGCCGCCCGGGCGCCTGCGCGCGCTGTTCCAGCTCGACCTCAACGAATGGAACGGTCGCGAAAGCCTGCAACTGCTGCTGAAGCAGATCGAGCCGGCCTAGAACCGGATCGTCGTCCCGGTGCCGTGCCGCGCCGTGCGGATTGCTTTGTGATCTTCGTGATTTGTGTAATTGTGCAGCGCCCGCGCGCCACGGTGGCGTGCGGTACGGCGTGCGGCGCACCCATCCGCGGGGTCCGCCCATGTTCTCCGGATCGACGCAGCGCGGCGTGCGGAAATGCATGCCCTATAAAGTTCTATTTTATAGCAAGTGGTTGATGTCGTTGTCCGATCCTAGGGTTCGGGGATGAGTCCCGAAGCCTTGTTGGTCCGTCTCGGATACGTCGTGCGCCGCCATCGCGAGCGCCTGCAGTTCAGCCAGGAGGGCTTCGCGGACCACATCGGCGTGCATCGCACCTATTACGGCAACATCGAGCGCAGCAAGCAGAACCCGACCCTGTGGAACCTGCAACGCATCGCGCTCGGCCTGCGCATCTCGCTGTCGGACCTGCTCGCCGAGGCCGAGGCGCTGGACCTGGAGCGCGCCGTGCGAGAACCGCCGGCGCCGCCGCGCCGCGGGCGTCCGCCGGGCAGCAAGTCGCGCTGAGACGCACCCGCGGCGCGCCGGCACGCGGCTGCGCGCTGCGTCGCCGGTGCGCGATTTGCTATGCTGCGCGGCCTTTTTTTCCGAAAGCCTGAAGCCCGATGATCGAGACCAATCCGATCCATGCGCGCATCGCCGACCTGAAGCAGCGCGTGGCGTCGCTTAGGGGGTATCTTTGACTTCGAGACGAAGTCCGAACGTCTCGAAGAAGTCACCCGCGAACTCGAACACCCCGACGTCTGGGACAACCCGCAGCGCGCGCAGGACCTGGGCAAGGAACGTGCGCAGCTCGAGCGCATCGTCGGCGGCATCCGCCGCCTGACCGAAGGCCTCGCCGAAGCCGGCGATCTGCTCGATCTGGCCGCCGCGGAGAGCGACGAGGGCACCGCGCAGGCGGTCGCCGACGATGTCGACAAGCTCGCTAGGGAAGTCGACCAGCTCGAATTCCAGCGCATGTTCGCCGGCGAGATGGACGGCGCCAACGCGTTCGTCGACATCCAGGCCGGCGCCGGCGGCACCGAGGCGCAGGACTGGGCCGAGATGCTGCTGCGCATGTACCTGCGCTGGGCCGAGGCGCGCGGCTGGAAGACCGAGCTGCTGGAAGCCTCGGCCGGCGAAGTCGCCGGCATCAAGAGCGCCACGTTCCGCGTCGAGGGCGACCACGCCTACGGCTGGCTGAAGACCGAGATCGGCGTGCACCGCCTGGTGCGCAAGTCGCCGTTCGACTCGGACAACCGCCGCCACACCAGCTTCACCTCGGTGTTCGTCTCGCCGGAAGTGGACGACGACATCGACATCGAGATCAATCCGGCCGACCTCAAGACCGACGTCTACCGCTCGTCCGGCGCCGGCGGCCAGCACGTCAACAAGACCGAATCGGCGGTGCGCATCACGCACGTGCCGAGCGGCGTCGTGGTCGCCTGCCAGACCGAACGCTCGCAGCACGCCAACCGCGACCGCGCGATGAAGATGCTGAAGGCGAAGCTGTACGAGCTGGAGATCCAGAAGCGCAACGCCGAGAAGGACGCGCTCGAGGCGACCAAGTCCGACATCGGCTGGGGCAGTCAGATCCGCAACTACGTGCTCGACCAGTCGCGCATCAAGGACCTGCGCACCGGTATCGAGCGCACCGACACGCAGAAGGTGCTCGACGGCGACATCGACGAGTTCGTCGAGGCGAGCCTGAAGGCCGGCCTCGAAGCCGGAGCCAAGCGCGCCGATGCGTAGCGCGCGGCCGCTGCCGTGCGTACGCCGCGCCGGGTCCTGCGCGTGAGCGCGTCGGCGGGCGGCTCCGCGCGTGCGTTCGGCGCCGTCGGCCTCGCCGGCGTCGCCGCGTTCGCGCTGGTCTGCGGCGCGGTGCAGGTCCTGCGCACCGACCTGAGCTGGTCGGCCGCGCCGCTGAGCTACTACCTGACCGGTACCTACGGCGACGGCGTGATCGCGTCCTACCTCGCACTCTCCGTCGCACTAGCGGCGATCGGCCTGGGCTTCCGCCGCGCGCTGCGCGGGCGGGCGCGCAGCGCGGCGCCGCTGCTGCTTTTCCTGGTCGCGGCGTTCGCGCTCGCGCTGACCGCGCTCAGCGAGAAGGCGAAGGCGTCCGACGCCGGCGGCGGCTGGGCGCTGGTGCACCTGCTCGCCGCGCAGACGACGTTCCTGTGCGTCACCGTCGCGATGCTGCTGCAATCCTGGCGCTGGCGCGGCGACGGGCTGTGGCGCCGGTACTCATCGCGCGGGCTGGCGCTCGCCGCGCTCGCGTTCGCCGCGTTGTGGCTGCACGCGCTCATGCGCGGCCTGCCGCGCGGCACCAGCCAGAAGGCGGTGATCGTGCTGATCCTCGCCTGGCTCGCCTGGGCCTCGTTCCGCCTGTGGCGGACGTCCTCCTCTTCCTCATTGCGCTGACTGCGACTTCCGAACATGACCGAAGCTGCCGATTCCCTGCCCGTCGACGAAAACCGCCTGATCGCCGAACGCCGCGAGAAACTGCGCGCGCTGCGCGCGCAGGGCATCGCGTTTCCGAACGACTTCGCGCCGGACGCCTTCGCCGGCGACCTGCAGGCGGAGTTCGACGGCAGGACGGCCGAGGAGGTCGAGGCGGTGGCGCGCACCGTGAAGGTCGCTGGCCGCATGCTGCTCAAGCGCGGCCAGGGCAAGGTCAGCTTCGTGCAGATCCAGGACATGACCGGGCGCATCCAGCTGTTCGTCCAGGCCAACGTCGTGGGCGAGGTCTACGAGGCGTTCAAGTCGTGGGACATCGGCGACATCGTCGGCGCCGAAGGGCCGCTGATGCGCACCAAGACCGGCGAGCTCAGCGTCAAGGTGGAGAAGCTGCGCCTGCTGACCAAGTCGCTGCGCCCGCTGCCCGACAAGTGGCACGGCATGGCGGACATCGAGCAACGCTACCGCCGCCGCTACGTCGACCTGATCGTCACGCCGGAGTCGCGGCGCGTGTTCGAGCTGCGCTCGAAGATCGTGCGCCACCTGCGCAACTTCCTCGATGCGCGCCGCTTCCTGGAGGTGGAGACGCCGATGATGCACGTGATCCCCGGCGGCGCCACCGCGCGGCCGTTCGTCACGCATCACAACGCGCTCGACATCGACCTGTACCTGCGCGTCGCGCCGGAGCTGTACCTCAAGCGCCTGACCGTCGGCGGCTTCGACCGCGTCTACGAGATCAACCGCAATTTCCGCAACGAGGGCGTGTCGACGCGGCACAACCCCGAATTCACGATGCTCGAGCTGTACCAGGCCTACGCGACCTACGTCGAGATCATGGACATCACCGAGGAGATGATCCGCAGCGCGGCGAGCGAAGTCGTCGGCCGCACCGCGCTGACCTGGGAGGGGCGCGAGATCGACGTCGGCCCGGCGTTCCGGCGCTGGAAGATGGAAGACGCCGTGCTCGAGCACAACCGGCAGATCTCGCGCGACGACCTGCGCGATCGCGACCGGCTGGCCGCGCACGCGCAGGCGCTCGGCGTGCCGGTGAAGCCGTCCTACGGCTGGGGCAAGATCCTGCTGGAGATCTTCGAGAAGACGGTCGAGGGCACGCTGGTCCAGCCGACCTTCATCACGACCTATCCGACCGAGGTCTCGCCGCTGTCGCGCGCGAACGACGAGGATGCGCAGGTCACCGACCGCTTCGAGCTGTTCGTCGGCGGCAAGGAGATCGCCAACGGCTTCTCCGAACTCAACGACCCGGAGGACCAGGCCGAGCGCTTCCGCGCGCAGGTCGACGCCAAGGATTCCGGCGACGACGAGGCGATGCATTTCGACGCCGACTACATCCGCGCGCTGGAGGTCGGCCTGCCGCCGACCGGCGGGCTGGGCGTCGGCATCGACCGCCTCGTCATGCTGCTGGTGGACGTGCCGTCGATCCGCGACGTGCTGCTGTTTCCGTACATGCGTCCGGAGAGTTGAGCGGCGTGCGTCTCACTACGCGACGCGGCGAATGCAACTTGGTGTGACGGCCGCGTAGTATGCGGCGATTGTGCTAGCCTATTCGGAGAAGCATGCGCTTCTGTCCGCGCCGGTGCGGTCGTCGTCTCGAAGACCAGCGGACGACAGGGCCGCATCCGCGATCAATCAACGGACTGCTTCGAAGGAATGGGAACGGGACCGGCCTGAACCAGACCGCGGAGTGTTCGCGTGAATGTCCTCATCGTCGATGACCAGCCTTCCGCCCGCACGATGCTGCGGCATGTCGTCGAGGCGATCGGTCCCGGCGTGCGCGCGGCGGACTTCGGCAGCCCGGTCGAGGCGCTGCGCTGGTCCGAGGGCAACGTCACCGACCTGGTCCTGCTCGACTTCCGCATGCCGGAGATGGACGGTCTGGAGTTCGCGCGCCGCTTCCGCCGCTCATTGTCACGTCGTGACGTTCCGATCGTGCTGATCAGCGTGGTCGGCGACGAGCCGGTGCGCCAGGCGGCGCTGGAGGCCGGGGTCATCGACTTCCTGGTCAAGCCGGTCCGCCCGCGCGAACTGCGCACCCGCTGCAAGAACCTGCTGCAGATGCGCCAGCAGGGCGAATCGGTGAAGGAGCGCGCGCGCTCCCTGGAGAGCCGCGTGCTCGAGGGGCTGCACGAGGTCGAGCAGCGCGAGCGCGAGACCCTTTACCGGCTGGCCAAGGCAATCGAGTACCGCGACCTCGGCACCGGCATCCATCTGCTGCGCATGTCGCACTACGCCGAGGTCATCGCCGAGGCGCTGGGCATGCCGGACGAGGAAACCAAGATCCTCACCTCGGCCGCGCCGCTGCACGACATCGGCAAGATCGGCATTCCCGACGCGGTCCTGCTCAAGCGCGGCAGCCTGACCGACGAGGAATTCGCGGTCATGCGCCGGCACCCGCTGATCGGCTACGAGATCCTGCGCGACAGCCGCAGCCGCTTCGTGCAGATGGGCGCGCTGATCGCGCTGCGCCATCACGAGCGCTGGGACGGCAGCGGCTATCCGGACGGCCTGAAAGGCGACGCGATCCCGCTGCCGGCGCGCATCGTCGCCGTCGCCGACGTGTTCGACGCGTTGACCTCGGTGCGGCCGTACAAGCCCGCCTGGAGCCCGGACGAGGCGCTGAGCTACCTGAAGGCGCACAGTGGCACGCTTTTTGATCCTGCCTGTGTCGACGTGGTCATCGGCCAGCAGGCTCGTTTCCTCGAGATTCTGCACGCCAAGCTGGCGCCGCACGACCTCGGCGTGTGACACGCGACCGGGGCCGTTTCATGGGTGAGGACGCATGAGTGGATTGCTGACCATCGTGAAGTCGCGCCTGTCGAACCGCCCCGACAGCGAGCACCAGCAGGCGATCGTGCGGCTGGTGATCGTCAGCCTGTTCCTGATCTATCTCTTCTGCCTGCTGTCGGTCGCCGACGTGCACACCGAGGTGGTCGAGAACGCGTTCACCTACGTGCTCGTGGACGGCGCGGTCGGCGCCGTGCTGATCACCTGGCTGCTGCTGCGGCCGGGCGTTTCGCACGTGCGCCGCGGCATCGGCATGATGTCCGACTACGCCGCGATGGGCGCGGTGATGTCGCTGTCGGGCCAGGAGCTGGCGCCGCTGTACGTGATCTTCCTGTGGGTCACGATCGGCAACGGCCTGCGCTATGGCACCCGCTACCTGCTCGCCGCGGTGGCGCTGGCGGCCGCCTCGTTCCTGTGCGTGATCCTGACCACGCCGTTCTGGCAGGAGAACCAGACGCTGTCCTGGAGCCTGCTCGGCGGCCTGATCGCGATCCCGCTGTACCTGACCTCGCTGCTGCGCGCGCTGACGCGCGCGACCGAGGAGGCGCGCCGCGCGAACGAGGCCAAGAGCCGCTTCCTGGCCAACATGAGCCACGAGTTCCGCACGCCGCTGAACGGCATCGTCGGCATGTCCGAGCTGCTGTCCACGACCCGCCTCAGCAGCGAGCAGCGCGAATGCGCGGACGTGATCCAGACCTCGGCCAAGGCGCTGCTGGCGCTGGTCGAGGACGTGCTCGACATCTCGGCGATCGAAGTCGGCAAGATGAAGCGGGCGGAGGCCGACTTCCGCGTGTCCGACACGCTGAAGGGCATCCAGATCATGCTGGCGCCTATCGCGCACGACAAGGGCATCGCCTTCGAGGTGCGCACCGGCCGCAGCGTGCCGGCGCTGCTGCACGGCGACAACGACCACCTGCGGCAGATCCTCGTCAATCTCGTCTCCAACGCGATCAAGTTCACCGAGCGTGGCAGCGTGGTGGTGACGGTCGACCGCATCAACGTCGGCGCGGACCCGCTGGCGACGCTGCGGTTCTCGGTGCGCGACACCGGCATCGGCATTCCGCTCGAGGCGCAGAAGCGCATCTTCGGCGCCTTCGAGCAGTCCGAGAGCGGCCACGGGCGCCGCTTCGGCGGCACCGGGCTGGGCACGACGATCGCCAAGTCGCTGACCGAACTGCTCGGCGGCCGCATCGGTTTCGAGAGCGTCGAACACCAGGGTTCGCACTTCTGGGCCGAGATCCCGTTCCGCGTCGTGCAGGCCGAGGATGCGCAGAAGGCCGCGCGCGCGAACGAGAACGTCATCGCCTTCGACGATCCGTTCGTCCGCCATCGCGCCCGCGTGCAGCCGCTGAAGCTGCTGATCGCCGACGACCAGCCGGTCAACATCACCGTGCTGCACCGCCTGCTGGAGAAGGCCGGCCACTCCGCCACCACGGTGCGCAGCGGCGAGGAAGTGCTGACGGCGATCGAGAGCGAGCGCTTCGACGCGGTCATCATCGACCTGCACATGCCCGGCATCAGCGGCCTGGACGTGCTCAAGCAGGTGCGCGTGATGGAGGCGGGCAGGGACCTGACGCCGTTCATCGTGCTCAGCGCGGATGCCACCGCGACGACAATCCGCGAATGCGAGCAGGCCGGCGCGCGCGCGTTCCTGACCAAACCGGTCGCCTCCAAGCGCCTGCTCGAGACGCTCGCCGACGTGGCGCTGGCCAAGGGCGACGGCGAGGCAAAGCCGATGCGCGGGCCGGCCAGGGCGGAATCCGCCGTGGCGGATGCGCCGGGCGACGACGCGCCGATTTCGCACGTGGTTCTCGAGGAACTGGCCGAACTGCAGCTGGGCGAGGGCTTCGTCGAGCTGTTCGTCGACGAGTGCCTGCGCGACGCGGTGAAGACCATCGGCGAACTGGAGCGCAGCGGCGCCGCTGCGCAATGGGACCTGTTCCGCGACCAGTGCCACGCGCTCAAGGGCATCGCCAGCAACATGGGCGCCCTGCAGCTGGCCGCCGCGACCTCGGAAGCCATGCGGCTCGGCAACTGGCAGTTGCCGAGCGAATGGCGTGGGCGCGTGCGTCAGCTGCGCGAGAAGCTCGAGAAGGCGCGCGCGGCGGTGAAGGCCAAGCTGGCGCCGGGGAAGCGCGACAGCGAGCCGGACCTCGGCTGAGCCGGTCCGGCCCGCCGACGCGGGCGTCCGCTCAGACCGCCGCGGATTGCGCCGTGGCGGCGAACGAGGGCACCGCTCTCGTCGCGTCGGGCTGACTCGTGGTCGGCCGCTTTTCCTGCGCGCGCACCAGGCGCTCCATCGTCCGCAGCGACTTGTCGCCCAGCTGAATGGCCGTGTCGACCCACACCTCGGTGACCTGCATCAGCTCGTTCAGGCTGATCGGACGGCAGATCTCGCGGACGCGGTTCATCGCGCTACGCGCGTGCGGGATGCGGGCGGCGCGGCGGACGTGTTCGTTCACGGCGGCGACGCCTTCGCCGCGCGGCACCAGCACGTCGACGACGCCGAGCTTGTACAGCTCGTCGGTCGAGTAGACCGTGCCGTTGAGCATCATCTCCTCGGCCAGCTTCGGGCTGACGCGCTGGCAGAGGAACGAATAGGCGCCCATGCCGGGGAACAGGTCGAACAGGACTTCAGGAAGCCCCATGCCCACGCCGCTCTCGGCGATGATGGTCTGGCACGACAGCGCCGCCTCGAAGCCGCCGCCGAGCGCGTCGCCCTGCACCAGGGCGATGCTGTAGGCGTTGCGGTTCAGATGGGCGTGGAAGCCGTAGACACCCTCCACGCACTGGCGCGCGTAGGCGAGCAGGTGTTCGCGGTTGCGCGCGCGGATCAGGCGGCAGAACAGATCGAGGTCGCCGCCGTGGTTGAAGACGTCGGCGTCGGAAGCGAGCACGATGTTTGCAAGGCGCGTGTCCGCGTTCGCCGCGCACAGCGTCAGGCGGTCGGAGACCGATTTCTGGAATTCGCGGATTTCCTTGATCAGCTGCGGGCTGAAACAGGCCCGGTAGCCGCTGTTTGGAACGCGATTTGCATGCATGAAGCACCAGTAGGTGTTGGCTACCGGGTCTTCGATGGTACGGAGCAGACGATAGTCGTTATTGCGACGCAGGATTTCAACGGCGGTCATGGCATTACCCTCAGGACAGGACGCCGCTCTTCGATCGCTGGCCGAGCGGCAAACGCTCTGCACCCCTCCAGTGCCCCCCGAGGACGTGGGGCGATCCAAGCCAGTTTATCGCAAGTTCAGTTTCCTATTGACAGATCGTTGACGCGGAAGTAATCGAACCGGACAGGAAGCGGATCCGGACAGATCGCAGTCGGGGAAGGGAAGAAGATGACGAATGATTCCAATCGGGGTCCCAGCAGGCCGGCGCGCATGCCGATTCGCTCGGCCATCCTGATGAGCCGGGGCGGCAATGCCTGGAGCAGCGAGGTGGAGAACATCTCGGCGACCGGCGTGCTGGCCAGGCGGCCGGAGGGCTGGAGCGGGCAGATCGGCGACCGCTACGTGCTCGACATGCTGATCGGCGACACGCTCGACATCCACGTCGAGGCGCGCCTGGCGCGCATCACCGACGACCAGCTCGGCTTCGCCTACGAGCGCATCCCGGAGGACCGGGAAGCCATGCTGTGGAACCTGCTCGGCGACTACGCCGACCGGCTGGAGCCCTATTCGGCCGGCTGAGGCGGCGGCCCGGGCCGCCGCCGCGATTCCTCACGCGGACGTGGCGGCCGGCGCGGGCGAGTCGCGCAGTTCGCGGCGCAGGATCTTGCCGACGTTGGTCTTGGGCAGCGACTCGCGGAACTCGATCGCCTTCGGCAGCTTGTAGCCGGTCAGGTTCGCCTTGCAGTGCTCGCGGATCATCTCGGCGGTGAGGGCGGGGTCCTTCCTGACCACGACCAGCTTGACCGCTTCGCCGGACTTCTCGTCCGGGATGCCGACCGCGGCCACTTCGAGCACGCCCGGCATCTGCGCCACCACGTCCTCGACCTCGTTCGGATAGACGTTGAATCCCGACACCAGGATCATGTCCTTCTTGCGGTCGACGATGTAGACGAAGCCCTTCTCGTCGATGCGCGCGATGTCGCCGGTGCGCAGCCAGCCGTCGTCCGAGAGCACCTTCGCCGTTTCCTCCGGGCGCTTCCAGTAGCCCTTCATGACCTGCGGTCCGCTCACGCACAGCTCGCCGGTTTGGCCGGCCGGCATGACCTTGCCGTCGTCGTCGCGGATCGACACGTCCGTGGACGGGATCGGCAGTCCGATCGAGCCGTTGTACTCGGGGATGTCCAGCGGATTGATGCAGACGGCGGGGCAGGTCTCGGTGAGACCGTAGGCCTCGGCCAGGGTGGAGCCGGTGACCTTCTTCCAGCGTTCGGCGACCGCGCGCTGCACCGCCATGCCTCCGCCGAGCGTGAGATGCAGCTGCGAGAAGTCCACCTGGTCGAAGCCGGGCGTGTTGAGCAATCCGGCGAACAGCGTGTTGACGCCGGTCAGCGCGGTGAAGCGCGCCGAGCGGATCGCGCTGACGAAGGCCGGCATGTCGCGCGGATTGGTGATCAGATGGTTGTAGCCGCCGACGCGGGCGAAGACGAGGAAGTTCGCCGTCAGCGCGAAGATGTGGTACAGCGGCAGCGCGGTGACGACGACCTCCTCGCCCTCGCGCATGTTCGGGCTGATCCAGGCGAACGCCTGCAGCATGTTCGACACCATGTTGCGATGGGTCAGCATCGCGCCCTTGGCGACGCCGGTGGTGCCGCCGGTGTACTGCAGGAAGGCGAGGTCGTCGGGCCCGATGTCGGTGCGCGGCAGGCTGCTGCGCGCGCCGCGCTTGAGCGCGTCGTTGAAGCGGATCTCGTGCGGGATCGAATACGCCGGCACCATCTTCTTCACGTGGCGCACGACGAGATTGGTGATCAGCGATTTCGGAAAGCCGAGCAGGTCGCCGATGCCGGTGGTGATGACGTGCTTGCAGGCCGTTCCCGGAGCGACTTCGGCGACGGTCCTGGCGAAGTTGTCGAGCACGACGATCGCGCTGGCGCCGGAGTCATCCAGCTGATGCTTCAGCTCGCGCGCCGTGTACATCGGATTGGTGTTGACGACGGTCAGCCCGGCGCGCAGCACGCCCATGATCGCGATCGGGTACTGCAGCACGTTCGGCATCATCAGCGCGACGCGGTCGCCCTTGGCGAGCTTGAGGTCGTTGCGCAGGAACGCGGCGAACTGTGCGCTCAGCCGGTCGAGTTCGTCGTAGGTGATCGACTTGCCCATGTTCGTGAACGCGGGCCGGTGGCGGAAGCGGTCGCAGCTTTCCTCCAGCAGGGCGGCGACGGAGCGGTACTGGCTCGGGTCGATCTGGGCGGGGACGCCCTTCGGGTAACTGGCCAGCCAGGGACGTTCGTCGATCGTCATGCTCTCCCCCATAATGGATGTTCGCGTCAAGCCGGTCATTCGCCGTACGGCGGGGTTTGGAGCGATTGCAGCACATCGCCGGAAGCAGCGGCAAGCGGCATTGCAGCGACGTGACAAAGGCTACGGAGCGATTTCCCGATGCGCATGGTGATGACGTTCGTGCTGGTGTGGTCGCTCGCCTCGTGCGCCGCCCGCGTGCCGGATGCCGAAGCGATCCGCGCCGCGATCGGCGAGATGGCCGCCGCCGCGGAAGCCCGTCGCACCGGCGACGTGCTCGAACGCATCGCCGCCGACTTCACCGGCAACGACGGCGAGTTCGACCGCGCCGGCCTGGAGCGCCTGCTGCGCGCCCGCGTGCTGGCGGCGCAGTCCGCCGGCGTGTCGATCGGCCGCGTCGAGGTCGAACTCGACGGCGACCGCGCCGTCGCGCGTTTCGAAATGACGCTGACCGACGGGTCGGGCCGCTGGCTGCCCGACCGCCGCTTCGTGCTCGACGTGACCACCGGCTGGCGCCGCGAAGGGCGCGACTGGCTCTGCTACAACGCGAGTTGGTCGAGCGACGCGCGCTGAGCGATGCCCCCAGGCATCGCTGCGCGTCGCGAGGGCGAGGCAGGAGCCGAGCGGGTGCGCACCATGGAGGGTTGCTTGGCTCAGCTCGCAAAACGCGCAGACGCGCCCACCGCTCACGCTGAGTGACATCGCAGCCACCCAACTCGACGTCATTCCCGCGCACGCGGGAATCCATTCTGCTCTTGCAGCCCGTCAAGCCAATGGATTCCCGCTTGCGCGGGAATGACGGCCGAAGGGCGGTGCGCAGCTCCCGTCCGCGTCGGCAGCGAATGCCGGAAACAGAAACGGCGCGGTTCCCCGCGCCGTTTCGTTTCCTGCCGGCGGTGACGACGGCGCTTACGCCGCCTTCTTCCCGGCCAGCTGGCGCAGCACGTACTGCAGGATGCCGCCGTGGCGGAAGAACTCGCGTTCCTTCGGCGTCAGCAGCAGTACCTTGACCTTGAAGGTCTTCTTGGTGCCGTCGGCGGCGGTCGCGGTGACCTCGGCTTCCTTCGACTCGCCGTCGTGCAGGCCGGTGATGTCGAAGGTCTCCTTGCCGGTGAGTCCCAGGGTCTGCGCGTTCTGGCCGTCCTCGAACTGGCACGGCAGCACGCCCATGCCGACCAGGTTCGAGCGGTGGATGCGCTCGAAGCTCTCGGCGATGACCGCCTTCACGCCGAGCAGCAGGGTGCCCTTGGCGGCCCAGTCGCGCGACGAGCCGGTGCCGTACTCCTTGCCGGCGAGCACGACCAGCGCAGTGCCGTCCGCCTTGTACTTCATCGCCGCGTCGTAGATCGCCATCTGCTCGCCGCTGGGCACGTGCAGCGTGTAGCCGCCCTCGACGCCGGCCAGCATCAGGTTCTTGATGCGGATGTTGGCGAAGGTGCCGCGCACCATCACGTCGTCGTTGCCGCGGCGCGAGCCGTAGGAGTTGAAGTCCTTCGGCTGCACGCCCTTGTCGATCAGGTAGCGTCCGGCCGGGGAATCCTTCTTGATCGAACCGGCCGGCGAGATGTGGTCGGTGGTGATCGAGTCGCCGAACAGGCCGAGCACGCGCGCGCCGTGGATGTCGTCGATCGTGCCGGCGTTGGCGCTCATGCCGTCGAAGTAGGGCGGATTCTTGATGTAGGTCGAGTCGTCCCAGGCGTAGCGCGCGCCGTCCGGCGAGGCGATCGAGTTCCAACGGCTGTCGCCCTTGAACACGTCGGCGTAGTTCTTCTCGAACATGGCCGGATTGATGGCGCCGGCGATGGTGTCGGAGATCTCCTGGTTGCTCGGCCAGATGTCCTTCAGATAGACCGGCTGGCCGTCGCTGCCGGTGCCGATCGGGTCGGTCTCGAGGTTGATGTCGAGCGTGCCGGCCAGCGCGTAGGCGACCACCAGCGGAGGCGAGGCGAGGTAGTTCATCTTCACCTCGGGGTGCACGCGGCCCTCGAAGTTGCGGTTGCCCGACAGCACCGAGGCGACGGCCAGGTCGGCTTCGGCGATGCCCTTGCTGATCTCGGCCGGCAGCGGGCCGGAGTTGCCGATGCAGGTGGTGCAGCCGTAGCCGACGATGTAGAAGCCGACCTTCTCCAGCTCCTTCAGCAGGCCGGTCTTCTCGAGGTAGTCGGTGACGACCAGCGAGCCCGGGCCGAGCGAGGGCTTCACCCACGGCTTGGAGGTCAGGCCGCGCGCGGCGGCCTTCTTCGCCAGCAGGCCGGCGGCGAGCATCACGGCCGGGTTGGAGGTGTTCGTGCACGAGGTGATCGCGGCGATCACCACGCTGCCGTCGCGCAGCGTGAAGGTGCAGCCGTCCTTCTCGACGCGCACGCCGCCGTTGGTCAGGTCGTTGGCCGGGTTGCCGATCGCCGCGGCGCCACCCTCGTTGGCGAAACCGGCGACGTCGACGTCGCGCGGCTTGCGCGTGGCGGTCAGCACCGCCAGCGCGTCGGCGTAGCTGCGGCGCACGTCGCCGAGCAGGACGCGGTCCTGCGGCCGCTTGGGGCCGGCCAGCGACGGCTTCACCTCGGCCAGGTTCAGCTCCAGCGTGGCGGAGAAGTCCGCGTGCGGGGTGGCGTCGTCGTGCCACAGGCCCTGCGCCTTCGCGTAGGCCTCGACCAGGCGGATCTGCGCTTCCTCGCGGCCGGACAGGCGCAGGTAGTTCAGCGCTTCCTGGTCGATCGGGAAGATGCCGCAGGTCGCGCCGTATTCCGGCGCCATGTTGGCGATCGTGGCGCGGTCGGCCAGCGGCAGGTGCTTGAGGCCGTCGCCGTAGAACTCGACGAACTTGCCGACCACGCCGAGCTTGCGCAGCATCTGCGTCACGGTCAGCACCAGGTCGGTGGCGGTCACGCCCTCGGGCAGCCTGCCGCTGAGCTTGAAGCCGACCACCTGCGGAATGAGCATCGACGACGGCTGGCCGAGCATCGCGGCCTCCGCCTCGATGCCGCCGACGCCCCAGCCGAGCACGCCCAGGCCGTTGATCATCGTGGTGTGCGAGTCGGTGCCGAACACGGTGTCCGGGTAGGCCCAGGTCGTGCCGTCCTTCTCGGCCGTGAACACCACGCGCGCCAGATGCTCGAGGTTGACCTGGTGCACGATGCCGGTGCGCGGCGGCACCACCTTGAAGTTGTTGAACGCCTTCTGGCCCCAGCGCAGGAACGCGTAGCGCTCCTGGTTGCGCTCGAACTCGATCTCGACGTTGGTCTCCAGCGCGGATTCGGAACCGAACGCGTCGACCTGCACCGAGTGGTCGATCACCAGCTCGGCCGGCGCCAGCGGATTGATGCGGGTGGCGTCGCCGCCGAGCTTGACCACCGCGTCGCGCATCGCGGCCAGGTCGACCACGCAGGGCACGCCGGTGAAGTCCTGCAGCACCACGCGCGCCGGCATGAAGGAGATCTCGGTGTCGGGTTCCTTCGTCGCGTCCCAGTTGGCGACCGCCTCGATCTCCTTGGCGGTCACGTTGACGCCGTCCTCGTGGCGCAGCAGGTTTTCGAGCAGGATCTTCATCGAATACGGCAGGCGCTTCAGGTCGAAGCGCTGGCCGAGCTTGGTGAGGCTCGAAAACGTGTAGCGCTGGCCGTTGACCTCGAAAACGTCCCTGGTCGAGAACGTGTCTGTCATGTACTGGATCTCCGTGCTGGCATTCGCTCGCGGCCGCGGCGGCTCCGCGGGATGCGATCCGCGGACGCGGATCGGCGATTGGGTCCGCCATTATCGCGCAAACCGTTTCCGCACTGCGACATCGGCCGCGGCGGGCGTTCACGAACGGGAGCGGCGGCGGCGTCCGCGCCATGGCGTATCATGGCCGCGTTTCGCACGGGGTTCGCCCGTCCTGCCGCGCAGACGGCGGGACCGGCCGCACGACCGGCGTTCCCGCCGCGACCGGATCGGCGTGCCGGGGTCGTCGCCAGCACAGGTCCGATGTCGTCATGCAGTACCGCTTTGGTCGTTTTCGCCTGTCGCCACCGGCGCGAGAGTTCTGGCGGGACGACGTCCTCGAACCCCTGCCGCGCCTGCCGTTCGACTGCCTGGCGTACTTGATCGAGAACCGCGAGCGCGCCGTCGGCCGCGACGAGCTGGTGGCGGCCGTCTGGGGGCGCGTCGACATTCCCGACGCGCACGTGAGCCAGCTGATCCTGCGCCTGCGCCGGCTGCTCGGCGACGACGGCCAGGCGCAGCAGATGGTGCGCACGGTGCCGGGCTTCGGCTATCGCTGGGTGGTTGCGGTCGAGGTCGTGTCCGATCCGGCGCCGCTGCCGGCGGCCGCCGAAACGGTCGACGCCGGCGAGGCTGCGGCGGAAGTACCGGTCGCGCCGCCGGTTGCTGCGAGCGAGTCCACACCGGCCAGTCCGGCCGACGAGGCGGACCTCGCCCCGGCGGCCGCCGCGCCGGTGCCGTCGCCGCGCCTCCGCCGCTGGCTTCGCACCGGTCGGGTTCCGATGGGGATTGCCGCCGCGCTGGCGCTGGTCGCCGCCGGCCTGTGGCTGCCGCGTGGGCCGACGCAGGTCGCTCCCGCCGACCACGGCAGCGACGTGCGCGTCAGGGAAGTGCTGATGGTGCTGCCGTTCGACGTCGACGCGCCGCGCGAATCGGGCTGGGTCCGGCTCGGCGCGATGGACCTCGTCGCCGAGCGGCTGCGCAGCGCCGGCCTGCCGGTGCTGCCCAGCGACAGCGCGATGGCGGTGCTGCGCGGCTTGGCGCCGGACGCCGGCGCGCCGAGCCTGGACCGGCTCGATCCGCGGCTCGGTGTCGGCACGATGGTGCAGGGCAATGCCACGCGCTCGCCGCGAGGCTGGGACGTGGTCCTGGCCGGCACGCTCGCCGACGGCAGGCAACTGCGCGTACAGGCCAACGACACCGACGCGATCGCCGCCGCGCGCCGCGCGGCGGACCTGTTCCTGCGCGACGGTTTCGGCAAAGCGGTGCCGGCGGGCGAGAGCACGAACCCGGAAGACGATGCGCTGCTCGGCCGCCTCAGCGAAACGCACGCGGCGATGCTGGCGGGCAGCCTCGAGCAGGCGCGCGCGGTGCTGGACGCGCTGCCGGCATCGCAGGCGACCGATCCGCGCGCGCAGATCCAGCGCGCGCGCCTGGACCTGCTCGGCGGGCGCCTGGAGGAGGCGCGGCGCGAGCTGGACGCCGCGCTCGACGGCGGCGCGCTCGACGCCGATTCGGCGCTGTACGGCAGCGCCCTGAGCGTGCGCGCCAAGCTGCACTACCGCGGCCGGCGCTTCGTCGAGGCCGAGCGCGACTACGGCAAGGCCATTGGCGTCCTGCAGACCGCCGGCTCGCCCGACGAACTGGGCAATGCGCTGGCCGGGCGCGCGATCGCGCGGACGGTGCTGCGCCAGCTCGACGCCGCCGCCGCGGACCTGGGCCAGGCGCGGATCCAGCTGCAGCAGGCCGGCGACCGTCCCGGCCTGGCCCAGGTGGACATGTACTTCGGCGTGATCGAGGGCGAGCGCGGGCGCTTCGAGGCGGCCGTGCCGTACCTGGCCAAGGCCGCCGACACCTTCGACGCGTTCGGCGTGGTCGAGCGTACCGTGGCCAGCCTGCACGCCCTGCTGGATGCGCAGATGGAATTGCTGCAGTGGTCCGACGCGCTCGCCACCAGCGACCGCCAATGGGCGCTGCGCGAACGCGTCGGCGATCCGACCCTGGCGCTGCTCGTGACCACGCGGCGCGGGCGCGTCCTGCTCGGCCTGGGCCGCCATCGCGAGGCCCTGCAGCTGGCGTCGCAGGCGCAGTCGCTGTCGGACGGGCTGGGCGAGCAGAGCCTGCGTTACCTGTACGACTTCCAGACCGAGCTGGCCTGGAGCCTGGGCCAGTGGAAGGCCGCCGTGGACGCCGCCGACCGCGCGCTCGCCGCCTGGCCGCAGGAGCCGACCGCGCGGCGCCGTGCGTACCTGGTGCTGCTGCGCCAGCGTGCGCTGCTCGCCGACGGCCGCGCCGATCCGGCGCAGATCGAGCCGCCGCTGCAGCTGGCCGATTCGCATCCGGCCCACGCCATGCTCGAACTCGCGCGCGCCGAATGGGCCGCGCACCGGCGCGACGAAACCGAGGCGCGGCAGCGTTACGAAAAAGCCCTGGGCCTCGTCACGGAGGAGGGCGGGCCGTCCCGTCTGGTCGCCGTCGCGGTGTCCTATGCCGACTGGCTGCTCGGCGGCGGCCGGCTCGAGCAGGCCAGCGCGCTGGCCGGACGCACCAGCGTCTATGCGGCGCACGACTACGACAGCGCGCTGATGCAGGTCGCCGTGCTGCACCGCTACGAGCGCCGTGACCTGTGGAAGGAAGCGCTGCAGCAGGCGCGCCGGCTGGCCGGCGAGCGGTCGATCCCGGCCGCGCTGATGCTCGAATCGAGCGCGCGCACGGCCAGCGCGGCGCGCTAGCCGCCAGTCGGAAAACGCAGCCGAGGCGCGGCCTTGCGCCGCTGTCACACGGATTCAACCGCCGTGTAACCGCCGTGTGATGCCTGCATAACCGGCCGCGATTGCCGCTTGCACCGCCCCCGGCGACGATCCGGTCGAGCCGGTTCGAACGAAAGCCGGCCACGTCATTCCATGACCGGGGAGGTCGCCGTGCTGCATCGCATCGTCCACGTCTTGTTTCTCGCGCTGTGCCTGATGGCGGTGCATCCGGCCGCGGCCGTCGCGTCCGCATCGCGGGTGGACGAAGCGGGCGTGCTGTTCGACCAGGCCCCGGGCTTCGACGGCGAGCTGATCGAAGTCAGCGGTTATTCGCGCACCCAGGACAGCCTGCGCTCGACCGAGGCGGCGGACGACTTCGCCGTCTACGACGCCGACGGCTGGAGCGTCGAGACGGTCTACCTGGTCGCCGGGGGCAACTGCGACCAGCCTGGCTGCGACCGCGGACCCAGCCGCTTCGTCAACCTGAAGATCGTCCCCGACGAGCGCGGCCGCCCGGCGGCGACGCCGGTGTGTTCGCTGGAGAACGCGCCGGCGACGTTCCCGGCCACGCCGTTCGGGGCGGTCTTTCCCTCCGCCGCGGTGAACTTCCCGGCGCCTTGCGCGCTGCCGCCAGGGCGCTACTGGATCGTCGCGCAGTTCGTCGAGCACGAGCGGTTCGACGCGCATACGCGCCTGGGGCACTCCTCGTACCTGTACGCGTTTCCGCAGGAAACCGTCGCGGTCGGCAGCCCCGGCCTGTTCCGCTACAGCTTCGGCTACGCCGCCGATCCGATCTGTCCGGAATGGGAATGGGTCGGACGCTGCTTCGAGGCGTCGGTGCTGCGCTCCGAGCCGGAGAAGGTCGACTACGCGTTCCGCATCGCCGGCCGGCGCGGCCGCACACCGGGCGAGGTCGAGTTCAGCCTGACCGCCACGCCGCACGATCCCGAACGGCCCGACGCCTGCGACGGCACGCCGCGGATCGAAGCCGCGCCCGGCGATCGCCTCAACCTGTGCTACCGCCTGAGCAACCGCAGCGGCAGCGACCTGAGCGTGCACGAACTGACCGGTACGGCGCCGGCGACGGCGGAATCCTTCGAGCAGCACCTGGGCCTGGCGCAGACCTGGCAGATCAACCGCGTCGTCACGGTCGAGGACCAGCCGCAGATCGTCTCCAGCTGGACCGCGCGCGATGCGCGTCCGGGCTACGTCTGGAACGACCGCGTCGCCGCCCAGTACCTGGACCTGTCGCAGTCGGAAAGCGCGCGCCGCGGTGTGTCGTTCCTGCAGCTTCCGTTCGCGATCGATTTCTTCGGCGCGCCGAGCCGGGTCGTGTGCATGATGGAGAACGGCTATCTCTACGTCATTCCGCACGACAACCCGGTCTACTGCCGTGAATCGACGCTGCCGGCGCAGCCGCTGCCGGCGGTGCTGCCGACGGCCGAGCCGGCGATCCTGCCGTCGTGGCTGGACCTGGCGCCCGGACCGACCGCGGCCAGCGCTACCTACTTCGACGTCGTCGGCAGCGAACCGGGCCAGCGCCAGCTGGTGTTCGAGTGGCGCGACTACGCGCGCTACCAGGCCGGCGGAATCGAGCCCGGCACGATCACCTTCGAAGTGAAGATCGACGAAGCCAGCGGCGCGATCACCTTCCTCTACAAGGACATGCTGTTCGCCGACAGCCTCTCGCCGGCCGGCGACCACGGCCAGTGGGCCGCGGTCGGTCTGCAGCAGGACGCCGGCCACGCGCTGCAGTATTCCTATCGCGAGCCGTCGCTCACCGACGGCAAGGCGATCCGCTGGCAGCCGACCGTACCGCGCAGCTACAGCGCTTCGGCGTCGCTGCAGATCGACCTCGGCGCGCCACGGCTCGCGCTGGAAACCGCGGCGCTCCAGGCCAGCGCGCCGGCCGGCGGCAGCACGCGCCAGACGCTGCGCTTGGCCAACCAGGGCGATCGTCCGTTGCGCTGGAACCTCGACGAGATTCCCGCCGCCGCTTCCGCGCGGCCGGCGCCGGCCGCGGCGTCGGAGGCCGGGCTGCCGCCGGTGCCGGCCTACGCGCTGACCGTCAGCAACCCGCGCCTGCAGCCGGAGCTGGTGTCGACCGACCTGGCCGCGCAGGGCGACGGCGTCGAGGTGATCCTCAGCCCGGCCGAGTTCGCCTACCAGGAAGGGAGCGCGGCGTTCTGGCCGTACGTGGGCGGTGCGTTCCTCGGCAACGATTTCAGCCGCCTGTACCTGCTCGACATCGTCGGCGCACTCAGCGTCGTCGACACCGCCAGCGGTGCGCGCAGCACGGTCGCCGAGCGCATCCTGCCGCGCATCGGCCAGCCGCTCTATCCGTGGTTCGCCGGCCTGGCCTGGGACGACGTCGCGCAGACGCTCTACGCCAGCGGCTGGATGCTCGATCCGGACGACGAGGACGGCTTGCGCAGCCGCCTGTATCGCATCGATCCGGTGGCCGGCACCGCCGAAGCGGTCGGCGACGTGCAGAACGACGTCGAGTTCGCCTTCGTCGCCGTCGACACGGACGGCCAGATGTACGCGGTCGACCTGCACACCGACGTGCTGCTGCGGGTCGACAAGGCCACCGGTGCGTACGAGGTCGTCGGTCCGCTGGGGGAGGACTTCCCCTGGTACGACGGCCTGCTCGATCCGCGCGACCGCTATCCCGGCCCGGGCGCCGGCCTGGCCTTCGATCCGTCCACGCGCACCTTGTGGTTCTGGTCGAGCCCGGACTTCAACATGTTCACGCCCGACGATCCGGGCCTCTACACGATCGACACGCATACCGGTACGGCCACGCGGGTGTCGCCGTACAGCTCGGCGATCGCCAACGTGCTGGCCTTCGCCATCGCCGTGCCGTACGGCGACTGCGCGCGGCCGGGCGAGGTGCCGTGGCTGTCGTTCGCCACCGGCGGCGACGTCACCGCGGCCGGCGCCGCGGCCGAGGTCGCGATCGATTTCGACGCCGGCGGCCTCGCGCCCGGACGCTACACGGCCAAGCTGTGCATCGACAGCAACGATCCGCAGCACCGCTACCGGCCGGTGGCGGTGCCGGTCGACTTCACCGTGACCGGCACCGACGCCGACATCTTCGCCAGCGGCTTCGACGAACAGCGATGAGCGCGGCGGGTCGCGGGCGGAAGCGTCGCCCTGCGCGCATGCGCGAACAGACCGATTCAGCCGGTGGCGTCCCCAGCGGACGCCGCCTTCCACGGGGTTTGCAACCATGAACAATCGCGTGTGCTACAGCCTGCTGGCCTGCTCGATCGGCCTCGCCCTGTCCGCGGCGGTGCCGCTGCCGGCGGCGGCGTCCGGCGTCGAGAGGCGGGCGTTGATCGAGGCGAGCGATACCGGCCGCTATCTGGTGACGTTCGAGGAAGCGGGATTGCTGCATTACCTCGGCGGCGCGGGCGGATTGGCCGCGACCGCGCCGGCGGCGACGGGCGCGCGCAAGCTGGAGGCGGATTCGGCGCCGGCGCGCGCCTACGCCCGTCATCTCGACACGCAGCGCGCGGCGCGCGTGGCGACGATCGAGCAGGCGCTGGGACGCCGGCTCGACGTGCGGCACGCCTACGGCATTCAGCGCAACGGCATCTCGGCGCCGATGAGCCTGGAGGAAGCGCAGCGCGTCGCGCGCCTGCCCGGCGTGGTCTCGGTGCGGCCGGTGCGCCGGCTCGCGCCCGGCACTTTCCGCGGCCCGACGTTCATCGGCGCCGACGCGATCTGGAACGGCGAGGGCGTGACGGCCACGCGCGGGCAGGGCGTGCGCGTCGGCGTGATCGACACCGGCGCGAACAGCGCGCATCCCTCGTTCGCCGACGATGCCGCCTGCGGTTTCGACGGCACTCATCCGAAGCTGCGCGCGTTCGACTGCAATGTCAGTTCCGCCGGCCATTGCGACGGACCCAATCCCGAGGCCGGCTTCCTCGTCGAGGGCGACGTGCTCGGCCACGGCGTGCACACGGCGAGCACCGCAGCCGGCAACCGCGTGGACAGCAGCGCGGCGCCGCCGCCGGACCTGCCCGAGGGAGTGGCCATGTCGGGTGTCGCGCCGTGCGCGGCGGTGTACTCCTACAAGGTCGCCAACGACGACGACGGCGGCATCTACGACGACTCGATCGCGGCGGCGATCGAAAGCCTGGTGGTCGACCAGATCGACGTCGCCAACTATTCGATCGGGCCGACCTGCGGCGGCGGCTCGCCGTGGCAGGACATCGACGACCGCAGCTTCCTCGACGCGGTCGCCGCCGACGTCTTCGTCGCCGCCTCGGCCGGCAACACGCGCTCGAGCTGCCAGGATCCGGTCGGCCGCGTCTCGCATCTCGGCCCGTGGATCACCACCGTCGCGGCGTCCACGCACGATCGGCTGCTCGCGCCGGCACGCTTCACGCTGACCGGCCCGGGCACGCCGCCGCCGCCGTTGCACGAGCTGGGCGTGGTCCCCGCCGCCGAGGTCGACCTGTCGGCGGTGGCCGATCTGGCCGGCGTGCCGATCCGCACCTATCCGGACAACATCGCCGGCTGCAGCGAAACCGGCGCGTTCCCGGCCGGCTATTTCAGCGGCGCGATCGCGCTGGTCCGCCGCGGCGCGACGCCGCCGGCGACCACCGCATGCAGCTTCGTGGAGAAGGCCGCCAACGCGGCGGCCGCCGGCGCGCGGGTCGTGCTGATCGCCAACGACCGCAACGACGCGACCGTGATGAGCGCGCCCGGTGCCACCGCCGCGCTGTTCAAGATCAACGATCCGCTCCTCTCCGACGCGCTGATCGAATTCGTCCAGGCCCATCAGCAGGCGCCGGTCGAGGGCCGCGTGTTCGCCGACGGCTTCGACGGCGCGGCGCAGGGTGCCGGCGCGGTCGGCGATTTCCTCAAGGCATCCGCGGTCGCCGGGCGGCCGGGCGACGTGCTGGCGGATTTCAGCTTCCGCGGCCCGACTCCCGAGCCGTATTCCGCCCTGACCAAGCCGGACGTCAGCGCGCCCGGCGTGGACATCTACGCCGCCGGGCGCGTGCAGGACGGCAACTACTTCGCGATGAGCGGCACCTCGATGGCCAGCCCGCACGTCGCCGGCGCGGCCGCCCTGCTGCGCGCGCTGCATCCGGACTGGTCGGTGTCGGAGATCAAGTCCGCGCTGCAGACCACGGCGGCCGGCGGCGGCACGCAGGAGGACGGCGCGACGCCGTGGAACGCCGACCAGGTCGGCAGCGGCCGCATCGATGCGGGCCTGGCCGCGCGCGCCGGCCTGACCCTCGACGAGAGCTACGAGCGCTATCTCGCCGCCGACCCGTCCGGCGGCACGCTCGATCCGAAGGCGCTCAATCTCGCCTCGCTGCGCGAACTCAAATGCGCGCCGCAGTGCAGCTGGACGCGCACGCTGCGCAACCGCCTCGGCGGCGACGGCAACTGGACCGCGACGGCGGAGATGCCCGGCGTCGAGGTGACGTTCAGTCCGGCGACGTTCGCGCTCGGCAGCGGCGCGACGCAGACGCTGGAGATCACCGTCGAGCCGACGCGCACCCTCGGCGAGCCGACCTTCGGCCGCATCGTGTTCAAGGAGGCGAACGGGCTCGCGCCGGACCAGCACTTCACGCTGGTGATCGGCAACGAGCCGGGCATCGGCATCGGCTGCCGCAGCGGCGAGTGCGAGTTCCGCCTCGACTCGCTGGCGATCGACTACGAAATCCTCGCCAACGACGCCGAGTTCGTCTGGCTCAACCGCTTCACGCCGGCGCCGACCGATTTTCCGATCACGATCCGCTCGATCACCACGCTGATCGACATGCAGGTGGCCGGCAACGACGAGGGCGACCGCATTCCGGTGCACGTCTACCAGGACGACGATTCCGATCCGAGCAACGGCGCGGCCCTGGTCGGCTCCTACATCGACTTCGCGCTGCCGGCGCCCGGTCCGGTGCCGGTGTTCACCACCATCGAGCTGCCGACGCCGATCGTCGTCGATGGCCCCGGCGACGTGCTGATCGCGCTCAGCAACATGCGCACGGCACGCAACGCCACGCGTTCGATGACTGCCGACGTCGGTCCGTTCAAGGGCCGCTCGTGGATCGGCTCCCTCTACGACGCGCCGGCCGGCGCGGTGCCGGGCCTGGGCGAAAGCGACGTCGGCCTGCGCCTGGCCAACCAGCCGGGCTGGGGCGGCAGCGTGCAGGGCAACTGGATCATCCGCGCCAGCGGCACCAACGCCGCCGGCAAGACGATCGAACTGGGCGTAACGGACGAGCCGGCAGGGCCGTGACGCCGGCGTCGAGGCGAACACACAAGCAAGCGCCGCCGTCCGCACGCATCGCGCGACGGCGGCACCAGCGCATCGGGGGTTGTCAATGAAAGTTCGGAATGGATCGTCGCTGCGGACGCCCGCGGCCGTGTTCTGCGCAGCGACCGCTGCGGCGCTGCTCGGCGTCGCCGCGGCCGGCGCCGCGCCGGCGGGCACACGTGCGGGCGCCACGACCAAGGCGGCCCACGCCGCGGTGAAACTGAGCGCCGCCGCCGGCCAGCTCAATGGCTCGGAACTCGGCCTCACGGTCGGACTCACGCTCAACGGCGACGGCTCCAGCTGCGGCACCGACACCACAGTAGTCGCGCAGGTCGGCGACAGCGTCGACTTCTGCTACACGGTCACCAACCATTCGGCGGTCGAGGTGGCCTTCAGCACCCTGCAGGACAGCGTCGACGGCGTCGTCTTCGCCAGCCAGCCGACGCCGATCGCGGCCGGCGGCGGCACCTACGTCCATCACCGCAGCGTGGTCGCGCGCGACCTCGGCGACTTCACGCACACGGCGACCTGGAAGGCCTTCGGCGGCGACCTCGGCTACAGCGCCGACGACACGGCGGCGACGCCGTTCGTCGACATCCGCCAGACCGGCACGCCACTGGTGCCGGGCGACAACCGCACGGTCGCGATCGCGCTGCCGTTCGCCTTCACGCTGCACGGCGTGCCGTCGGACACGCTGTGCGTCGGCGACAACGGCGGCCTGATCTTCGGCCGCTCCTTTCTCGCCTGCGAGCAGCTGAACCTGTACTGGAACAACGTGCCGCTGCCGTCCTACGACATCGGCGGCGCGACGATCCTTCCGCACTGGGACGATTTCACCTCCGGCGGCCTGGCGCCGCTCACCGACGGCGTGCACTGGCAGGTGCGCGGCGAGCCCGGCGCACGCGAGCTGATCGTGCAGTGGAACAAGCCGAAGGTGAGCTGGCCGGACTACACGCCGCAGCGCGCGAACTTCGAGGCGATCCTGCGCGAGGACGGCACGCTCTCGTTCGTCTACGACAGCCTCAGCTTCGGCGCCGCCGCCAGTCCCGGCTGGGACAATGCCGGCAGGGCGACGATCGGCCTGCAGAACGCCGATCGCTCGATCGTCAACCAGTATTCGTACGCGACCGCGTTGCCGCATCTGCCGCCGTCGGCGATCGACTGGCACTGGAACGCGACGGTGCTCGTCGCGCAGGCCGGCGTCGACGTCGAGGTCAGCTCGGCGGTGCTCGCCCTGACGCCGGCGTCGATTGACGAGGCCGCTCCCTCGGGCAGCAGCACGCCGGTGACCACCGCGCTGGCGATCGGCAACGACGGGCGCGTCGACCTGGACTGGAGCCTGGACGAACTGCCCTCGTCGCGCGCGCATTTCCCGCGCACGCAGCGGCAGATCGCGCCGAGGGCGGCTGCGATGCTTTCCGGCACGCGCATGGCGCCGGAAAGCACGGCCGGCGTGCCCGCCTACCTGTTCGGCAGCGAGCCGCGCCAGTACTTCTGGTCGCTCGACCTGCTGCGCCCGGAAACCCTGACCGCCCTGCGCATCGGACTGCCGGCCGAGATCTCCGGCACGAGCTTCGCCGACAACGACTTCAGCAAGCTCTACGTGATCACCTTCGACGGCAGCTTCGGCAGTGTCGATACGCTCGTCGGCGACCTCACGCCGATCGGCCAAGCCACGCCGGACCCCGCCCGCGTCGGCTGGCGCGGCCTGCGCTGGGACGCCAGCAGCGGCCGGTTGTACCTGACCGACCTCACCCGCGACCGCACGTCGCGGCTGTACACGATCGATCGCGCGACCGGCGCGACCTCGCTGGTCGGACCGCTCGCCGGCAGCGGCCTGCCGCCGCAGATGAACGTGTCGGCGGTGGCGATCGCCCCGGACGGCCTGATGTACGGCGTCGACGGCGAAACCGGCACGCTGCTCGCCATCGACAAGGACACCGGCGCGGCAGCCGCGATCGGCTCGCTCGGCCTCGAGCTGCCGGTGCCGATCGGCCTGGACTTCGCCGGCGGCGGCATGCACCTGGATTTCGATGCGTCGTCCGGCGTGCTGTACCTGGCCGCCAACGAGCAGTACCGCCAAGGCAACGACGCCGCCTTCGCCACCAACGTCTACGCGGTCGATCTCGTCGACGGTGCCGCGCAGCCGATCGGTCCCCTGTTCGGCTCTCCCAGCCAGGGCATCCGCGCGATGGCGATCGCGCGTCCGTCGCGGACCTGCGTGCTGCCCGGCGAGGTGCCGTGGCTGTCGGTCTCGCCGACCAGCGGCACCGTCGTTGCCGACGCGCCGCCGACGCAGGTGACGGTCACGCTCGATCCGAGCGGCCTCGCCGACGGCCTGCATTCGGCCGACGTGTGCCTGAGCAGCAACGATCCGCTGCGCCGCCGCGTCGGCGTGCCGGTCGAGTTCACCGTCGGCACGATCGCGCCGTCGGTTTCGGTGGCGCCGTCGCCGCTGCGCGTCGCGGTCGCGGCCGGTGCCTCGCGCATCGAGCCGCTGACGATCGCCAACGACGGCACTCCCGGCAGCCGCCTGAGCTACCAGATCGTCGAAGCGCCGGCCGACTGCTCGGCGCCGGGCGATGTTTCCTGGCTGCGCGCGATGCCGGCCGGCGGCGAGCTTCGCGCCGGCGAATCCGCGCCGCTGGCGGCGGTCGGCTTCGACGCCGGTGCGCTGGAGGAGGGCAGCCATGCCGCGGTGCTGTGCGTGCTCAGCAACGATCCGGCGCAGCCCTCGATCACGTTGCCGGTGGAACTGACCGTGACGCCGCCCGATGCGCTGTTCGCCAGCGGCTTCGAGACGCCCGGCGACGGCGGCGAACCGCGCCCTGGCCTCTACACCGATCGCGCCACGTTCCTCACGCGCGTCGAGCCGGGCTACTTCGACAACCCGTTCACCAACGTCACCGTGAACAGCTTCGGCATCGGCTACCGCTACCGGCAGGGCGAGCTCGCCTACACGCTGGCGACGGACCTGCTGCCGATCGACGGCGGCGGCTTCCTCAGCTACACGATGCCCGGCGTGATCACCACGTACGACGCGCGCGCGAAGATCGTCGTCACGTTCACCGGCGGCGAGGTGACCGCGGTCGGCGGCAACTTCTGGGCGACCGACGTCGACGAGATGCCGAGCCCGATGAACGTCACCGTCACGCTCGGCGACGGCACGCAGGAGACCTTCGTCGCGGCCGGGCGCTCGGAATTCCGCGGCTTCACCACGACGGCGCCGATCGCCAGCGTCACGATCGAGTCGCAGGATTCGATCGCGCCGACGATCTTCAGCTGGACCGTGATGGACAACCTGATCGTCGGCCGCAACGCGTTTGCGGAATAGGGCGGCGCGCCCGCCACGGTCTTCCTGCGGCCGCCTAGGCGCCGGACCTCTCCTGCGAGCGGGAGAGGTGAAGTTCCGGCCCGCTGTCGTCGCGGACGGCTCCAGCGTTCTCGGCGGACGCCGTCGGCCGGCGGCTCCGTCGGAACGGCGCCGCCGCGTTCCTCAGCCGCGATCGAGCGTGCTGCGCGCGAGCAGGCCGCGCGCCAGCATCGCGTACTCGCGGCGACGCACCAGCAGGCGCAGCTGGCTGCCGCCGACCTGGCGCCACAGCACCGCCGCGCGCACGCCGGCGAGCAGCAGGGCGCGGATCTGCTCGACCTTCTGCGTGTCGGCCAGGTGCAGCGGATTGCCGTGCACGACCACGCGCGGGCGCAGCTGCGACAGCGTGGCGACGTACAGCTCGGCCAGCCGCGACTGCACGGTCGCGTGAGCGACGCCGAGATGGTCGACCTGGCGCTGGATCGCCTCGATGCCGCCGCGCAGTTCGCGCAACATCGAAGGGCGGCGCACGAGCTTGCGCTCCAGGCGCAGCACGCCGACCACGAGCTGGGTCAGGGTGAGGTCGCGGCGTTCGTTCTCGAACTGGTCGAGCAGGGTTTCCAGGCCCAGGTGCAGGCCGCTGAGTCCGCCGAACACGCCGGCTGCGCTGTCGGCGTCGAAGCGGAACACGCTGGCCAGGCTGGCCTGCACGGCGACGGCATCGGCGCGGCCCTGGGTGGCGACGTCGCGCACGAGGCGGCAGGCCTGCAGCACGCCGGCCATCGCGATGACGCGCGACTCACGCATGGGCCGGCTCCGCGGCGCGCGGCAGCGGCTGCAGTCCGCCGAACGGCGCGTCGCTGCGCTCGATGACGCCGCCGCCGAGGCAGACGTCGCCGTCGTAGAACACCACCGACTGCCCCGGCGTGACCGCGCGCTGCGCCTCGTCGAAACGCACGCGGCAGCGGTCGCCGTCGATCTCGACGAGGCAGGCCTGGTCCGGCTGCCGGTAGCGCGTCATCGCCGTGCAGCGGAACCGTGCCGCCGGCGCGGCGCCGGCGATCCAGGTCAGCTCGCCGGCGTCGAGCACGTGCGACTGCAGCCAGTCGTTGGCGTTGCCCTGCGCGACGTAGAGCACGTTGTCGGCGACGTCCTTGCCGACCACGTACCACGGTTCGCCCTCGCTGCCGCGGCGGCCGCCTATCCCCAAGCCGCTGCGCTGGCCGAGCGTGAAATAGAACACGCCCGGATGCTCGCCGACGGCGACGCCGTCGGGCGTGCGCATCGGGCCGGGCTGCGCCGGCAGGTAGCCGGAAAGGAACTGGCGGAAGTCGCGCTCGCCGATGAAGCAGATGCCGGTCGAGTCCTTCTTGTCGTGCGTGGCGAAGCCGGCCTCCTGCGCGAGGCGGCGCACCTGGCTTTTCTGCAGTTCGCCGAGCGGGAACAGCGTCGACGCCAGCGCGCCCTGGCCGAGCGCGTGCAGGAAATAGGTCTGGTCCTTGCCGGCATCGAGCGCGCGGCGCAGGCGGAAGCGTCCGTCGACCTCGTCGACGCGGGCGTAGTGGCCGGTGGCGATCTTCGCCGCTCCGAGCGCGTGCGCGTGATCGAGGAACAGGCTGAACTTGATCTCGCGGTTGCACAGCACGTCCGGGTTCGGCGTGCGGCCGCGGCGGTATTCGTCGAGGAAGCGCGCGAACACCTGGTCCCAGTACTCGGAGGCGAAGTTGCGCGCGTGCAGCGCGATGCCGAGCCTGGCGCAGATCGCGACGGCGTCCTTGCGGTCGGCGTCGGCGCGGCACGGTCCGTTGCGCTCGTCTTCCTCCCAGTTCTGCATGAACAGGCCGGCGATCGTAGTGCCCGAGCGCTGCAGCAGCAGCGCGGCGACCGACGAATCGACGCCGCCGGAAAGGCCGACGATGACGTCCGCTGCGCTCACGAGACGCCGCGAATCGCGTCCAGCGGCAGGCGCCGCCCGGCCAGCCAGTCGTCGACGCCGGCCAGCACCATCGGGCTGCGCAGCCGTTCGGCCGCCGCGACGATCTCCTCGCGCGTCATCCACAGCGCGCGCACGATGCCGTCGTCGAGCGGCCTGGCCGCGTCGTGGCCGAGCGCCTCGGCGCCGAAGGTGAAGCGCAGGAAATGTTCGCCGTCGGGAGCCAGCCACTGCTGCACGCCGAGCAGGCAGGTCAGCTGCACGCTCCAGCCGGTTTCCTCGAGCGTCTCGCGCAGCGCCGCCTCGTGCAGCGTCTCGCCGGGGTCGAGATGACCGGCCGGCTGGTTCAGCACGACGCGCCCGCGCACGCTCTCCTCGACCAGCAGGAAACGGCCGTCGCGCGGCACCACGGTCGCCACGGTCACGTGCGGGCGCCAGACGGCGGCTTCGGCCAGTTCGGAGTTCTGCAACGGGATCGCACTCGTCATCATCCCAGTCTAACAGGCGCCGGGTGGAGCCTTGCGCTGCGGATTTTCGGCATCATCTGTGACGCGGCCGCCCGAACGGCGGCGCTATACTCGACCCAGCAGGCAGACGTCCAGACGAATGGCACAGCACCCCGAACAACACACCGAACACCAGCCGGGCCTCGCCGTCGAGGAGTCGCGCCCGGAAGTCGCGCGTCCGCCGCTGTATCAGGTGATCCTGCTGAACGACGACTTCACGCCGATGGATTTCGTCGTCGTGGTGCTGGAAACATTTTTCAACCTCGACCGCGAACGCGCCACGCAGGTGATGCTGCACGTCCACACGCGTGGCAAGGGCGTCTGCGGCGTGTTCACGCGCGAAGTGGCCGAGACCAAGGTGACCCAGGTCAACGAGTTCTCGCGCACGCACCAGCACCCGCTGCTCTGTACGATGGAGAAGGCTTGAGATTCGAGTCGACGGGACCAGGCTCGGTTTTCCCCCTTTCCCGCTTGCGGGAGAGGGCGCGCCGGAGGCGCGAGTGGGGATGGGCGCAGTGAGGCGTTTCGCTTCGACTGCCCTCACCCCGGCCCTCTCCCGCAAGCGGGAGAGGGAGAGGAACGGCGCGAATGGCTTCGTTCGTTTCCTCGGGAACGGGCCTGATTGAACCCGGCGCGGACGGCCCGCATATCGTCCGCAGCGAATTACGGAGGCACCCCTCGCATGTTCAGCAAGGATCTCGAAGCCACCATCGGCCAGTGCTACAAGGACGCGCGTGAACAGCGGCACGAGTTCATGACCGTCGAGCACCTGCTGCTGGCGCTTCTCGACAACGCTTCGGCCACGGCCGTGCTGCGCGCCTGCAACGCGGACGCCGCCAAGCTCGCCCGCGACCTGCGTTCCATCATCACCGAAACCGTTCCGGTGCTGCCGCCCAACGACGAGCGCGACACGCAGCCGACGCTCGGCTTCCAGCGCGTGCTGCAGCGGGCGGTCTACCACGTGCAGTCCTCGGGCCGGAAGGAAGTCACCGGCGCCAACGTGCTGGTCGCGATCTTCGGCGAGAAGGACTCGCACGCGGTCTACTTCCTCGGCCAGCAGGACATCACGCGGCTCGACGTCGTCAACTACATCTCGCACGGCATCGCCAAGCTCGGCCACGAGTCCGGCGCGCAGCCGGCCGGCGGCGAACCCGGCAAGGAAGGCGAGGGCGGCGAGGAAGCGCGCGGCAATCCGCTGGCCGAGTACGCTAGCAACCTCAACGACCAGGCCCGGCAGGGCAAGATCGATCCGCTGATCGGCCGCCACGAGGAGATCGAGCGCACGATCCAGGTGCTGTGCCGCCGCCGCAAGAACAATCCGCTCTACGTCGGCGAGGCCGGCGTCGGCAAGACCGCGCTCGCCGAAGGCCTGGCCAAGCGCATCGTCGACGGCGAAGTGCCCGAGGTGCTCCAGGACGCGACGATCTGGGCGCTCGACCTCGGCGCGCTGGTCGCCGGCACCAAGTACCGCGGCGATTTCGAAAAGCGCCTGAAGGGCGTGCTCGCGCAGCTGAAGAAGGAGCCGGGCGCGATCCTGTTCATCGACGAGATCCACACCATCATCGGCGCCGGTTCGGCGTCGGGCGGCACGATGGACGCGTCGAACCTGATCAAGCCGGTGCTCGCCTCGGGCGAACTGCGCTGCATCGGCTCGACCACGTTCCAGGAATACCGCGGCGTGTTCGAGAAGGACCGCGCGCTGGCGCGGCGCTTCCAGAAGATCGACGTGGTCGAGCCTTCGATCGCCGACAGCTTCGAGATCCTGAAGGGACTGAAGCCGCGCTTCGAGGAGCACCACAAGGTCGAGTACACCAACGACGCGCTGAAGGCGGCGGTGGACCTGTCGGTCAAGCACATCGCCGACCGCCTGCTGCCGGACAAGGCGATCGACGTGATCGACGAGGCCGGCGCGCGCCAGCACCTGCTGCCGGTGCAGGACCGCAGCGGCCGCGTCGACGTGCCGGACATCGAGTTCATCGTCGCGCGCATGGCGCGCATCCCGCCCAAGCAGGTCTCGGCCTCGGACCGCGACGTGCTGCGCAACCTCGACCGCAACCTGAAGATGGTCGT
Organism: Dokdonella ginsengisoli; assembly: GCF_042652785.1. Classification (NCBI taxonomy): domain Bacteria; kingdom Pseudomonadati; phylum Pseudomonadota; class Gammaproteobacteria; order Lysobacterales; family Rhodanobacteraceae; genus Dokdonella; species Dokdonella ginsengisoli. Next base: position 282,168 of record NZ_JBHSHD010000007.1, on the reverse strand, counting down.
GTTCGGCCAGGACGCCGCGATCGACGCGCTGACCAGCGCAATCAAGATGGCGCGTTCGGGCCTGGGCAATCCGAACAAGCCGATCGGCAACTTCCTGCTGACCGGCCCGACCGGCGTCGGCAAGACCGAGGTCACGCGCCAGCTGGCGATGCAGCTGGGCATCGAGCTGGTGCGCTTCGACATGTCCGAGTACATGGAAGCGCATTCGGTGTCACGCCTGATCGGCGCGCCGCCGGGCTACGTCGGCTTCGACCAGGGCGGCCTGCTGACCGAGCAGATCGTCAAGCATCCGCACAGCGTGCTGCTGCTCGACGAGATCGAGAAGGCGCATCCGGACGTCTACAACGTGCTGCTGCAGATCATGGACCGCGGCGCGCTGACCGACACCAACGGGCGCGAGGCGAACTTCAAGAACGTCATCGTGGTGATGACGACGAACGTCGGCGCGCAGGCCGCGGCGCGGCGCACGATCGGCTTCGTCGAGCAGAATCACCAGACCGACGCGATGGAGACGCTCAAGCGCACCTTCACGCCGGAATTCCGCAACCGCCTGGACGCGGTCGTGCAGTTCAACGCGCTCGATTTCGAGCACGTCCTGCGCGTGGTGGACAAGTTCCTGATCGAGCTGGAGATGCAGCTGCAGGAGAAGCATGTCTCGCTGACCGTCGACGCCGACGCGCGCCGCTGGCTGGCCGAGAACGGCTTCGATCCGCAGATGGGCGCGCGGCCGATGGCGCGGGTGATCCAGGACAACGTCAAGCGCCTGCTCGCCGACGAACTGCTGTTCGGCAAGCTCGCCGAAGGCGGCAAGGTGCTGCTGTCGCTGAAGGACGGCAAGCTGGCGGTCGATTGCGAGACGGCGGAGAAGCTGCCGGCCGTGGTCGAGTAGCCCGCGCTCCGGGAAGTTCCGGAAAACGGCGCCCTCGCGGCGCCGTTTTTCGTTTCGGCCCCGCCGGTGCCGGCGCGGCGTGCGCGGCGGATGCGTCGGGCGCTGCGGGGAGCCTGGAAGAATGCTCCCGGGGCGTCGCGCTGCGATCGGGCGCGCGGAGCGGGAGGATGAAGCGCGCGGGAATCAGAGCCCGGTCCGGCGTGCGCCTGCGCACGGGGACCGAGTGCGTCCCGGACTCACTTCATGCGGTACGTGATGCGACCCTTGGTCAGGTCGTACGGAGTCATCTCCACCTTGACCTTGTCGCCGGTGAGGATGCGGATGTAGTTCTTGCGCATGCGGCCGGAGATGTGGGCCGTCACCACGTGGCCGTTCTCGAGCTTCACGCGGAACATCGTGTTCGGAAGGGTTTCGAGAATCGTCCCCTCCATCTCGATGACGTCGTCTTTGGACATTGTTCCCTTGGGTTGGCGGGGCCTGAGCGGCCCAGAAAGGCGCGCGATTCTGCCACGATCGGAGCGTGGCGTGAAGCAAACGGCCCGAATCGGGCCCGTTCCGCCCGGCGCGCTAGGCGTTATTTCTCCACGAAGGCGCGTTCGAACACGTAGTCGCCGGGGTGGCCCGAGCGCGGCGAAGCGGCGAAGCCGCGCTCGTCGAGCAGCCGGCGCGTGTCGGCCAGCATGGCCGGGCTGCCGCAGATCATCAGGCGGTCGCGCGCCGGATGCAGCGGCGGCAGGCCGGACAGTTCGGCGAGGCGGCCGTCGGCGATCAGGTCGGTGATGCGGCCCTGCGTGCGGAAGCGCTCGCGCGTGACGCTGGGCTGGTAGATCAGCTTCTCGCGCGCCAGCTCGCCGAGGAATTCGTGCTGCGGCAGCTCGCGCTCGATGAACTGCGCATAGGCGAGGTCGCCGATCTCGCGCACGCCGTGCGCGACCACGATGCGGTCGTAGGCTTCCAGCACCTCGGGGTCCTGGATCAGGCTGATGAACGGGGCGAGCCCGGTGCCGGTGCCGAGCAGGTACAGGTGGCGGCCCGGATGCAGGTCGTGCAGCACCAGGGTGCCGGTCGGCTTGCGGCTGACCAGGAGCTCGTCGCCGACCTGCAGGTGCTGCAGGCGCGAGGTGAGCTGGCCGTTCTCGACCTTGATGCTGAAGAACTCGAGGTATTCGGCCCAGGCCGGGCTGGCGATGCTGTAGGCGCGCATCAGCGGGCGGCCTTCCGCCGGCAGCCCGATCATCAGGAACTGGCCGCTGGTGAAGCGCAGGCCGGGGTCGCGCGTGGTGCGGAACGAGAACAGGCTGTCGTTCCAGTGGTGGACGTGGGTGACGCGTTCGACGGCGTGCTGGGTCATTTCGGAGCGGAGCGGGGGATCGGAGCGAAGAGAACCGTACATTGTGCGATGAGAGGGCGTGAGGGGCGATACGGCGCGATGTCCCGGGTCGGGATCGGCCGTGCGGGCGGCACAAGGAGACGTCGGTGGAAGGACGGCGGCCTCGCGCCTGGGCGCTGTGCTTGGCGGCGCGCGATCCGTCCTTCTGCCTGGATTTCGTCGGGGACGTCGCGGCGGTCGGGAGGCCGCGAGGCGTACCCGGCATGAATGTTAATGATAGTTATTCTCATCTTTGCAGGCAATACGCGACGGCCGCGAAGCGCTCCGCGGCGGTCATCGCGACAGCGCGAGTTCGCGCGCCGGCGGCAGGCGCTGTCCGCGCCATGGGCCGGCGGAGGCGGGCGCCGCGACGAGCCGGGCCACGCGCGTGCAGAACTCGCCGCGCGGCAGCTCGAACGCGCCGAGCGTGAACAGGTGATCGGAGGCGACCTGCGCGTCGAGCAGCGGGACGTCGCGTTCGCGCAGCGCGCGGGCCAGGCCGAGCAGGGCGACCTTCGAGCCGTTCGTCGCCGCGCTGAACATCGACTCGCCGAAGAACATGCGGCCGAGCGCGACACCGTAGACGCCGCCGACGAGGCGGTCGCCGTCCCAGGCCTCGACCGAATGTGCATGGCCGAGCGCGTGCAGGCGCTCGTACGCGGCGATCATCTCGGCGCTGATCCAGGTGCCGCGCTGCTTCGCGCGCGGCGCCGCGCAGGCGCGCATCACCGCGCCGAACGCGCTGTCGGCGCGGATCGTCCAGTCGCAGCCGCGCAGCCAGCGCGCGAGCCGGCGCGGCACGTGCATCGCGGCCGTGTCGAACACCGTGCGCCGCGACGGCGACCACCACAGGATCGGTTCGCCGTCGGAGAACCACGGGAAGACGCCGCGCCGGTACGCGGCGAGCAGGCGTTCGGGCGACAGGTCGCCGCCGGCGGCGAGCAGGCCGTCGGGCTCGGCCAGCGCACGCTCGACCGGCGGAAAGGCCTCGGCGCGATCGGGATCGAGGAACGGCAACCGGATCACGGGCGCTGCGCGTACGGGGAATGCGCGAGCAGGTCGTCGCGATAGCCGTCCAGCGCCTGTGCCTCGCGCCGCAGCGCGTCGCCGATCGCCTGGCGGAAGCGCGTGTCGGCGACCCAGTGGAACGAGCGCGTGCGCGTGGGCAGGAAGCCGCGTGCGAGCTTGTGCTCGCCCTGCGCGCCGGGCTCGAAGGCGGTCAGCCCTTCGCGCAGGCAGTACTCGATGCCCTGGTAGTAGCAGGCCTCGAAGTGCAGCGCCTCGACGTTCTCGTGTGCGCCCCAGTAGCGGCCGTACAGCGTGGTCGAGCTGCGCAGCATCAGCGCGCCGGCGATCAGCCGTTCGCCGCGTCGGCACAGCACGGCGACCACCTGGCGCGGCAGGGTGCGGCCGAGATGGCGGAAGAACTCCAATGTCAGCGCCGCGTAGTTGCCCTTGTCGTCGAAGGTGGCCAGGTAGAAGTCGTGCAGCGCCTGCCACTGGGCGTCGTCGAGTTCGTCGCCGTGGCGGATTTCGCAGACGACGCCGGCGCGCCCGACGCGCGAGCGTTCGTGGCGGATGTTCTTGCGCTTCTTGTGGTTGAGCGCGCCGAGGAAGTCGTCGAAGTCGCGCCAGCCGGCACCGCTTTCGGAGGGAGCGTTGCGCCAGTGGAACTGCCAGTCGAAGCGCGCCAGCCAGTCGCCGCCGGCGAACGCCTCGGCGTCGGCGGCGCTGGCGAAGTTCAGATGCACCGAGGACAGGCGCAGGCGCTCGGCCTCGGCGCGCATCGTCGCGACCAGGGTCGCGCGCAGCGCCGCCGCGTCGTGGCCGGCGCCGACCAGCAGGCGCGGGCCGGTCACCGGCGAATAGGGCACCGCGCAGAGCAGCTTGGGGTAGTAGTCCAGGCCGTGCTGTTCGTAGGCGTGCGCCCACGACCAGTCGAACACGAACTCGCCGTGCGAATTGCCCTTCAGATACAGCGGCGCCGCGGCGACCAGGCGTTCGCCGTCGTACAGCGCCAGATGATGCGGCTGCCAGCCGGTGCGCGGATCGACGCAGCCGTGCCGTTCGAGCCCGCTCAAGAACGCGTGGTCGAGGAACGGGTTGTCGTCCGCGCGCAGCGCGTTCCAGGCCGCGGCCGGGATGTCGTCGAGCCGTGGGTAGAAGCGCGCTGTCGTCATGCGGGATTCGGGGCGAACGATCGAAACCCGAAGGGCACGCAGAACACCAGGGAAAAGCCCATCTTCCGCTTCTCTTCGTGTCCTTCGTGTTTCAGGCTTCCGCTTCGCCTCAGCCCTTGTCGAGGAACTTCTCGGCATCCAGCGCCGCCATGCAGCCGAAGCCGGCCGAGGTCACGGCCTGGCGATAGACCTGGTCGGCGACGTCGCCGGCGGCGAACACGCCGGGCACGCTGGTCGCGGTCGCGCCGCCTTCCAGACCGGTGCGGATCTTGATGTAGCCGTTGCTCATCTCGAGCTGGCCTTCGAAGATCGAGGTGTTGGGCGTGTGGCCGATCGCGATGAAGGCGCCGGTGACCGCGATCTCGCGCGTCGCGCCGTCCTGCGTGCTGCGCAGGCGCAGACCGGTGACGCCCGCGTCGTCGCCGAGCACCTCGTCCACCGCGTGGTTCCAGATGATGTCGATCTTGCCGGCGCGCTGCTTCTCGAACAGCTTGTCCTGCATGATCTTCTCGGCGCGCAGCTTGTCGCGGCGATGCACCAGCGTGACCTTGCGGCAGATGTTGGACAGGTACAGCGCTTCCTCGACGGCGGTGTTGCCGCCGCCGACGACGGCGACTTCCTGCTCGCGGAAGAAGAAGCCGTCGCAGGTCGCGCAGGCGGACACGCCCTTGCCCTTGAAGTGCTCCTCCGAGCGGATGCCCAGGTACTTCGCGGTGGCGCCGGTGGTGATGATCAGCGCGTCGCAGGTGTACTCGCCGGCGTCGCCCTTGAGGCGGAACGGACGCTGCGACAGGTCGGTGCTGTGAATGTGGTCGAACACCATTTCGGTGTCGAAGCGCTCGGCGTGCTCGGCCATGCGGCGCATCAGGTCCGGACCCTGCAGGCCCTCGACGTCGCCGGGCCAGTTGTCGACGTCGGTCGTCGTCATCAGCTGGCCGCCCTGGGCCAGGCCGGTGATCAGCGTGGGCTTGAGGTTGGCGCGCGCGGCGTACACCGCGGCGGTGTAGCCGGCGGGGCCGGAACCGAGAATGATCAGGCGCGAGTGCTTGGCAGTGCTCATGTATAATCCGGGCCGCTTTCGAGGCGACCGACTCGTGGCGTTTCTTCCGATGCCGGCACGAATGATCCGTCGCCGGCGGGTCCGATTCTTCCCGGCATTCCTACGTCGTCGCATAGCGGCGCGCAGTCATGCGGGGAGCCACGGAGAATGGAGGGAATGCGGGCACGATTCAAGGCGCCGTCCGTGATTGGCTGATCGTCCCCTAGAGGAAATCCTGCAATGCGTATCGGTGTGCCTTCGGAAACCAAGACCCTGGAAGGGCGCGTCGCGCTCGTGCCGGCCGCCTGCGGCGATCTCGTGCGCCGCGGCCACGAGGTCTACGTGCAGGCCGGAGCCGGCCTGAAGAGCGGCTTCAAGGACGAGGATTTCGAGAGCGTCGGCGTGAAGATCGCGCCGACCGCGAAGAAGCTCTACGAAGCGGGCGAGCTGATCGTCAAGGTGAAGGAGCCGATCGCCGGCGATCTCAAGCTGCTGCGCAAGGACCACCTGCTGTTCTGCTACCTGCACCTGGCGCCCGATCCGAAGCTGACCCAGCGCCTGCTCGAGATCGGCCTCACCGGCGTGGCGTTCGAGTCGGTGGAGGACGCCGACGGCACGCTGCCGCTGCTCGCGCCGATGTCGATCATCGCCGGCCGCATCGCCACGCAGATCGGCACGCACCTGCTGCACCAGCCGGCCGGTGGCAAGGGCAAGCTGCTCGGCGGCCTGCCGTCGACCGAGCGCGGCAAGGTCATCGTGTTCGGCGCCGGCGCGGCCGGCCGCAACTCGGCCGAGCTGGCCGCCGCCGGCGGCGCCAACGTGATCGTGTTCGAAAAGCGCCAGGACCGCCTGCGCGAGATGATGAACCTCGCGCCGAACGTCACTGCGCTGTACCCGTACGAGGAAACCGTCGCGCGCGAGATCCGCAACGCCGACCTCGTCATCGGCGCCGTGCTGATCCCGAGCGCGAAGGCGCCGCACGTGGTCACGCGCGCGATGGTCAAGTCGATGGAGCCGGGCTCGGTGCTGGTGGACATCTCGATCGACCAGGGCGGCTGCTTCGAGACCTCCAAGCCGACCACCTACGCCGACCCGACCTACGTCGTCGACGGCGTCACGCACTTCTGCGTGACCAACATGCCGGGCGCGGTGCCGCAGACCTCCTCGCAGGCGATCTGCGCGGCGATCCTGCCCTACGTGAGCCGTCTCGCCTCGGACAAGAACTGGAAGAAGTTCGAGCCGCTGAAGAAGGGCATCAACGTCGAGGGCGGCAAGATCGTCCATCCGGCGCTGAAGGGCTGATTGCTCGAAATCACCAGTCGACGTCATTCCCGCGAAAGCGGGAATCCAAAGCGCTGTAGCGTTGCAAGCAAATGGATGCCCGCTTCCGCGGGCATGACGTCGGTATGGTGCGCGACCCGCTGCGGGTCTTCGCGCGCGGCCGCGCGAAAATCTTTTCAATTCACTCAATGTCTTGTAGTGGGGAATTCGGGTAGATTGTACGGGTGGCTCGCGTACTGAAAGAATCCAAACCGGCACCCCGGCTCGACGAGCGATGGCACAAGCGCCTGCGTGAGACGGCGTTCTTGCTGTTGCTGCCGCTGGCGGTCTACCTGTTCGCCTGCCTGCTGACCTACAGCGCCGAGGACCCCGGCTTCTCGCACGCCGGCGATCCGGCGCGCGCGATCCACAACTTCGGCGGCGCGTTCGGTGCCTGGATCGCCGACCTCGAATTCTTCCTGATCGGCGTGGTGGCCTATACGCTGCCGATGCTGCTGCTGGTCGTCGGCGCGGTCGTGCTGCGCGGCGCCACCACGCAGGAGCGCTCGCCGCTGGAGCCGGCGCTGCGGCTGGTCGGCTTCGTCGCTTTCTTCATCGCCGCGCCGGGCCTGGCCTGGCTCAACTGGAGCGGACCGAGCGTCCTGCCGGCCGGCGGCGGCGGCGTGCTCGGCCGCGCGATCGGCAACGGTCTCATGCACAGCTTCGGGCCGCTCGGCGCCGGGCTGTTCCTGCTCGCGCTGCTGCTGGTCGCGATCACCCTGGCGACCGGCCTGTCGTGGTTCAAGGTCATGGACGTGATCGGCCGCTTCCTGCTCGGCGCCGGCGCCGGCGTCGCCAGCAAGATGCGCAAGGCCGAGGACTGGAACGCCGCGCGCGAGGCGCGCGCCGAACGCGAGGTGGTGCGCAAGGTCGAGACGGTCAAGCAGTCCAAGCGCGAGCCGGTCAAGATCGAACCGGTGATCGCGCCGATCGAGAAGAGCGAGCGCGCCAAGCGCGAAACGCAGATCCCGCTGTTCGCCGGCGCCTCCAGCGAGGGCGAGCTGCCGCCGCTGTCCCTGCTCGACGAGCCCAAGCCGCAGGCGAAGGGCTATTCGGAGGAAACCCTCGAGGCGTTGTCGCGCCAGGTCGAGTTCAAGCTGAAGGATTTCCGCATCGAGGCGCAGGTGGTCAGCGCGCATCCCGGTCCGGTCATCACGCGCTTCGAGATGCAGCCGGCGCCCGGTATCAAGGGCAGCCAGATCTCCAGCCTGGACAAGGACATCGCGCGCGGCCTGTCGGTGGTCAGCGTGCGCGTGGTCGACGTGATCCCGGGCAAGTCGGTGATTGGCCTGGAGATCCCCAACACCAACCGCGAGATCGTCTATCTCTCCGAGATCCTCAGCTCCGGCAAGTACGACGCGCTGAAGTCGCCGCTCGCGCTGGCCCTGGGCAAGGACATCGGCGGCGCGCCGGTGGTGGTCGACCTGCAGAAGATGCCGCACCTGCTGGTCGCCGGTACCACCGGCTCGGGCAAGTCGGTCGCGCTGAACGCGATGGTGCTGAGCCTGCTGTACAAGGCCAGCGCGCGCGACGTGCGCATGATCATGATCGACCCGAAGATGCTCGAGCTGTCCGTCTACCAGGGCATCCCGCATCTGCTCGCGCCGGTCGTGACCGACATGAAGGAGGCCGCCAACGCGCTGCGCTGGTGCGTGGCCGAGATGGAGCGGCGCTACAAGCTGATGGCCGCCGTCGGCGTGCGCAACCTCGCCGGCTTCAACAAGAAGGTCAAGGACGCCGACGACGCCGGCCAGCCGCTGCTCGATCCGCTGTTCCGGCCCGACGCCTCGCAGCCCTCGCGCGTGGCCGAACCGCTGCAGCCGCTGCCGTACATCGTCGTGATCATCGACGAGTTCGCCGACATGATGATGATCGTCGGCAAGAAGGTCGAGGAGCTGATCGCGCGCCTGGCGCAGAAGGCGCGCGCGGCCGGCGTGCACCTGGTCCTCGCCACGCAGCGTCCGTCGGTCGACGTCATCACCGGCCTGATCAAGGCCAACATTCCCACGCGCATCGCGTTCCAGGTGTCGTCCAAGATCGACTCGCGCACGATCCTCGACCAGAGCGGCGCGGAGACGCTGCTCGGCCACGGCGACATGCTCTACCTGCCGCCGGGCACGGCCGCGCCCGAGCGCGTGCACGGCGCCTTCGTCGACGACCACGAGGTGCACAAGGTGGTCGAATGGCTGAAGGCGCAGGGCGAGCCGGACTACATCGAGGGCGTGCTCGAGGAAGTGCAGTCGCTCGGCAACGGCAAGGTGATCGGTGAATCCGGCCTGCCGGAGGACGAGTCCAGCGGCGAGGGCGGTGACTACGACGAGCTGTATGACCAGGCCGTCGCGATCGTCACCGAGTCGCGCCGCGCGTCGATCTCCGGCGTGCAGCGGCGCCTGAAGATCGGCTACAACCGCGCCGCGCGCATGATCGAGAAGATGGAGCAGGACGGCGTGGTCAGCGCCGCCGAATCCAACGGCAACCGCACCGTGCTCGCGCCGCCGCCGCCGGAACGCTAGCCGGCGCCGCGCCCCGGAGCGCAGGCGCCTTGTCGCCCCCGGACACGAAGATCCGCAGCCGCCTTGGCGCTGCGGATTTTTTTTTGCGCGCCGGGGATTGACGGGGTCTTTTTCGAGGCAGAGAATCCGCGCCGCCGCACGGCGCCACGCCGCTGCGGCCCTTGTCATCCACCACTGACGATATGGACGACCACCCTAGTCGCTGCGCCGGCCTCCGCGAGCATCGGATGACGGCGTCGCAAATCCAACTCGGCGCCTGCGGCGATCCGCCAGGGTCGGCCGGATCCTTCCCCGACTAGGGAAGTCCGGCTCGCCTCGCGGTTGCCATCGGGCAACACGGAGGCGAGCCATGCAGCTCAACACCCGGTTCCTCCCGTCGCGCGTGCGCGGCGGTCTTCTCGTTTTCCTCGGCCTCGCGCGGCGCCGCCGCCCGCGCTATCGCGCCACCGTGCCGCCGCCGCGGCGCGAATCGCAGCGCGTCGAACTGTCGGCTCACTGGACGCTCGATCCTCGCAGCACGCTGCCGACCTGCCATTGGGACGCCGCGTCCGGCTGCCGGCAGCGCACGCCGTCCGCTCCGGCCAGCGGCTGATCGCCATGCCCGACGATCCGAAACCGCCACCAGCACCTTTTTCCTTCCCCGTTCGCCCGCGTCCGCCGCACGCGTGCCCGCCAGGATCGTCCTGATCCGGCCGGCTCGCGTCCGGCGCCGCCGCGCGGCGAACCTCCCACGGAACGCGAGCCATGAAGAACCACGACCTCCACAGCGCCGCCCGCAAGCCGGCCGCGCGCCCGCAACTCGCCGCCGCGCAGGAAGCCCATCGCCCCAACGAGGCGCTGCTGGAAGCACTCGGCAGCGGCCTGCACGGCTTGGGCGCGGACGAGATCGAACGCCGCCTCGAGCGCGACGGCTTCAACGAAGTGGCGCACGAGAAGCCGCCGCACTGGACGCTGCAGCTGCTGCACGCGTTCGCCAATCCGTTCATCGTCGTCCTGCTGGTGCTGGCCGGCGTGCAACTGGTCACCGATGCCGACGACCTGACCGGGCCGCTGATCATCGGCGCGATGGTGGCGATCAGCGTGCTGCTGCGCTTCACGCAGGAATTCCGTTCCGCGCGCGACGCCGAACGCCTGAAGGCGATGGTGCGCAACACCGCCACCGTCACGCGCCGCGCCGAGGACGGGCACGCCGAGCCGATCGAGGTGCCGGTCGCCGAACTGGTCGCCGGCGACATCGTGCATCTGGCCGCCGGCGACATGGTGCCGGCCGACCTGCGCCTGCTCACGGCCAAGGACCTGTTCGTCAGCCAGGCGATCCTGACCGGCGAATCCCTGCCGGTGGAGAAGAGCGCGCCTTCGCCGCTGCCGCCCGGCGCACACCCGCGCGGAGGCGTTCCGGACAGCCCGCTCGACCTGCCCGGCGTGTGCTACATGGGCACCAACGTCGTCAGCGGCACGGCCGTCGGCGTAGTGGTGGCGACCGGCCGCCTGACCTACCTCGGCTCGCTCGCGCGCAGCCTCGTCGGCCAGCGCGCGCCGACCAGCTTCGACCGCGGCGTGAGCGGCGTGAGCTGGCTGCTGATCCGCTTCATGGCGGTGATGGTGCCGGTCGTCTTCGTCATCAACGGCCTGGACAAGGGCGACTGGCTGCAGGCGTTCCTGTTCGCCCTGTCGATCGCGGTCGGCCTGACGCCGGAGATGCTGCCGATGATCGTCAGCGCCAACCTGGCCAAGGGCGCGCTGGCGATGTCGCGTCGCAAGGTGGTGGTCAAGCGTCTCGATGCGATCCAGAACTTCGGCGCGATGGACGTGCTGTGCACCGACAAGACCGGCACGCTGACCCTGGACCGGATCGTGCTCGAGCGGCACCTGGACCTCGACGGCGACGACAACGACGAGGTGCTCGCCTACGGCTGGCTCAACAGCCACTTCCAGACCGGCCTGCGCAACCTGATGGACAAGGCCGTGCTCGCGCACCGCGACCTGGAGCCTCTCGCGCAGCGCTACGCCGTCGTCGACGAGATTCCGTTCGACTTCCAGCGCCGGCGCATGTCGGTCGTGCTCGCGGACGGCGCCGGCGGCGAGCTGCTGGTGTGCAAGGGCGCGGTCGAGGAGATGCTGGCGATCAGCGCGTTCGAGAAGGCCGGCGACGCGGTCGTGCCGCTGACCGAGGAGCGGCGCGGCGCGATCCGCGCGATGACGCGCCGGCTCAACGAGGACGGCCTGCGCGTGCTCGTCGTGGCGGTGCAGCACCGGCCGCCGGCCGGGCGCGCCTACGGCGTCGCCGACGAGGCCGAGCTGGTCGCGATCGGTTGCCTGGCGTTTCTCGATCCGCCCAAGGACACGGCGCGCTCGGCGATCGCCGCGCTGCGCCAGCACGGCGTCGCGGTCAAGGTGGTCACCGGCGACAACGAGGCGGTGACGCGCAAGATCTGCGCCGAGGTCGGGCTCGAGGTCGAGCACGCCGCGCGCGGCGTCGAGATCGAGGCGCTCGACGACGACGCGCTCGACGAACTGGTCCGGCGCACCACCGTGTTCACCAAGATGTCGCCGCTGCAGAAGGCGCGCGTGGTGCAGGCGCTGCAGCGCGGCGGGCACACGGTCGGCTTCCTCGGCGACGGCATCAACGACGCGCCGGCGCTGCGCGGCGCCGACGTGGGCATCTCGGTCGACACGGCCACCGACATTGCCAAGGAGTCGGCCGACATCATCCTGCTGGAGAAGAACCTGATGGTGCTGGAGGAGGGCGTGATCGAAGGCCGCGTCACCTTCGGCAACATCATGAAGTACATCAAGATGACCGCCAGCTCGAACTTCGGCAACGTGTTCAGCGTGCTGGTGGCGAGCGCGTTCCTGCCGTTCCTGCCGATGCTGCCGCTGCAGCTGCTGGTGCAGAACCTGCTGTACGACCTGTCGCAGCTGTCGATCCCGTTCGATCGCATGGACGAGGAATACCTGCGCGGGCCGCAGCGCTGGGACGCCGGCGACATCGGCCGCTTCATGGTGCGGATCGGGCCGATCAGCTCGATCTTCGACGTCACCACGTTCCTGCTCATGTGGCACGTGTTCGGCGCGAACTCGGCGCAGCACGAAGGGCTGTTCCAGTCCGGCTGGTTCGTCGAGGGCCTGCTGTCGCAGACCCTGATCGTGCACATGATCCGCACGCGGCGGATTCCGTTCGTGCAGAGCTGGGCGGCGGCGCCGGTGCTGTTCCTGACCGCGGCGATCATGCTCGCCGGCATCGCGATCCCGTTCACGCCGCTCGGCGCCAAGCTCGGCATGACGGCGCTGCCGGCGGCGTACTTCGGCTGGCTCGCGCTGACGCTGCTGTGCTACTGCGGCCTGACGCAGGCGGTCAAGGTCTGGTACATCCGCCGCTACGGCCGCTGGCTGTGAGAGGCCGCGGGCGGGCGGCGCGGATCATCCGCCGCCCGCACCGGCGGTGCAGGCCGTCTCGTCGAAACCGTCGCAGAAGATCGCGTCGGCCGGTTCGGCGGCGATCTCGATGTCGCCGCCGCCGTCCTCGTAGCACCACTCGACGATGGTCGCCGGAAAACCCAGCGGCGCCGTGGTCGACAGGCGCACCCAGCCGTAGTTGATCGCAGTCGTCGCTTCGTTGGTGAAGCGCACGCCGAGATAGCCGTCGATGCCGGCCTGCCAGGCCGAGGTGTCGCCGGTGAAGCCGGCGCGCGTGAACAGCGATGCCGCGCCGATCGTGTCGCCGGGAGCGAGCACGGCGTAGACGTCGCCGGCACTGGCGACGCCGCCGCCGCCGTTGGCGGACGAACCCCAGTAGAACTTCAGCTGGTTGGCCGGATTGCTGGACTGCGCGGCGTAGGGGTCGAAGTCGAACCCGGGCACGGCGCCTTCGCTGCCGGCGTGCACGCCGGTGACGAAGTTGAGGTAGACGCCTTCGCCGTCCTGCGGAACGTCGATGTCCTGCTGCGCGCTGCACACCACCGCGGCGTCGACGCCGGCGGAGGCCGACAGCAGGGCGAGACACGAAGCGGCGAGCAGGCGGCGAGCGGCGGACATCGGAAAACCCCGGGACGGAAGGAGACGCGCGCGATTCTGGCACAGCGGCGGGCGGCGTCGGTCCGTGCAGCGTTCAGCCGCAGCGCGGATAATCGCCTCCCGTTTCCGCCGCGGATCCCGTCCATGCGTCTGCTCGCCCTGTCGCTGCTGCTGCCGTTCTGCCTCGCCGCCCACGCCGCCGACTCCGCGCGTGCGCGCATGGAAGCGTTCTCCAAGGGGCTGCGCTCGGTCACCGCGCAGTTCAGCCAGACCGTCACCGACGCCAACGACCGTCGCGGCGACGAATCGCGCGGTACGCTGTCGCTGGAAGCGCCGCGGCAGTTCCGCTGGGAAACGACGCAGCCTTACCAGCAGACCATCGTCGCCGACGGCCGGCGCGTGTGGATCTACGAACCGGACCTGCAGCAGGTGTCGGTGCGCAACCAGAGTTCGGAGGAGGCGCACAGCCCGCTGACCGTGCTGACCGACCTGTCGCAGCTGGACAGCCAGTTCAACGCGGCCGAGGGCGGCGAACGCGAGGGCCTGGCCTGGCTGAAGCTGACCTCCAAGGCGAAGGAGCCGGAATTCGAGTACGCCGAACTCGGCTTCGACGCGACGAGCCTGGTGCGCATGCGCTTCAGGGACCAGCTCGGCAACACCACCGAGATCCGCTTCGCCGACTGGAAGCGCAACGCGAACCTGCCGGCGGCGACGTTCAAGTTCACGCCGCCCGAAGGCGTCGACGTGATCGGCGACCTCAAGCCCGACGCCGACGTCTATCCGATCAAGGACTGACGCACGATCGCCGCGTCGAGGTGGGCGAACGGCAGCGGCTCGTCCGGCGGCGACGGCGGCTCGCGCAGGACCCGCTGCCACCAGCCGACGTCGTGCCAGGCGCCGTGCTTGTAGCCGGTGTGGCGGTGCACGCCGATCGGCGCGAATCCCATCGCCTCGTGCAGGCCGACGCTGGCGGCGTTCGGCAGCGTCACCACGCCGTACGCGTTGACGTAGCCCTGCGCGCGCAGCAGCTCGAACAGCCTGGCGTAGAGGCCGCGGCCGATGCCGCGGCGTCGCGCCGCATCGGCCAGGTAGACGGTGACTTCCACGCTCCATCGATAGGCGCGCCGCGTGCGGTATTCGCTCGCATAGGCGTAGCCGACCGCTTCGCCGCCGAGTTCGGCCAGCAGCCACGGATAGGCGGCGCCGATCCGCGCGATGCGCTGGGCGAATTCGCCGGCGTCCGGTACTTCCGTCTCGAAGGTGACCACGGTGTCGCGCACGTAGGGCGCGTAGATCGCCGCGAGTGCGGCGGCGTCGGCGGGCGTGGCGAGTCGGTAGATCGGCGTCATGCAGGTGGGTCGGTGCGGGGCGCTTGCGCGCGCCGAGTATGGAAGTCGCCGCGCGCGGCGCGCAAGCGTAATTGTGTAGCGTGCGACCGGCCGGCTAGTCTTGCCGGATGATCGCCTGGATCCGCACATCGGGACATCGCTGCCGCGCCTTCGCGGTGGCGTTGCTGCTGTTGTGCCTGGTGATCCAGCCGGCGATGGTGTTCGCCTGCGATCTGCACGATCTGGCGCACGCCGCGACGTCGCCGGCCGACGCCGGCGGCGTTGCCGACCTGGACGCGGGCGCGGCGCCGGACCGCGGCGAAGGCGGTGCGCTGCTGCACGACCTGCTGCACGCCGTGCACTGCTGCGGCCATGCCCCGGCCCTGCCGGCCGACGCGTTCCTCGCGCTCTTCTTCGAGCCGGCCTCGCCGATGCCCGTCGCCGCCGCGCGCCCGGCGGTCGACGTGCGTTCCTCCAACCTGCTGCGTCCTCCGATAGCCGCCTGACCTTCGTCAGTCGCGGTCCGTGCGCGGATCGCTCCCGGTTCTGTCTGGAGGAAATCCATGTTCCGTTCATCGGCGGCGTTGGCTGCCGCGTTGTGTCTTGCCGTCGCCGCGCGCGACGTGCATTCGGCGTCCGCGACGGCGCCGGAAACCCTGCGTGCCGCGCTGCAGAGCGCGTGGCAGAAGCATCCGAACCAGCGCGCCGTGCAGGCGCAGCTGGCGGCGGCGCAGGCGCGCCTGGAAGCCGCCGCCAAGCCGCTGTACAACCCCGAGCTGGAGCTGTCGCGCAGCGGCGAGGGGCCGGATCGCACCAGTTCCGCCGGCGTCGCGCTCACGCTCGACCTGAGCGGCAAGCGCTACGCGCGCCGCGACGCTGCGGCGGCGAAGCTGAGCCTGTCCGAAGCCCAGGCGCAGCTGCAGCGGCGCGATTTCGCGCGCCGCTGGTTCGACGCCTGGATCGACTGGAACGCGTCCGACCGGCGCGTGAAGACCGGCGAGCGTCGCGTCGCCTCGATGACGCGCTTCGCCGACCTCGCGGTGAAGCAGTTCGACGCCGACGACATCTCCGGCCTCGACCGTGACGTCGCCGCGCTGGCGCGCGACGAGGCCGAGGCCGCGCAGTCGGTGCTCGTCGCCGAGCGGGCCGAGGCCGAGAGCCGCCTGCGCGCGTTGGGCGGAGAACCCGCCACGGCCGGCGAGCTGCCCGATTCGTCCGCGCTGCCGGCCGCGGAACCGCTCGGCGAGGAATCGCTGCAGCAACTGCCCGAATGGCTGATCGCCGAGGCGGTGCGCGGCGCGGCCGAGCGCGAGATTGTGGTGGCCGAACGCAATCGCATCGCCGACCCGACCGTGAACGTCGGCGGCGGACGCATCCGCTACGGAGAGAACGGCCTGAAGGACGACGTGTTCGGCGTCTCGGTCAGCATTCCGCTGTTCCTGCGCAACGACCATCGCGCCGAAGTCGTCGCCGCGCGCGCCGACGCCGAGGCTTCCGCGGCGGAGACCGAGCGCGTCGCGATGGAGCTCTCCGCGCAGCGGCGCAAGGCGGTCGACAGCTACGCCGCGACGCTCGCCGCGTGGCGCAGCTGGAAGAGCAGCCGCGGCACCGAGATCGAACGGCGCGCGCAGCTGCTGGAGAAATCGTGGCGCGAGGGCGAACTGTCCACCACCGACTACCTGCTGCAGATCAAGCAGACGCTCGACACCGCGCTGGCGGGCGCCGAGCTGGAAGCGCGCCTGTGGCGCAACTACGCCGATTACCTCGTCGCCGGCAACCGGTTCGAGCGCTGGGTCGGCCTGGAATCCACCCGATGAGCATGCCGACGATGACACCGATTCGAACGATCCTGATGAGCGCCGTCGCGGCACTCGCCCTGTCCGCCTGCTCGAGATCGCCGCAGCCGGCCGCGCCGGCCGCGCACGACGAAACCCAGGCCGGCGCGAAGGCGTCGCCGGACGGGCATGCCGCCGAAAAAGATGGCCACGAAGAAGGCGAGGGCGAGCGCGTGGTGCGCATGGACGCCGCGGCCTTGCAGGCAGCCGGCATCCGCACCGCCGAAGTCGCGCAGGCCCTGGCCGGCGAGCAGCTGCGTGCGCCGGGCGAAGTGCTCGACGACGCGTACGGCACCACCTTGATCACGCCGCGCGTCGTGTCGCTGGTCGTGCGCCGCCACGCCAAGCTCGGCGACGAGGTCGCGGCGGGGACGCCGCTGGTCACGCTGACCAGCGTCGAGGTTTCCGACGCGCAGGCGGAATTGCGCGTGGCCGAGCAGGAATGGAAGCGCGTGTCCGCGCTCGGCCGCGAAGCCGTCGCCGGCCGGCGCATTTCCGAGGCGAAGATCGCACTCGATCGCGCCCGCGCGAAGGCGCAGGCGTACGGCCTGCCGGGTGCGGCCAGCGGCGGCGCGAACGGCCAGTTCACGCTGGCCGCCCCGCACGCCGGGCGCATCACCGAAGACAGCTTCGTGGTCGGCGAGCGCATCGAGCCGGGCCGCGCCCTGTATCGACTGGTCGACGAATCGGTCGTGTGGGTCGACGCCAAGCTGCCGGCCGGCACGGTCGCGCGGGTGCCGGTCGGCAGCACGGCCACGATCGTCGCCGGCGGCGCGCGCATGAGCGGCAAGGTCATGCGCAGCGCGCACCGCACGTCCGAGGCCACGCGCAATGCGGTCGTGCGCATCGAAGTGCCCAACGCCGAGGACCGCCTGCACGGCGGCGACTATGTCGAGGTCTTCCTCGACGCCGAGGCGGGCCAGGCGGCGCAGGCCCTGGGCGTGCCGAGCAGCGCGCTGGTGCAGATGGACGGCGAGACGGTGGTGTTCCGCCGCGACGACGCCGGCGCGTTCGCGCCGGTGCCGGTGCGCACCGGCGAGGTGATCGGCGACGCCACCGTGGTCCGCGAAGGACTCAAGGCCGGCGACACCATCGTCGTCGAGGGCGCGTTCGAGATGAAGGCGCAGCTGCTGAAGGCGCAGTTGGGGGAAGGTCATGGGCATTGATGGCGGACGCTTGCGATACCGCTTCGTATCCGGAACACGCGCTCCGGCTTCACCTCTCCCGCTTGCGGGAGAGGTCGCGCCGGAGGCGCGGGTGAGGGCTTTCGGAGTGTGGCGCCCCACTCCGGTTTCCCTCATCCGCCTTCGGCACCTTCTCCCGCTTGCGGGAGAAGGAAAACGCCGCGACTCGGCCTCGTGGAGAACGATGCCGCGAGGTGCAGCATGCTGAACCGCCTCGTCGAACTCTCCCTGCGCTACAAATTCCTCGTGCTGATCGCGTTCGGCGTGGTCGCGTTCCTCGGCGCGGGCGCGGTGCGTGACGTGCCGATCGACGCGTTCCCGGACGTGACGCCGGCGCAGGTCAACGTCTACACCGAATCGCCCGGTCTGGCCGCCGAGGACGTCGAGCTGCTGCTGACCACGCCGGTTGAATCGGCGCTGGCCGGCCTGCCGAAGGTGCAGGAGATCCGCTCGGTCAGCCTGTTCGGGCTGTCCTACGTGTCGGTCTACTTCGACGACGACATGGACATCTATTTCGCGCGCCAGCTCGTCAACGAGCGCCTGCAGGAAATCGGCGACCGCCTGCCGGAAGGCTACGGCAAGCCGGGCATGGGCCCGAACACCTCGGGCCTGGGCCAGGTGTTCTGGTACACGGTCGAGCGCGCGCCGGGCGTCAGCCGCGAGCAGATCAGCGACATGGACCTGCGCACCTGGCAGGAATGGACGGTGCGCCTGATCCTGCGCACCGCCAAGGGCGTCGACGACGTCAGCTCCTGGGGCGGCGGCGAGCGCCAGTTCCAGGTGCGCATCGATCCGCAGAAGCTGTACGCGCGCGGGCTCGGCTTCGAGGACGTGATCCAGGCGCTGCCGGCCAACAACGGCCAGGTCGGCGGCAACGTGATGGACGTCGGCCGCGAGCAGTTCCTGGTGCGCGGCCTCGGCCTGCTGGCGAGCACGGCCGACATCGGCGCGATCGTGCTGAAGGCCGAGGACGGCGTGCCGGTGTACCTGCGCGACGTCGCCGAGGTGGTCGAGGCGCCGGCACCGCGCTTCGGCGCGGTCACGCGCGACGGCGAGGAGGTCGTGCTCGGCATGGCGCTGGCGCGCATCGGCGAGAACGCGAAGAACGTCGTCGAGGCGGTCAAGAGCAAGCTCGACGTGGTGCGCAGCGCGCTGCCCGAGGGCATGCGGCTGTTGCCGATCTACGAGCGCACGGACCTGGTCAACAAGGCCGTCGGCACCGCCACGCGCGCGCTGGTCGAAGGTTCGCTGCTGGTCGCGCTGATCCTGTTCCTGTTCCTGGGCGAGCTGCGATCCGCACTGGTGGTCATCGTCACCCTGCCGCTGGCGATGCTGATCGCCTTCATCGGCATGGGCCAGTTCGGCCTGTCGGCGAACCTGATGTCGCTGGCGGGCCTGGCGATCGGCATCGGCATGATGGTCGACGGCGCGGTGGTGATGGTCGAGAACGCGTTCCGCATCATGGCCGAGCGCAAGGAGCACGGCGAGTCCGTCGACCGGACGTCGGCCGTGCTGGCCGCGGCGAAGGAAGTGGCCAATCCGATCGCGTTCGCGATCCTGATCATCATCGTGGTGTTCCTGCCGCTGTTCAGCCTCGACGGACTCGAGGGCAAGATGTTCAAGCCGATGGCCTTCAACATCGCCTTCGCGATGGCCGGTTCGCTGGTCCTGAGCCTGACCCTGATCCCGGTGCTGGCCTCGCTGATCCTCAAGCCCAAGGAGGAGCGCGACACCTGGCTGGTGGCGAGGATCAAGCGCGTGTACCGCCCGCTGCTGGAGAAGGCGCTGGCGCATCGCAAGGGCGTGGTCGCGATCGCCGTCGCGGCGCTGGTCGCGAGCCTTTCGCTGTTTCCGTTCCTCGGCAAGGAATTCATGCCGCAGCTGCAGGAAGGCTCGATCATGTGGCGCGTGACCGGCATTCCGTCGACCTCGCTGGACGAATCGATCCGCACCAGCAAGGTCATCGCCGACGCGTTCAAGGAGTTCCCGGAAGTCGACAGCACCCTGGCGATGATCGGCCGCGCCGAGAAGGGCGAGACCGCCGACGTCAACTACATGGAGATCTACACCGCGCTCAAGCCGCCGGAGGAATGGAAGACCGGCCGCAGCATCAAGCAGCTCGAAGACGCGATGCAGGAGGCGCTGGAGAAGAAGGTGCCGAACGTGGTGCCGGGCTACACGCAGCCGATCCAGATGCGCGTGGAGGAGCTGATCTCCGGCGTGCGCGCGACGCTGGCGCTGAAGCTGTACGGCACGGACCTGGCCGAACTCGATCGCCTCAGCGGCCGCATCAAGGACGTGCTGGCGAAGGTGCCCGGCGTCACCGACCTGTCGCTGGAGGCGAACGTCGGCAAGCCGCAGATCCGCATCGCGGTGAACCGCGACGCGCTGGCTCGCTACGGCATGAACGCCGAAGCGGTGCTGACCGTCGTGCGCAACGGCCTCGGCGGCGAGCCGGTCAGCGTGCTGCTCGACGGCGTGCGCCGCTTCGACATCGCGGTGCGGCTGGACGACGACACGCGCCGCTCGGTCGAGGACCTGCGGCGGATTCCGCTGAAGTCCGCCGCCGGCGCGATCGTGCCGCTGTCGGCGGTGGCCGAGGTCGGCATCGCCGAAGGCTATTCCTTCGTGCGGCGCGAGCAGCTGCAGCGCTACGCGGTGATCCAGATGGACGTGCGCGGCCGCGACATCGACGGCTTCGTCAACGAGGCGAACGCGGCCGTGGCGCAGGCGGTGAAGCTGCCCAGCGGCTACTGGACCGAATGGGGCGGCGCGTTCGAGAACCAGCAGCGCGCGCTGGCCAAGCTGTCGGTCATCGTGCCGGTCACGATCTTCTTCATCTTCGTGCTGCTGTACACCGCGTTCAACTCGATCCGCTACGCCACGCTGATCCTCGCCAACGTGCCGTTCGCGACGATCGGCGGCCTGGTCGCGCTGTTCGTCACCGGGCAGTACCTGTCGGTGCCGTCGGCGATCGGCTTCATCGCCGTGTTCGGCGTGGCGATGCTCAACGGCATCGTGCTGGTCAGCTTCCTCAACGAGCTGCGCGAGAAGGGGCGCAGCCCGCGCGAGGCGGTGCTGCAGGGCACCGCGCTGCGCCTGCGGCCGGTGCTGATGACGGCCAGCGTGGCGATCCTCGGCCTGGTGCCGATGCTGCTGTCCAGCGGCGTCGGCGCCGAGACGCAGCGGCCGCTGGCGACCGTGGTGGTCGGCGGCCTGATCAGCTCGACCCTGCTCACGCTGATCCTGCTGCCGGTGCTGTACGAATGGCTGGAATCGCGCGATGCGAAGAAGGAGGGCGCGACATGAAGACGCAGCGCCGGGGAGGGCGGCGATGAGCGCCGGACACGACCACGGCATCGCCGCGAACAGCCACGAGAAGCCGCTGTGGTGGGCGTTCGCGCTGACCGCGACGTTCCTCGTCGCCGAAGTCGTCGGCGGCCTGCTGACCAACAGCCTGGCCCTGCTGTCCGACGCGGCGCACATGGGCACCGACGTGATCGCGCTGGCGATCTCGCTGGTCGCCGTGCGCCTGAGCCGGCGCCTGCCGGACGCCAGACGCACCTACGGCTACGCGCGCATGGAAGCGCTCGGCGCGCTGGTCAACGGCGGCCTGCTGTTCGTCGTCGCCGCCTACATCCTGTGGGAGGCGGTCGGCCGCTTCCGCGAGCCGCCGCCGGTCGCCTCGGCCGGCATGCTCGTGATCGCCGTGCTCGGGCTGCTGGTCAACCTCGTCTCGATGCGCCTGCTCGCCGCCGGCAGCGGCGAGAGCCTGAACGTCAAGGGCGCCTACCTGGAAGTGTGGAGCGACATGCTCGGCTCGGTCGGCGTGATCGCCGCCGCGGCGATCATCCTGGCGACCGGCTGGACGCTGGCCGATCCGGTCATCGCCGCGCTGATCGGCCTGTGGGTGCTGCCGCGTACCTGGACCCTGCTGCGCGAGGCCGGCAACATCCTGATGCAGGGTGTGCCGGGCGGGTTGGATCTCGACGCCGTGCGCCGCGTCATCCTGGCCCGCGGCGACGTCGCGCAGGTGCACGACCTGCACGCCTGGGCGCTGGCGTCGAAGCGGACGGTGCTGACCGTGCACGTGGTGCTCGAGCGCGCGGATGCCGACGCCGAGGCGATCCGTCGCGCGCTCGCCGCGGAGCTGCGCGAACTGTTCGGCATCGAGCACGCGACGATCCAGATCGAGCGCGCGGACTGCGGCAGCGACTGCGCTCGCGAGTGAATTGACCGGCAGGCTGCACACGCCTCCCTCACACCGGCCCTCTCCCGCAAGCGGGAGAGGGAGGAAAGCCCGGCCGCCATCTCTCTTCGGGAGAAGGGAATGTCTTCACCTCTCCCGCTTGCGGGAGAGGGAGAAAAGCCCGGCCGCCCTCTCTCCTCGGGAGAAGGGAATGTTTTCACCTCTCCCGCTCGCGGGAGAGGTCGAAGCGCGCAGCGCTTCGGGTGAGGGATGCGCGCCCCGGCACCCGGGTCCTCCCGCGCGGCGCGAACACGTATGATCGCGGCATGTCCCGCCGCAAGTCCCCGACCACCGCCGCTCCCGGCCTGTTCGCCGAATCCGAAGCCTTGAAGCCCCTGGCCGAACGCATGCGGCCGCGCTCGCTCGACGAGATCGTCGGGCAGACGCGCCTGCTCGGTGCGGACACGCCGCTGCGCCGCGCGATCGAAGCCGGCCACGTGCATTCGATGATCCTGTGGGGGCCGCCCGGCTGCGGCAAGACCACGCTGGCCCTGCTGCTCGCGCGCTACGCCGACGCCGAGTTCCGCGCGATCTCGGCCGTGCTCTCCGGCCTGCCGGACGTGCGCGCCGCGCTGGCCGAGGCCGAGACGCGCTACGCGCAGGGCGTGCGCACGGTGCTGTTCGTCGACGAGGTGCATCGGTTCAACAAGGTGCAGCAGGACGCCTTCCTGCCGCACATCGAGCGCGGCGTGATCGTATTCATCGGCGCGACCACGGAGAACCCGTCGTTCGAGCTGAACTCGGCGCTGCTGTCGCGCTGCCGCGTGCACGTGCTGGAGGCGGTGCCGGCCGAGGCGATCGTCGCCGCGCTCAAGCGCGCGCTGGCCGACCAGGAACGCGGGCTGGGCGGCAGCGGCATCGTCGTCGACGAGGCGGCGCTGGCGACGATGGCGCAGGCCGCCGACGGCGACGTGCGGCGCGCGCTGACGTTCCTGGAGATCGCCGCCGAACTCGGCCAGGGCGGCGTCGTCGACGAGGCGACGCTGGCGCAGGTGCTGGCCGACCGCACGCGCCGCTTCGACAAGGGCGGCGAGCAGTTCTACGACCAGATTTCGGCGCTGCACAAGTCGGTGCGCTCGTCCGATCCGGACGCCGCGCTGTACTGGCTGACGCGCATGCTCGACGGCGGCTGCGATCCGCTCTACCTCGCGCGCCGCCTGGCGCGCATGGCGGTCGAGGACATCGGCCTGGCCGATCCGCGCGCGTGGCGCATGGCGCTGGACGCCTGGGACACCTACGACCGCCTCGGCAGCCCGGAAGGCGAACTCGGCCTGGCGGAGCTGGCGATCTACCTCGCCGTCGCGCCGAAGAGCAACGCCGCCTACATGGCGTTCAACCAGGTCAAGGGCGTCGTGCGCGAAACCGGCACGCTGGAGGCGCCGCTACACCTGCGCAACGCGCCGACCAAGCTGATGAAGGGGCTCGGCTACGGCAAGGGCTACCAGTACGACCACGACGCCGCCGGCGGCGTCGCGCTCGACCAGCAACTGCTGCCGGACGCACTCGCCGAAACCAGTTTCTACACGCCGACCGAGCGCGGCCTGGAAGGCAAGTTTCGCGAGAAGCTGCTGGACCTGCGCCAGCGCCGCGCCGTCGCCCGGCGCGAACGGCGCGAGGACTGAGCGGCGGCAAGGATGAGGACACTGACATTGCTGGGCGGCCTGCTGGCCGCCGTCGCCTTCGCCGCGCAGGCCGAGCCCGCGCCGGCGAGTCTGCAGCAGCGCATCGACGCGCACGTCGCCGCGCCGCGCTTCGCCGCAGCGAGCTGGAGCATCCAGGTCGTCTCGATCGACAGCGGCCGGACGCTGTACGAGCGCGACGCGAACCGCCTGCTGGTACCGGCCTCGACCGCCAAGCTGTACACCGGCGCGCTGGCGCTGGAGACCTTCGGCGCCGACTACCGCGTTTCCACGCGACTGCTGGCGACGGCGCGACCGGCACGCGACGGCACCCTGCACGGCGACCTGATCCTGCAGGGCCGCGGCGATCCGACGCTCGGCACGGAGGCCAGCCCGGACTGGGCCGGCCGTCTCGCCGACGGCCTGCGCAAGGCCGGCGTGCGCAGAATCGATGGCGACCTCGTCGCCGACGCGACGTATTTTTCCGCGCCGAGCTACGGCGGCGGCTGGGAAGCGGCGGACCTGCAGAGCTGGTTCGGCGTGCCGGCGTCGGCGCTGTCGGTC
The DNA here is from genome assembly GCF_042652785.1 of Dokdonella ginsengisoli. Lineage (NCBI taxonomy): Bacteria > Pseudomonadati > Pseudomonadota > Gammaproteobacteria > Lysobacterales > Rhodanobacteraceae > Dokdonella > Dokdonella ginsengisoli. The sequence continues at coordinate 258,065 of NZ_JBHSHD010000007.1, read as the reverse complement.
GGCGAGAACCTCGCGCGCCTGTACGTGAAACCGGGCGGCCGCGTCGGCGCTCCGGCGCTGCTGCGCTTCGAGCCGGACTGGATGGGCCAGGCCTTCGAGCTGGACAACGAACTGCGCACCGTGGCGCCGCCGCAGCGCAGCGACGTCAGCCTGGTGCGGCGTCCCGGCGAGCGGCGCCTGAGCGCGTTCGGACCGGTGTCCGCGCGCGCGGCGGAAACGGACTACCGCCTGTCGCTGCCCGATCCGCCGCTGATGGCCGGCTACGCGCTGCAGCGCGCGCTGGGCGACTACGGCATCGAGGTCGGCGGCAAGCTGCGCAGCGTGTCGTGGCCGCAGCGCGACGCGCTGCGCGATGCGGACAAGGCGTGGACGGTCGGCGACGTCGTCTCGCCGCCGCTCGGCGAGGTCCTGCGGCGCGGCTTCAAGCTGTCGCAGAACCTGTACATGCAGAACCTGCTGCTGATGGTCGGCGCGGCGGAGGCGGAGCGGTCCGGCGCGAACGCGGCCGACGCGCCGTTCCGTTCGACCGGGCAGTTCGCGATGACGGCGATGCGGCGTTATCTGGACCGCCTCGGCATCGCGCCGGAGGCGGTCAGCCTCGACGACGGTGCCGGGTTGTCGCGCCGCAATCTGTCCTCGGCGGCGGCGTTCGTGAAGCTGCTGCGGGCGCACGCCGACGATCCGGCCAAGCGCGCGTTCCGCGGCGCGCTGCCGGAAGCGGGCGTCGACGGCACGCTGAGCGGCCGCCTGCGCGACCTGCCCGGGCGCGGCAAGGTGTTCGCCAAGACCGGCGCGATGGCGCAGGTCGCCTCGCTGGCCGGCTACGCGGTCAGCGCCAAGGGCGAGCGCATCGCCTTCGCGGTGATCCTCAACAACTACCTGCGCGACGCCGACGCGGTGCGCGCCAGCGCCGAGCTCGACGAGGTCGCGCGGATCGTCGTCGAAGCGCTCTGACGGCGCCGCCGGGCGTCAGCGCGAAACGCTGGCGTCGATCAGCCGCCGCGCGTTGGCGACGAGAGATTTCGCCGGACCGCCGCGGCCGAACAGCTGGCCGCTGCTGTAGGTGCCTTCGATCAGCAGCAGCAGGCCGTCGCCGAGCGCCTGCGGATCGTCGGCGCCCATCGCCTTCGCCATCGCGACGAGGCGGGCGCGGAACGCGCGCTTGCTGGCGTCGGCGACCTTGCGCGCGGGATGGTCGGCCTGCGGGTACTCGATCGCCGCATTGGTCAGGCCGCAGCCGCGATAGCCCGGCTTCGCCGCGCGGCCGGCGAGGCCTTCCAGGTAGGCGAACAGATGCCCGCGCGGATCGTTTTCGCGGCCGACGCCGGCGTCGTCGAAGCGGCGGCAGAGCAGGTCGTCGTAGCTCCTGAGGTACGCGGCGGCGAGTTCGTCCTTCGAGGCGAAACTGCGGTAGAGGCTCGGCTTGGTCACGCCGGCGCGGCTGACGATCTCGTCCACGCCGATCGCGCGGATGCCTTCGCGGTAGAACATCTCGTCGGCGACGGCGCGGATGCGGTCGATCGCGCGCGGCGTCCCGGAGCTCGCGGTCTTCGGCTTGGTCTTGCTGGCGGTCACGTTCGCTTTCCGATGGCTGGGGTAGGCGCGTCTGCGCGCATTGGCGGCGGGAAAACCTTCCCGCTTGACCTTGATACGTACCGGTCAGTAACATCCGTTTCCCGAACGTACCGGTACGTAACATGATAGCGCTCGCCAGGAAGCTGGGCCAGAACTACGCCTACGTCGTCGCCGGCGTCGTCTTCCTCGCGCTGCTGGTCGCGGCCGGGCTGCGCTCCGCGCCGGGCGTGATGATCGTGCCGCTGGAGCGCGCGTTCGGCTGGAGCCGCGACGTGATCTCGCTGTCGGCGGCGATCGGCATCTTCCTGTACGGCCTGGCCGGGCCGTTCGCCGCCGCGCTGATGCAGCGCTTCGGCATCCGCCGAGTGCTGGTCGCGGCGCTGGCGCTGATGGCGGTCTCCACCGCCGCCAGCTCGGCGATGACGCGGCCGGCGCACCTGATGCTGACCTGGGGCGTGCTGTCGGGCGTCGGCGCCGGCTGCGTCGCGGTGGTGCTCGGCGCGGCCGTGGTGAATCGCTGGTTCACGACGAACCGCGGCCTGATGATGGGCCTGCTGACCGCGAGCACGGCCACCGGCACCCTGATCTTCATGCCGCTGCTGGCGGCGCTGGCCGAGTCCGGCGGCTGGAGACCGGTGGTGTGGGCGGTCGCCGCCGCCTGCGCGGCGCTGATTCCGCTCGCGCTGTGGCTGGTTCCCGAACGCCCGGCGGACGTCGGCCTGCGCCCCTACGGCGCGGCGGCGGATGCGCCGGCGGTTGCCGGACCGCCGGCGACCGGCCTGCTGCAGGCGGCGTTCGGCGCGCTCGCCCGCGCCACCGGAAAGCGCGATTTCTGGTTTCTCATCGGCACCTTCTTCATCTGCGGCTTCACCACCAACGGGCTGATCGGCACGCACTTCATCGCGCTGTGCAGCGATCGCGGGCTGGCCGAAGTGCAGGCCGCCGGCCTGCTCGCCGCGATGGGCGCGTTCGACCTGATCGGCACCACGCTGTCGGGCTGGCTGACCGACCGCTACGACCCGCGCAAGCTGCTGTTCGTCTACTACGGCCTGCGCGGACTGTCGCTGATGTTCCTGCCGTTCTCCGACTTCTCGTTCTACAGCCTCGGCGTGTTCACGGTCTTCTACGGGCTGGACTGGATCGCCACCGTGCCGCCGACGCTCAAGCTCGCCAACGAATCCTTCGGCGAACGCGAGGCCCCGGTCGTGTTCGGCTGGATCGTCGCCGGTCACCAGCTCGGCGCGGCGGCTGCGGCGTTCTTCGCCGGCGCGATGCGCACGGTGCAGGGCGACTACTTCTACGCCTTCCTCATCGCCGGCGGCACCGGCCTGATCGCCGCTTTGCTCGCCCTGCAGGTTCGCGGCGCGCGGCCCGGACGGCTTGCCGTCGCCTGACGGCGTTCAAGAGAGATTTTTCTCGCAGAGACGCAGAGGACGCGGAGAAAGACAAGGGAGTTCCCTCTTTAGCTCTTCTTCTCTCTCTGCGTTCTCTGCGCCTTTGCGAGAAACGCTTCTTCTTCACCGCCCCGACCAACGCCATAATGCGGCACTCCACGTAAGGTGCCGCCGCATGCCCGGTCGAGGCGAAGTCCGATGATCCGCGACGTGCGTTCGCTGCCGCACACGGTGTGGCTGCTGGCCGCCATCAGCCTCGTCAACGACGCCGCCAGCGACATGATCTATCCGCTGGTGCCGCTGTACCTGGCTTCGGTGCTGATGGCCGGTCCGAAGGCGCTGGGGCTGATCGAAGGCCTTGCCGAAGCCGCCTCGAGCCTGCTCAAGCTGTTCGCCGGCGTGCTCGCCGACCGCAGCGGCCGCACGCGCGCGTGGGTCGTCGCCGGCTACGGCCTGGCCGGCTTCGCACGGCCGCTGATCGGGCTCGCCACCAGCTGGCCCGGCGTGCTCGCCTGCCGCTTCGCCGACCGCATCGGCAAGGGCCTGCGCTCGGCGCCGCGTGATGCGCTGATCGGTCTGAGCGTCGAGCCGCGGCAGCGCGGCCTGGCGTTCGGCTTCCATCGCGCGATGGACAATCTCGGCGCGGTGATCGGGCCGCTGGCCGCGGCGGCCCTGCTCGCCGCCGGTGTCGAGCTGCGCACGGTGTTCCTGCTGTCGATCGTGCCGGCGCTGCTGGTGCTCGTGCTCGCGCTGAAGGTGCCCGAGCCGGAGCGCGCGCCGCTGCCGTCGAAGGCGCCGATGCGCTGGACCCTGGCCGGAATGCCGCCGGCGTTCCGCCGCTATCTGTTCGCGCTCGGCCTGTTCACGCTGGGCAATTCCTCGAACATGTTCCTGCTGCTGCGCGCGAACGAACTCGGTGCCGGCGCCACGCGCACGACCTTGATGTGGGCGCTGTTCTCGTTCGTCGCCGCCGTGCTGTCGACGCCGCTGTCGGCGCTGTCGGACCGCCGCGGCCGCGCCGACACGCTGGCGATGGCCTGGTTCGCCTACGCGCTGGCGTACCTGGCGATCGGCTTCCTGCCGAGCGCCGACTGGGCGCTGTGGCTGGCGTTCGCCGGCTACGGCGTGGTCACCGCGGCGCTGGAAGGCACCGAGAAGGCGCTGGTCGCCGATCTCGTCCCGCGCGAACGCAGCGGCACCGCGTTCGGCTGGTACAACCTCGTCGCCGGCATCTTGTTGCTGCCGGCCTCGCTGCTGTTCGGCTGGCTGTGGTCGGCGCTGTCGCCGGGCGCGGCGTTCGCGTTCGGCTCGGCCTGCGCGCTGCTGGCGGCGGTGCTGCTCAAGACCTGGGTGGCGCGCGCGCCGGCCGATTCCTAGCGTGCTGCTGCGCGCCTTGCGGCGGGTCCGGGCCCGGCGTAGCGTGCGCGCACCTGGGCTGGGGAGCGAGGTGTTTCCATGCGTATCGTCATTGCGGCGCTGCTCGCCGCCGTCGTGCTGTTCTTCTGGCAATTCGTTTCGCACATGCTGCTGCCGGTCGGCGAGATGGGCTTTCGCGCGCCGCAGAACGAGGACGTCGTGCTGTCGGCCGTGAGCAGCGGGCTCGGCCAGCCCGGCATCTACCACCTGCCGCACATCGACGGCGCCAAGATGGGCGACGAGGCCGCCGTGAAGGCCTGGGCCGACAAGGCGAAGGCCCACCCGTTCGCGTTCGTCGTGGTCGCGCCGCCGCTGCAGGACGCCGGCAGCATGGGCAGGGAACTGGGCACGCAGTTCGTGACCAACTTCCTCGCCGCGCTGCTCGTCGCCTGGCTGCTGGCGGCGACCGCCTGGGGCTTCGGTGCGCGCGTGCTCGGCGCGGCCGCGTTCGGCGTGTTCGGCTGGCTGGCGAACCTGGTGCCGCAGTGGACCTGGTACCGCTTCCCGGCCGATTTCGTGATCGGCGGCCTGATCGACCAGGGTGTGGGCTGGCTGCTCGCCGGCCTGGCGATGGCGTGGTGGCTCGGCCGGCGCTGATCCGCCGGTGCAGCCGCGGCCGCGAACGCGGTCGCGAAGGAACGGAGGAGGGCGCAGGTATAATCCGCGCCCTTCCTTGTTTCTGGACTGCCTCATGCTCGATCCGGCCCTGCTCCGCGCCCAGCTCGACACCGTCGCCGAACGCCTCGCCACACGCGGATTCGCGCTCGACCGGTCCGCGATCGAGTCGCTGGAGGCGCAGCGCAAGCAGGCGCAGACGCAGACGCAGGAGCTGCAGAACCTGCGCAACACGCGCTCGAAGGCGATCGGCCAGGCCAAGGCCAAGGGCGAGGACGTCGCCGATCTGATGGCGGAAGTCGCGGGCATCGGCGACCAGCTGAAGGCGAACGAGCACGCGCTGGCGCAGGTGCAGGAGCAACTGGCGGCGCTGTCGCTCGGCCTGCCGAACCTGCCGCACGAGTCGGTGCCGCAGGGCAAGGACGAAACCGGGAACGCCGAGCAGCATCGCTGGGGCACGCCACGCGCGTTCGACTTCGCCGTGCGCGATCACGTCGACCTCGGCGCGCACAAGGGCTGGCTCGACGGCGACGCCGGCGCGAAGCTGTCCGGCGCGCGCTTCACCGTGCTGCGCGGCGAGCTGGCGCGCCTGCATCGCGCGCTGGCGCAGTTCATGCTGGACCTGCACGCGGGCGAGCACGGCTATCTCGAGTGCAACGTGCCGCTGCTGGTGCACGGCGACGCGATGCAGGGCACCGGCCAGCTGCCGAAGTTCGAGGAAGACCTGTTCTCCACCGTCGTCGGCGACACCAAGCGGTACCTGATCCCGACCGCCGAGGTCTCGCTGACCAATCTCGTGCGCGAGGAGATCGTCGAGGCCGACACGCTGCCGCAGCGCCTGACCGCGCATTCGCCCTGCTTCCGCGCCGAGGCCGGTTCGCACGGCCGCGACACGCGCGGCTACATCCGCCAGCACCAGTTCGAGAAGGTCGAGCTGGTGTCGATCACCAAGCCGGCCGACAGCTGGGACGAGCACGAGCGCATGACGCGCTGCGCCGAGGTCGTGCTGGAGAAGCTCGGCCTGCCTTACCGCCGCATGCTGCTGTGCACCGGCGACATGGGCTTCGCTGCGGCCAAGACCTACGACCTCGAGGTCTGGCTGCCGTCGCAGCAGACCTATCGCGAAATCTCCTCGTGCTCGAACTGCACGGATTTCCAGGCGCGCCGCATGCAGGCGCGCTGGCGCAACCCGGACACCGGCAAGCCCGAACTCGTGCACACGCTGAACGGTTCCGGCGTCGCCGTCGGCCGCGCACTGATCGCGGTGATGGAGAACTACCAGAACGCGGACGGCTCGATCACCGTGCCCGAAGTGCTGCGTCCGTACTTCGGCGGCGCCGAGCGCATCGCCTGAGCGTCGTTTCGCCGCCGAGCATTCGCCGCGTTCAGGACGCCCCTTTCGCGGCCGGCGCCTTCGCCAGGCAGGCGCGGTAGCGGCCGTCGACGCGCGTGGCGAACCATTCGGTGGTCAGCTTGCGCGTGATCTTCGGGCTCTTCAGGTCGATGCGCGGCATCAGCGCGCGCGGCAGCGGCTTGCGTTCGGTCCGCTCGGCCAGCGCGAACACGCGCTCGTACAGGTCGCTGCGCTCGAACTCCGCGCCGTCGCCGCGTTCGAGCGCGCGGCGGATGCGCGAATCGCCCATGTCGATCTGCCTGGACAGCGTGCGCACCGCCAGCTCGGTGGCGCCGGGCTTGTCGTCGTCGTAGTTCACCAGGTCGCCGTCGAGGGCCAGCGGGATGCCCGAGGCGAGGCTGACCGCGTTCTGGAACGCTGCGTTGCGGCTGGCGTAGAAGCCGGCGTTGAAGTCGGCGAAGCGGTAGATCATGCGTTCGTAGTTCGCCGGGTAGCCGAGCAGGTGCGCGATGCCGAAGTACACGCCGCCGCGCCGCGAGAACAGCTCGTGGCGGATCGAATCCTGCGTCGCGTACGGATACGGGTGCTCGCGCGCATGGCGCTCGGCGAACGCGACGCTGACCTGCATCGGCCCGCCGGTGCGGACCGGGTTGGAGCCGGCGAACAGGCGCTGGCCGAGCGGAATGCGGTCGATCAGGTCCTCGTAGACCAGGCTCAGCTCGCGTTCGGTGCGCACCGCGGCGATGCGCTCGGCGTAGCTCTTGCCGTTGGACGACTTCAGCGCCAGCGCGCCGCGCACGAGCAGCTGCGGCACGTGGTGCTGCTCGGCGCGGCGGTCGATCTCGGCGCGCGCGATGCGGCCCAGGCCCGGCACGGCCGGATCGACGGTGAACGTGGATTCCTGCTCGATCACCGCCAGCGTCGCGCACAGGTTCTGCGTGTTCGGTTCGAGGCCGATCGCGGCGAACGCGGCGGTGATGTCGGTGGCCCAGCCGTTGCGGTCCTTCGCGCTCGCCGGCATCAGGCGGACGATTTCGGCGCGCACGTCGGCCGGCCGGCGCGCGGGTGCGGCCGGCGGCTGCGTCGCGCAGCCGGCGAGCAGGGCGAGCGCGATGCCGAGCGCGGCGCGCGGCATCGATCCTTCCGGGAACGCGATCGTGGGCATGCAGGCTTCTTACGGAAGCGCGGCGGACTTGTCCATCCGCCGCGCCGCCCGCGCCGCCGGTGTTGCGAATGTTTTCGCGCGGGTGCGATGTCGATCCGCCGCCGCGCCGTTCGTCGTAGCGGCAAACCCCCGAGGAGAAGAGCCATGCGATTCCTTTCGATGATCCGCGTCACCCAGGACACCGGCCAGCGGCCGAGCGAGCGCCTGCTGGCCGAGATGGGCGAGCTGATGGCGCAGATGACCGTCGCCGGCGTGCTGGTCGACACGGCCGGCCTGCGGCCGCTGTCCGAGGGCGTGCGCGTGGGCCTGTCGCGCGGCCGGATCAAGGTCACCGACGGTCCGTTCGCCGAGGCCAAGGAGGTGGTCGGCGGCTACGCGCTGCTGGAAGCCGCCTCGCTGGACGAAGCGGTGGAATGGACGCGCCGCTTCCTGCAGGTGCACGGCGACGAGTGGGAGCTGGAGTGCGAGGTGCGCGCGATCGACGAGAGCTGCAAGCCGCAGGGCTGAGCGTCGGCGGGCGCGGGGAGTCCGATGCGTATCGGACTCCCCGCGCGTGCGTTCAGTCGCGGTCTGGAGCGCCGAGCGGAAACAGCGGCCGGTACGGCCGGGCCTCGTCGACTGCGCGCGCGAACGAGGGGCGTTCGAGCAGGCGCCGGCGATAGGCGTGCACGTTCGCGTACGCCGCGCCGATCGGGTGCGTCCAGTCGGCGTAGAACAGGAACGGTGCGGCGGCGCAGTCGGCCAGGCTGAAGCGCCCGCCGGAGGCCCATTCGCGGCCGTCCATCCAGCGTTCGAGCCAGGCGTAGGCGGTGTCGAGCATGGCGCGCGCTTCGGCCACGCCGTAGGCGTCGCGCGAGGCTTCCGGGCGCAGGCGGTCGAACACGATCTTCTGCTGCGGCGTGGAGACGTAGTTGTCGAAGAAGCGATCGAGCATGCGCACCTCCAGCGCTGCGGCGGGGTCGTCGGGAAGAAAGCGCACCGCGGCGCGATGGTGCAGGTCCAGATGCTCGACGATCGTGCTCGCCTCCAGCACCGTGCGCCCGCCGTCGACGAGGACCGGAAAGCGCTTCATCGGCCACAGCGCGGCGAGTTCGCCCATCGCTTCGGCGTCGCCGAGCATGCGGTACTCGAACGGCGTGGCGTTCTCGTACAGCGCGACCAGCGCTTTCTGGCTGTAGGACGAGAACGGGTGGGCGTACAGCTTCAACCTCGGCATCGGGCGTCTCCGGCGGTGGGGCGGATCGCCGGCGGCGGCGTCCGTGTTCGCCGGTACGACGAACGGGCGAGGGCGGGATCGACACGTCCTCGCCGGCTCAGCCGGCCAGCGCCGCCTGCCGGCCGCGCAGGAAGCGGCGCACGGCCTCGTCGCTCTCCAGGCCGATGGCGATTTCGTAGGCCGATCCGGCCTCGCGCGTCATGCCGGCACGCGCGAGCAGTTCCGCGCGCGTCGCCCAGTATGGCTGGTAGTCGCGCAGGCGCGGGTCGGCAACGGGGTCGGGCAGCGCTGCCAGCGCCGCCTCGGCGCCGCGCAGTTCGGCCAGTGCCAGCGCGCGGTTGACGGCGATTACCGGCGACCGGGTCAGCGCCGCCAGCGCGTCGTACAGCTGCAGCACGGCAGCCCAGTTCGTCCGTCCGCGCACGCGGCGTTCGGCGTGCGCGGACTGCACGGCCGCCTCCAGCTGGTAGCGGCCGATCGCGCGGAACGTGCCGGCGCGGCGCAGCAGCGCCTCGGCTTCGTCGATCATCGCCGCGTCCCACGACGACACCTCCTGCGCGGCCAGCGGCACGTAGGCGCCGCCGGCGTCGCGCCGCGCATGCCGGCGCGCGTGCGCGTGCAGCAGGCAGGCGAGCAGGCCGAGCGCCTCGGGTTCGCGCGGCAGCAGCTGCGCGGCGAGCCGGGCCAGGAACAGCGCTTCCTCGCTGAGGCCGCGGCGGCCGGCGTCGTGATCGCCGCAATCGGACCAGCCGTCGGTGAACGCGGCGTAGATCGCGGCGAGCACGCCGTCCAGGCGCGCGCCCAGTTCCTCCGGCTCCGGCACGCGCAGCGCGATGCCGGCCTGGCGGATCTTTTCCTTCGCGCGCCCGAGGCGCTTGCCCATCGCCGCCGGCGAGGTCAGGAACGCGCCGGCGATGCGCTTCGCGTCGAGGCCGAGCACCGCCTGCAGCATCAGCGGCGCGCGGATGCCGGCTTCGATCGCCGGATGCGCGCAGGCGAACATCAGGGCCAGGCGCCGGTCCGGAATCGCCACGGCGTCGTCGGCCGCGTCGATCCCGTCGGCCAGCCGCTGCCAGTGCTCGAGCGCGGCCTCGCCGCTGCGCCGGCGGCGCGCCGCGTCGATCAGCTTGCGCCGCGCGACGGTCAGCAGCCAGGCTTCCGGATTCGCCGGACGGCCGCGCGGCCATTCGGCCAGCGCGGCGGCGAACGCGTCCGCGAGCGCGTCCTCGGCCGCGGCGAGATCGCCCGAGCGCGCGGCGAGCAGGGCGACCAGCTTGCCGTAGCTGCGCCGCGCGACGGCTTCCGCCTCGCGCCGCGCCGCGTCCTGCGCAGCGGGCCGGTGCGTTTTCGCGGCGTCCGTGCGTGGCACGCGTGCGCTCAATCCGTCGGCCAGACCGGGCGCACCTCGACGGTGCCGTGGTAGGCGCCGGGGCAGCGCGCCGCCCAGGCGAGCGCTGCGTCGAGATCGGCGGCCTCGATCAGGTAATAGCCGCCGAGCTGCTCCTTCGAGTCCGCGTACGGACCGTCCAGCACCTGGGTCTTGCCGTCGGCGACGCTGACGCGCGTGGCCGTGTCCGCCGGCCGCAGGCGGTTGCCGCCGACCAGCGCGCCGGCCTGGGCCAGCGCCTGGGTGTAGGCGGTGTAGGCGGCCACGCCTTCTTCCTGTTCCTTTTCGCTCAGGGCGTCCCAGCCGCTTTCGTCCGAGTACAGCATCAGCAGGTATTGCATCGCGATCTCCCGTGGTCGACGGCGGAAGCGCCGTCCTTCCCGATGACGCGCCAGCGTCGGCCGTTTGGACAACTCCTGCAACCCGCCGCGGCGGAGCCTGTGCGAGGATCGACCGGAGCGGGACCCGATCGTCCCGGAATCCGATGACGGAGGTGCTTCATGTCGATCCGATCCGAGGCGATGGCGGCGGCGCCGATCGCCTGGCCGCAGGTGGCGCTGGGCGGACTGCTGATCGCCCTCGGCGACGCCGCGTTCGCCACCACGTACTGGTTCTCCTGGAACGTCACCGGCGTGACGCGCATGTTCCAGTCGATCGCCGTCGGCGTGCTCGGCAAGGCCAGCTACGACGGCGGCGCTGGCGCGGCCGTGCTCGGCGCCGCGCTGCATCTGGTGATGGCGACGATGTTCGTGGCCGCCTACGCGCTGGTCGCGCGCCGCCGGCCGGCGCTGCTGGAAAGGCCGCTCGCCTACGGCATTGCGTACGGCGTGCTGATGTACCTGATCATGAATTTCGTCGTGATGCCGCTGTCGCGCGTCGGTCGCGCGCCGTCGCTGGAGCATCCGGAGCGGCTGGTCTGGGTGGTCCTGGCGCATCTGGTGTTCGGCGTGGTCTGCGTGCTGTTCGCGCGCCGCGCGCTGCGCTGAGGCCGGCGGGGTCGTGCGCGGCTGGCTGCGCCTGTGCTTCTGCGTCGTCGCCGCGGCCGCGGCGCTGTCGGCGCAGGCGCGCGGGCGGCCGGACACGCTCAGCGTCGTCACCCTGAACCTGTGGCACGACAAGGCCGACTGGCCCAGGCGCCAGGCGCTGATCGTGAGCGCGCTGAAGCAGCTGCGGCCGGACGTGATCGCCCTGCAGGAGGTGCTGCAGCACGAGGGCCTGCCGAACCAGGCGCAGACGCTGGCCGCGGCGCTGGGTTATCGCTACGTGTTCGCCTCGGTCGATCCGCCGGAGCATCTGCGCCGCTACGGCAATGCGGTGCTGACGCGGCACCCGATCCTGGTGCAGGAGTGGAAGCCGCTGCGGCCTGCCGATGACTACCGCACCGCGCTGCACCTGCGCCTGGCGATCGGCGCGCGCCGGCTCGACGTCTACGCCACGCATCTGGCGTTCGAGGCCGGCGGCGGCCGGGTGCGCGGTGAACAGGTCGACGATCTGCTGGCCTGGCGCGACGCCACTTCGCAAGGAGCGGCATCGATCGTCGTCGGCGATTTCAACGCGCCGGCGAACGCGCCGGAATTCGCCCCGCTCGCCGCGCGCTACCGCGACGCCTACGACACGCGCCATCCCGACGCGGCGCAGGACGCCCGCGAGCACAGCACGCTGAACCTGAAGTACTACGCGCCGCTGCGCATCGACCATGTGATGTTCGACCCGGCGCGGTTCGCCGTGGTCGAAGCCGGGCGCATGTTCGACCGCGCCGACCGCCACGGCACCTGGGCATCGGACCACTACGGCGTGCTCGCCACGCTGCGCTGGCTTGATTGACGGCCGTGCGGCCGCATTTTTCCGTCCGGAGCGGCGTGCGCGAATGCGCGTATCCTTGGCCGCAGCGCAGGAGGACACAGTCATGGCCACCGGTTGGGCCGGCGACGGCGCCGTGCAGGACCAGATCGACGCGACCGTGAAGGACGCGATCAAGCGCGTGCGCAGCCAGCTGCCGAGCGGCGCCGGGCGCAGCCACTGCGAGGAATGCGAAGCGCCGATTCCCGAGGCGCGGCGCAAGGCCGTGCCGGGCGTGCGCCTGTGCGTGACGTGCCAGCAGGCGCATGACCGCGAGCAGGAGGCTTTTGCCGGCTACAACCGCCGCGGCAGCAAGGACAGCCAGCTGCGCTGAATCGCGTCGCCGGCGGTCCGGCCGGCTGGCGCGGCGGAGAGCGGGGCGGAGGCGCAATCCACGGCGCAACCGTTGGCAAGCGCGGGCGGATGGTCGCATAGTAGGCGTTTGACGAAACCGGCCGTGCAGCGATGACCGATACCTTCCCCGATCGACTCAGCGTCGATCCCAAGAGCCCCTACCACGATGCCGACCTGCTCGCGCGCGGCATCGGCATCCGTTTCAACGGGCAGGAAAAGACCAACGTCGAGGAATACTGCATCAGCGAGGGCTGGATCCGCGTCGCCGCCGGCCGCGCCCTCGACCGCCGCGGCAACCCGATCACGCTCAAGCTCAAGGGCGAGGTCGTGCCGTATTTCCAGGATTCCGCCAAGGCCGAATCCTGACGCGCCACCGCGTCGCCGCCGGCGACCCGCCCAGGAGCAGACGATGAAATTCCTCGTGATGATCTACAACGACGCCGCCCTGCTCGACGCGCTGCCCGCCGGCGAGTTCGACACGACCATGCGCGGCTGCCTGGAACACGCCGACGAGCTGCGCCAGTCGGGGCACCTGCTCGATTCGCAGCAGCTGGAAGCGCCGGCGACCGCGAAGACCCTGCGCGTGCGCGGCGGCCGCGCCTCGATCGTCGACGGTCCGTTCGCCGAGACCAAGGAAATCCTCGGCGGCTTCAACCTCATCGAGGCGGAGAACATGGACGAGGCGCTGCGCATCGCCGCAGAGTTCCCGTGGGCGGCCACCGGCTGCATCGAGGTGCGTCCGGTGCGCGACATGGACGCGGTGCGCCGCCGCGTCGGCGCCGCGGCGCCGGCCGCGGCCTGATGCCGGGGCTGCGGTCTGCGGCCGCTTCCGCCGTGGGCAGCGCAAGCGGAGGCGACCAGCCGTGAGTCCGCGCCGGGCCGCCGCTCCGGACCAGCCCTCGCTGGCGGGGTTCGACGCGGCCGAGCCCACCGACCGGCTGTTCCTCGCCGTCTATCCGGATGCGGCCACCGCCGCGCGGATCGCCGCGCTGGCGGCCGATCTGCGGCAACGGTACGCCCTGCACGGCAAGCCGCTGGCGACCGATCGATTGCACGTGACGCTGCACCATCTGGGCGACTACGTCGGCGTTCCGAACGACGTCGTGCGGATGGCCACCGAAGCGGCCGGGCGTGTCGCCTGCGCACCGTTCGAGGTGAGTTTCGATCGCGTCGCGAGTTTCTCCGCGCGCCACAGCCGGCGTCCTTTCGTGCTGCTCGGCGAGGAGGGAACGGTGTCGATGGCCGCCTTGCAGCGCTCGCTCGGCCAGGCGCTGGGCGCCGGCGGACTGGCGCGCTGGGTTGCGCCGCAGTTCACGCCGCACGTGACCCTGCTCTACGACGATGCGCTGGTGCCCGCGCAGGCCGTCGAGCCGGTCCGCTGGCGCGTCGAGGAGTTCGTGCTGGTGCGCAGCCTGCTCGGCCAGAGCCGTCACGTTCCGCTCGCTCGCTGGGCGCTGCGCGACTGAATCGGGCGGCGTGTCGATTTCGGCCGGCGCGGTTCGTCATACCGACGAGAGCGGCGCTTCCGCCGCATCCAGGAGCCGCCATGTCCCGCATCACCTCGATCCGCCGTCTCGTGTCGCTGTTCGCCGTCGTCGCCCTGGGAAGTGCCGCCGCCGCGCCGGTCGGCTACACGCTCGATCCCGACCACACCTATCCCAGTTTCGAGGCCGACCACATGGGCATCTCGGTCTGGCGCGGCAAGCTCGACAAGAGCACCGGCAGGGTCGTGCTGGACCGCGAAGCCGGCAGCGGCACGGTCGAGGTCAACCTCGATCCCGCCAGCATCGACTTCGGTCAGAAGGCCCTCGACAAATGGGCGCGCGGCAAGGAGTTCTTCGACACCGCCAGGCATCCGAAGGCGAGCTACAAGGGCAAGCTGGAGAACTTCGTCGACGGCGCGCCGACGCGCGTGTCCGGCGAACTGAGCCTGCACGGCGTGACGCGGCCGGTCGAGCTGCGCATCGAGCGCTTCAAGTGCATCGAGCATCCGATGCTCAAGCGCGAGTACTGCGGTGCGGACGCGTACGGCTCGTTCGACCGCTCCGCCTTCGGCCTCGACGCCGGCAAGGACTACGGCTTCGACATGAACGTCGCCCTGCGCATCCAGGTCGAGGCGATACGCGACAAGTGAGATGGGATCGGCGCCGCGCAGACGGAAATCCAATGCGCGGCTCCCGAAATTGACGGCGCAGTTATGATCGACGCATGACGAGCCTGCTGCTGAACCTGCGCCACGTACCCGACGACGAAGCCGACGAGGTGCGCGCGCTGCTGGCCGAGCGCCGCATCGAGTTCTACGAGACGCCGCCGAGCCGTTGGGGCGTATCCGCTGGCGCGATCTGGATCGCCGACGAGACGGCTGCGCCGGAGGCCGAGCGCGTGCTGGCCGACTACCAGGAGCGCCGCCGCGCGCAGGCGCAGGCCGAGTACGCCGCCGCGCAGCGCGACGGCACCGCCCCGACCTGGTGGACCACGCTGCGCGACGATCCGCTGCGCGTGCTGGTCGTGCTGCTCGCCGCGGCGCTGGCGCTGGGACTGATCGCGTTGCCGGTGGTGTTGATGTGGCGCTAGCGTCGGCAAAGGGAATGATTCGGCCTGGTCACGGATCGGTTGGGTCGTGAGGACAAAGTCTGCATGACCGCGAAGATCGAAATCAGCGTGTGGTTCTTCGGAGGTCGAAGGTGCCGTATTTTCGCGTTCTGATGCACGGCCAGGGCATTTCCTTCGCGCTGGAAAATGAGGAGCCCGCCATTGGGTTCTACGCGGCGAGAACGGTCCGCGCCCAATGCGCCGAAGATGCGTCACGCAAGGCAAAAGACGCCGTGGTGGGGCTCTGGGCGACGGCAGAGTACTCCGCGCGGAACAACGGCGGGACTCCGGTCATCAGCATCGACTCGGTGGAACGCATCGGTTTCTTTCAGATGCTGAGGACTCCTGACAAGGGACACGTCTTCTACACGCGGGAGTAGGTGTTTCGGCAGTCGGTTCTGGCGTCGCGCCAAAGGTCCGTAGAGCGTGCTCATTGCGTGCGGCGGCGATAGGTCAGCAGCCGCCCCCGAAACGGCACCACCTCGTCCTCCGCCATCGCCGCCCGCGTTTCCTCCACCGCATATCCCTGCGCGGCCAGCACCCGGTTCATCAGCGCGCTGTTTCCCCGTCCCGGATCGGCGATGACGATTTCCGCGTAGTCCTTCGCGTGACGCTCGAACACCGGCGCGAGCAGCGCGGCGTGGCGGCGCTCGTAGAGGATGTCGCTGCCGATGATCAGGTCGAAGCGCCCGAGATCGGGGGCCGGCTCGTTCCAGTCCAGGTTCCGGTACGGCACCGGCGGCAGGCCGTTCAGTGCCGCGTTGGCGGCGAGAAATTCCGGCGCGAGCGGGTGGTGGTCGGTCGCCAGCACGTCGGCGCCACGCTTCTTCAGCACCAGGCTGGCCAGGCCGAGGCCGCAGCCGAGTTCGAGGATGCGCTTGCCTTCCACCGGATGGTCGCTCATCGCGCGGGCGAGCAGGCAGCCGGCCGGCCAGACGTGGCCGAACAGGCTCCACTGCGCGGAAGAGATGCCGGCGCGTTCGGCGCGGCCGTCTGGGTCGTCGTACTGCTGCAGGTCGGCGAGGGCACGCACGTGCAGCTCGTGCTCGCCGAAGCGCAGCGTGACGAGGCGGGTTTCGTAACCGGTCATGCCGGCATCTTATGCGAACGGGGATTCCCGCCGCGGCGCGTGCAGAAAGCGGCATGACGGAAATCGACGCGTTTCGGCGTATCGAGTGCGCAATACGGTCCGGTGTCGCTGCGCTCGGCGGCGCTCGGTGCAGAGGTGCGCAGCGGTATGCTGCGAGGGCACGCCGGGAGGGGCGACATGTCGCAGGTGCCGCAGGCGGGGGAGATGCACGGCCTGTTCGCGCGCGCGCTGGCCGAGCCGGCAGAGCGGCGCGCGGCGCTGCTGAACCAGACATGCGCCGGTCGTCCCGATTTGCGCGAACGCATCGAGCGCCTGCTGCAGCTGGCCGAGGGCGCCAGCGGATTTCTCGACCGCGGCGCGATCCAGACGAGCGGCGCGGAAGTCGCGTATGAAAGTCCGTACGCGGCCGGCCGCACGATCGGCGCGTACCGCCTGCTGCATCCGCTCGGTCGCGGCGGCATGGCGGAAGTGTGGCTGGCCGAACGTCGCGAAGGCGGCTTTCAGCAGCAGGCCGCGCTGAAGCTGATCCCGCATGCGCGCGGTTCGATCGGCCAGCGCTTCTTCGGCGAGCGCGAGATTCTCGCCGGTCTAGTGCATCCGGGCGTCGCGCGGCTTTACGACGGCGGCGTGGAGGTGGACGGCACCGCCTACATGGTGATGGAGTACGTCGAGGGCGAACATCTGATCGCATACGCGAACGCGCATCGGTTGTCCCTGCCCGAGCGATTGAACTTGTTCCTGCAGATCTGCGATGCGGTGGCGTATGCGCATACTCGCCTGGTCGTGCATCGCGACCTGAAACCGTCGAACATCTTGGTTACGTCGGACGGTCAGGCCAAGCTGCTCGATTTCGGCATCGCCAAGCTGATCGACGCCGAATCATCCGGCGATGCCACCCGCACCCATTACCTGTCGCCGGCCTACGCCGCGCCGGAGCAACTGGTCAATGGCGCGATCAGCACCGCGACCGACGTGTACGCGCTCGGCGTGATCCTGTTCGAGCTGCTGACCGGCCGGCTGCCCTGGTCGGACGACGCGGCGCCGATGGCGGCCGCGGTGAAGCGGTTGCTGGATGCGCCGCTGCCGCCGCCGAGCAAGCTCGCGACAGTGCAGTCGCCGGTGGCGGCGCGCGCGCTGCGCGGGGATCTCGACGCGATCGCCGGCAAGGCCTTGCGGCGCGAAGCGAACGAGCGCTATCCGGATGCGCGTTCGCTGGCGGACGACGTTCGCCGGTATCTGGACCACCGGCCGGTACAGGCGCGCATCGGCGCGCGAATCTACGTGGCGCGGCGCTTCGTGCGCAGGAACTGGCTGCCGCTGGCGAGTGCGGCCCTGCTGTTCGTCGCGATGGCCGCGGCTACCGCTGCTGTTGCGTGGCAGGCGCAGAAGGCGCGCATGGAGGCGCAGCGAGCCGAACGTGAGGCGCGCACGGCGACTTCCGTGCAGGAATTCCTGCGCGAGGTTTTTCGCGCCAATTCGAGTGCGCAAAGCGATCCGGTGAGAGCGCGCCAGACCACCGCGCGCGAGCTGCTCGATCTCGGCGCGAAGAAGATCGACGCGGCGATGGCCGATGCGCCGGAAGCGAAGATCGGTGTTCTGCGACTGCTCGGCGATCTCTACAAAGACCTGGAAATGAAGGACGAGCAAGTCCGATTGCGCCGCCAGGCCGTGGATATCGCGCGGCATCGCTACGGCGAGGAAGCTCCCGAGCTCGCCGCGGCGTTGATCGATCTCGGCGACGCTGTCTACGGTTCAAAAGACGAGAAGGAGAGCGAGGCCATATTGGGCGAGGCCCGAGCGATCCTCGACCGCCGCCACGATGATCGCTCCACGCTGCGTGGCCGCTTGATGCTCAAGCAAGCGCAGCTTTATCGCCTCACCGACCGGCCGCTGTCTCTCGACTATTCGCAGCGTGCCGTGCGTCTGTTCGAGGCGCTACCGGTGTCGATGAACCTGGCGGAAGCACTGCAGCTGCAAGCCAGAGTGCAATCGATCAACGGCAACGCACAAGACGCCGTCGCATCGATGAGCCGCGCCGTCGGCGTTCTGCAGGCTCTGCCCGATGGGCGCCCCGGTCTGTCCGAGGCCTACGGCGGCCTTGCCACTTTCCAACTCGAAGTGCTCGACTACAACGGCGCGGAGCGCAATGCGCGATCGGCGTTGGGGTCGTCGCTGGCCGTCAATGGAGAGCAACACGTTCAGACCGTGCGACGGAAGACTGCGCTGGGAGCCATCCTGTTCCAGCTCGGCCGCACTCGCGAGAGCCTGCATCTGCTGACTCGGGCCAAACAACAGTTCCTCGCATTGCCGGGGGCCGAGAGCCCGACCGACGTCGCGTACGTGTTGGGAACCCGCGCCAGCTACTACCGACTGGCCGGTGACTTCGAGACCAGCATGGACGACATAGGCGTTGCGGTGGAGACGCTTCGCCGCGGAGCGAAGAACGTCACGTTGGGGGTGGCAGTCGCGGAAACCGCGGCGACCTGGATGGAGCTGGGTCGCTACGATGCGGCGCATGAGGCATTGAATGAAGCGGCGGCCATTCGCGAGGCCGCCGGTCAGAAGCCGGGCACGGCAGCATTCAATCCCGTCATCGAGAAGCGCGTGGATTTGGCCGTGCGGCAGAGGCGCTTCGACGAGGCGGCACGAATGCTCGGCAGCTATGTCGTTCCGGAGGGAACGGGAGAACGGTTGCCGAGATTCGCGCTCGTTCGCGAGATACTGACTGCCGAAATTGGGGCACGCTCGGGTAGCTTCGGTACTGCCGTCGAGCATGCGGCCAAGGTACGCGCGATGCTCCAGGCCAGCGGTCACCCCGAATTGTTCGGAAGAGTTTCTTCCCGGATCGATTTCTACGAGGGCATGGCCAGGCTCGACAAAGGTGATTCCGGTAACGCCTTGCCGTTGCTGCAAGCCGCCCTCGCTGCACGCGAGGAGTTGTCGTTGCCGACGAGCCCGTACCTCGCCGAGGTGCAGATCGTCGTGGCGGAATGTCAGCTTGCGCTCGGCCACGTGGCGCAGGCACGGGAACTCGCCGCCAGGGCACAGGCGATCCATGCGCAGCACAAGGAACTCGGCGAGCACTTTCGAGAACCCTTGCGTCGCCTGCTGCAGCGCCTTGCGGCTGCGGGGCATACCGCGAAAGCGGCGTAGCCACGAGGCGCGTTCAATGCCGCCGCCATTCTCGCGGGCGCGTTTCTCGACCGTTGCGCGTCGGCTCCGGATGTCCTTCCACCGATACCCGCGTTCGCGGCATGACGTCAGCGACGAGGGACAGGGCCTTCCTCAGGTAGCACCCAGCGCCTCGTACAACAGCGCCTTCGCCATCGTCCAGTCGCGCTGCACGGTGCGTTCGGCGATGCCGAGCGCGAGCGCGGTTTCCTTTTCCGAATAGCCGGCGAAGTAGCGGCACTCGACGACGCGCGCCAGTCGCGGCGAGGTCTGCTCGAGCGTATTGAGGGCTTCGTCGAGCGCGATCAGGCGTTCGTCGCTCGCGGCCAGGATGTCGACCGTTTCGATGTCGACGGCGGCCTGCCCGCCGCCGCGTTTTTCGCGCAGGCGCGCGCGCGCGTACGAGACCAGCGCCTGGCGCATCGCCAGCGCGGCCGTGTTGAGGAAATGCGCGTGGTCCTTGAACGCGCCTTGCCGCGCCAGCTTCAGGTAGGCCTCGTGCACCAGGGCGGTGGTGCCGAGCGTGGCGGCAGGGGAGGCGAGGCGCCCGCGCTCGCGGCGCGCGATGCGCTGCAGATCGGCATAGAACAGTTTGACCAGCAGCTCGACGGCCTGGTCGTTGGACGGCGGAAGGGCTCCCTGCATGGGCGGGATTGTGCAGCAAATCCGGGGGCGCGGCATGCCGCGCCGGCGGATGGCGGGTTTGCGCTCCGGACGGCGTGAATAGCCGTCGGCTGTCGCAGCCTGGAATCGGCATCGGCCGGTCCATTCAATGGATTGCACGGGAGGAACCAATGAACAGATCGATTCGCCGCGTCATATCGGGAGTGGTCCTGATGCTGGCTCTGGGCGGCTCCGCGGCGCAGGCCGCGAGCTTCACCTATCACGGCAGCCTCAACGACGGCGGCCAACCGGCCAGCGGCCGCTACGATTTGCGCCTGACGCCCTACGGCAGCGAAAAGGCCGCTGCGGCGTCGGCCGAGGCGGTCACGCTGTATGGCGTCGACGTCGAGGATGGCCGCTTCAGCACCGAGGTCGATTTCGGCGGCGTGGCCGTCGACGGCGGCTGGGTTGCTGTCGCCGTGCGCAGGGCCGGCGGCGGCGAATTCGCCGATCTGGCTGGGCGTTCGCAGATCAACGGTGGCGACGCATGCTGGTCGACCACAGGAAATGCCGGCACCGCAGGCTGGCCGAACATGTTGGGCACTACGGACAACAAACCGTTGGTTTTTGCGACCAATGGCGTGATCAACGGATCTTTTTCTCCCGTCAATGCCGAAGGCGGTGCTCTTTCCCTCGGCAAATCCTGGGCGGACGGTGCGCGTTCGGTGGCAATGGGCTGGTCGGAAGCGCACGCGCCGGACAGTTTCGCCGGAGGAGGCGGAGGGGACGGTGGCGGCGGCGGATTCGTTGCGGCGGGGCACGACCGGAGTTTCGTGTGGAAAGGCACGGCACACGGTGCCGCCTATCGTTCCACGACAGGGGCCGATCAGTTTCTGGTCTACGCAGATGGCGGGGTCATCCTGAATTCCAATCAATTGGCCAATGGAATCGACGATCTCGAGATCCATCCAAGGCAAGGTGTGGCGTCGGATGGACATGCCGACTTGGGCCTGTACAGCCTTTCCGGAAAGTGGGGCAGGCTTACCGTGAACGATATTTCGGGAAACATGGACATCTACTCGTCAGCGGGTGTCCACATCAACAATCCGGTGCAAATCGCCGACAGCCTGAAGGTCGACGGCAACGCCACCAAATCCACCGCCGGCGCCTGGCAGGCCAATTCCGACGGCCGCATCAAGCAGGACATCCAGCCGATCGACGGCGCGCTGGACACGCTGGCGAAGGTGCATCCGGTCAGCTTCCGCTACACCGACGCGTATCGCGCCGAGCATCCGCAAGTCGCCGACCAGCGCTACTACAACGTGATCGCGCAGCAGTTCGCCGAGGTGTTTCCGGACGCGGTGACGAAGTCTGGCGAATACCTGCCGGGCGCCGAGAAGACGGCGGACAACGAGATCCTGCAGGTCGACACCTATCCGGCGCAGATCGTGACCATCGCCGCGGTGCAGGAACTGGCGCAGAGGAACGCCATGCTCGAAGCGACCGTGCAGAGGCTGACGACGCGTCTGGCCAGGCTCGAAGCGGCGAAGGGGAAGTGAGATGAACGCGCCGATCTGCACGGAGCGGCCAGGAACGCCGTCATTCCCGCGAAAGCGCGAATCCATCTCGACTCCGGCCGACGGGAGGAAAGGCTTGAAGGATCCCGGCTTTCGCCGGGATGGCGAGCCGGTTTCCCGAAGTTTCCGTTTTCCACGTCGTCACGCCATCGGAACGATGGCGTCGCTGGCCCTGTTCGTCGGCACGGCCGCGCTGGCTGACGCGACTTCGCCGCGGTTCGATCTGCAGGCATCGATGCAGGCCGGGTCCGCCGGGCAGCTGGGCGGCGGCTTCGAGCTGCGCGCGCAGCTGACGCCGGCGCGAACGCGCGTGGAGGGTGGGGGCTACGCTATCGATGCCGTCGCGGCGCCGGCCGGCACCTGCGGTGGCGGCGACCTCATCTTCCAGGACGGCTTTGATCCGCGCGACGCGATTGCGCGTACTCGCGACTGGAAATGAAGCGTTAGGCGAGACGGGAACCGCCCCTCCCGGGCGATTCCCGCGGCCGCTCGTCCTTCGCCCCGGGGCGAGCGGTTTTCTTGTCCGGTGCGTGCAAGCCGCAGATTGCGGATCGGAGGTTTTCCATGATCACGTCAGATTCCACGAAATCATCGTCCGCGACGAATGCCGAGCATGTCGAAGCGGGTGCCGCGCGGGCGCCGCATGTCCGTCGTCCGGCCGCGGCTCGTCGTCGTGCGCTTGCCTGTGTGGCCGTTCTGGGCCTGGCGGCGACGTGTGCGTTCGCCGCGACCAGCGTGCCCGACGGCGGCGGCAGCCTGCAGAATTCTCCGCACGACGAACTCAGCCCGGCCTTCCGCGCCCGCATCGACACCGAACTGGCGCGCAACGTCGCCGAACTCGTGCAGGCCGGCCGGCTTTCCGCGACGCCGCCCTGGCTGACCCCGCAACAAGGCGGGCTGGCCTGGCCGCTGCGGCCGGCCAACGGCTACGCGGACTACGGCTACCACGGCATTTCCAACTTCGTCGATCTCAACGCCGGCGCAGGCCAGACTCTCGACTGGAACTGCGGCGCGCGCACCTACGACGGCCATGCCGGCATCGACATCTTCCTGACGCCGTTCCCGTGGCTGATGATGGACCAGGGCAGCGTCGACATCGTCGCCGCGGCTCCGGGCACGATCATCGGCAAGATCGACGGCAACGACGACCGCAGTTGCCCGAACCATTTTTCCGACGACTGGAACGCGGTCTACGTGCAGCACGCCGACGGCAGCGTCGCCTGGTACGGCCACATGAAGAAGTTCTCGCAGACCGGCCAGCCGGTCGGCGCGACCGTCGCCGCCGGCGACTACCTCGGCAAGGTCGGCAGCGCCGGCTTTTCCACTGGGCCGCATCTGCATTTCGAGCTGCACTCGAGCCTCGCGGGCTACGCGATCCAGGAGCCGTTCAGCGGCGCCTGCAACGCAGCGGCCTCGCTGTGGGCGGAGCAGCGGCCGTACTACGACTCGGCCATCGTCAAGCTCGCCACGCACGCTGCGCCGCCGGACTACCACGGCGACAACTGTCCCGATCCGGTCGACGAGACGCCGAACCTGTCGGACCAGTTCTATCCCGGCGACGCGCCGATCTTCGCCGCCTACTACCGCGACCAGCTCGCCGGGCAGGTCACGACGTTCCGCGTGCTGCGGCCCGACGGCAGCGTGTTCGACACCTGGTCGGGTTCGAGCGACGCGGCGCACTACGCGGCCTCGTACTGGTACTGGACGCGCAGCCCGCTGCCGGCCGCCGCACCGGAAGGCCTCTGGCGCTTCGTCGCGGAGTACGAGGGGCAGACCTACGAGCACGCGTTCGCCGTCGGCGACGTCGATGTCGACATGATCTTCGCGGACGGCTTCGATTGACGAGGCCTACGGCGGGATTCGCCCCGGTTCGGCGTAGGGATCGGCAGGAGGGCATCACGTGAGAGGAGGGCGAAACATGCGTGCTTCCATGCAATGCGCCGCGCTGGCGCTGCTGTCCGGTCTCGGTGCCGGCGTTCCGGCACAGGCGAACAACCGCTACGGCGGCGTCAACCTGTCCGGTGCGGAATTCGGTACCGCGCTGCCCGGCGAACTCGGTGTCGACTACCTCTGGCCGACGAATGCGGAGATCGACTACTTCCGCAGCCGCGGCATGAACCTCGTGCGCATCCCGTTCATGTGGGAACGGCTGCAGCCGGAGTCGTACGGCGAATTCGACGAGACCTATCTCGCCGCGCTCGACGGCCTCGTCGCGCACGCTTCCGCGGTCGGCGTTCGCGTGATCCTCAATCCGCAGAACTTCGCGCGCTACTACGACGACGTGATCGGATCGCCCGCCGTGCCGAACGAAGCGTTCGCGGATTTCTGGGCGCGCATGGCCGTGCACTACGCCGACAACGAGCAGGTCGTCTTCGGCCTGATGAACGAGCCGCACGACCTGCCCACCGAGCAATGGGTGGATGCCGCCAACGCCGCGATCGCGGGCATCCGCGCGACCGGTGCGGGACAGCTGATCCTGGTGCCCGGCAACGGCTGGACCGGCGCCTGGAGCTGGAGCGACAACTGGTACGGCACGCCGAACGCGACCGCGATGCTGTCGATCGCCGACACCGGTCCGCATGCGTTCGAAGTGCATCAGTATTTCGACGCCGGCCACGGCGGCGAAAGCGAGGTCTGCGAGCCGGGCACCGGTGCCGCGCAGCTGCAGGACATGAGCACATGGCTGCGAGCGAACGGCCTGCGCGGCTTCCTCGCCGAGACGGCCGGTGCCGACAACCCGGCCTGCGAGTCGGCGATCGAAAGCGCCCTGGCCCATCTGCAGGCGAACGCGGACGTCTGGCTGGGCTGGGCCTGGTGGTCGGCCGGGCCGTGGTGGGAGGACTACATGTTCTCGCTGGAGCCCACCGGGAACTTCACCGTCGACAAGCCGCAGATGCGCTGGCTGCTGCCGTACCTGCCGCCGTTGTTCGCGGACGGGTTCGAGGACTGAAACCGGGCGGCTTCGCGATTTAGCGGGAGCGCCGGCCGGTCGACGATTCGCCGCAGCGCGTCTGGACCTGCCGCGCAGCGGCGACTAGCATCGAGCGCTTTCCGAACGGAGGTCCGCCCTTGAAACGTCTGCTTGCAAGCTGCATCGCCCTTGCGCTGTCGTCGTCCGCGTTCGCCGAGAAGGCGCCGACGTTCGACGCCAAGCGCCTTTCCGAAGACGTCAAGACGCTGTCCTCCGACGCGTTCGAGGGCCGCGGTCCGGCCACGCCGGGCGAGACCAAGACGGTCGAATACGTCGTCGCGCAGATGAAGGCCGCCGGCCTGCAGCCGGGCGGCGACCTCAAGGACGGCAAGCGCGCGTGGACGCAGGCGGTGCCGCTGGCGCGCTCGCAGATCAGCGGCACGCCCAAGCTCGGTGTCAGCGTCGGCGGCAAGGCGCAGGCGCTGACGCAGGGCGAGCAGATCGCCGTGCGCGCGGCGATGGAAGGCTCCAAGAGCGTCTCGATCAAGGACGCGCCGCTGGTCTTCCTCGGCTACGGCGTCGACGCGCCGGAGCGCAAATGGGACGACTTCAAGGGCGTGGACCTGAAGGGCAAGATCGGCGTCGTGCTGATCAACGACCCGGACTTCGAGAGCGGCCAGGGCGACTTCGGCGGCAAGGCGATGACCTACTACGGCCGCTGGACCTACAAGTTCGAGGAAGGCGCGCGCAAGGGCGCCGCCGGCATCCTCATCGTGCACGAGACGGCGCCGGCCTCGTACGGCTGGAACACGGTCAAGAACTCCAACACCAACACGATGTTCGACGTCGTGCGCGACAACGGCGCCGCCGTCCATCCGAAGCTGGAAGGCTGGATCCAGCGCGATTTCGCCGCCGACCTGTTCAAGCGCGCGGGCCTGGATTTCGAGGCGCAGAAGAAGCTGGCGCAGACGCGCGACTTCAAGCCGGTCGAGCTGAAGGGCGCGGCCTTCTCGGCCGACTACGCCGTCGACCAGCAGGTCATCACCTCGCAGAACGTGGTCGGCCGCGTCGAGGGCACGCAGCGTCCGGACGAGACGGTGATCTACAGCGCGCACTGGGACCACCTGGGCGTCGGCGAGCCGGACAAGAAGGGCGACAAGATCTACAACGGCGCGGTCGACAACGCGACCGGCGTCGCCGCGCTGATCGAGATGGGCCGCGCCTTCGCCAACGGCCCCAAGCCGCAGCGCTCGGTGGTGTTCCTGGCCGTGACGGCGGAGGAGAAGGGCCTGCTCGGTTCGGAGTACTACGCGTCCAAGCCGCTTTATCCGCTCGGCAAGACCGTCGCCGACATCAACATGGACGCGCTCGATCCGGGCGAGCCGGCGCGCAACTTCACCACCTCCGGCAGCGCGAAATCCGACCTGCTCGACCTGCTGGTCGCCGACGGCAAGAGCCTGGGCCTGACCTACACGCCCGACTCGCATCCGGAAGCCGGCTACTTCTTCCGCTCCGACCACTTCCCGTTCGCCAAGCGCGGCGTGCCGGCGGTGTCGTTCGGTTCGGGTGACGACCTCGTCAAGGGCGGCACCGCCGCCGGCGAGGCCGCGGCGAAGGACTACACCGCCAATCGCTACCACCAGCAGGGCGACGAATGGCAGGCCGACTGGAGCTTCGCCGGCATGGCGCGCGATCTCGGCCTGCTCTACAAGCTCGGCAACGAACTGGCCAATTCCAAGCGCTGGCCGGACTGGTCCAAGGATTCGGAGTTCCGCGCCGCGCGCGACGCGACGGCGGCCGACCGCCGCTGATCCGGCGGTGAACCGATGAGCGAAACGGGCCGGGCATTCCCCGGCCCGTTTCGTTTCCGGCGTCAGTGTGAAGTTGCTGGCGTCGTGGCGCGCACCAGAGGCAGCTCGACGCGCTGCGTGCTGCCGGGTTCGACCGGCACGCGCGCGTCGGTGGCGAATTCCAGATGTCCGGCCGCGCTGCGCAAGGTCGCGCGCAGCGCGTAGCGGTGCGCCGCCTCGATCTTCGCCGCGTCGTAGGGCAGGGCGAAATCGTACGGCGGTCCGCGCAGTCCCTCGAAGGCGCGGCGAGCGACGGTCGTGCCCTGATCATCGATCAATTGCACCTCGAGGCTGGCGCCGTCGGCGAGCCGGATGCGTTCGAGGCAGGTCGCCTGGCCGCGGATCGCCGTTTCGGCAGCGGCCTGCGGCGACGACGGTTTCGGGCGCGGCGCCGACTGGCAGGCGGCCAGTCCGGCCAGAAGGAGAATCGACGTCAGCTGGCGCATGGGCGGATCCGGACGGAAAGAGGGCGGGTTTTTACACGTTGCGCGCGCCGCTTGCACGTGCGCAAGGTCGATGCGATTGCGCCTCGGCCATCGCGCGCCCGTCTGCGGCGAGGCGCAGACGGCTAGAATGGCTGGATGCGACTCAACAAACACATCGCCGAGACCGGCTACTGCTCGCGCCGCGAGGCGGACCGGCTGATCGCCGAAAAGCGCGTCAGCGTGAACGGCCGCGCCGCCGGCATCGGCACCACCGTGGCCGACGGCGACGAGGTTCTCGTCGACGGCCAGCCGCTGCTCGCGCGCCGCGCCGCCAGCGCCACGCGCAAGCACGTCTACATCGCGCTGAACAAGCCGGTCGGCATCACCTGCACGACCGAACGCGAGGTCGGCGGCAACATCGTCGATTTCGTCGACCACCAGCAGCGTATCTTCCCGGTCGGTCGTCTCGACAAGGATTCGGAAGGGCTGATCCTGCTGACCAGCAACGGCGACATCGTCAACGAGATCCTGCGCGCCGAGAACCGCCACGAGAAGGAATACCTCGTCGCGGTGAACCGGCCGGTCACGCCGGAATTCCTCACCGGCATGGCGCGCGGCGTGCGCCTGCACGGCCAGATGACCAAGCCGTGCCGCGCCACGCGCATCGCCAAGTTCGGCTTCCGCATCGTGCTGACGCAGGGGCTGAACCGCCAGATCCGCCTGATGGCCGCGGCGTTCGGCTACCGCGTGACGCAGCTGCGCCGCGTGCGCATCGTCAACGTCAAGCTCGGCGCGCTGAAGGTCGGTCAGTGGCGCAACCTGACCGACCTGGAGCTGCGCGGCCTGCTGCCCGAGCGCACCTCGTGGTAAGCGGGCGTGCCCATCCCGCCGATGACCAATGGCGCTGTCGCCGCGCCTGTGCGGCGGCTAGTGTGGGCACATGGCCGCCTGCTATGAAACCCGCCACGCCCGCGGCGACGCGCTGCCGACGCACCGGCACCGCGAGGCCTACGCCGCGCTGGTGCTCGACGGCAGCTACGAGGAGAACAGCGTCGACGGTCCGCTGCCGTCGCGGCCGGGCGTGCTGCTGCTGCATCCGCCGTATCACGCGCACGGCAACCGCTTCGAGCGCTCCGGCGCGCGCGTGATCAACCTCGTGCTGCCGGCGCTCGACGGCGTCGCGCAGGCGCAGGCGCGCTTGGTGCCGGACCTGCGCGAGGCGATCGCGATCTTCCGCCACGCTCCGCAGCGTTTCGCCCAATTGCGCGCGGCCAGCACGCCGTGCGAGCCGCCGCAGGTTCCGGCCTGGCAGCGCGCCTTCGTTGAGGCGCTCGGTGCCGGCGACCGGCCGATCGCCGATCTCGCGCGCGAATTCGGGGTTTCCGCCGCGCACGCCAGCCGCGCGCTGAGCCTTTCCCACGGCATGTCGCCGCAGGCGCTGCGGCGCGAGCTGCGCTGGCGGCGGGCGCTGGCCCTGCTCGCCACGCCGGCGCCGCTGGCCGACGTCGCGGCCGATGCCGGCTTCGCCGACCAGAGCCACCTCACGCGCGTGGTGCGCGCGCACGCGGGGCTGCCGCCGTCGGCGCTGCGGCGGCGCATCGGCGGGATCAAATGCGTTCAATACGCCGCCGCCGCGGCTGCGTTGCAATAGCCGCGACGCCGCAAGGCATGCCGGAAGAACGAACGATGCGACGCACCGCGCCCGTGCTCGGAATGGTGTTGGCCCTGCTGTGCCCGCTCGCCGCGGATGCCGCGGCGGCGACGAGCACGCCCGCCGCGCGGCAGGCGATCGACGCTTCGACCAGCGCCGCGTTGCAGGGCGACGCGCGACGCACGCTGGAGGCGGTCGGCTCGGTGCCGGCCGATCAGTACGCCGGCGTCGACGCCGACTATCGCGCCTGCCTGTTCGGCCGCTTCCAGCGCAGCGGTCCGCCGTACCTGGCCGGCGCGGTGGAGGAACCGTTCGCACGCGAGCTGCTGACGGTCTACCAGGACTACTGGTGGCAGGCGCTGTCGGCGCCGGCCTCGCGCGACGCGCTCGATGCCGCTTTGCTGCAGCGCCTGCGCGGCCTGATCGGCGCGCCGGCGGAGGAGGACTGGGACGCGATCGAGAACCGCCTCGTCGCGCGCCTGCGCGAACGCGGCTACCACGCCCAGCTCGGCCGCACGCCGCCGCTGCGCGAGCTGATGATCTGGCGCAAGCAGACTTCGCGGCTGTATCGCGTGACGCTGCCGGACAGCGAGTTCCAGGTCGACGTCGAGCTGCTCGACGATTTCGTCAGCCGCGGCTGGAGTTACTACGCGCGTTGCGGGCGCGGCTCCGCCGGCGGCTGGGCGGCCGACGACCGCATCTACGCGGTCGTGCCGTGGTTCGACGGCAAGCTGGACTCGGACCGGTTCCGCGCCAGCCTGCTCGGCCACGAAACCCAGCATTTCTCCGACCTCAAGCGCTTCCCGGCGCTCAAGCCGTGGGAACTGGAGTACCGCGCGAAGTTCACCGAGACGTGGATGGCGCGTTCGACCCTGGCCGAGCTGCTCGCGCGCTTCGCCGCCAGCCAGAGCGACGACGAGGACTCGCCGCACACCTATGCGAACAAGCGCGTGCTGGCGGCGCTGCGCGCGCAGCTGGAAGCGCGCGGCGTCCACGCGCAGCGGGCCGATCTGTCCGACGCGCCCGCCGACGCGGTGCGCGCGGCGGCGCACGACGTGCTGCTGGCCGACTCCAGGCGCCGGCTCGACGCCGCGCCGTGACGCGGAGCGCCGGCGCGCATCGGCGGCGAACCCGTCGACGGACCGGCTTGTCGCGACCGCGGCGACCCCGCATGCTTGCCGCTTTCGCCTGCGAGGACGCCTTCATGAAGCACCGTGGCCGGGTTTGCGCGCTGACCGTTCTCCTTGCCGGCGCGTCCGTGCCGGCCGCGGCGAAGGCGCCGGCGCCGGACGAGGCGGCCTTCCGCGCGCTGTACAAGGAACTCGTCGAGATCAACACGACGCTGTCGTCGGGCAGCTGCACGCAGGCCGCGGACGCGATGAAGAAGCGCCTGCTCGCCGCCGGCCTGCCGCCGCGCGACGTGCAGGTGCTGGTGCCGCCGCAGCGGCCGAAGGACGGCAACCTGATCGCCACCTACCGCGGCCGCGAGCCGGGCCTCGCACCGATCCTGCTGCTCGCGCACATCGACGTGGTGGAGGCGCGGCGCGAAGACTGGCAGCGCGATCCGTTCAAGCTCACCGAGGAAGACGGCTGGTTCTACGCGCGCGGCGCCAGCGACGACAAGGCGATGGCGGCGGCGTTCACCGACAGCCTGATCCGCTATCGCCGCGAAGGCTTCCAGCCGCGCCGCGACATCAAGCTCGCGCTGACCTGCGGCGAGGAGACGTCGGAGACCTTCAACGGCGTGTCGTGGCTGATCGAGCAGCATCCGGACGCGCTGAAGGCCGCGTTCGCGCTCAACGAAGGTGCCGGCGGCGAACTCGACGCGAACGGCAAGCCGATCGCGCTGCAGATCCAGGCCGGCGAGAAGATCTACCAGGATTTCAGTTTCGAGATCACCGATCCGGGCGGCCACAGTTCGCGTCCGAAGCCGAGCAATCCGATCTACCGCCTGTCCGCGGCGCTGGACAAGGTCGGCGCGTATCGCTTCCCGATCCAGCTCAACCCGGCCACGCGCGCCTACTTCAAGGCGCAGCTCGAACTCGCCTCCGGTGAGGCCGTCGAGGACATCAAGGCGGTGCTGCGCGATCCGCCGGACGAGGCGGCGGCCGAACGACTGTGGGCGCTCAATCCGGCCTGGAACAGCATGCTGCGCACGACCTGCGTGGCGACCATGGTCGAGGCCGGCCACGCGCCGAACGCGCTGCCGCAGCGCGCGCGCGCCAACGTCAACTGCCGCATCCTGCCCGGCGTGCCGGTGGAGACGGTGAAGAACACCCTGGCGCACGCGATCGGCGACGACGGCATCGCGATCGGCGGCGTCGAGGATCCGGGCTCGAAGGCGCACGTGCCGCCGCTGACGCCGCAGATCCTCGATCCGGTGCGCCAGGTCGCCGAGACCATCTGGCCCGGCGTCGCCGTCGTGCCGACGATGTCCACCGGCGCCACCGACGGCCGCTTCCTCAACGCCGCCGGCACGCCGACGTATGGCCTGTCCGGCATGTTCCACGACGCCGAAGGCAGCCGCGCGCACGGCCTCAACGAGCGCATCCGCGTGAAGTCGCTGATGGACGGCCGCCGCTTCCTGTACGAGATCGTCAAGCGCTACGCCGACGAGTCGAGTGCGTCTCCGTAGAAGTTCGATCTTGGGCGGTATGACGGTCTGCGATCCCGTCACGAATGCTGCCGGGTGGCTTGAACGACGATATCTAGGCGAAGAGATTCAGATCGGGAACGAGAAGGGCCGCACATGGCGGCCCTGAACTTGCGCCGGGATTGGAACCCGGAAAGTACTCGTCGAGGCTAGTTGGCCTCTTCTTCGGTGATGGGCGGATGGACGATCACGGTTCCACCGCCGCCCCCTCCACCGCCCCCTCCGCCACCGCCGCCTCCGACATAAACAGTGTGGTCATCGATCAGTTGCCACGGCCCCGGCGTCCAATTCGGCGCGCGTGGCGGGGTGCGGTGATACTGGGTGTCCCTGCGGTAGCCGTTACGCCACTGGCGATAAGTTACGTCGGTGACTTCATTCGGTGTCAGCGGATAACCCGGTGGTGGCTCGGCCATCTCGGGTGGATTGATAGGTGCGTTTACCTCGTCCCCTGGAATTGTCGACGCGATGTTCGCGGCAGCCTTCAGCTCGGACGGCTTCACCGTGAACTCGAGCTGCTTAACCGGAGTGGCGAAACTCTGGTTCGGAAGCACGGCAATCGAGAGCGCCAAGGCGCCCTGCTTTGCATGCACCTTTTCCGGGAAATTCTGCTCGTACGAAGCGAGGGCCTGCGTCAGCAGATCGCTTCCCTTTTTTGCCGAGAGCAGCGGCTCATCCTGCAAAGGGTAGTAGGTCAGCTTGACTCCCGCCTGATCCTGAGTCAGCTCGATGGTCTGGCTTACCTGGATGGTTGAATCCTGCGTCAACTGCGCCACTGCCGACCGTGACGGCATTGCGCCGCCCGCAACTAGAGCCAACAAACAAGCCGCTGCAAGTGGCGTTCCTTTGTATACCTTCATACGACTCCTCCATTCGTAGTATGTCCCCGGGGAGAACCCCGGGAGATGCCGAGAACTGCCGCCGAGTGCCCCTTCTATCTCGAGCGGGCGCTGTTGCGACAGTCCTCGACGCCTGTTTACGGACGAGCCGGCCCGTATGTCAAGGAGTTGTTTCAAACCGATGTATGGATATGCTCGAAAGTGATCGTCACCAGCCGGCGCAGAAGATCGGCCTCCTGTCTCTCGCCTTCACGTCGCTGCTGACCATGCATGGGATCGCAGCTTCGCCGGGAGCCCGACGCGATCTTTTCAAGGAAGGGAGCTCCGGGAAAACGAGGAGGGCGCTGCCGCGACGCTTTGTGGAAGCGCAAACGTCATTCGACGCAGGCTCTTGGGTGAGGACGCAACTTCTCGCGGAGCCATTCGGGACGTGGCGGGAGATGAAAACGACGGCGTTCTCCGCGCCTTGAGGCGTCTGCGAGAAATCTTCCCGCACAGACCGGGCGGCGCGCTCAGCGCGCCGCGAGCGCTTCGATTTCCTCGACCACCGCCGGCCATGCCGCGCTCAGCGGGTCGATGACGGCGTAGTGACCGCCGTCGCGCAGGATGCGCAGGCGCACCTGCGGATGCGCGCGGGCGTACGACTGCGCGACGGCGGGCGGGACGGTGGTGTCGTCGGCGCCTTGCAGGATCGTGGTGGCGATCGGCGGCGCGGGCGAGTGCAGCGGATCGAGGTCGGCGCGCGCGGCGCCGTCGCTGCCGAGGAATGCGCTCACCGCGCCATCACCCAGGTGCAGTTCCTGTGCGAGGCGCAGGTCGGCGACCGGCGCCAGCGCGAGCACGCCGCGCAGGCGCGGCGTCGGCGGACGCGACGCGGCGAGCAGCACGAGATGGCCGCCGGCCGAGTGGCCGATCGCGACGACGTCGCCGTCGTGGCCTTCGATCAGGGCGGGCAATGCGCTCAGCGCGGAGCGCACGTCGGCGACGGTCGCGTCGGGGTCGCCGGGAATCCGGCGGTATTCGAGCGAGGCGACGGTCCAGCCGGAGGCGGCGAGCGCCGCCGCCATCGGCGCGGTGTGGGCGCGGTCGTAGCGCGGCCGCCAGAAGCCGCCATGCACGATCGCCAGCAGCGGCCGCTGCGCGGCGCGCGCGCCGCCGTGGCGGACGTCGGCGACCTGGTCGGGAGCGCCGCCCCAGGCGACCACCGCGTCCGGCGGCGCGGCCGGACGTTCCAGCACGGATTCGTCTTCGGCCACGGCGTTCGCCGTTCGCGGATCGGCGCCGGTCGCGCTCACTCCGCCGGCAGCGCGGCGTTGTGGTAGACCTCCTGCACGTCGTCCAGCTCGTCGAGCCAGTCGAGCAGGTCGCGCAGGGTTTCCTCGGCTTCGCCGCTGACCGCGACGCGGTTCTCCGGACGCATCACCACGTCCGCGCTGGTCGGCTGCAGGCCGGCGTCGGTCAGCGCCTTCTTCACCGCCTCGAAGTTCTCCGGCGCGCACAGCACGGCGCTGCGGCCGTCGGCGCTCTGCACGTCGTCGGCGCCGGCGTCGAGGGCCACCTCGAGCAGCTTGTCCTCGGCGCCCGCGGCGGAAGTGTCGAACACCAGTTCGCCGATGCGCTGGAACTGGAACGCGACCGAACCGCTGGTGCCGAGGTTGCCGCCGTGCTTGGACAGCGCATGGCGCACGTCGGACACGGTGCGCACCGGGTTGTCGGTCATCGTGTCGATGATCAGGGCGACGCCGGAAGGGCCGTAGCCTTCGTAGCGGATTTCCTGCATGTCGTCGGCGCCGTCCGCGCCGGAGCCGCGCCGGACCGCGCGCTCGATCGTGTCCTTGGACATGTTCGACGACAGCGCCTTGTCGATCGCCACGCGCAGGCGCGCATTGCCGGCCGGGTCGGCGCCGCCGCGCGCGGCGATCGTGATCTCGCGGATCAGCTTGGTGAAGATCTTGCCGCGGCGCGCGTCCTCGGCGTTCTTGCGGTTCTCGATGCTCGGGCCTCTGCCCATGGGAAGGTACCTGGTGTGTGAAGGGTGCAGGCGCGGATCGCCGCCCGGCGTCCTGCCGCGCGATGCGACGGGCCGCCGGCACCGCGTCGGTGCGGGGGCGCAGAGAATACTTCGAGCGCGCGCCGGCGAGCCAGCCGGGCCGCCGGCCGTCGCAGGATCACGACGGCCGGCGGTGCAGGCTCAGAGCGAGCAGCCGGCCGGGGTCGGGCCGACGCGCGCGAGGTTCAGCGTGCCGCTGGACGGGAAGCCGCTGCCGCTGTCGAAGCGGTAGGTCAGGGTCGCGCTGCTGCAGCTGTGGAACACGATGTCGGCCTGGCCGGCGGCGGTGGTGGTGGTGTCGGCCGGCTGGTCGAACACGCCGCCGCTGGAGACGTAGATCGGCACGTCGTCCAGGCGCGTGCTGCCCGGCGTCATCGCCGTCTGCAGGGTGAACCAGCGCTGCGCGGACGGGCCGCTGCTGGTCTGGCCGGTGGTGGAGAACGTGTACCAGGCGGCGAAGAACACGTTCTGCGCCGGATTCACGTCGAGGATCAGTCCCTGGTTGGTGTGCGCCGGATCGGCCCAGGCGCCCGACAGCAGGTAGCTCGACGCCGCCGCACCGTTGTTGCCGCTGGGCGAGCAGGTGATCGGCGCGGTCAGGCGCGTCAGGCTCTGGCTGCCGCTGCGCGCGCTGCCGTCGCTGAACTGGTAGTCCAGTTCGGCGTTGGAGCAGTCGTCGAAGCGCAGCGTGACCTGGCCGACGCTCTGCGTGCTGGTCGCCTGCGACGAACCGAAGCGTCCGCCCTTGGTCAGGTAGATCGGCACCGTCGCCGAGGCCGAGGAGGAATCCACGTCGCCCTGGATGGTGTACCAGCGCACGCCGCCGGCGGCGGTCACGTCGAAGGTGAACCAGCCGCCGAACAGCACGCCGCGGCCGGGGCCGGCGAGGTCGGGGTAGATCTCCAGCAGCCAGCCCTGGCTGTCGGCCTGCGAGGAGATCCACGAACCGGTCAGGCCGTGCTGGTTGAGATTCACCGCCACCGGCGCGCTGCCCCACTGCGCGATCAGGCGGCTGGCGTCGAGCGAGCCGAGGCCGGTGGCGAGGTCGTAGCCCGGCCCCACGGCGTAGCCCTGCAGGCCGCCGGACAGTCCGCTCGGGCTGGGCAGGCTGTTGTTGCACAGGCTGGCGGTGCCGACCGAGCAGCCGGAGACGCCGCTGCTCTGCACGGTCACGTCGTGGAAGATGCCGTTGCCGGCGTTCGAGCCGAGCGCGTACAGGGTCGGGTTGAGGTTGCCCTGCGCCGCGCCGCGCCCCTGGTTCAGCATCGCCGCGATGCCGGCCATGCTCGGCGCCGAGGCCGAGGTGCCGCCCCAGATCAGGAAGCGGAAGCGGTTGTCGGCGCCCGGCACGCAAGAGCCCTGAGACGCCGCCATGCAGCCGAAGTAGCCGTTCTTCGACGAGGCGCCGAACGACACGTCCGGCACGTAGCGCCCGGCCGAGCCGGGCACGCCCGGCGCGTTCTGCCAGGCCGGCTTGGCGATGTAGGTGCTGACGCCGCCGCCGGTCGCGGCGACCTGCAGGTTGCCGTCGGCGTCGCGCGGCTCGTTCCACGCGCCTTCCGGGATGTAGCCCGAGGCCGACACGTAGCCCGGACCGTTGGTGCTGCTCCAGTGCTGGTCGGTGCCCAGGCCGAAGCTGGTGCCGCCCACGCAGGTGACGTGGCCGGACGCGCACAGGATGTTGGTGCTGCGGCTGAGGTCGGCGGCCGGGGCGGTGAAGTAGTCCGCGCAGTCGGCGGCGCCGGCGTCGCCGGAGGACACGAAGATCGACTGGCCCTGCATCGCGCCCTGCGCGAACAGCTGGTCGAGCGCGTTCGCGGTCGCCTGCGAATTGCCCGCCTCGCACGAGCCGAAGCTGATGCTGATGATCTTCGCCGGCAGCGGCTCGTGGTCGATCGCGTAGTCGATCACGTAGTTGATGCCGTCGACGTCGCCCTTGTGACCGCTGACGATCAGCTTGATGTCCGCGCCGGGCGCCACGCTGCCGGCGCGCGTCACGTCGAGCGTGGCCTCGCTCTGGTCCTTCACCGTTTCGCTGGGGTCATCGCAGCTGGGCGTGCCGGTGGTCGAGCAGGTCGTCGCGGCGGGGCCGGGGTCGACGCCGTCCGGCGGCACGATGACGGTGGGCGTCTTCATGGTGACGCCGGTGCGCAGGCCGAAGCTCTGGATGTCGGTGTCGTACACGCGCGCGCGGCCGAGGATCGCGATCGACTGGCCGCTGCCGTCGAGGTTGTCCGGCAGGTTGTAGATCTTGGAGAAATCGCCCGGCGCGACGTAGTGATCGCAGGCGCCGCCGTCGCACAGGCTCAGCGCCGGCTGCGCCGCATCGGCGGAGGCGTTGCGCGCGCCGATGCGGAACTGCGGCTCGAACTGCGCCGGGCTCAGGTCGAGCACCGCGTCGATGGTGCCGGCCAGCGCGGCCGGGACGCGCGGCTCGTCGGCCGGCGCCATGCGCTTGGCGGCGCCGGCGGTCTGGTAGTAGCGCAGCTGCGTGCCGAAGGCGGCACCGACCGCGGCGACGCTGCCGCTGAACTGCAGGCGCATGCGGCTGTTGGAGACGGAATCCACGCGCAGGCCCTGGCCGCGCAGCCACGCCGAGACGGCGTCGATGTCGGCCTGCGTGGCGCCGAAGCGCTCGCCGATCTCGCTCGGCGTGAGCCAGCGCTGGTAGTTGGGCGAGGCCGGGTCGCGCTGCTCGCGCAGGTAGGCATCGAAAGCCTGCTGGCGCTCCGGCGAGCGCTTCAGGCTCAGGCGCAGCTGGGTCAGTTCCAAGGTGGCCGGAACCGCGCCGCGGTCGTTGGCCGCGCTGGCCCAGCGCAGGCGGTGGCCGGGCAGGGTGGTGCGGCCCGCCTCGTCGACGCGCGGCGCCCCGGCCGTGGCCGCCGGCGCGCTGCCGGCGCCGCCGGCGCCGAGCAGTCCGCACAGCAGCAGGGCTGCCCCGGCGGGCAGGCGGGAAAGCGGGACATTCGTTCTCAGGGACATCGTCGTCTCCTCCGTGGACTGCGCCCGATGATCGAGGGCCGGGGCGATCGGCGCAACCCGCCGGCCGCGGTTGCCTGAACGAAACGGGCGTTGCGTCCAGTTCGCGGCGATCCACCGCAAACGCATCGAAAACGCATCGCAAACGCGATGCGAACGCGGGCCGGGCGATTTGTCACCACGCTGGCACGCGCCGCCGGTCACCGCGGCGGCACGCCGGGGCTCGCACCTGCGTCGGCGCCGTGTGAACCGAATCAGACTCCTGGGGGTTAGTGCAATGACGATTCGCAGATTGCCTCTCGTGATCGGACTCCTTGCCGTGCTGCCGCCGATGGCGGCGACCGGCGCCGCGCCGGCCGGCCCGGCGCTGTCCGATCCCTTCCGCGCGACGGCCGCCGACGGGTCCGGCCGCCGCCCGCTGCGCTCGCCGGAGGCGAGATTCGTGCCCGACCTGGGCCAGGTCCCGCAGGGCGACGTGCAGGCCGACTGGCAGGCGCTCGGCCCGTACGGCGGCGACGTCGCCGACGTGGCCGCCTCGCCGACCACGCCGGGCGTGCTGCTGGCCGGCATCGCCTCGGCCGCCGGCGGCGGCACCCTGTACCGCTCGACCGACGACGCGGCGAGCTGGTCGCGCGTCGCCGCGCTGGCCGGCCTGGGCGTCCACGACGTCGAGTTCGGCAGCGGCGGCGCCGTTTTCGTAGCGACCGACAGCGGCGTGTGGAGCAGCAGCGACGACGGCGCCAACTGGACGCGCCGCGACCTCGGCATCGGCCCGAACCAGCAGGTGCTCGACGTCGCGCTCGATCCCGGCAATGCGGCGGTGATCTGGGCCGCCGTCGCCGACGCGCAGGGCCTGCAGGGCGCCAACGTGGTCAAGTCCACCGACGGCGGCGCGACCTGGAGCGACGTGACGCCGCCGCACGCGCCGATGAGCGGCTACGCGATCGCCGTCGATCCGGCCGATCCGGACACCGTGGCGGCCGTGTTCGGCGGCGCGTTCGGCGGCGGCGAGGCATGGGTCAGCCAGGACGGCGGCGCCAGCTGGACCGACCGTTCCGCCGGTCTGCCCGGCAATCCGGTGCGCGCCGTCGAATTCGCCGGCTCGCGCCTGCTGGTCGGCGGCGGCCAGCTGTTCGGCTCGGCCTATCTCGGCCTGTACGGCTCCGACGACCTCGGCGCGAACTGGACGCGCCTGGACGACGCCGGCTGGCCGCTGGCGGTGGTGACCGCGATCGCGGTCGATCCGGCCGATCCGCAGACGATCCTGGTCAGCACCGACGGCGCCGGGGTCAACCGCAGCGCCGACGGCGGCGCCACCTGGGAAACCGCGATCGGCGGCACGCAGCAGCTGTCGGCGCAGTCGCTGCGCTTCGCGCCGGCCTCGTCGGCGCAGCTGCTGCTCGGCGCCAGCTCGCTCGGCGTGTACCGTTCGTCGGACGGCGGCGACGCGTTCGCCTCCGCCTCGACCGGCATCTCCGAATTCAATCTCTATGCGATCGACACCAGTCCGGCCGACGCGAACCAGCTTGCGGTCGCGTTCCAGAGCAACAACGCCGGCGGCCTGCTGACCTCGTCCGACGGCGGCGTCACCTGGACGGCGGCGACGGCGCCGGCCACGCGCTACAGCGCGGTGCGCTTCGCGCCGGACGGCACGCTGTACGCGCTGTCGACCGGCCCTTCGACGGTGGCGCCGGAAGGCCTGTACCGGCGCGAGAGCGACGGCAGCTGGACCAGCCTCGGCCCGGACCAGGGCGACCTGTACGAATCCGATCTCTACGGCATCGGCTTCAGCACGGACGACGCGGACCTGATCCTGCTCGGCGGCGGCGACTTCGGCGTGGCCGGCTGGGCCAGCACCGTGTGGCGTTCGGCCGACCGCGGCGCCACCTGGGAAAAGCGCTACATGGGTGCCGACAACGACAAGGTGGTCGACCTGCAGTTCGTGCCCGGCAGCGCCGGCGCACAGATCGTCGGCGCCTACGACGGCTTCGATTCCGCGCAGGCCGGCGGCGCGGTGCGCTCGACCGACGGCGGCCTGAACTGGGAGCCGGCCCTGAACGGCCTGCCGGCGTTCGCGCGCCTGGGCCGCCTGTGCGCGTCCGCTGCCACGCCCGGCGAGGTGTACCTGTCGATGTACGACTCCTGGAGCAGCGGCGCGGTCTACACCAGCGGCGACGCCGGTGGCAGCTGGACCTCGACCGGCTGGGCCGGCATGCCGGTGCGCGACATCGCCTGCGATCAGGACACCGCGCAGGGCCTGTACATCGCGCTCGAAGGCGACGTGCGCGTGCAGCACTCCGGCGACGGCGGAGCGACCTTCGTGCGCTTCTCCGCCGGCCTCGACGCCGCCGGCATGCCGGCCGAGCTGGCGCCGTCGAAGACCGGCGCGCCGCTGCTGTACTACGCCGGCTCGCAGGGCGGTTTCGTCAGCGTGCGCGACGGCGGCGTCACCGATCGCGTCTTCGCCGACGGCTTCGATTGACGCTCGCGATGGAGGCCGTGCTGGCGCGTCACGCGGCCTGGCGCGGGCTCGCGCAGACCACGGCGCCGGGGCATGACCCGGCGCTCTGGTCAGCCCCGCGCGAGGACATTACCCTCGCGCGGGTGAGTCAGCGCCTGCGGTTCCACCATTTCGAGATCGATCTCGCCGCGCGCGAGTTGCGGGACGGCGGGCGCCTGCTGCAGCTGTCGCCGAAGATCTTCGACTGCATCGCCTACCTGCTCGACAACCGCGAGCGCGCGGTCGGCCGCGACGAGCTGATGGCGGCGGTGTGGGGCAGGGCCGATACCGCCGACAGCCAGCTCGGCCAGGCGATGCTGAAGGCGCGCCGCGCGCTCGGCGATTCGGGCGAGGCGCAGCACACCATCCGCACCGTCGCCGGCTTCGGCTACCGCTGGATCGCCGATGTGCACGAGGTCGAGGTCGCGGCCGAGCCGCCGCCGCCCGCTCAGGCCGCCGCGCCGGTGCCGCCGGCGCCCGAGCCGGACACCGGCGCCGCGCCCGCGGCCGTCACCCGGGAAACGCGCAGCGGGCGCAGGCACTGGTTCGCCGCCGCCGCCGTGGCGGCCGTCGCCGCGGTCGTGCTCTCGTCCGCTTTCTGGGCGTGGCGCCAGCCGCACCCGGCGCCGCCGCCGGAACGCGTCGTGGCCGCGGCGCCGGCGAGCGCGCCCGACACGCTGGTGGTGCTGCCGGCCCGCGTCGACGCGGACGAGGAGTTCTCCTGGCTGCGGCTGGGCATGATGGAATTCGTCGCGGCGCGCCTGCGCGCGGCCGGGCGCACCGTCGCGCCGAGCGAGAACGTCGTCTCGGCGCTGCGCGCCGGCGACGCGGCGCAGCTGCCGGAAACGATCCGCGCGGCGCTCAAGCCGCGCTATCTGGTCGTGCCGCACGCGCGCCGCACCGACCACGGCTGGACCGTCGGCCTCGAATTGCAGGATCGCGACAAGGCCGCCCGCGAAGTCACCGCCAGCGGCGAGGACGCGATCGCGGCCGCGCGCGCGGCCAGCGAACGCCTGCTCGACGTGATCGGCCGCCTGTCGCCCGCCGCAGTGGCGGAGGCGGCCGCGCTGCCGTCGGAGGAACTGCTGTCGCGCATCGACGCGGCCCTGCTCGCCGACGATCTGGACGGTGCGCGGCGCCTGCTGCAGTCGGCGCCGCCGGAACAGCGCGCCGCACCGGAACTGCGTCTGCGCCTGGCCCAGGTCGAGGCCGGCGCCGGCCGCTTCGACGTCGCCGAGGCGGACCTGCGGCGCCTGCTCGCCGAGGTGCCGCCGGAAACCGATCCGGTGCTGCGCGCGAGCATCGCCAGCAGCCGCGGCGCGATGCTGGTGCGGCTCGGCCGCGCGGCCGAGGCCGAAGCGGTGCTCGACTCGTCGATGGAAACGCTCGAAAGCCGCAGCGAACCGGCGCTGCTCGGCAAGAGCCACATGCGCCGCGGCGTGGCGCGCGCGCTGCAGGGCAAGGCCGACGCGGCGATGGCCGACTTCGCGCAGGCGCGCATCGCGCTGCAGCTGGCCGGCGACGCGCTCGGGCTGGCGCAGGTCGAATTGAACGAAGGCGCGCTCAGCGGCGTGCGCAACCATCCCGGCGACGCGCTGGAAAGTTTCCGCCGCGCCGAACGCCAGTTCGAGCGCTTCGGCATTTCCAGCGAGCTGGTGACCTCGATGGCTAACCAGGTGGTCGCGCACCGCGTGCTGCTGCAGCCCGGGCAGGGTCTGGAAGTCAGCCAGCGCAGCCTGGCCCTGCTCGGCCGCCTGCCGAGCCCGGACCTGGAACATCTGCTCAAGCTGCGCCGCGCGCAGGCTCTGGCCGACAACGGCCGCTGGAGCGACGCCGAGATGCAGCTGGGCGAACTGGCGCGCGGCATCGATCCGGCGCGCGAGGCCGAACTCGCCGCGCTGACCGCCAACGAGCGCGCCCTGCTCGAACTGGCGCGCGGCCGTGCAGCGGAGGCGTACGCTCTGACCGAACCGACCGCGGAAAAGCTGACCGCGCCCGAATTCGACAGCGCGCGCTCGGAAGCGTGGTTTCTCGCCATCCGCGCGCTGCACGCGCAGGAGCGCGTCGCCGAAGCGGGTGCGCTGACCCGACGTTACGCGGCGTGGGCCGCGCCGTCGGGCAACACCACCTTCGTCATCCACGCACGCCTGGCCGAGGCCGAGCAGGCCGCCGCCGAGCGCCGCTACGCCGAAGCCGACCGCGCCTACGAAGACGCGCTGCGCGCCGCCAACGCGCAGAACGTGCCGGCCGACATCGCCGACGTGGCCGAGTCCTGGGCCGGTTCGCTGATCGCGCGCGGCGAGCTGATCCGCGCGGCGCCGGTGGTCGGCCAGATCGCGCGCTACGCCGAGCACGATTTCGGCAGCGCGCTGCTGCAGGTGCGGCTCTACCACGCGCTCGGCCAGGGCGAGGCCTGGCGCAGCGCGCTCGACCGCGCCCGCGCACTGGCGATGGAGCGCGCGATCCCGCCCGAACTGGTCAAGCCGCCGGCGGCGGTGCGCATCGGCAACGCCACGGTCGGCGTCGGCAACTGAGCGGACTGCCGATGGCGGGCGGCGGCGGGAAGCGTGCTTCGCTTTTCCGCCGGCGAGGAAGGGCCGAACGCAGGCGAAGTGCCGCATTCCGACGTTCCCTCACCCGAGTCGCGTCGCGACTCGACCTCTCCCGCAAGCGGGAGAGGTGAATGCTTTGCGCTCGTCTGCGATGACTCGTCTGCGTTGGGCGGAATGGTTTTCTCCCTCTCCCGCGTGCGGGAGAGGGCCGGGGTGAGGGGCGGGCGGAGCAGACGGTCGCGTGCGTATTCGCAAGCGCCGGTCCGGTCGCTACCATCGGCGCGCCTCGATCCGGAGTCCCGCCGATGTCCGACACCCCTGCCGCCACCACGCGAGGCTTCCGCTACTACGACCTGCTCGTCGGCGGCATGGTCGCGGTGCTGCTCTGCTCGAACCTGATCGGCCCGGCCAAGGTCGGCTCGGTCACGCTGCCGCTGCTCGGCGCGCTGAGCTTCGGCGTCGGCAACCTGTTCTTCCCGGTCAGCTACATCTTCGGCGACGTGCTGACCGAGGTGTACGGCTACTCGCGCGCGCGCCGCGCGATCTGGGCCGGCTTCGGCGGGCTGCTGTTCGCCAGCTTCATGACCTGGGTCATCCTGGTCATGCCGCCCAGCCCGGGCGAGCCGTACAACGCGCAGCTGCAGCCGGCGCTCGAGATCGTGTTCGGCTCCACCTGGCGCATCGTGCTCGCCTCGATGGTCGCCTACTGGCTCGGCGACTTCGCCAATTCCTACGTGATGGCGAAGATGAAGCTGTGGACGCAGGGCCGCTGGTTATGGACGCGCACGATCGGCTCGACCGTGGTCGGCCAGGGCTTGGACAGCCTGACGTTCTATCCGATCGCCTTCGCCGGCATCTGGGAAGGCGAGACGATCCTGAAGGTGATCGCCTTCAACTGGACGATGAAGGTGCTGGTGGAGATCGTCTTCACGCCGGTGACCTACGCGGTGGTCGGCTTCCTCAAGCGCCGCGAGGGCGTGGACGTGTACGACCGCGGCACGCACTTCACGCCGTTCAGCCTGCGCGACGAGGGCGAGCGGCGCGCGCTGAACTGAGCGCTTCAGGCCGCGGCGGCAGCCGGCGCGATCACCGCGCGCCGGCGCTGCTCGCGGCGCAGCAGCCACAGGCACAGCAGCGCCTGGAAGCTCACGGTCGCCACCGACAGGTACCACAGCTGCCGCAGCTCGAAGCCCGGCCGCGAGGACAGCCACAGCGCGGGAACCGCGGTGAGCACCACGCGCGTCGCGCTCGCGTACAGCGAGGGCAGGGTGTCGCCGAAGGCCTGGAACATGCCGGCGCAGCTGAAGATCAGGCCCTGCGCGACGAAATTCCACGAGATGATGCGCAGGAACTCGGCACCGACCGCGACCACTTCCGCGTCGGCGGTGAAGCCGCGCACCAGCAGTTCGGGCTTCCACTGGCACAGCAGGGTCAGGGCGAGCATCAGCGCGCTGCCGATCAGCGCGGCGTGGCGGAACGTCTCGCGTACGCGCTGCAGCAGGCCGGCGCCGAAGTTCTGCCCGGCCAGCGGCGCGACCGCGAAGGCGATCGCCATCGCCGGCAGGAACACCGCCTGCATGACGCGCGAGCCGACGCCGAAGCCGGCCTGCGCGTGCGCGCCGAACGAGCGGATCAGCCAGTAGATCAGGGCGATGTAGAGGAACATGATCGCGAACTCGCCGCCCGGCGGCAGGCCGATGCGCAGGATGCGCTTCCAGGTCGGCGGATGCAGGCGCAGCAGCTGCGCGTCGAAGCCGACGTATTTCTCCAGCCGCACGAAGTACAGCGCCATCATCACCACGCCGGCGGCCACCGCGATCGAGCTGGCCAGCGCCGCGCCGGCGACGCCGAACGGCTTGCCGGTCAGCCAGCCGGCGGTGAGGATCGGCGCGAGCAGCGCGTTCAGCACCACCGTCAGCACCTGCACCACCATGCCCGGCTTGGCCAGGCCGGTGCCGCGCAGCGCCGAGCCCATCGCGATCAGGGCGAACTGCAGCGCCATGCCGGGCAGGAACCAGTGCAGATACGTGGTTCCGGCGGCGCGCGTGGCCTCGTCGGCACTGAGCGCGCGCGTGTATTCGCCCGCCGCGGCGTAGCCGATCACCAGAGTCAGCACCGCGAGCAGCGCGGCCAGCAGCAGGCTCTGGTTGAAGACCAGGTTCGCGTCGGCGCGGTCCTTGCGGCCGACTGCCTGTGCGATCAGCGCCATCGCGCCGACGCCGAGCACCTGGCTGAGCGCCATCACGACGAACATCACGTTGCCGGCGGTGGCGACGCCGGCGATCGCCGCGTCGCCGATCTGCGCGACGAAGTACAGGTCGACCAGCACGTACAGGGTCTGGAACAGCATGCCGATGGCGATCGGCGCGGCGAGCCGGAGCAGGTGGCCGGTGATGGAGCCCGTGGTCAGGTCGCGCATGACGGCATCGGCGAGGCGAGGGGCGCGCAGTGTGCACCGAAGCGGCGCGATTGTCTGCGCCGTTTCCGCCGCGGCGAAGCGTCCGCACGCTTGCGCGCGGCGGCGATCGTCCCCAGATGGATCGCTCCGATCGCCAGGAGCGCCCGCGTGGTTCCATTCTCCGTGCTCGACCTCGCGCCCGTCTGCGAAGGCGGCGACGCCGCGCAGTCGTTCCGCAATACGCTCGACCTCGCCCGCCACGCCG
Source organism: Dokdonella ginsengisoli (assembly GCF_042652785.1). Lineage (NCBI taxonomy): Bacteria > Pseudomonadati > Pseudomonadota > Gammaproteobacteria > Lysobacterales > Rhodanobacteraceae > Dokdonella > Dokdonella ginsengisoli. The sequence goes on along the minus strand of NZ_JBHSHD010000007.1, from coordinate 213,647 downwards.
AACGCCTCGGCTATCTGCGCTACTGGCTCGCCGAGCACCACAACATGCCCGGCATCGCCAGCGCGGCGACCGCCGTGCTGATCGGCCACGTCGCCGGCGGCACTTCGACGATCCGCGTCGGCTCGGGCGGCGTGATGCTGCCCAACCACGCGCCGCTGCAGGTGGCCGAGCAGTTCGGCACGCTGGCCTCGCTGTATCCGGGCCGCATCGACCTGGGCCTGGGCCGCGCGCCGGGCACCGACCAGGCCACGGCGCGCGCGCTGCGCCGCTACTTCGACAGCGCCGAGGCGTTCCCCAACGACGTGATCGAGCTGCTCGGCTATTTCGAGCCCGCGCAGCCCGGCCAGCCGGTGCGCGCCGTGCCCGGCGCCGGCATCGAGGTGCCGGTGTGGCTGCTCGGCTCGAGCCTGTTCAGCGCGCGCCTGGCCGCCGCGCTCGGCCTGCCGTTCGCGTTCGCCTCGCACTTCGCGCCGGACGCGATGACGCAGGCGCTGGACCTGTACCGGCGCGAGTTCCGGCCGTCCGCGCGCCTGGCGCAGCCGTACGCGATGCTCGCGCTGAACGTCGTCGCCGCCGACACCGATGGCGAGGCGCGCCGCCTGTTCACCACGCTGCAGCAGGCCTTCACCAACCTGCGCCGCGGCCGGCCGGGGCTGATCCCGGCGCCGATCGACGACATCGAGGGCTACTGGACGCCGACCGAGAAGTTCGGTGTCGAGCAGGCGCTGGCCTGCTCGGTCGTCGGCGCGCCGGACACGGTCGAGCGCGGTATCGCCGAATTCCTCGGGCGCTTCCGTCCGGACGAGCTGATGCTGACGGCGAACATCTTCGATCACGCCGCGCGGGTGCGCTCGTTCGAGATCGCCGCGGCCGTGCGCGAGCGGCTGGCGCGCGCGGGCTGACTCCACGCGGCCGGTCGCCGCGATTTCCTCGTGCGTGGCGGGATGGCGCACCGTTTGGCGTAACAATCGGCGACCAGGTTGCACGACGGGAGATCAGGTCGTGTCATCCGGGGCAGGGAGCGCCGTCGTCGTGGCGGAGATCGGGTGGCGCTCGCGCCGCCGTCGTCACGGCCATTCACCGTGCGCCGGGGGCGTGCGGACGGTGAAGCACTGCGCATTCACTCACCGGAACGGGGCGGGAGGGGTGGAAGGTGGTCTTCAACTCGCTGACCTTCGCCGTCTTCTTCGCGGCCGTCCTGCTGCTGCACAACCTGCCGCTGGCGTGGCGCACGCGGAAGATCAACCTGCTGATCGCCAGCTACGTCTTCTACGCCGCGTGGAATCCGCCGTTCGTGATCCTGCTGTGGGTCTCGACCGTGGTCGACTGGTGGGCGGCGAAGAAGCTCGTCGACGCGCAGCGGCCGGTCGCGCGGCACGCCTGGATGCTGCTGTCGGTCGTCGCCAACCTGGGCATGCTCGGCTATTTCAAGTACGGCGGCTTCCTGCTGGAGAATTTCGGCGCGCTGATGGCCGCGCTCGGCGTCGTCTACCGGCCGCCGTCGCTCGACATCGTGCTGCCGGTCGGCATCTCGTTCTATACGTTCGCGACGATGTCGTACACACTCGACATCTACCTGCGCCGCGCGCAGCCGGCGCGCAGCTTCCTCGACTACGCGCTGTTCGTGACGTTCTTCCCGCATCTGGTCGCCGGCCCGATCATGCGGCCGACCGAGCTGGTGCCGCAGTTCGAGACGCCGCGGCGCGCCAGCGCGAACCAGCTGGCCTTCGGTCTGGCGCTGATGACCCTGGGCCTGTTCCAGAAGGTCGTGCTCGCCGACGGCTTTCTCGCCGGGCCGGTGGAAGCGGTCTACGACGGCACGAAGATTCCCGGCGCGCTCGACGCGTGGGCGGCGACGCTGGCCTTCAGAGGGCAGATCTTCTGCGACTTCGCCGGCTACTCGACCACCGCGATCGGCGCGGCGATGTGCCTGGGCTTCGCGATGCCGGACAACTTCCGCTTTCCGTACGCCGCGATCGGCTTTTCGGATTTCTGGAAGCGCTGGCACATCACCTTGTCGGCCTGGCTGCGCGACTACCTGTACATCCCGCTCGGCGGCAACCGGCAAGGCGAGGCGCGCACGTATCTGGCGCTGATGGCGACGATGCTGCTCGGCGGCCTGTGGCACGGCGCCAGCTGGACCTTCGTCGTCTGGGGCGGCCTGCACGGCATCTACCTCGTCGCCGAGCGCCTCCTGCGCAGGCGTTTTGGCGGCTGGCATCCGGACCCGCCGGCGTCGTTCGCCCTCGGCATGCTCACCTTCGCGCTGATCAACCTGACCTGGGTGTTCTTCCGCGCCAAGACCTTCGGCGGTGCCTGGCTGGTGCTCGAGGGCATGTTCGGGCTCAACGCGAAGGCGGTGCCGATCCTGCCGGCGGTGGACCTGATCGCGGTGGCGGTCATCGTCGGCGGCATCGTCGCCGCGCATTGGCTGATGCGCGAGCGCACGCTGGAAACGCTGCTCGAGCGGGTTCCGGCGCCGCTGCTGGGCGCGATCTGGGCATGCCTGGCTTTCGCCATCGTCATCGAGCAGGGCAGTGGCAGTGCGTTCATCTATTTCCAGTTCTGAGGAGACCTCCATGAGCGGATTGGGTGTGACGGGCAGGTGGGTGGCGATCGGTCTGGCGGGCGCGTTCGCGTTCGCGCCGGCGCGGGCGGCGGACGAGGCCCGCAACGAACTGATCCGCATCCAGAACGAATGGGCAGCGGCGCGGGTCAAGCCCGACATCGCGTATCTGGAGCGGCTCTATGCCAGGGAGTTCCGCGTGCAGAACATCGCCGGCTCCGTGGTGAGCCGCGAGGCCGACATCGACGTGTTCGCCTCGGGCAAGCTCAAGCCCGACTTCGTGCGCGACGAGGACATGGACGTGAGCCTCTACGGCGACACCGCCGTCGTGACCGGGGTGGAAAACGTCGGCGGCACCTACAAGGGGAACTACGACGAGATGGCGATCCGCTTCACCAACGTGTTCGTGCGTCGCGACGGCCGCTGGCAGCTGGTCGTGCACCAGGGCACGCGGGTGCCGAAGAAGCCGTAGCCCGGCGCAGGAGCCTCGTCATGTCGCTTGCCTGCCCCGGCCAGGACTCCGTTGGCGCTGCGCGCACGGCGCGCGAGCGTCCGGGCTTCGTGCGCGCGACCGCGTCGGACCGCCCCGGCGTGGCTCAGCCGGTGCCGGAGCGCGAGATTCCGCTGCAGCCGTGGCCGCGCATACTGGCGATGGCGACGATGCTGACGCTGCTCGCGCTCGGCGCTTGGGAATGGCGCATGCGCACGCTGCAGCTGATGCCGGGCGATCTGGGCGACTACGCCTCGGGCTGGGCGGAGCAGCGCCGGCGCATCGACAGCGAGGATGTGCCGGTGGCGATCGTCGGCGATTCGCGCATCCTGTTCGATACCGATCTTGCCCGCTTCGAGGCGCTGACCGGCGTGCGTCCGCTGCAGCTCGCGCTGGTCGGCACGAATGCCCGGCCGTTCCTCGAAAACCTCGCCGACGCCCTGAACTTCAGGGGGCTCGCGGTCGTCGGCATCGCGGAGACCTCGTACTTCCGCCGCGAGACCGGCCTGCGCGCCGACGCGCTGAAGCTGTACCGCTACGAATCGCCGGCGCAGCGCAGCGCGTTCCTGCTGCATCGCGCGCTGTCGCGCGTCTTCGGTTTCCTCGACGAGGAATACCGCCTCAGCCGGCTGGTGCGCCGGCTCGATCCCGACCTGCGCGCCGGGGCGGACGGGCCGTACGGCGAGGTCTGGAAGATCATCTCGACGACCGACCAGCGGCAGAGCGGGATGTGGACGCGCATCGAAAGCGACGAGCGCCTGCGCGAGCACGCGCGCCTGGCGTTCGAGCGCTCGCGCATGCGGACCGGGCCGCCGGTCGCCGACGACGTCGTGGCGATGACCCTGGAGGCGACGCGTGCGGCCGTCGCGAAGATCCGCGCGCGCGGCGGCGACGTCGTCTTCGTGCGGCCGCCGTCGACGGGGCCGCTCCGCGCCGGCGAGGACCGGCGCCTGCCGCGCGCGCGCGGCTGGGAAGCGCTGCTCGCGGCGGCCGCCGTGCGCGGCATCCACGCCGACGACGTGCCGCAGGCGCAGGGCCTGACGCTGCCGGAGAATTCGCACCTCACACGCGCCTGCGCGACGGTGTTCACCGATGCCTACGTGCGCAGGCTGGCGAACCTCACCGCGCGCCTGCCCCTGCGCGCGGATGCCCCGCCCGCGCTGCAGCCGGCCGACTGCGTCGCGGCCGGCGCGGTGGCTGCTGCGCCGCCTTCGCCGTAGCGGCCGCGCGAGTCGTGCCGCGGCACGTTCCGCTACAATGCGCGGCTCGCACTACCGGCACCCCCATGATCGCCTTCCGAAACTTCGCCCTGCGCCGTGGCGAACGCCTGCTCCTGTCCGATGTCGACATCGCGCTGCACGCCGGCGCCAAGGTCGGCGTGATCGGCCGCAACGGCTGCGGCAAGTCGAGCCTGTTCGCCGTCGTGACCGGCGAGATCGAACCGGACAAGGGCGACATCGATCTGCCCAACAAGCTGCGCCTGGCCAGCGTCGCGCAGGAAACGCCGTCGCTGCCGGACTCCGCCATCGACTTCGTCGTCTCCGGCGATACCGAAGTGCACGCGATCCTCGAGGCGGAGAAGGCGGCGACCGCGGCCGAGGACTGGGACGGCGTCGCCGCCGCGCACCAGAAGCTCGCGGAGATCAACGGCTACGACGCCGAGGCGCGCGCCGGACGCCTGCTGCACGGCCTGGGCTTCCGCCCGCAGACGCATCGCATGGCGGTGTCGGAATTCTCCGGCGGCTGGCGCGTGCGCCTGAACCTGGCGCGCGCGCTGATGCAGCCGTCCGATCTGCTGCTGCTCGACGAACCGACCAACCATCTCGACCTCGACGCCGTGCTCTGGCTCGAGCAGTGGCTGCAGAAATATCCCGGCATGCTGCTGATGATCTCGCACGACCGCGAGTTCCTCGACGGCCTGTGCACGCACACGCTGCACCTGCACGAGCAGCGCGCCAAGCTCTACAGCGGCGACTACACCAGCTTCGAGCGCCAGCGCGCCGAGCACCTGCGCCAGCAGCAGATCGCGTTCGAGAAGGAGCAGGCCGAGCGCGCGCACCTGCAGGCCTTCATCGACCGCTTCAAGGCGAAGGCGAGCAAGGCCAAGCAGGCGCAGTCGCGCGTCAAGCGCCTGGCCAAGCTGGCCGGCACCGAGGCGGTGCGCGCCGAGCGCGAGATCCGCATCAACTTCGCCCAGCCGGCCAAGCTGCCGCATTCGCTGCTGCGCCTGAACCTGGTCGACGCCGGCTACAGGCTGGACGGCAGCGCGCACGCCGGGCCCTCGGACCACGATGTGCCGGAGGAGGGTGATCACGTCACCATCCTGCGCAAGGTCAAGTTCGGTCTCGAAGCCGGCGACCGCATCGGCCTGCTCGGCCCGAACGGCGCCGGCAAGTCGACTCTGGTGAAGACGCTCGTCGGCGAACTGCCCCTGCTCGACGGCGAGCGCACCGCGCATCCGGACCTCGTGCTCGGCTACTTCGCCCAGCACACGGTCGAATCCCTGCACGAAGGCCAGACGCCGATCGACCATTTGCGCGAGATCGCGCCCGGCGTGTCGACGCAGGATTTCCGCGACTATCTCGGCCGCTGGCAGTTCCCCGGCGATCGCGCGTTCGAAGTCGTCGACGGCTTCTCCGGCGGCGAGCGCGCGCGCCTGGCGCTGGCGCTGATCGCCTGGCGCAAGCCGAACGTGCTGCTGCTCGACGAACCGACCAACCACCTCGACCTGGAGATGCGCGAGGCGCTGGCCGAGGCGCTGAGCGACTTCGAAGGCGCGATCGTGCTGGTCTCCCACGACCGCCACCTGACCGGCCTGGTGTGCGATACGTTCTGGCGCGTCGCCGACGGCAAGGTCGAGGAGTTCAGCGGCGACCTCGACGAGTACGCCGCCTGGCTGCGCGCGCGCGGCTCCAACGGCGGCGGCGAGGCCGAGCCGAAGGTCAAGGCGAAGGAAAAGGAAAAAGAAAAGCCCGCTTCGCCCCAGGGCAAGGTGCCCGACTACACGCCGAAGAAGCAGCGCGGGGCGGGGCGCTGAGACCGGCCCGGTCGGGCCGGTTTCCTCATCGCGACGGTCCTTCCGTCAAGCCCCCGGCCACAACCACGCGAACGTCGCCGCCGTGACGATCGCGTAGACCAGCCCGTCGATCGCGTACTTCAGCGAGACGATCCACGGCTGGCCGCGCCAGATCGCGTTGGTCGGCTCGCCGAACGAATAGCCGAGCAGGGCGGCGAGGCCGACCGTGTGCCAGATCGCGTGCGAGCCGGCGCCCGGCGGCAGCACGGTGCCGGCGAGGCCGGCGCAGACGACCGAGATCGCCAGGCAGAGCAGGAACCAGGCGCCGAGGTGGGAACCCAGGCTCTTCATGCCGTTGGGGCTGAGGTAGATCTTCGCCACCGGCCCCTGGTTGAATTTCGCCTGCACCGCCGGATCCTTGTACGTCGCCGGATCGCAGAACGGCATCATGTACAGGCCCGGCGCCGGGTTGCCCCTGCGGATCGCCGCGGCGACCTCGTCCTCGTTCGCGAACCCTTTCATGTCGGGTCCGTGCCAGAACTTCAGGGCCATGTTGATCACGGCGCTGGCCAGAAAGACGAACACCGCCGACAGCAGGATCGGCAGCCAGAACGACATCAGGAACATGACTTCCCTCCCGTGGTGAGTCGCCGCCAGTCTACGCGGCCGGGGCCTTCGCCGCGCGGTCGCAAGACAACCCCGCGCCGAGATCTGGGCCGTTGCACGCCCGCGTGGTAGAACGGTGCCGCCGGCATCGCCACGAACGGAGTCCCCATGGCCTGCTTTCCGAAGATCGACCAACCCTGTCCGCTCGGCATCGACGAGCGCAAGCGCATCGACGGCTGGTGCGCGCGCTGCGAGAAGACCGTGCACGCGCTGGACGGCATGAGCGAGGAGGAGCGGCGCGCGCTGCTGCGCAATGCGAAGGGGCCAGTCTGCGTTTCCTATCGGGTGCCGGCGATGCGTCCTCTCGGCGCGGGATTCGGTGCCGCATTGGCGATGACGATGTCCGCGTCGGCGTTGGCGATCGACGTACTGCCCACGGGGGCGCAAGCGGATCCGCTGCAGAGCCATGCCGGCACGTCGAGCACGATCCTGTCGGGCTCCAAGGCCGGCGGTCCGGAATGCGACGAGGTCAGGGCCGTCGCTGACGAGGAATTCCAGCCGATCGATACCGTCACGATCACCGGTGGCGTGCGGTCGCCCGACTCGGCCGAATGGGTCGACGATTCCGACCTTCCCGACCTGCCGATGCTCAGCGCTCCGGCGTCGTCGGCACCGAATCCGTGATTCGCCCGCTGCCGTCGCCTGCGGGCGGCGGCGGCAGTCCCACGGCATCGACGATCCGCAACGTCGAGATCCGCCGCATGACGCCGTAGGTTTCCTGCGGACTGCCGTCACCCACCCGCAACGCCACGTGCCCCGCGTCGAAGCGTCCGAGCGCGGCGTCGTAGCTGCGCCAGCGCTGGCCGGTCCACACCTGCACCCAGGTGTGCGGTCCGAACGCGTGCGAGCGCCCGAGAAAGCGGCTGTCGTAGACGAGGCCGGCGACGACGCGGGCCGGGATGCCGCGTGCACGCGCGGCGGCGGCGAGCAGCACGGCGAACTCGGTGCAGTCGCCTTCGCGTGAGGCGAAGGCTTCGGTGGCCGTCGCGTAGCGGCGGAAGTCGATGGCGCCGCTCATGTGCTTCTGCACCGCGAGCACGAGCGCGCTCATGCGCGAGTCGACCGACGCTCCCGTCGCGCCGCGCGCAAAGGCGCGGATCGCGCGGTCGTCGCTGTCGACCCAGGCATTGGCGGCCAGGTAGCGCTGCAGCTCGGCGGCGGAAGGCGCGGCTTCGCGGCCGCAGTCTGCGCAGACGGTCAGCGTGACGCGATCGCCGCGAATCTCCACGTGCTGCTCGCCGGTTTCCGGCCAGTCACCGGTCGTGCCGGACGCGGTGTGTTCGAACGTGTAGCGGATCGTCCCGGCGCGCGCGCGTTCGGACATCTTGTACGGCGAGGCGACGAGCAGCGCGCGGACCGCGCGCTCGGCTTCGGCGTTCGAAGCGAACGGCGCCTCGTCGGCCCGCGCGGGCAGGGTCGCCGCGAGCAGGGCGAGGACGAGGCAGCGGAGCGGGGATGTCGGTGTGGCCATCGGCAGGGCGGTATCGAATGGGGCAGCCTGCCACGAAACGTCCGTCCGCGGCAGCCGGGGTTGTCGCCGCCGGGCCGGGCTTTGCGTTATCGTCGCGCCTCGCATCAAAGAGCCGCACGATGGCGACGAACCGGCCGAACATCGACCAGAACAGACTCGATCGCGTCGTCGCGGATGCGCGCCGCGCGGCCGAACAGCGTGGGCACGGCTACCGCGAGCGCGCGCTGCAGATGTATCCGTGGGTGTGCGGCCGCTGCGCGCGCACGTTCACGCGCATGAACCTGCGCGAGCTGACCGTGCATCACCGCGACCACGACCACGACAACAATCCGCCCGACGGCAGCAACTGGGAGCTGCTGTGCGTGTACTGCCACGACAACGAGCATTCGCGCTACATCGATCACGTCGCGGGCGACGGCGAGACGGCGACGGCCGCCGCCACCGGCAATCCGTTCGCGGGCCTGAAGGACCTGCTCGCCCGCGGCAAGGATTGATCGCGCACGCATGAAGCTGGTCAAGCGGATCGCCAATCTCGGCTACGGCAGCCGCAAGCAGGTCGCGGCCCTGTTCCGCGAAGGCCGCGTCACCGACGCGGCCGGCGAGGTGCTGTATGCGGACGACGCGGTCGGGCACGAGGCGATCCGCGTCGACGGCGAACCGCTCGATCCGCCGCCGGGCCTGGCGCTGATGCTGCACAAGCCGACCGGCTACACCTGCTCGACCAAGGACGCCGGCCGCCTCGTCTACGACCTGCTGCCGCCGCGCTTCCGGCTGCGCGATCCGCTGCTGTCGACGGTCGGCCGCCTCGATCGCGACACCTCCGGCCTGCTGCTGCTGACCGACGACGGCGCGCTGCTGCACCGGATCATCTCGCCGCGCGCGAACGTGGTGAAACGCTACCGCGCGCTGCTGGCCGAGGATCTGCGCGGCGACGAGGCGGCCGTCTTCGCCGGCGGCACGCTGATGCTCGACGGGGAGACGACGCCGCTGGCGCCGGCGCGGCTGGACGTGCTCGGCGCGCGCGAGGCGGAGCTGGCGATCGGCGAAGGGCGCTACCACCAGGTGCGGCGCATGTTCGCCGCGGTCGGCAACCACGTGGTTGCCCTGCATCGCGTGGCAATCGGCGGACTGACGCTCGGCGAGCTCTCGCCGGGCACGTGGCGCGCCCTCGGCACCGACGAGATCGCGCGCGTGTTCGCCCCCTCCGGCGAGGCGCCCGGCTCAGCGTGACGGCCGCGTCGCGGCGGCCAGCCGGAAGTACGCCCACACCGCAGCGACGGTGAGCGCCGCGAAGGCCGCCGCGGACAGCCAGAACGCGCGATCGGTGCCGGTCTGCCAGATCAGCTCGGCCGGTTTCGAGACCGCCTGCCATTCGGCCTGGCCGTGCAGCCACAGATCGAGATTGGAGTACAGGTTGCCGCCGGTGTGCAGCACGATCGCCGGCAGGATCGAGCGGCACAGGTGCGTGACGACGCCGTAGATCGCCGCGACCGCGACATAGTACGGCCACAGCGCCGGCGTGAAGTCCAGGTGCGCGACGGCGAACATCGTGCCGGTCACCAGGATCGCGACGAGCAGGCCGTGGCTGCGCTCGATCGGACCCTGCATGTAGCCGCGGAACGCGGCCTCCTCGACGAGGCCGGCGATCGGCGCGGCAGCCAGCAGCAGGGACAGCACGGTCAGCGGCGGCACCTGCGACAGATCCGGCAGGGTCTGCGCCGGCAGGACGAACAGGCGGTTGGCCAGCTTCAGGGCGAACACGAGCGCGGCGATGGCGAGTGTGCCGGCGAGCAGCGCCCAGGCCCAGACGCGGCCGGCGACGCGCTGCGCGCGCAGGCTCTGGCGGCACAGGGCCGCGGTCGAGGCCGGCGGTCCGGCGCCGCGCAGATAGCGCCAGAACAGCCACAGATAGACGGCCACCAGCGGGATCGCCCACGGCACCTGCGCGTGGAAGCGCAGGTTCGCCGCGAACAGCAGGTTGCGCGGAATCGTGCCGGCCATGGCGACCAGCAGGCCGAGCAGTACGGCGCGGACGACGACGGCCATGACTCCCTCCGAGCCGGCTGGCGAACGTTCCCTTCGCCACGATAGGCCGCCCGCGGCGCGGCGCAATAGGCCATTCGGCCTGCAGGTTCAGTCGCGGAAGTTGTCGAACTGCAGGGGGATCTCGAACTCGCCCTTGCGCAGCAGCGCGATCGCCAGCTGCAGGTCGTCGCGCTTCTTGCCGGTGACGCGCAGCTTCTCGCCGTTGATCTGCGCCTCGACCTTGAGCTTGGCCGCCTTGATCGCGGCGACGATCTTCTTCGCGACTGGCTGCTCGATGCCCTGCTTGACGGTGATCTTCTGCCGGGCGACGGCGAGGTTGACTTCCGGCTCCGCCGCATCGAGGCAGCGCACGTCGATGCTGCGGGCGGCCAGGCGCGCGCGCAGGATGTCGCCCATCTGCTTGAGCTGGAACTCGCTCGGCGCCGACTGCGTGATGACCGAGCCGTCCAGCTCGAAGCGCGCGTCGCTGCCCTTGAAGTCGAAGCGGTTGCCCAGCTCGCGGTTGGCCTGGTCGACCGCATTGGTCAGTTCGTGCTTGTCGACTTCGGAAACCACGTCGAACGAAGGCATGGCCGGGCCCGGAAAGGAAAGGGCGCAGTGTACCCGCCCGGCTGCGCTCGTTCTTAACGCCTTCGCAATCCCGCTTTGCGCGACAATCGGCCGATGAAGGCGCGATGGATTTCTTCTCTCTCGTTGGCCGCGGCGCTGCTCGCGATGGCGTCACGCGGCGCGCAGGCGCTGGAAAGCCGCGCGCTGCAGTTCGACGCCGCCGACTACCGCGTGGTCGAACTCGATCTCAGGCGCGACGCGCTGGAAGCGCGCTGGCGCGACGGCGACGGCAACGCGTTCGCCAGCATCGACGCGTTGAAGCGCTGGGGCGAGGGGCAGGGGCGCACGCTGCTGTTCGCGACGAACGCGGGCATCTACGACCGTCAGTTCCGCCCGCTCGGCCTCTACGTCGAGGACGGCCGCACCCTGCGGCCGCTGAACACGGCCCAGGGCAATGCGCGCTCGGGCAATTTCTCGCTGCAGCCCAACGGCGTGTTCTCGATCGACCGGCACGGCCGCGCCGCGGTGACGGCAACAGGCGACTGGAACGGCCGCGGCATCGACGCGCGGCTGGCGACGCAGTCGGGCCCGATGCTGGTCGTCGACGGCCGCATCAATCCGAGCTTCGTCGAGGACTCCGACAGCCTGAAATGGCGCAGCGGCGTATGCGCGCGCACCCCGGACGAGGTCGTCTTCGCGGTCAGCCAGGCGCCGGTCACCTTCCACGCCTTCGCGCGCCTGTTCCGTGACGGGATCGGCTGCCGCGACGCGCTGTACCTGGACGGCACGCTGTCGCGCATCTACACCGAGGCGGACGGCTACGCCGGAGCGCCGGCGATGATGGTCAAGCCGTATGCGGGCATGCTGGCGGTGTTCGGCGCGGCGGCCGAGTAGCTGCGCCGCGGGGGAATCCCTTTCTTTCGGAGGAGCCCCGAATCTTTCGGAGGAGTCCCGAAAAACACCCGTCATCCCCGCGAACGCGGGGATCCATCGTGATTCTGCTCCAGATGATCGAGAGCCCGATGGATTCCCGCGTTCGCGGGAATGACGACGATGAGGTTCGTCGGCGCTCGAGCTTGTGGAAGATCGAGTTCGCAGAAGCTGGGTTCGCAGAAGATCGAGCGCGCCGACGACCGGGCTTTTGCAGTACCGGGTCGTTCCAGGCGCGCTCGCAGAAGGACGAAGACGTCCGGCCGGGCCGGCTCAGCGCCCCTTCGCCGCCTTCTTCGCGGCTTTCTCGGCGCGCTTTTCCTTCAGGTTCTTTTCCGGTTTCTTCTTCTCGGTCTTCTTCTGGTTCAAGCCTTTCATGAGGCCTCCTGGACGGTGTGGTTCGGCGGTGCCGCCGGCGAAACCGCGGGCGGTGCCCCGCAAATCCTAGTCGTTCCGCCGGCGCGTTGAAATATCCCGTCCTTCGTCCCAGAGCGCATTCCAGCCGTCGGTTCCCAGCTCGCGCAGGGTGTCGATGTTGCGCCGGTAGATCGCCTCGGGATCGCGCACCGATTCGATCGCCGCCGCCACGCCGTCGGCGCGCAGCAGGTGCAGGATCGGATACGGCGAGCGGTTGGTGCAGTTCTCGATCGCGTCGGCCTCGGCGTCGCCGAACTGGTAGTGCGGATGGAAGCTGGCGATCTGCAGGTCGGCGTCGAGCTCGAGCTCGAGTTCATCCAGCGTCGCTTCGGCGACGTCGAGGAAATCGTTGTAGTCGAGGAAATCGCCGAGCACGTGCGGATGGATCAGCAAGGTGGTCTCGATCTCCTGCGGATCGGTCGCGATCAGGCGCTGCGCCTCCTCGCGCAGGTCCACCGCCAGCGCCTGCGCGTCGCGCGCGGCGCTGACGCGGTAGCGCACGCGCTGCTGCGCGTACGGCGCGCGTGCGAACGGGCACAGGCCCAGGCCGATCACGGCGCGCTCGATCCAGCGCCGCGTCGCGGCGATCACCTCGGCGTCGGACTGCGCCTGCGGTTGCGCCGTCATTCCGGCGCCTCGACCGCGTAGCCCTTGTCGCGCAGGCGCGCCAGCCAGCCGTCGCTCTTGGTCAGCTCGTCCATCGGCAGCACGGCGAAGGTGCTCGCGTTGCGCACCAGCGCGCCCTCGGCGGCCCTGGTCCATTCCTCGGCGACGCGCGCCTGCGCCGCGGCGACGCGTTCGCGCAGGCCCGGCGCGCTGGCGACGCCGCCGATGCAGGTCGCGTTCTGGTCGACGTAGGGCAGGCTGCGCAGCCCGTCCAGGTCGCCGGCGGCCCAGGCGTTGGCGCGCTGCTTCATCGCAGCCAGGTCGGTGTCGAGACGGTCCATCGTCGCGCGCAGGCAGGCGACGTCGGCCTCGCGCGGCGAGTTCCTGAATTCGCGGATCGCCTGGCGCGGATCGTCGATCTCGATCTCGACGTTGACCTCGGTCACCTTGACCGCGTGCTGCCTGGCGATCTCGCGCACCAGCGACTGCGCGTCGTTCTTCAAGCTGAGGCCGGACTTGACGATCGCCTTGCGGTACAGCTCGCGTGCGGCGAACATCGGGCGCTGCCGTTCGATGCCGCGATCGCGGCCGATGTAGCGCTCCTTGAGCACCTGCCAGCGCGCGTACAGGTCCGGCGGCAGCACGTCCTCGAGCTTGTCGCCGTCGGCGTTCTTGCGCACGCCGATCAGCGACGGCAGCAGGGTCAGGCGGCGGAAGAAGCCCAGTTCGACGCTCGGCCGCGGCGTGGTCAGCACTTCCTGCGATTGCGCGATCAGCTCGTCGGCCTCCTTGGAGCGCCAGGTCATGCCGGCCGGCAGCGGCGACCAGGTGCCGAGGATCCACAGCACGTGGTCGCCCTTGGACACCTTCCACAGGCCCGGTCCGGGCTGCTCGCCGGTGACCAGCACGGTTTCCATGACCGGCGCCTCGGCCGGCGCCGCGGCGACGGCGGCGGGCGGATCCTGTGCGAGAGCGGCGCTCGCCAGCGAGAGGCCGAGGACGGCGCACGACAGCCGGAATCGGAACATGGAAACCATCCTTCGAAGCGGTCGGAAAAACCGGCGAAGCCTACCCGCGCGAGCGTGAATCGCGTTTGACGCGGCCCTGCGTCAGATCCGCGCGACGCGCACGTTGCGGCCCTTGATGCGGCCCGCGCGCAGCCGCGCCAGCGCGTTGCCGGCGTCCTCGCGGCGCACGGCGACGTAGGAGCGCGTCGGGAACACGTCGATCTTGCCGACGGCGGCGGCGGGCAGGCCGGCGTCGCCGGTGAGCGCGCCGAGGATGTCGCCGGGGCGCATCTTGTCGCTGCGGCCGGCGTCGATGCGCAGGGTCGCCATCGGCGCCGGCAGCGGCGCGGACCGGCCGGTCCTGAGCGTTTCCCAGCGCAGTTCGCTGCCGTTGGATTCGGCGAGCTTGCGCGCCCGCGGCTGCTCGCGCGGGGCGACCAGGTTCAGCGCCAAGCCGCTGCGCCCGGCGCGGCCGGTGCGCCCGATGCGGTGCAGGTAGGTGTCGGCATCCGGCGGCAGCTCGTAGTTGACCACGGTGTCGAGGTCCTTGACGTCCAGTCCGCGCGCGGCGACGTCGCTGGCGACCAGGACTCGGCAGCTGCGGTTGGCGAAGCGCACGAGCACCTCGTCGCGATCGCGCTGGTCGAGGTCGCCGTGCAGCGCGAGCGCGTGGATGCCGGCGCCGCCGAGCGATTCGGCCACCTCGTCGACCTCGCGCCGCGTGTTGCAGAACACGATGCACGATTCCGGCGCGGCCTCGCCGAGCAGCGCCGCCAGCGCGGCGGGCTTGCGCGGCGTGTCGACTTCGTAGAAGCGCTGCTCGATCTGCGGCTTCTCCTGCGCGTCGGCGATCGTCACCTCGACCGGCTCGTGCAGGAATTCGCGGCCGATGCGGCGGATGTCCTCGGGGTAGGTCGCCGAGAACAGCAGTCCCTGCCGCTGCGGCGGCAGGTGGCGGACGATCTCGCGGATCGCCTTCTCGAAGCCCATGTCGAGCATGCGGTCGGCTTCGTCGAGCACCAGCGTGCGCACCTTCGCCAGTGACAGCGCGTTGGTTTCCAGCACTTCCTGCACGCGGCCGGGCGTGCCGACCACCACGTGCGAGTCCTTGCGCAGCGAGGCCAGCTGCGGCGCCAGCGGCACGCCGCCGGTCAGCAACAGCACCTTGAGGTTGGGGATCGCCGCCGCCAGCCGGCGGATCTCGCGGGCGACCTGGTCGGCCAGCTCGCGCGTCGGACACAGCACCAGGGCCTGCGGCTTCACGTAGGACGGATCGAGGCGGTGCAGCAGGCCGAGGCCGAAGGCGACGGTCTTGCCGCTGCCGGTGGGCGCCTGCGCGATCAGGTCGCGTCCGTCGAGCAGGGCCGGCAGGCCGGCGGCCTGCACCGGCGTCATCTCGACGTAGCCGAGCGCGTCGAGCGATCGCTGCAGGGCGGCGGGAAGGGGGAGCGAGGAGAAGGTAGGCATGCGCAATTCTCGCAGGTCGCGCGCGTGCGCGCGATTCGCGGCTCCGTGCGGCCGCGTGGAGCGACGCCGCGGACCGGCCGTGACGCCTCCCGTCGCCATCCCGCGGCCGCGACGCAGGCCAGTGCGGCGCCCATGGAATGCAATGTGAAATTCGGGTATTTGGCGAATTGATCACACTTGCATCTGTAACTTTTTAGCGCGACGCTTGCGCATCAGTGCGTCGCAACGACGTGCTGCTCCAGGGGGAGACCACATGTCCGTATCGTTCCGAGTCGGGGACCGACGCCTGCTGCGTCCGGTCCTGCTGGCCGTATCCGTCGCCGTATCCATCACCGTTTCGGGCGTCGCCTTCGCCGCTCCCGGCGATCCCGTCGGTCCGCTGGCGAACGTGGCGGCCGGCGGCGTGCTCGACCACGACCCGTACTTCAAGGACAACCATCCGGTCCGTTCGCTGGTCGGCCTGGCCGGCGGCAACGTCGTCGCCGCCTGGACCTCGCGGCCGAACACCGCCGTGTCGCCGGACTCGCCCGACGGCGCCAACGGCAAGCTGCACGGCGCGTTCTTCAAGATCCTGTCGGGGGCGACCGGCACGCCGGTCTCCGGCGTGGTCGCGCCGTACCTGGACATCAACGCCGACGGCACCGGGCGCCAGAACACGCCGCAGCTCGCCGCGCTCAGCAGCGGCGGCTTCGTGATGGTGTGGAACTCGCTCGGCGGGCCGGGCGACACCTATCAGAGCGGGCCTTCCGGCGGCGACGCCTACGGCCGCGTCTACAGCGCGACCGGTACCCCGGTCAGCGGCACCTTCCGCATCAACGAGAACGATCCCAACGGCGTCCCCGACGAGCAGGACCCCGTCGCCGTAGTCGGCCTGACCGGCGGCGGCTTCGCCGTCGTCTGGCACGACGAGAACGACGTCACCGGCAACACCGACGACTACTTCCTGCGCGTCTACGCCGCCAACGGCACGCCGCAGGCGGCGAGCGTGCGCCTGGGCGGCACCGGCCACGACGCGTTCTTCAAGGATTTCGACAACCTGCTCGGCGGACGCGGACTGATCGCGCTCTCCAACGGCAACGTCGCGGTCGCCTGGAGCACGCGCGACCAGAACAACGACGGCACCGGCGTCAGCACCGATGGCGGCGGCGGCGCCGGCTACATCCAGGTGTTCAACGCCTCGGGCGCGCCGGTGTCCGGCCTGATCCTTCCCTATGCCGACGTCAATCCGGACGGCAGCGGCAACCAGGACGCGCCGCAGCTCGCCGCGCTCGCCGGCGGCGGCTTCGTCGCCACGTGGAACTCCAACCGCAATACCAACGATCCCGGCTTCGTCGACGCCGGCACCGGCTTCAACGGCACGACCGGCGGCGAAGCCTACGCGCGCACGTTCAACAACTCCGGCGCGGGCACCAGCACGACGGTGCGCGTGAACGACCTGCGCACCGACGACAGCGAATACCCGTACGGGGTCGTCGCCCTGACCGGCGGCGGCTTCGCCATCGTGTGGAAGGAGGACGACGACAACACCGGCAACACCGACGACTTCTACGCGCGCGCGTTCACCGCCGCCGGCGCGCCGGCCGGGCCGAGCATCATGATCGCGGGACCCGCTTCCGATGCGCTGTTCGACGACTACGACGCGCCGCGCGGCCTGATCGCGCTCGACGACGGCGGCTTCGCGGCCGGCGTGCGCGTGCGCAGCTCGGGCACCGGCGGCACCGGTACCTCGATCGACGGCGGCGGCTACGCCTCGGCGGTGCGCGTGTTCAACGCCGACGGCACCGCGCGCACCGGGGTGCTGTTCCCGTACACGGACGTCAACCCCAACGGCAGCGGCAGCCAGAACATCCCGAAGCTGGCGGCGACCAGCGGCGGCTTCGCCGTGACCTGGAATTCCGCGCACAACGAGGACGACGGCGCCAACAACGACCAGGGCAACGGCAGCAACGCCACCAGCGGCGGCGACACCTGGGTGCGGCTGTACAACAACGCCGGCAATCCGGTGCACGCCTCGATCCGCGTGCACGACAGCGAGCCGACCGGCACGCCCGACGAACAGACGCCGCAGGCCATCGTCAAGGCCGGCGGCGGCTTCGCGGTGCTGATGCGCGACGAGAACAACGCCACCGGCAACACCGACGATCTGTATGCGCGCGTGTTCGGCGACGTGCCGGCGGCGGCGCCGGAGATCGCGGTGGAACAGCCGGCCGGCACCAACATCGCCGACGGCGGCAGCAAGGCGTTCGGCTCGGTCTATCTCGGCAGCAACGCCAGCCTGACCTTCACCATCCGCAACTCCGGCACCGCCAACCTCACCGGCCTTGCGATCACCAAGACCGGCGCCAACCCCGGCGACTTCACCGTCACCGCCAATCCGACCGCGCCGGTGGCGGCGTCGGGCACGACCACCTTCACCGTGCAGTTCGCTCCTGGCGCGGCCGGAGCGCGCAGCGCGGACCTGCACATCGCCAGCAACGACGCCGACGAGAACCCGTTCGACATCACCCTGACCGGCACCGGCGTGGCGCTGCCGAACCTGAGCATCAACGACGTCTCGCTCAACGAGGGCAACAGCGGCACCACCACCTTCGCCTTCACCGTCAGCCTGAGCGCGCCGGCGGGGCCGGGCGGCGTGACGTTCGACATCGCGACCGCCAACAACACCGCCGTCGCGCCGGGCGACTACACCCAGAAATCGCTGACCGCGCAGACGATCCCGGCCGGCAGCTCGACCTACGCCTTCAGCGTGCTGGTCAACGGCGATCTCGTCGCCGAGGCGAACGAGACCTTCTTCGTCAACGTGACCAACGTGACCAACGCGACCGTGACGGACGCGCAGGGGCAGGGCAGCATCGTCAACGACGACGTCGCCGGCTTCACCGTCACGCCGACGACCGGCCTGGTCACCACCGAGGCCGGCGGCACCGCCGTCTTCAGCGTCGCGCTGACCTCGCAGCCGACGGCGAACGTCACCCTCCCGCTGTCCAGCAGCGACACCAGCGAGGGCACGGTATCGCCGGCCAGCCTGACCTTCACCTCGGCCAACTGGAATACGGCCCAAACGGTGACGGTCACCGGCGTCGACGACGCGATCGACGACGGCGACGTGCCGTACGCCGTGGTCACCGGCGCTACGACCAGCGCGGACGGCTTCTACAGCGGCGTGAACCTGGCCGACGTCGCGGTGACCAATCTCGACGACGACGCTGCCGGCATCGTGGTCAGCCCGGCCGGCGGACTGGTCACCACCGAAGCCGGCGGCACCGCCACATTCGCCGTCGTGCTCGCCTCGCAGCCCACCGCCGACGTGACGATCCCGCTGTCCAGCAGCGACGGCAGCGAGGGCATCGTGGTCGGCGCGCCGGCCGTGACGTTCACCGCGGCGAACTGGAACGTGCCGCAGAACGTCACGGTCGCCGGCGTCGACGACCTGGTCGACGACGGCGACGTCGCCTACGCGGTCGTCACCGCGCCGGCGCTCAGCGCCGATCCGGGCTACGGCGGACGCGACGCCGCGGACGTGGCCGTCACCAATCTCGACGACGACACCGCCGGCATCGTCGTGACGCCGGCCAGCGGGCTGGTCACGACGGAAGCCGGCGGCACCGCGACGTTCACGATCGCGCTCGGCAGCCAGCCGACTGCCGACGTGACCATCGCGCTGTCCAGCAGCGACACCGGCGAAGGAACGGTCGCGCCGGCCGGCGTGACGTTCACCGCGGCGAACTGGAACGTGGCGCAGACGGTCACCGTCACCGGCGTCGACGACGACGTGGACGACGGCGACGTCGCCTACACCATCGTCACCGCACCGGCGGCGAGCGCCGACGCCGGCTATGCCGGGCGTGACGCCGCCGACGTCGGCGTCAGCAACACCGACGACGACAGCGCCGGCATCGTGGTGGCGCCGACCGGCGGCCTGGTCACGACCGAAGCCGGCGGCAGCGCGAACTTCGCCGTCGCGCTGGCCTCGCAGCCGACCGCCGACGTCACCATCGCGCTGTCCAGCAGCGACACCGGCGAAGGCACCGTGTCGCCGGCCAGCGTCACCTTCACCGCGGCCAACTGGAGCAGCGCGCAGACCGTGACGGTGACCGGCGTCGACGACGCGCTCGACGACGGCGACGTCGCCTACACCATCGTCACCGCGCCGGCGACCTCGTCCGATCCGGGCTACGCCGGACGCGATGCGGACGAGGTCGCGGTCAGCAACACCGACGACGACGAGGCCGGCGTCAGCGTGACGCCGGTCGTCGGACTGGTCACCAGCGAGGCCGGCACCACCGCCGCGTTCAACGTCGTGCTCGACAGCCAGCCGACCGCGGACGTCACCATCGCGCTGGCCAGCGACGATCCCGGCGAAGGCACCGCGCTGCCGGCCAGCGTGACGTTCACGCCGCTGGACTGGGACCAGCCGCAGACCGTGACGGTGACCGGCGTCGACGACTTCGAGGACGACGGCGACGTGCTCTACGCGATCGTGACCGATCCGGCCGCCAGCGCCGATCCGGCCTACGACGGCGTCGACGCGGACGACGTGGAAGTCACCAACACCGACAACGACACCGCCGGCGTCACCGTCGCGCCGACCGCCGGCCTGACCACCACCGAAGCGGGCGGCACCGCGACCTTCACCGTCGTGCTCAACACGCAGCCGACTGCCGACGTCACCATCGGCCTGGCCAGCAGCGACACCGGCGAGGGCACGGCCGCTCCGGCCAGCCTCGTCTTCACGCCGGCCGACTGGAACGTGGCGCAGACGGTCACCGTCACCGGCGTCGACGATCCGCAGGTCGACGGCAGCGTCGCCTACGCGATCGTGACCGCGCCGGCGACCAGCGCGGATGCGAACTACGCCGGCATCGATCCGGAGGACGTCGCCGCCAGCAACGAGGACGACGACGTGGCCGGCATCGCCGTCTCGCCGGCCGCGGGCCTGGTCACCAGCGAGGCCGGCGGCACGGCGACGTTCACGATCGCGCTCAACACGCAGCCGTCCGCCGACGTGACGATCGCGCTGTCGAGCAACGACACCAGCGAAGGCACGGTCGAACCGGCCAGCGTGACGTTCACCGCGGCGGACTGGAACGTGCCGCAGACGGTCACCGCCACCGGCGTCGACGATCCGCTCATCGACGGCGACGTCGCCTATTCGATCGTCACCGCCGCCGCGGCCAGCGGCGATCCGGACTACGCGGGCATGAACGCCGCCGACGTCATGGTCACCAACACCGACAACGACACCGCCGGCATCACGGTGTCGCCGACCGCGGGCCTGGTCACCAGCGAAGGCGGCGGCAGCGCCACCTTCACCGTGGTGCTGAACACGCAGCCTTCCGCGGACGTGACGATCGCGCTGTCCAGCGACGACACCGGCGAGGGTGACGTCGCCCCGGCGAGCCTCACCTTCACCGCGGCGAACTGGAACACCGCGCAGACCGTCACCGTGACCGGCGTCGACGACGCGCTCGCCGACGGCGACGTCGCCTACACGATCGTCACCGCGCCGGCGGTCAGTGCGGACGCGGACTACAGCGGGGTCGATGCCGCCGACGTGTCGGTGACCAACAGCGACGACGACGCAGCCGGCATCACGGTGGCGCCGACCGCGGGGCTGGTCACCAGCGAGGCCGGCGGCACGGCGAGCTTCACCGTGGTGCTGCGCACGCAGCCGAGCGCCGACGTGACGATCGCGCTGTCGAGCAGCGACATCGGCGAAGGCACGGTCGCGCCGGGCAGCGTCACCTTCACCGCGGCGAACTGGGACACGGCGCAGAGCGTGACCGTGACCGGCGTCGACGACGCGCTCGGCGACGGCGACGTCGCCTACACGATCGTCACCGCGGCGGCGGTCAGCGCCGACGCCGACTACGCTGGCCTCGACGCGCCGGACGTATCGGTGACCAACAGCGACGACGATGCGACCGGCATCACGGTGGCGCCGACCGCAGGGCTGGTCACCAGCGAGGCCGGCGGCAGCGCCAGCTTCAGCGTGGTGCTGCGCACGCAGCCGACCGCCGACGTGACGATCGCGCTGTCGAGCAGCGACACCGGAGAAGGCATCGTGGTGCCGGCCAGCCTGACCTTCACCCCGGCCAACTGGAACGCCGCGCAGACGGCGACAGTGACCGGTGTCGACGACGCGATCGGCGACGGTGACGTCGCCTACGCGATCGTCACCGCGCCCGCGGCGAGCGCCGATCCGGGCTACGCCGGCATCGATCCGCCGGACGTGGCGGTGATCAACACCGACGACGACAGCTCGGGCGTGTCCATCACGCCGGCCGCGCCGGTCTTCACCAGCGAAGCCGGCGGCAGCGCCACGCTGTCGATCGTGCTGAACACGCAGCCGAGCGCGAACGTGACCATTCCGTTCGCCTCCAGCGACACCGGCGAGGCGACCGTCGCGCCGGCCAGCGTGACCTTCACGCCGGCGAACTGGAACGTCGCGCAGAGCGTGACGATCAGCGGCGTCGACGACGTCTCCTTCGACGGCGACGCGGCCTACACGATCCAGCCGGGGCCGGTCGCTTCGGCCGATCCGGTCTACCAGGGCGTGGCGCTGGCACCGATCGCCGGTACCAACGGCGACGACGAGACCGACCGGCTGACCGCCTCGACGGCGACCGGCAGCGGCCCGGCGACGATCGTCATCGCCGGCGGGCAGTGCTCGCTGGATCCGGCGCAGAGCGGTTTCGTGGCGACCGGCGGGTTGCAGCTGCCGGCCGGGGTGTCGTTCCCGCACGGCGCCGTCGCGCTGCGCGCGCAGGGCTGCGCGATCGGTACCAGCCTGGCGGTGACGCTGACCTTCCCGTCGCGGCCGGCCGACTGGGCGCTGTGGAAGCTCGGCGCGGCGTCGGCACCGGCGACGATCGCGGCGACGGCATCGGGCGCGACCAGCGTCGCCTACACGATCGTCGACGGCGGCCCGCTCGACGCCGACGGTGCGGCCAACGGCGTCATCGTCGATCCGGTCGCGCTCGGCGTCGCCGACGTGCCGGGCGGCGTCGAGGCCAAGCCGGTGCCGGTGGCCGATCCGCGCGCGCTGGCTGCGCTGCTGTTGCTGCTCGCCGTGCTCGGCGGCGCGGCCCTGCGCGGGACGCGTCGCGACGAGCGCTGACGGGCGCGTTTCGCAGGCGCCGCCGGTTCGTGGCCGGCGGCGCCGCAGTGCGGGTTCTGCGACGAAGGCACCTCGCGGAGTGCGCCGTTTCTCACGGCGACGCGGCGGGTAGGGAAGGGCGTTGCGGCCGCGCGCCTAGCGCGAATAGCGGCGCAACAGATCGACCACCGCGGCCGCCTCGGCGACGCGCCTGGCCTCGCGCGGTTCCGCCGCGACGTGCTCGGCCAGGTGGCCGGCCATGACTTCCATCATCAGCGCGTGCATCGCGCCCTTGGCAGCGGCGATCTGCACCAGTACGTCGGCGCAGTCGGTGCCGGCCTGCAGCGCCTTTTCCAGCGCATTGACCTGCCCCGCGATCCGGCGGACGCGGGCGAGGAGCTTCTTCTTGTCACGTGCGACGTGCGCCATGGGAAAGAAGCCTATACCCTATGGGGGTATCGATAGAAGCCCCTGCCATAGAGCCCATCTGCATGAATCTCGAAGCCCACGCCGCCGCGCGGCGCCACTCGCACGCGTTCGACCACGGCAATCCGATGGCCGAGCGCAACACCCGCCGTGCAATGCTGCTGACCTTCGCGATGATGATCGTCGAGATCGCCGGCGGCTGGTGGTTCAACTCGATGGCGGTGCTCGCCGACGGCTGGCACATGAGTTCGCACGCGCTCGCACTGGGACTGTCCGCTTTCGCCTACGGCTGCGCGCGCCGCTACGCCGGCGACCGCCGCTTCGCCTTCGGCACCTGGAAGATCGAGATCCTCGGCGGCTACACCAGTGCCATCCTGCTGCTCGGCGTGGCCGGACTGATGGCCTTCCAGTCGGTGGAGCGGCTGCTCGATCCGGGCGTCATCCACTACCGCGAGGCGATCGTCATCGCCGTGGTCGGGCTGGGGGTGAACCTGGTCTGCGCATGGTGGCTGCGCGACCATCATTCGCACGGGCACCACGATCACGGCCACGATCATCACCCGCATCACCACGGGCATGAACACGCGCACCGGCACGGTCACGACCTGAACCAGCGCTCGGCCTACCTGCACGTGATGGCCGATGCGGCGACGTCGGTGCTGGCGATCGTGGCGCTGCTCGGCGGCATGGTCTTCGGCGCCGCCTGGCTGGACCCGGTGATGGGGCTGGTCGGCGCCGCGCTCGTCTCGGTGTGGGCCTGGGGGCTCATTCGCGCCTGCGGACGCATCCTGCTCGATGCGCAGATGGACGCGCCGGTGGTGGCCGAGATCCGCGAGGCCATCGAGGGCGGGGAAGTGCCGGCGCGCATCAGCGACCTGCACGTGTGGCAGGTCGGCCAGGGGAAATTCGCCTGCATCGTCGAGATCGTCACCGAAGCCGGCGTCGACACCGAACGCTTCCGCCGCGCGCTTTCCGTGCACGAGGAACTCGTCCACGTCACGATCGAGGCGGTTCCGCTTCCGGCGTAGGCGTCCGGTGATGCCGATTGCAACGGCGGCCGGTGTTCATCCGAGCGGGCGCAGCAGCAACAGCAGGCACAGCGCCAGCATGAACACGGCCATCGACGCGTCGAGCACGCGCCATGCGCGCGGGTCGCGGAACACCGGCAGCAGCAGGCGCGCGCCGTAACCGAGCGTGGCGAACCACAGCACGCTGGCGCCGCAGGCGCCGGCGGCGAAGGCCCAGCGCGTCGCGCCGGCGTAGCGCGTGGACAGGCTGCCGAGCAGGACCATCGTGTCCAGGTACACGTGCGGATTGAGGAAGGTGAAGGCGAGGCAGGCGAGCAGCACGCGCCGCCGGCTCGCCTCGCCGTCGCCGGCCGGCGCCAGCGCGCCGGAACCGCGCCATGCACGCCGCGCCGCCAGCAGGCCATAGGCGGCGAGGAAGGCCGCGCCGCCGAAGCGCAGTGCCTGCAGCAGGGCGGGCCATTCGTGCACCAGCGCACCGACGCCGGCGACGCCGCAGACGATCAGCGCCACGTCGCCGAGCGCGCACGTCGCCGCGACGAGGCCGACGTGGCGGCGCTGCAGTCCCTGGCGCAGGACGAATGCGTTCTGCGCGCCGATGGCGATGATGAGGCCGGCGCCGGCGACGAAGCCGGCGGTGGCGGTGGCGAAGGACATGACGGTTTCCTCCGGTGGAAAGTGCGCAGCCTGCCGTGACGATCCAACTAAGACAAACTACATTTCCTGACTCTTCTGAAGAAAATCTGATCCGCCATGGACCTCATCCATCCGCAGCTCGCCGCCTTCGCCGCCGTGCTCGAGGAGGGCAGCTTCGAAGCGGCTGCGCGCCGCCTCTGCGTCACGCCGTCAGCCGTATCACAGCGGATCAAGGCGCTCGAGGACCGCCTGGGCCAGGTGCTGGTGGTGCGGCAGTCACCGTGCCGGCCGACGCCGGCCGGCGAGAACCTGCTGCGCCGCGTGCGGCCGATGCAGGCGCTGGAAGCCGAGGCGCTGGCCGACTTCATGCCGGAGCAGAAGGCGGCGCCGTCCGCGCGCCCGGTGGCGATCGCGGTCAACGACGATTCGCTGGAAACCTGGGTCGTCGCCGCACTTGCGCGCCTGCACCGGCAGTACGGCTACGTGTTCGACGTGCGCGTGGACGACCAGGACCACACGCTCGACCTGCTGCGCGACGGCAGCGTGCTCGGCGCGATCACCGCCGTCGCCAAGCCGCTGCAGGGCTGCAACGTGCACGCGCTGGGCCGGATGCGCTACCGCGCGATCGCCGCCGCGGACTTCGCCGCCGAATACTTCCCTCGGGGCATCGACGCGGCCGCGTTCGCGCGCGCGCCGATGATCGTGTTCAACCGCAAGGACGCGCTGCAATGGCGCTTCGTCCGCCGCGTCACGCGCGCCCGCCTCATGCCACCGGTGCACTACCTGCCCACGTCCTCGGGATTCGTCGAGGCCGCCGTGCGCGGCCTCGGCTGGTGCCTGGCCCCCGAATCGCTGATCGCGGCGGCGCTGAAGGCGAAGACGATCGTCGACCTCGATTCCAAACGCTGGCTCGACGTGCCGCTGTACTGGCAGCACGCGGCGGTTCGGTCGACGACCCTGCAGCGCATCGGGCAGGGCCTGCGGGAGGGCGCGGCTGCGGCGTTGCGGGCGTGAGGGCTCGGCGGCTCACGAAGACGAATCGGCTCGCCTGCGTCTCCGGGTCAATCTACGAATTCACTAGTTGACAGCCCGCCGCCGACCGTGATCAGATGCATCTACTAAAGAATAAGTAGGTTCGACGTGGCCAGACCCGCTTCACCCACGCTCACCAAGTCCGAGCAGGCGATTCTCGAAGTGCTGTGGGAGCGGGGCGAGGCTTCCGTCCGCGACGTCGCGGACGAGCTGGCCAGGCTCAAGCCCACGGCGTACACGACGGTGCTGACGATGCTCGGCATCCTCGACAAGAAGGGTTTCGTCACGCATCGGCAGGAAGGGCGCGCCTTCGTCTACCGGGCGGCGATCACGCGCGAGCAGGCACGCGCGCAGGCGCTGGAACATCTGCTGGCGCAGTTCTTCGACGGCTCGCCGAACCTGCTGGCGCAGCATCTGATCCGGGAGCACGACATCGACCGCGCGGAGATCGACGCCCTGCGCAGCCGGGTCGGCGAGGCGAAGGCGAGGAGGCGCAAGTGAACATCGTCGACGTGGCGTTGATCGTGGCGACCCAGCATCTGCTGCACAGCGCGGTGCTGTTCGGGGTCGCGCTGCTGCTGGTGCACCTGCGCGCGCTCGGCGCGGAGGTGCGCTCGTGGCTGCTGCTGGCGGTGTTCGCGCTGGCGGTGGCGTTGCCGTTCGTTTCCTTTCTTCCCGGTCCGTCGGCGGCGAGCCTGCCGGTGGCGGCGGCGGATGCCAGTCGTCTGATCCCGTTGCCTTCCGAAGGGGCGCGGCTCGACGAGCCGGTGTACGAAGCCGGGCAGAGTCCGGATGTGCTGTACCTGCAGATTCCCCGGTCGTTCTCCTCGCTGCTCGCGCTGGCCTGGGCGCTCGGCCTGCTGTGGCAGTGGATGCGTCTGGTCGACGGCTGGCGGCAGGCGCGCCGCCTGCGCGCCGGCGCGCGGCCGGCGCCGGCGCTGGAGGCGGCGCTGGCGCCGGTGCTGCCGCGTCACGCGCGGATCGCCACCACGGCCGCCGACGGGCCGATGGTGGTCGGGCTGCTGCGCCCGTGGATCCTGCTGCCGCGCGCGCTGGCGCAGACGCTGTCGCCGCAGGCGCTGCACGACGTGCTGCGACACGAGATCGCACACATCCGCCGCGGCGACCTGTGGCTGGTCGCGGCGCTGCGCGGAGCGCTGGCGGTGTTCTGGTGGAATCCGTTCCTGCGCCTGATCAACGCGCAGCTGGAACTGGCACGCGAGATGGCCTGCGACGCACGCGCCGCGCAGGGGCGCGGCGATCGCACCGACTACGCCGACTCGCTGCTGGCGAGCGTGGAGGCGCTGCTCGAACTGGGCGAACGCCGCGACTCGCTCGCGGTCGGCATCTTCGAGCAGCGCAGCCATCTCGTGCAGCGCATCGACGGCCTCGTCGACGACGAAGCCGCAGCCGGTTCGACGCGCCGCCGCCTGACGCTCGCGGCGAGCGTAGCTGTGCTGGTCGCCTGCGCGGGGCTGGCGGTGGCGGCGGTGCCGCGGTTCGACTTTCCCGCGCAGTCGACGGCCGAGCCCGATGTGCGCGTGACGGCCCTGCTCACGGCTGCGCGCAGCGGCGACCGCGACGCGGTGCGCGAACTCGTCGCCGGCGGCGTCGACATCGATGCGCGCGTGCTCTATGCCGGCACGCCGCTGATCCAGGCGGTGCGCTCCGGCGACCTGGACACGGTCGACGCGCTCCTGGATCTCGGCGCCGATCCGGACCGCGCCTCGCTCGGCGAAGGAAACCCGCTGATCGTCGCGTCACGGCTCGGCCTGCAGCCGATCGTGGAGCGTCTGGTCGAAGCCAGGGCCGACGTCAACCGCGTCGTGACGTACGACGAGACGCCGCTGATCAACGCGGCCCGCAGCGGGCATCTGGCGACCGTGCGCTATCTCGTCGCGCATGGTGCGGACGTCAATCTCGGCGTGGAGGCCGACGGCTGGCTCGGACGCTGGCGCACGCCGCTGAACCAGGCCGGCGACGCGGCCGTGCGCGCCTACCTGATCGAGCAGGGCGCGCGGGTCGAGCGGCGATGAAGCTCCGGTCTCGTCGCCCGCCGGCGACCGCCGCACCGCGAGCGTCGCCCGCGCACTGAGGCTCAGCCACGCGGCGAGCCCGCCCGCGTACGGGTTGCCGCTTCTTCCGAACATCCGTCTCGCCGCCGTGCACGCACGGGGGCAGCGGCGGCGCATTGCCGCGACGCCGGCTCGCGTCGCGCGAAATCTTCCCCCTTCCCCGATCGAAAAAGGCTTCGACCCATGAGGAAAACGACATTCGCCTGCACGCTGGCGGCGATCCTGCTGACCGGCACCGTTGCGGCGCAGGCGCCGGGCCCCGAAGGAAATTCCCAGTGGGACGCCGCGCTGCGCAGCGGCCTGCGTCCGGGCCTGCTGAAGGCTGGCGAGCCCATGCCCGGCTGGTCGCTGCGCGAGCGCATGGCGCACTACAAGGTGCCCGGTGTGGCGGTCGCGGTGCTGAAAGGGGGCGAAGTGGTGTATGCCGCCGGCTTCGGCGTGCGCGAAGCCGGCACGCAGGATGCGGTGGATGCGGACACGCTGTTCTCGGTCGGCTCGATCAGCAAGGTGGTCGCCTCGGCGACGTCGCTGCGGCTGGTCGCGCAGGGCAGGATCGAGCTGGACCGCAACGTCGACGACTACCTGAAGTCGTGGCGCATTCCGGCCGCGCCGGGCATCGAGAATCCCAAGGTGACGATGCGCATGCTGCTGTCGCATACGTCCGGGCTTGGCGTGCACGGGTTCGAGGACTACCTGCCCGGCGAGAAGCTGCCGACGCTGATCGAAACCCTCGACGGAAAGCCGCCGGCGAAGAACGAGCCGGTGCGCCTGCAGCATGCGCCCGGTACGCAGGGTGACTACTCCGGCGGCGGCGTCATGGTCGAGCAGAAGGCGATCGAGGACGTGAGCGGATTGCCTCTGGCCAGGCTCGCGCGCGCGCAGGTGTTCGAGCCCGTCGGCATGCGCCGCAGCACGTTCGACAACCCCGTGCCGGCGTCGCTCGGCAACATCGCCAAGGCGCACGACGCGGAGGGAAAGCCGACCGCGTTGCCGCGCGGCTGGCAGGCGTTTCCGGAACAGGCCGCCTCGGGGCTGTGGACGAGCGCGAACGAACTCGGCGCATTCGTCGGCGCGCTGATCGAGAGCTACCGCGGCAAGGGCGACTTCCTGCCGCAGGGCATCGCGATCCAGATGATGACGGAAGTCTCGCCCGGCTCGCGCGGCCTGGGTCCGCAGCTGTCCGGTTCCGGCGTGACGCGCCGGTTCTTCCACAACGGCGACAACGACAGCTACCACGCGGCCTTCGAGGGCTATCTCGAAACGGGTGACGGTTTCGTCATCCTGACCAACGCGAAGAACAGCAAGGGCCTGCGCGGCGAGATCCGCAACGCGCTGACCGACGCGCTCGGGCGCGAGCTGCGGCCGCCGATCCGCGCGATCGAGCTGGATCTGAAAGCACCGGCCTATGCCGACTACGCGGGCACGTACCGGATCGACGCGGCCGTGCCGATGGACCTTCGCGGCGATCTCGCCGACACCTTCGAGTTCGATGCGCTGGCCGTGGAAATGAAGGACGGCACGCTGACGGCCGACCTGCCCGGCGAATCGAAGCCGTCGCCGTTGCTGCCGCTGACTCCGGCGCGCTTCTACGCCACGCGCTACGGCGTCGAGCTGCAGTTCCATCGTGACGCCCACGGCGCCGTGCGGGCGGTGAGCGTCGAAAGCGACGGGGCGCAGGCCTATTACCGGCGCGAAGCGGCGGAGCGCAAGCCGGCCGCCGCCGGCGCCACCGAGGCTGCGCGGATGCCGGAAAAAAAGCCTTGAAACGCATCGGGCGAAGTCCGGTCGCGGCAGGCTTCGGGTTCTGCATCGATGCCGCTCGCCGAAGTCGCACTTACAGCCGCGCCGCCTTCATCGCCAGGTAGTTCCTCTCCGGTTCGCTCGCGGTCTTCCCCGCCGCGGCGAGATAGCAGGCTTTGGCCGCGGCGGCGTCGCCGCTCCTTTCCAGCAGATGCGCGCGCACCGCGTCCAGGCGATAGTGGCCGGCGAGGCGGCCGCTCGCCTGGAGCGAATCGAGCAGGTCCAGTCCGGCACGCGGACCTTGAACCATCGCCGCGGCGACGGCGTGGTTCAGCGCGACGACCGGGTTGTCGGACAGACGCATCAGCACGCCGTACAGCGCCTGGATCTGCGGCCAGTCGGTGTCCTCGGCGCGCGCCGCTTCGGCGTGCACGGCGGCGATCGCGGCCTGCAGCTGGTACGCACCGATGCGGCCGCGCGGCAGCGTGGCTTCGACCAGCGCGAGGCCTTCGCCGATCGCTTCGCGGTCCCACCGCGAGCGGTCCTGCTCGTCGAGCGGGATCAGGGCGCCGTCGGCGCCGCTGCGCGCCGGACGGCGCGCGTCGGTCAGCCGCATCAGGGCGAGCAGGCCGGCGACCTCGGTTTCCTGCGGCAGCAGCGCGTGCAGCGCGCGGGTCAGGCGGATCGCCTCGTCAGACAGGTCGACGCGGTGCAGCGTGGTGCCGGCGCTGCTGGCGTAACCTTCATTGAAGATCAGGTAGAGCACGTGCAGCACCGCGTCGAGGCGCTCGGCGCGTTCGCGCTCGTCCGGCAGCTCGAAAGGCACGCCGGAGGACTGGATCGTCTGCTTGGCGCGGCTGATCCGCTGCGCCATCGTCGCCTCCGGCACGAGGAAGGCGCGCGCGATCTCGGCCGTGCTCAGGCCGCCGACCGCGCGCAGGGTCAGCGCGATCGCGGAAGGCGGCGTCAGCGCCGGATGGCAGCACAGGAACAGCACGACCAGCGTGTCGTCGCGGTCGAGGCCGTCCTCGTCGAAGACCGGGTCGGCCGCTTCCTCGCCGGCGTCGTAGAGGAACACGAACGCCTCGCGCTGGCGCCGCGCGAAGTCGGCGCGGATCTGATCGGTGAGGCGCCGCGCGGCGACGTGGATCAGCCAGCCGCGCGGGTTGTGCGGGCGCCCTTCGCGCGGCCACTGCAGCGCGGCGGCGAGCAGGGCTTCCTGCGTGGCGTCCTCGGCCGCGGCGAAGTCGCCGAAGCGGCGCGCCACCGCACCGAGCACCTGCGGCGCGAGTTCGCGCAGCAGGGGCTCGAGGCCGAGGTCGTCGACGCTCACGCTCAGTCGACCGGCGGCGCGCTCATCACCTGGCGTACTTCGATCGGCATGTGCAGCGGTGCGCCGCCCTTGCCGGGCGCCATCGAGATCTGCGCGGCGATCTCGTGGATGCGCGCCGGGCCGTCGACGTCGAGGATCCAGAATCCGGCGAGGAATTCCTTGCTCTCGGCGAACGGGCCGTCGGTGTCCGGCGTGCCGTCCTTGCGTGCACGCACGAGCTTGGCTTCCTCCGGCCCGGCCAGGCCCTGCGCGTCGACGAATTCGCCGGAGGCCTTCAGCTTGCGGTTGAAGTCCATCATGAAGCGGATGTGCGCCTGGATGTCCTCCGGCGCCCAGGTGCCGATGCCGGCGGTGGTCCAGCCTTCCTTCGGGGCGTGCATCATCAGCATGTATTTCACGGGATTTTCCTCGTTGGCCGCACCCGCCATGGGGGCGTTCACCGTGTAGTCGGAGCCGGGCGCGGGTTCTCTACATGGCGGAAAAAATAAGCTCGGCGATGGGGTGATCGAAGAAGCACATTCTCGCAGAGGCGCAGAGAACGCAGAGGAAAAGCGCTTTGGACCATCGCTCTCTCTGCGTTCTCTGCGCCTCTGCGAGAAACGCTTCCTTGGTCGGCTACCCCGAATGCGCCGGACAATCGCGCTGTCCGCTTCCGGACGCAAACCGCCCGCCACCGAACAGGTTTCGCGAGCTCCGCTCGCAAGCCATTGATCGGAAAGCCGGCCGTGCGCTGGCACGTGCCTTGCTGAAAGCAGTCGCGACATCGCGCACTCTTGCGCGAACGCACCGGCCGAACGACGGCCTTGCAGCAGAGGATCGCATGCGACTGGGCAACTGGATGGCGGACCTGCGACAGGCGTTGCGCACGCTGCGGCGCACGCCGGGATTCACCGTGACCACGGTCGGCATGCTCGGGCTCGCGATCGGCGCGATGGCGGGCATGTTTAGCGTGGTCAAGACGGTCCTGCTCGACCGCCTGCCGTATGCCGATCCGGACCGCCTCGTCTACGTCACGGCTTCGGCGCCGGGCTCGGGCCTGCCGGAGGAACTCGGCGCGGCGCCGGAATTCTTCCTGCAGTACAAGGAGCAGTCCACGCTCCTGCAGGACGTCGCGCTCTACGACAACTTCACCTCCACGCTGCGCGTCGGCGACCGCGTCGAGCGCGTGCGCATGTCGCAGCCGACCAATACCTTGTACTCGACCCTGGGCGTGAAGCCGATGCTCGGACGCCTGCCGACCGAGCAGGACGAAGACACCGCCGTGGTGATCAGCCACGCGTTGTGGACCAGATGGTTCGGACGCGATCCGTCGGTGATCGGGCGCACCTACGACGTCTCCGACAAGCACCGCACGATCATCGGCGTGATGGGACCGGAGTTCCGCTTTCCGCGCAACGACACGATGCTGTGGATCTCGCAGACGATCCGGCCGGCCGACATCAAGGCGCCCGGCCGCTTCGGCGCCGACCTGGTCGGCCGCCTGGCGCCGGGCGCCACGTATGGCAGCGCGGCGAACGAGCTGACCACGCTGGCCGCACGCCTGCCGGAGCGCTTCGGCGGACCGACCGCCTACGCGCGCCTGATCGGGCAGCATCGCGCGGTCGTGCGCGGCCTGGCGGATCAACTGCTCGGCAACTACTCGGGGCCGCTGTGGGTGCTGTTCGCGGCGACCGTGCTGGTCCTGCTGATTGCCTGCGCCAACGTCGCCAATCTGTTCCTGGTGCGAATCGAGGGGCGCCATCAGGAGATGTCGGTGCGGCGCGCGCTCGGTGCCGCACGAGGGCAGCTGCTGCGCCTGCACATGGCCGAGGCGATCGTACTGGCCGGATTCGCCGCGGTCGCCGCCCTGGCGATCGCCGCGGTCGCCCTGCCGATCTTCCTGAGCGCGGCCCCGGCGCTCATTCCGCGTCTGGACGAAGCCGGCCTGGATGCGGCGACGCTGTCGTTCACCGCCGTCGCCGCGCTGGTGTCGGCCTTCATCTGCGGCGGCCTGCCGGCGCTGCGCGGTTCCGCGCCGGACCTGTCGCGGTTGCGCGAAGGCGGCCGCGGGCTGACCCGCCAGCGGCATTGGCTGCGCCACGCCCTGGTGGTGGGGCAGACCGCGCTCGCGCTGGCGCTGCTGATCGGCTCCGGGCTGCTGATGCGCAGCGTCTACGAACTGCGCCAGGTCGATCCGGGCTACGACACCCGCGACATCCTGACCTTCCAGATCGCGCCGGAGCGGCCCGAATTGAAGGACGCGGCCTCCTTCGCGCGCTTCAACCTGGCCTTCCTCGAGCGCCTGGCCGCGTTGCCCGGCGTGCAATCGGTCGGCCTGATCGAGAACGTGCCGCTCAACGAAGGCACGTCGCTGATGCCGATCCGCACCGAGCAGATGAGCGCCGATGCGAACGAGGGCAAGCTGCTGCACTACAACTTCACCGCCGGCGACTACTTCAAGGCGATGGGGATCAAGCTGCTGGCCGGGCGCACGTTCGGCGCCGACGACCACGCTTCCTCGCGCGGCAACGTTCTCGTCAGCAAGTCCGCCGCGGCGATGCTGTGGCCGGGGCGCGACGCGGTCGGCCAGCGCCTGCAGCGTCGTGACCAGACCGCCTGGGAAACCGTGGTCGGCGTGGTCGACGACGTCATGCAGGACGATCTGCAGACGCCGGCGGAAGCGGCGGTGTATTTCCCGCTGGTCGACACCACGCCGCAGGGCGGGCGCACGGTCTCCTCGCCGGGCTACGTCGTCCGGACCGCGCGTGCGGAAACGATCGCGCCGGAAGTGCGCGCGCTGGTGCACGAGGTCGCGCCGGAAGCGCCGATGTATCGCGTGTTCACGATGGCCCGTCTGATCGAGGACTCGATGCTGCAGCTGTCCTTCACCTTGCTCACGCTCGGCATAGCCTCGCTGCTCGCGCTGATCCTCGGCGCGGTCGGCCTGTACGCGGTGCTGTCCTACGTCGTCGACGAGCGCACGCGCGAGATCGGCGTGCGCATGGCGCTCGGTGCGCGCGCGACGCAGGTGCGCGCGATGGTGGTCGGGCAGGGCGTGCGCGTGGTCGGCGTCGGCGTCGCGATCGGCGTGCTGGTCGCCTTCGCCGGCACGCGGGCATTGAGCAGCCTGCTGTTCGGCGTGCAGCCGCTCGACGTCGCGACCTTCGTCGCGATGCCGCTGGTGATGGTGCTGGTCGGCCTGCTCGCCAGCTACCTGCCGGCGCGCCGGGCGTCCAACCTCGATCCGATCGAGTCGCTGCGCCGCGACTGACGTGCCGCTCAGCGCAGCGCCTTTTCGAACCAGTGCTGCGCGTAGGGATTGTCGTTGAAGCGTTCGATCTCGCGGTAGCCGGCGGAGCGGTACAGGCGCAGCGCCTCGGCCAGCGTGCCGTTGCTGTCCAGGCGCAGCGTGCGCATGCGGTGCTTGCGCGCGGCCTGCTCCAGCTCGCACAGCAGGCGCCGCCCGAGGCCGAGTCCGCGCGCGTCGGGAGACACCCACATGCGCTTGATCTCGCCGACGCCGCGCGCGAGCGTGCGCAGCGCGCCGCAGCCGATCGGCTCGCCGAACAGCCGCGCCACCAGCAGGCAGCCGCCCGGGGCGCGGTAGTCGGAAGTGTCCGAGGAATGGCCGTGGCTGCGGTCGAAGCCGCCGGGGAAGCGCGCGTCCAGCTCGGCGAAGTAGCGGTCCAGGCAGTGGCGCGCACCGGCGCCGTCCGGTTCTTCCGGCGCGATTTCGACGCTGGAAGCGCGCAGCAGCCGCTCGACCTCGGCCATCGCCGCCACCAGGCGCTGCGATTGCGATTCGTCGAGCGAATCCAGCATCGACTGCGCGAGCTTGTCGGACAGCGCGTCGATCTTGCGCAGTTCGGCCAGCCCCGAGCGCGTCAGGCGCACGGCCTTCACGCGCGCGTCCGCGGCGGACGGCTGGGTGGTCGCCAGGTTCCTCGCCTCCAGCGTGCGCAGCAGCCGGCTCAGGAAACCCGAATCCATGCCCAGGCGCTGGCGCAGCTCGCGCGCGGTGGCTCCGTCCGCGCCGATCTCGAACAGCAGGCGCGATTCGACGTAGGGGCGGTCGCGGCCGAGGTATCTCTCGTTCAGCACGCCGAGCCGCCGCGTCAGCGTGCGGTTGAAGGCGCGGATGCGGCCGACGTCGTCGGGCAGGGGAGTGTTCTTCATTCGTCTGACTTTAGTCAGACAATTTTCGGAGTGCAAGCGCCGGCCGCGAAAGCCGTGCGACGCGGCGCTCAGAACGCGCGCGGCAGCTGCGCGTGCAGCTCGTGGCACATGACGGCGAGGAAGCCGGCGAGACCGAGGTAGAGCGCGGCGTAGGACGTGCGCGTCTCCGCGTCGGCCAGGTAGTACGCCTGCTGTTCCGGCGCGGAGAATCCGCGCAGCGCCTGCATCACCTGCGGCGCGGCGAGGATCGCCATCAGCACCAGCAGCAGACTGGGCCGCCACAGGAACAGCGCGATCAGCAGCGGCACGCCGAGCAGCCACAGGCGCGGGGAGATCACCGCGCTGATGCGGCCGCCGTCGAACGGCGAGACTGGGATCAGGTTGAACAGGTTGAGGAAGAACCCGGCGTAGGCGAGTGCGAGCAGCAGATCGCTGCCGGTGGCGCGCGCGGCGGCGTAGAACGCGAGCGCGCCAAGCGTGCCGACCAGCGGCCCGGCCATGCCCACGTAGGCTTCGGTCTCGGCGTCGTGCGGTTGCTGCTTCAGTTCGATCCAGGCGCCGACGAACGGGATGAAGGTCGGCGCGCCGACGTCCAGCCCGCGCCGGCGCGCGGCGAGGTAGTGGCCCATCTCGTGGATCAGGATCAGCAACACGAAGCCGACCGCATAGCCCCAGCCGAACAGCCAGGCATAGGCGACGATCGACAGCAGCATGCTGCCGCCGGTCAGCGCGAGCTTGCCGAGCTTCGCGCCGCCGAGCAGCAGCCAGAGCAGCTTCACGGCGAGGTCTTGCGGCCGAGGAACTTGCGCAGCGCGGCGCCGATCGCGACCACGCCGACCGCGATCAGCTTGAAGAACTTCGCGAACAGCGCACCGGCCAGCGCGAGCAGGCCGAGCTTCTTCGCCGCGACGCCGCCGATCAGCGCGGCCAGGCCGTATTCGGCGACCTTGTCGGTGGACGAGTTGAAGTCGGCGTAGCGGCGGCCTTCGTTGAACGAGATCGAGCCCAGCAGCTGCTTGGCGACCGGCTTCTCGCCCTCGACGCGCGATTGGGAGGTGATGAAATCGAGCGAGACGTATCCCTCGCGACCGAGCACGTAGGTGTTGTAGTTGACCGTGTTGTCGGTTCCGGCCGGGGCGCTCTTCTCGCGCAGCTCGACCGACCACACCAGGCGCTGCGTGGCGGATTCGTAGGCGGGCGGCTCGATCCAGTGCGTGACTTCCAGCGGCGAGAAACCCAGCCGCGCGCGGCGCTCGTTGCCGGCCTCGGTGCCCTGCTTGAGTTCGTCGAGCAGTTCGTCGGCCTTCCAGTGCCGGGCGTCGTCGTCCTTGATGTAGCCGGCGTCCTCGAAGTCCACCGTCGCCATCCATTCGCCGTCCTCGCCGGTCGGCACGATCAGGCCGAGGAAGGTGTCGCCGATGCTGTTGCCCATCGCTTCCATCAGCGCCTTGCCCTGCGCCGGCGGAACGAAGCCGTAGCCTTCGGGCAGGTCCAGCGTGGCCTGGTTCGACAGCGCGACCTTGCGCAGACCGGGCTGCATGGCCTGGGCGGCCTTCTCCCACGGGCCGTCGGCGGCGGCCTGGGACGCGGCATCCGGCGTGCCCGCCGCGGTTTCCTCGGCGTGCGCGGCCGAAACGGCGCACACGCCGAATGCGGCCGCCCAGACGAGGCGGCGCAGGAACTTCATTTCCATTGGATGTTCTCCCCGGCGGACGGCGGACGGCGGACGGCGGACGGCGGACGGCGGACGGCGGACGGCGGGCCGCGGCGCGGCCGGCGGCGGCAAGGGTAGCGCATGCGCCGCCGCCCGCGCTCGCCATGCGCGCCGATCGCCGCTAGGCTGGCCGGGTCGTTCCCTGCCTGGATGCGAATGCGAGCACTGCCGGTTTTCCTGCGCTTGCCCCTGGCTGGCGTTCTGATCGTCGCGAGCACCCTGCTGCACGCACTGCCGCTACTCGCGATCGCGCTGCTCAAGGTGGTCCTGCCGTTCGCCGCGGTGCGGCGCCTGTGCAACCCGCTGCTGACGGGCCTGGCCGAGAGCTGGATTGGCTTCAACAGTTTGCTGATCGTCGCCTTCACGCGCACGCGCTTCGTGCTCGGCGAACGCGCACGGCTGCAGCGCGACGGGCACTACCTGGTGCTCGCCAACCATTGCAGCTGGGTCGACATCCCGGTTCTGCAGAAGGTGTTCAACCGGCGCATTCCGCTGCTGCGCTTCTTTCTCAAGAGCGAGCTGTTCTGGGTGCCGCTGCTCGGGCTCGCGTGGTGGGCGCTGGATTTCCCCTTCATGCGGCGCTACGCGCGCGAGCAGATCGCGCGGCGGCCCGAGCTGGCCGGACGCGACATCGCGGCGACGCGCCGTGCCTGTGCCAAGTTCCGCGCGATTCCGGTTGCGGTGATGAACTTCGTCGAGGGCACGCGCTTCACCCCGGACAAGCATGCGGCGCAGGCATCGCCGTACCGCCATCTCTTGAAGCCGAAGTCCGGCGGGGTGGCATTCGTGCTCGAGGCGATGGGCGAGGGCCTGCAGGCGATCCTCGATGTGACGGTGGTCTACCCCGGCGGCCAGCCGACCCTGCTCGACCTGTTCGCCGACCGCGTGGGCGAGGTGCGCGTGGACGTGCTGGAGCGGCCGATTCCGCGCGAGCTGGCGAGCGGCGACTACCAGAACGATGCGGCGTTCCGCGAGCGCTTCCAGGCCTGGATGAACGCGCTGTGGACCGACAAGGACGCCACCTACGCGCGGCTCTCCTCGGAAGCCGCCGGAGAGCCGGCCGTCTAGACGGCTGGATCGTGCGGCGCGGGGGGTTTTCCTGGCGTTCGCGCGGCGGCGATCATTCGTCCATCTTGTCCGCGTCGGAAGTCTTCGGCTTGGCGGTGCACGCGGTGTACTCGGCGCGCGTGACCTGCTGGTCGCCATCGGTGTCGCACTGGCGGAAATGCCGCGACAGCCACGGATCGTTCTTCGCATCCTCGAGCGTCAGCTGGCCGGCCTTGCGCACGTCGAGCTGGTCGAACTGCACCGGCGTGGCGGCGGCGCGTTCGTTCTCGCGGTTCTGCAGCTCCTGCTGGGTGCGCTCCAGTTGCTGCTGCTCGTTCATCGGCGGCGCGTTCCTGGTCTGTGCGAACGCTGCGGGCATCGCCAGCGCGAGAGCCAGTGCCGCGATCGCGGACGTCGAATTCTTCATGGCAACCTCCGTCGTATCCGAACGCCACGATCGCACTGGCCGATTGAATTCGCTATGAATGTTTCCGATAGGGAATCAATAGCCTAGTGTAGATATTCCGTTATGGCCTAGCGCACGCCGGACGCTCAGCGCGTCTTGTCCAGCGGCGTGGCGACGGCCGGCTCGGCGTGCGCGACGCGATCGTTCTCGTCGGCGGAGGATTCGACCTCGCCCAGGTGCGCGGCGACGTCCGCGCCGCATTTCGGACAGCGCGCGACGTCTTCGGCCTTCCAGTCGGTACGGCTGTCGATGAATTCGCCCTGGCAATGGGGACAATGGATTCGCGCGACCGGCATGGCGACACCTCCGTCATCTGGGGCCCACTGATTCCGACCCGCGCAGCGCGCGCAGGTTCCGCGCGAGCGTGAACGGCCGCCTACAGCGCGTTGCCGCAGGCCTGTCCCGAGGCCCAGGCCCACTGGAAGTTGTAGCCGCCGAGCCAGCCGGTCACGTCGACCACCTCGCCGATGAAATACAGGCCCGGCACGAGGCGCGACTGCATCGTCGACGAGGACAGCTCGTCGGTATCGACGCCGCCGAGCGTGACTTCCGCCGTGCGGTAGCCCTCGGTGCCGCTGGCGATCAGCGGCCAGTCGCCGAGCTGCGCCGCGATCGCGCGCAGTTCGGCTTCGCGGTACTGGCGCATCGGCCGGCTCGCGAACGCGGTCTCGCACAAGCGCTGGGCGTAGCGCTTGGGCAGCGCGTCGGCGAGCACGTTGCGCAGCTCGGCGGCGGGGCGCTCGGCGCGCTGCGCCTGCAGCCAGTCGAACGCGTCGCGATCGGGCAGCAGGTCCAGGCGCAGTTCGTCGCCGGGATTCCAGTACGAGGAGATCTGCAGGATCGCCGGGCCGCTGACGCCGCGATGCGTGATCAGCATCGCGTTGCGGAAGCTCGTCCCGTTGCAGCGCGCTTCCACCGGCAGCGCCACGCCGGCGAGGCCATCGAACGCGTCGAGGTGCCTGCCGCTCAAGGTCAGCGGCACCAGCCCGGCCCGCGTGGGCAGCACGCGATGGCCGAACTGTCGCGCCAGCTCGTAGCCGAAGCCGCTCGCGCCCATGCTCGGAATCGACAGGCCGCCGCTGGCCACGACCAGCGACGGCGCGACCGCTTCGCCGGACGTGGTGGCGATGCGGAAACCGTCGTCCCGCCGCTGCACGCCCGTCACCGAACAGCTCGTCTCGATGCGCACGCCGCCGGCGGCGCATTCGTCCAGCAGCATGCGCACGATCTGCTTGGAGGACTCGTCGCAGAACAGCTGGCCGAGCTCCTTCTCGTGGTAGGCGATGCGATGACGCTCGACCATCGCCACGAAATCGGCCGGCGCGTAGCGCGCCAGCGCCGACTTGCAGTAGTGCGGATTGGCGGAGAGGAAATTGCGCGGCGAGGCACCGAGATTGGTGAAATTGCAGCGCCCGCCGCCGGACATCAGGATTTTCTTGCCGACGCGGTTGGCGTGTTCGATCACCAGCACGCGGCGGCCGCGCTGGCCGGCGACCAGCGCGCACATCAGGCCGGCGGCGCCGCCGCCGATGACGATCGCATCGAAATCCCGCGGTTGCGCCGCGTCGGAGCCCGTCATCAGCCGCCCGCCGGCGCGGCGTCGCCGTACCACTCGGCGCGTTCGATCAGGCAGCCGGCGCCGCCCATCGCGAAGTCGCGGCAGACCTGCGGGCGCTGCGCGTAGATCGTGCAGCGCATGGTGTCGCGATCGAGCGCCGTGCACCAGCCGTCGTCGCGCTGTGCCATGTGTTCCAGGCCGTGCTCGTCGACGTCGGTGGCCCAGATCGGCACGGCGTCGCCGGGCATCAGCAGCACCGGCAGGCGGCAGCAGACCGCTTCGCAGCGGGCGCAGCGCACGCTCGCATCGATCACTTCGTCGACGACTTCGATGTCGAGCGCCGCCGTCATCGCATCGCGCGTCCGCCTACGCGCACTTCGCGGGCGAGACCGCCGCCGATCCAGTAGCACAGCTCGGCCGGATGGCGTGCGTTCCAGACCACGAAGTCGGCGCGCAGTCCGGTTTTCAGCATGCCGCGATCGTCCAGTCCCAGCGCACGCGCGGCGTGCACGGTCGCGCCGCGCAGCGCTTCCTCCGGAGTCAGACGCAGCTCGATGCAGGCCATGTTCAGCGCGAGCCGCAGCGACAGCAGCGGCGAGGTGCCGGGATTGAGGTCGCTGGCGATCGCCATTGCCACGCCGTGCTCGCGGAACTGCGCGATCGGCGGCGGCTGCGTCTCGCGCAGCGCGTAGAACGCGCCGGGCAGCAGCACGGCGACGGTGCCGGCGGCGGCCATCGCGCGCACGCCGGCCTCGCCGGTGTGCTCCAGGTGCTCGGCCGAGCGCGCACCGAATTCGGCGGCGAGCGCGGCGCCGCCCAGATCGGACAGCTGGTCGGCGTGCAGCTTGACCGGCAGGCCGAGTTCGCGCGCGCGCTCGAACACGCGCCGCGTCTGCGCCGGCGAGAACGCGATGCGCTCGCAGAACGCGTCGACCATGTCGGCCAGGCCCTCGCGCGCCGCGGCCGGCAGGATCTGCGTGCGGATCAGCTCGACGTAGTCGTCGGCGCGGTCCTTGAACTCCGGCGGCAGCGCGTGCGCGGCGAGCAGGGTGGTGCTGACGCCGATGCCCAGCTCGGCACCGATGCGGCGCGCCACGCGCAGCATCTTCAGTTCGCTGTCGAGATCCAGGCCGTAGCCGGACTTGATCTCGACCGTGGTGACGCCGTCGGCGAGCAGGGCGCGCGCGCGCGGCAGCGACTGCGCCAGCAGTTCGTCCTCGGAGGCTGCGCGCGTGGCGCGCACGCTGGACAGGATGCCGCCGCCGCTGCGCGCGATCTCCTCGTAGCTGGCGCCGTTCAGGCGCCGCTCGAATTCGTCGGCGCGGTCGCCGCCGAACACCAGGTGCGTGTGGCAATCGATCAGGCCCGGCGTGACCAGCGCGCCGCCGGCCGAGGCGACTTCGGCCGCGAGCCGCTCCGGCGCATCGCGCAGGTCGTGCTGCGCGCCGGCGAACACGATCGCGCCGTCCTTCCAGGCCAGCGCGGCGTTCTCGATCAGGCCGTACGGCACGCCCGCCCGGTCCATCGTCGCCAGGCTCGCGTCGAGCAGCAGACCATCCCATTGCGCGTTCGGCATGCACACTCCATCTGGCGATACGCCGCGCCGCTCGCTAGGCTGCGTGCGATCGACGACTGCGAAAAAATTCCGATGCCTGCGTATTTTGCCGATTCCGGATGGATGCCGCACGGCGGCTGGACCGAGCGTGCCCGTTTCGAGGTCGACGGCGACCGTTTCGCGCCGACCGCCGCCGCGGATGCGGACGGCGCCGAGCGCCTGGGACGCTACGTCGTCCCCGGCATGCCGAACCTGCATTCGCACGCGTTCCAGCGTGCGATGGCCGGGCTGGCGGAGAGGCGCGGCAATTCCCAGGACAGCTTCTGGAGCTGGCGCGAAGTCATGTACCAGTTCGCCGGACGCGTCGGCCCGCAGGCGCTGCGCGCGATCGCCGCGCAGCTCTACGTGGAGATGCTCAAGGCCGGCTACACGCAGGTGTGCGAGTTCCACTACCTGCATCATCAGCCGGACGGACGGCCGTACGCTGACGCGGCGGCGATGTCGCTGGCCCTGATCGAGGCGGCGCAGGAAGCCGGCATCGGCCTGACCCTGCTGCCGACCCTGTACATGACCGGCGGCTTCGACGGCCGGCCGCTGACCGAGCGGCAGCGGCGCTTCGGCCACGAGGTCGACGCCTACCTGCGCCTGCTCGAACGCCTGAGCACGCTGGAATCGCCGGCGCTGCGCGTCGGCATCGCGCTGCATTCGCTGCGCGCGGTGCCGGAGGAGGCGCTGCGCGTCGTGCTCGGTGACGCGCTCGCGCGCGATCGCCCGATCCACATCCACATCGCCGAGCAGATCGGCGAAGTGCAGGACAGCCTGGCGATCCGCAACGCGCGTCCGGTCGAATGGCTGCTCGACCACGCGCCGGTCGACGCGCGCTGGTGCCTCGTCCACGCCACGCACCTGAGCGAACGGGAAACGCGCCGCCTCGCCGCGACCGGCGCGGTCGCCGGCCTGTGCCCGACCACCGAGGCGAATCTCGGCGACGGGCTGTTTCCGCTGCCGGCCTACCTCGACGCCGGCGGGGCGATCGGCATCGGCTCCGACAGCCACATCTCGGTGTCGCCGGTCGAGGAACTGCGCTGGCTCGAGTACGGCCAGCGGCTGATCACGCGCCATCGCAACGTCACCGCGACCGTGGCGACGCCGAGCACCGGCGAGCGCCTGTTCGCCCTGGCGCTGGCCGGCGGTGCGCAGGCCAGCGGCGTGGACATCGCACGCCTGGGCGCTTCCGCCGACAGCGCCGCGCCGCGCGCGGACCTGGTGGTGCTCGACGACGCATCGCCGCTGCTGGCCGGCCGCGACGCGACGCACGCGATCGACAGCTGGCTGTTCGCCGGCAATACGAATCTTGTTCGCGACGTCATGGTCGCCGGCCGCTGGGGGGTGCGCGATTTCCGCCATCGCGACGAGGAGCGCATTGCGGTGCGCTACCGCGAGGTCGTCGACGGCCTGAGGTGAGGCTCAGGCGCGCCTGGATGCCGCCAGCCGTTCGTACAGCTCGACGGTGGTGCGCATCAGCACCGGCGCGCTCCAGGCGAGCGCGTCTTGGCGCCCGGCCTCGGCCATGCGTGTGCGCAGCTCGGGCGAGCGCAGGAGATCGGCGACGTGGCCGGCGAACGCGCGCACGTCCTCGGCACTGACGCGCGCGCCGCGTGCCTGCCGCAGCACGGTTTCGGTGCCCATCACCGCGGTCGACACCACCGGCACGCCGAGCGCCATCGCCTCGATCAGGACCAGGCCCTGCGTCTCCGTCGGCGAGGCGAACACGAAGACCTCGCCCGCGCGGTAGCAGTCGAGCAGGGCGGTGCGGCGGTCGAGGTTGCCGGGGAAGCGCAGGTGGTTTTCCAGGCCGAGCGCGCGTCCCTTCGCCTGCAGGCGCTCCGCGTCCGGGCCCTCGCCGGCGACGACGAAAGCCAGATCGGGAAACTCCTCGAGCAGCGCGCGCGCGACTTCGAGCAGGAAGCCGATGTTCT
This sequence comes from Dokdonella ginsengisoli, assembly GCF_042652785.1. Taxonomy (NCBI): domain Bacteria; kingdom Pseudomonadati; phylum Pseudomonadota; class Gammaproteobacteria; order Lysobacterales; family Rhodanobacteraceae; genus Dokdonella; species Dokdonella ginsengisoli. Next base: position 170,576 of record NZ_JBHSHD010000007.1, on the reverse strand, counting down.
TCTCCGCCGCCAGACGACTGACGGTGACCAGGGTTGGCCGGCCGGCGTCGATGCCGTGCATGCGGCGGAAGCGCGCGCCGTCGCCGCCGCGGAATTCGTCGAGGTCGATGCCGGTCGGGATGATCGTGGTCGGCGTGGCGATGCCGTAGCGCTCGAGCACCTCCTGCATCTGCCGCGTCGGCACGATCAGATGGTCGACTTCGCGGCAGAGCCGGCGCGACAGGCTGCGCGCGACGAAGCGCAGCGGCGCGGCCGGCAGCCACGGGAAGTAGTGCCGGGCGTAAGGCTCGAAATAGGTGTGGTAGGTCTCCACCAGCGGCGCCGTGCCGCGCCGGCGCAGCATCACGCCGAGCCGGTGCGCGCGGAACGGCGTGTGCACGTGGATCACGTCCCAGCGGCGCCGCGCCAGTTCGTCCGCGGCGCGGTGCAGGGCCGCAGCGCGGATCAGGCGGTCCTCGGGATCGAAGAAGATTCCGTGCGCGGGCAGGCGCAGGATCTCGAATTCGCCATCCTGCTCGGCGTCGCCGTAGGCCGGCGCCACGATCGTGATGGCGTGGCCGAGCCGCTGCAGTTCGCGCGCGAAGGTGCGGATCGACGTCGACACGCCGTTCACGCGCGGGAAGTACACGTCCGACAGCATGAGCACGTTCATGACGCGGACGTTACGGGGCGTTTCTTACGAAATGGCAACGGTGCGATGGGGTGCGCGCCGAGGCATTCGGCCGGTCACTCCTTTGCTCACCGTGTGCCGCGAACTCTTCCGCCGTCATTCCAGCGCGCGTCATCGCTCCCGCCGTCATTCCCGCGCAAGCGGGAATCCATCTTGATCCTGGCCTTCCCGGTCGATGCCGAAGCCCATGGATTCCCGCGTTCGCGGGAATGACGCAATCTCGGAAAGAGGCGGGTGGCCGGAGACCATCCCTGCGTGCGCGGGAATGACGGCGCGATTGCGGCGGTAGCGGTAGAGGCTGGAGAACGAGCGTGGCCAGCGCCACCCTCGCGCAGCCCACGCCGGCTTCAGCCGATGCGCTCGCGCAGGAAATCGGCGAACACGCGCAGCTTCGGCGCGAGCTGCGCGCGGCTGGGGTAGTACAGGTAGAAGCCGTCGTACGGCGGCAGGTAGTCGTCGAGCACGCTGACCAGCGCGCCGCTGTCCAGGTGCTCGCGGGCGCGCGGTTCCATGGTGTGCACCAGGCCGATGCCGGCCAGCGCGGCGCCGAGGCCGAGGGAGCTGTCGTTGCTGATCAGGTTGCCCTCGACGCCGATCTCGAACCAGCGGCCGCGCTCGCAGAATTCCCAGCGGTAGATCGCGCCGGCCGCGCTGAAGCGCGAGCGCAGGCAGTTGTGCGCCTGCAGGTCGCGCGGATGCTTCGGCTTGCCGCGGCGCGCGAAGTACGCCGGCGAGCCGACCACCACCGAGCGCTGCGGGCCGCCGAGCGGCAGCGCGATCATGTCGAGCTGCATCTTCTCGCCGAGGCGGATGCCGGCATCCAGGCCGTCGGCGACGAGATCGTTGAGCGAGCTGTCGACGACGACGTCGAGGCGGATCTCCGGATAGGCGCGCAGGAAGTCGGCCAGGTGCGGCTCCAGCAGCGCCGGCAGCATGACCTGCGGCAGGGTGATGCGCAGCGTGCCGGCCGGTCGTTCGCGCGACTGGCGCGCGTCGTCGACCGCCGCGTCGATGTCGAGCAGGGCCGGCCCGACGCGCGCGAGCAGCGCGGCGCCGGCCTCGGTGAGCCCGACGCGTCGCGTGGTGCGGTTCAGCAGGCGCACGCCGATGCGCGTTTCCAGCGCGCGGATCGTCTGCGACAACGCCGAGGGCGAGACTTCCAGCTCGCGCGCCGCGCGCGTGAAGCTGCCCAGCTCGGCGATGCGCGAGAAGGCGAGCAGGGCGGGCAGCTGGCCGGCTTCGATTGTGAAGGATGGCTTCATGGTCCATGTCGATCCTGGGGATTTTTCAACGCAATCGCAAGGCGCAGGATGCGCTCCTCGCCACCCAAGGAATTCCGCCATGTCCCCACGTCTCGCTCGACGCATCGCCCTGGTCACCGGCGCTTCCTCCGGCATCGGCGAGGCGACCGCCATCGCGCTGGCCGAGGCCGGCGCCAAGGTCGCCATCGCCGCCCGCCGCCGCGACCGCCTCGACGAACTCGCCGGCCGCCTGCAGGCGCTCGGCGCCGAACCGCTGGTGCTGCCCGCCGACCTGCTCGACGAGCACGAGGCTCAGCGCATCGTCGCCGAGACCGAGGCGCACTACGGCCGGCTCGACATCCTCGTCAACAACGCCGGCGTGATGTACCTCGAGCCGGTCGCCGAGGCCGATCTGGGCCGCTGGCGGCGCATGCTCGAACTCAACGTGCTGAGCCTGATCGCCTCGACGCAGGCGGCGCTGCGCGGCATGCGCGAGCGGCGCGAAGGCGACATCGTCAACATCGCCTCGACCGCCGGGCGCATCGCCAACCCGATGGGCGCGGCGTACTCGGCGACCAAGTTCGGCGTCGTCGCGTTCTCCGAGGCGCTGCGCCGCGAGGTGTACCAGGACCGCGTGCGCGTCAGCGTGGTCGAGCCCGGCCTGGTCGCGACCGAGCTGCGCGACCACATCGGCCACGCCGCGGTGAAGGACGCGATCAACGCCTGGGCCGACGGCCTGCGCCAGCTGCAGCCCGACGACGTGGCCGAGGCGATCCTGTTCTGCGTCACGCGCCCGCCGCACGTCAGCATCAACGAAGTGCTGATGCGGCCGACCGACCAGGAGCGCTGAGCGCGCCGCGTCGAACCTTTTGCCGTTTTTTCGGAGAACCGCCATGAAAACCCGCACTCTCGGCCAGGGCCTGCAGGTGTCCGCACTCGGCCTGGGCTGCATGGGCCTGTCGCACGCCTATTCGACCGGCCGCCCCGAACACGCCGACGCCGTCGCGCTGGTGCGCCGCGCGCTCGACCTGGGCGTCACCCTGCTCGACACCGCCGACATCTACGGTCCGGAAACCAACGAACGCCTGGTCGGCGAGGCGATCGCCGGGCGCCGCGGCGAAGTCGTGCTGGCGACCAAGTTCGGCTTCGCCTTCGATCGCGGCGGCGTGACCGCGATCGGCGGCGGCCGCATCGACGGCAGCCCCGGCTACGTGCAGCGCGCCTGCGAGGATTCGCTGCGGCGCCTGGGCGTCGAGCACATCGATCTGTACTACCTGCATCGCGTCGATGCGCAGACGCCGATCGAGGATACCGTCGGCGCGATGGCGCGTCTGGTCGAGCAGGGCAAGGTGCGCCACCTGGGTCTGTCGGAAGCCTCGGCGGCGACCATCCGCCGCGCGCATGCGGTGCATCCGATCAGTGCGATCCAGAGCGAGTACTCGCTGTGGAGCCGCGATCCCGAAGACGAGGTGCTGCCGGCCTGCCGCGAACTGGGCATCGGCTTCGTGCCGTTCAGTCCGCTCGGCCGCGGTTTCCTGTCCGGCCGCTTCCAGCGCATCGAGGATTTCGCCGAGGACGATTTCCGCCGCGGTTCGCCGCGCTTCCAGGGCGAGAACTTCGCGCGCAATCTCGCGCTGGTGGAGAAGATCCGTGCGCTCGCCGCGGCACGCGGCGTGACCGCCTCGCAGCTGGCGCTGGCCTGGCTGCTCGCGCAGGACGAACACGTCGTGCCGATTCCCGGCACCACTCGCGTCGCGCGGCTGGAGGAGAACCTTGCCGCCGCCGACGTGGAGTTGTCCGCTGCCGAACTGGCCGCGATCGAAGGCGTCGCTCCGCGCGGCGTCGCGGCCGGCGCACGCTACGGCGAGTCCGGCATGCGCCAGGTCAATCTCTGAGGCCCACGACCCGGGAGAACCACGATGCAGCACGCAACCCTCGGCAGCAGCCTCGACGTCGGCGCGATCGGCCTCGGCTGCATGGGGCTCACCTACGCGTATTCGACCAGCCGCGTCGATCGCGCCGACGCCGTCGCGCTGATCCGCCGCGCGCTCGACCTCGGCGTCACCCTGCTCGACACGGCCGACATGTACGGGCCGGAAACCAACGAACGCCTGGTCGGCGAAGCGATCGCCGGGCGCCGTAACGAGGTCGTGCTGGCGACCAAGTTCGGCATCGAGTATCGCGAACAGGTGGCCGGTTCGCCGCGCGGCATCAACGGCCGGCCCGAGTACGTGCGCGCCGCGTGCGACGCGTCGCTGCGGCGCCTGGGCGTCGATCACGTGGACCTGTACTACCAGCATCGCGTCGATCCGGATGTGCCGATCGAGGACACCGTCGGTGCGATGTCGCGCCTGGTCGAGCAGGGCAAGGTGCGCCAGCTGGGTCTTTCGGAAGCCTCGGCGGCGACCATCCGCCGCGCGCACGCCGTGCATCCGATCGCCGCGCTGCAGACCGAGTACTCGCTGTGGAGCCGCGATCCCGAGGACGAGGTGCTGCCGCTGTGCCGCGAACTGGGCATCGGCTTCGTCGCCTACAGTCCGCTCGGCCGCGGCTTCCTGTCCGGCCGGTTCCGTAGCCTCGACGATCTCGCCGAGGACGACTGGCGCCGCGGCTCGCCGCGTTTCCAGGGCGAGAACTTCGCGCGCAACCTCGCGCTGGTCGACCGCATCGAGGATCTGGCCGCCGAGAAGGACTGCACGCCGTCGCAGCTGGCGCTGGCCTGGCTGGTGGCGCAGGCGCAGGTGGTGCCGATCCCGGGCACGACCAGCCGCGGCCGGCTGGAGCAGAACGTCGCCGCGGCCGGCATCACGCTTTCCGCCGAGGAACTCGCCGCGATCGACGCGATCGCGCCGCGCGGCGTCGCCGCCGGCGCCCGCTATCCGGACGCCGGCCTGCGCGAGGTCGACCGCTAGTTCCCCGTTTTTGCCGTATCCGTCACCCGTCTCCCAACCTCGAGGTATTCCCATGCTGCAAGCCAAAGGTTACGCCGTGCAGGACGCGCATTCGCCGCTCGCGCCGTTCTCGTTCGAGCGCCGCTCGCCCGGTCCGCGCGACGTGCAGATCGAGATCCTCTACAGCGGCATCTGCCATTCCGACCTGCACCAGGCACGCAACGACTGGCACAACTCGATCTACCCGATGGTGCCCGGTCACGAGATCGTCGGCCGCGTGACCGCGGTCGGCGCGCAAGTGACGCGGCTGAAGGTCGGCGACTTCGCCGGCGTCGGCTGCATGGTCGACTCGTGCCGCACCTGCGCCTCCTGCGCCGAAGGCCTGGAGCAGTACTGTGAGAACGGCCCGACCTATACCTACAACTCCAAGCTGCGCGACAGCGAGGAACTGGCCTTCGGCGGCTATTCCGACCTGATCGTGGTCGACGAGCACTTCGTGGTGAAGATTCCGCCCACGCTCGACCTCAAGGCCGCCGCGCCCCTGCTGTGCGCCGGCATCACCACCTGGTCGCCGCTGCGCCACTGGAAAGTGGGCCGCACTGCCGACGGCACGCCACACAAGGTCGGCGTGATCGGCCTCGGTGGCCTCGGCCACATGGGCATCAAGTTCGCCAAGGCGCTCGGCGCACGCGTGGTGATGATCACCACCTCGCCGAGCAAGGCCGCCGACGCGATGCGCCTGGGCGCCGACGAGGTGCTGCTGTCGACCGACCGCGCGGCGATGAAGCAGCACGCGCGCAGCTTCGACTTCCTGCTCAACACGATCCCGAACGGGCACGACCTCAACCCCTACGCGGCCCTGCTCAAGCGCGACGGCCACATGGTGCTGGTCGGCGTGCTGACCGAGCTGGACCCGCCGCTGTTCGGCGGCAGCCTGATCGGCGCGCGCCGCAGCGTGGCCGGCTCGGCCATCGGCGGCATGCCCGAGACGCAGGAGATGATCGACTTCTGCGCCGAGCACGGCATCGTCGCCGACGTGGAGATGATCGACATCCAGTCGGTCAACCAGGCCTACGAGCGCCTGCTGAAGAACGACGTGAAGTACCGCTTCGTGATCGACATGGCCTCGCTGAAGAACGCGGCCTGAGTCGCGCCGCCGTAGAACGCGGCGGCGGCAGGGACAAGGATACGGGGCGCCCGGTCAGCGGGCGCCTGCCTTCAGCATCGGAGCGACGGCGGCGATGTCGCCGTCGTTGGGCTGCGGCGCAATGCCGAGCAGGCGCGCCAATAGCGGGTAGACGTCGACGTTGTCGAACTCGGGCACGACCAGGCCGCGCTTGAACGCCGGGCCGTGGGCGATGAACAGCGCGCGCATGTTCGGATCGTCGTTGTCGTAGCCGTGGTCGCCGCCGGGGAAGCGCTTGCGCTTGGCCAGGTACTCGCGCGTGGTGATGATCCAGCCGTCGTCGGCCAGGCAGAGCAGGGCAGGGATGCGCGGATGCGTGCCGTAGTGCAGGTGCGCCGGCATCTGGCTCTTGCGCGCGCACTGCATGTGCTCGTGCTTCTTCAGCAGCCGCGCTTCGACGTCGGCGGTCCTGCCCGGACGCGGATTGAGTCCGGCGAGGATGCCGAAGGTGACCCGCTCGGCGAGATCCTCGCCGACCAGGTCCTCGAGATAGATCACGCGCTCGGGCGCGGTCGCCGTGCCGCCATGGTCGGACACGATGACGAGGTTCACGCGCCCGTCCAGGCCACGGCGCTTCAGGCCATCGACGAGCCGCGCGAGCGCGGCGTCGACTTCGCGCAGCGCCTCGCCGACCGCGGCGGAATCGGGGCCGTCCTCGTGCGCGGCGTGGTCGACCTGCTCGAAGTACAGCGTGTAGAAGGTCGCGCGTTCGGTTTCCGGCAGGTCCATCCAGGCGAGCAACTGATCGACGCGCGCGTCCGGCTTCATGTTGCCGTCGAACGGCAGCCAGCGGCTCGGACGCGTGCCGGCAATGGCGACGTCCGAGCCCGGCCAGAACACCGTCGCCGCGCGCAGACCGTGCTTCTGCGCACCGACCCAGATCGGCTCGCCGCCCCACCAGGCCGGATCGCTGGTGGTCTTGGGATCGTTGTAGACGAAGCGCGCGCCGCTGACCGGGTCGGTCATGCGGTTGTTGACGATGCCGTGGTGGTCCGGATAGAGGCCGGTGACCAGAGTGTAGTGATTCGGAAAGGTCAGGCTCGGGAAGGCCGGCTTCATCGCCTTCGCGCGCACGCCCGCGGCGGCGAGCGCGTTCAACGTCGGCGTGGCGCCGCGGTCGAGGTAGTCGGGGCGGAAGCCGTCGATCGAGACCAGGACCACGGGATCCACGCGCGCGGCCGGCGGCGGCGCGGTTCGCGTCGACGCGCAGCCGGCGGCGAGCAGGAGCCAGACGAGGACGAGCAGAAGGCGCAGGCGCATCGCGGGATTCCGGTACGAAAACGCCTATCGTCGCCGATCGCGATGACGGTTTGACAGGGTGCGGTGCTCAGGTTGCGCACCTGTACGCCGTTCGGGTGTCTTTTGATGGATGCCCGCGTTCGCATGCACTTGCTGCGTCATTCCCGCGAACGCGGGAATCCAAAGGGCTTTTCGATGCAGCCCGTCTGCGCATGCGGGGTGCCGAGCGCATCGCGCCCGCAATGGATGCCCGCGTTCGCGGGCATGACGTCGATAGGGGACGGGGATGCATGGCCGCGCGTTCGCGGACATGACGTCGGAGAGGGAGAGGGGGCGGAGACGCCCGCGCGAGCAGGTGTGCCTCCGCGCGATTCGCCTAGGCGCGCCGCGCGTGCTCGCTGCCGATGCGGCCGTCGATCTTCGCCACGGTCGGCTGTGCGGCGAAGCGTCCACCGCGCAGCGCGTCGAAGTTGCGGTAGGTCTCCAGCAGCCCGCCGTAGACGTGCAGGGTCACCGCCGGCCGGCGCGCGGACAGGTTCGCGCAGCGGTGCGCGTGTCCCTGCGTGCCGAGGAACGCGCAGGACTGGCCTTCCTCGAGCAGGGTGGTGCCGACGAAGCGCGGCTGCACGTCGCCGCTGCCGTCGTCGACCAGTTCGTAGTCTTCGACGCCGAGCGCGCCCTGCAGCACCATCTCGATGCCCCACAGGCCGGCGTGGTCGTGGACCGGCGTGGAGTGGCCCGCCGGCCAGACCATGATCAGGCCGGTGTAGCGGCCCTCGCGCTCGCATTCGTACAGCCAGCGCGTGAATTCGTGCGGACGCTGGTCGCACAGCGCGCGCAGCGCGCGGCGGTCCTTGGGCGAGTACCACACGGCGTCGCGCAGGCCGCGATGCAGGCGATCGAGCGAGAATTCCGCGTCGCGCAGATGCGAAGCCATGTACGCACGGACGCTGCGCGTCACGTCCAGATCGATCGACAACATGCAACACCCCTAGCCAGTGGCCGGCGAAGGACGATCCCGTCCTCGTTCGGCGCGTACGGTCGCGGCACAGCCGCATGGCGGAGGCGCGAGCCGCCCGCCTGCCGGGCGATTCGCGCTTCCTCCCGCAGGTCGCGGCCAGGCTGTCTCCCGACGGCCGCCGCAACCGATGAGCCGACTGCACCACAGTCGCCGTTAAGCTGGCGCTAAGGTTTGCGGGCAACGCGCGCGTACGGATGAGCCGCCGCGCGAGCGATACGGGCCAAGCGCCTGAGCGGACTGGAAACGCACCCGCGGCGGCAGGAAAACTTTCTTTCATGAGCCCATTCCATCGACGCCATTGCTCCCCGCCGCCGAGCCTCCATCTCGCCGGCTCGCTTCCCGGAGAATCCGCATGACCCTGTTCCAACCGCTGCCCCTGGGCGACGTCGTCCTGCGCAACCGCATCGCGGTGTCGCCGATGTGCGAGTACTCGGCCGTCGACGGCGTGCCGAACGACTGGCACCTGGTGCATCTGGGCAGCCGCGCCGTCGGCGGCGCCGCGCTGGTGCTGACCGAGGCGACATCGGTATCGCCGGAAGGGCGCATCTCGCCGGCCGACACCGGCCTGTGGAACGAGGTGCAGACGGCGGCGTGGGCGCGCATCGTCGAGTTCGTGCGCGGACAGGGCGCGGTGGCCGGCGTGCAGCTCGCGCATGCGGGGCGCAAGGCGAGCACCGACCTGCCGTGGCTCGGCGGCAAGCCGCTCGACGCGGCGCACGGCGGCTGGACGCCGGTCGCGCCGAGCGCGCTGGCCTTCGCCGACGGCCATGCCGTGCCGCAGGCGCTCGATCGCGCGGGGCTCACCAAGGTGGTCGACGATTTCCGCGCCGCCGCGTTGCGCGCGAAGGCGGCCGGCTTCGGCGTGATCGAGATCCACGCCGCGCACGGCTATCTGCTGCACGAGTTCCTGTCGCCGCTGTCGAACCGGCGCGAGGACGGCTACGGCGGTTCGCTGGAGAACCGCGCGCGCCTGCTGCGCGAAGTGGTCGCCGCGGTGCGCGAAGTCTGGCCGCGTCCGGCGCCGCTGCTGGTGCGCGTGTCGGCCACCGACTGGGCCGAGGGCGGCTGGGACATCGACGAATGCGTCGAGCTGGCGCGCTGGCTGAAGCACGACGGCGTCGACCTGATCGATACCTCCTCCGGCGGCCTGGTGCCGCACGCCAAGGTGCCGGTCGAGCCCGGCTACCAGGTGCCGTTCGCCGCGCGCATCCGGCGCGAGGCCGGCATCGCCACCGGCGCGGTCGGGTTGATCACCGGTGCCGCGCAGGCCGAGGCGATCCTCGCGCGCGGCGAGGCCGACCTCGTGCTGTTCGCGCGCGAACTGCTGCGCGATCCGTACTTCCCGCGCCGCGCGGCGGCAGAACTGGGCGCGGCGATCGAGGCGCCGCCGCAGTACCGCCGCGCGTGGTGAGGGTTCGGATCAGTCGAAGCCGTCCTCGAAGATGACGTCATCGCGGTTTTCGACCGCGCCGATGTCGGCCATGGTGCCGCCCGACGGCGCGCCGCCGCCGAACGGGTTGCCGTAGAAGTCGTCCTCGACGGACCGCGTGCAACGGTCGCGCAGCGCGCCTGCCGGCACGTACGTGGCCGGGTCCAGCGCGTACTTGTCGCTTGGGCCGAGCGTCTCGAACTGCCCGCTGGTGGGGTCGGGAAGCTCGGTGTGCGTGGCGAAGTCGGCGGTGCTCTGGAAGAAACCGCACCATTCGCGGCGCAGGTTCGCCGGCGGCGCGGCGCCGCCGACGTTGGCCGGCGCGCCCGGCGTCGTCGAAACGAAAATGCTGGCGCGCGCGAGCGCGGTCGAGTCGGCCTGCTGGAGGCTGAAGAAGCGATCCAGCGGCGTGTCGAACGCGACTGTCGAGTGCACGACGACGAAGTCGCTGCGCTGGCCCAGTTCCTCCCTGGCCAGGAAGACGGACCGGAGCGGCGAAGCCGCCGACGCCTGCACCGTGTTGTCGGCGACCAGCGTGCTCACCAGCACGACGGTTCCCTGCAGGGAAGAAAAGAGGGCGGTGCGCACGTCGTTGTCGCGGATGTTCGCGCGGAACAGCTCGAGCTGGCCGCGTCCGGCGATCAAGGGCGTGGTCCCGCCGGTGCCGGGCGTCGCCGAGGCGGCGTTGCCGGTGAACGACACGCAGGGCGTGGGTTCAAAGAACGAACATGCCACGTGCCGCCCCGACGGCTTCACGCGCAGTCGCGCCTGCGGGTCGTCCAGGCTCAGCCCGAGCGGCCCCGTGCCGCTCTGGCCGGTGATCACGAGATTCTGCAGGCGGAACGTGCTCGGTCCCTCCGGCTTGGTGTCGCTGCCGAGGCTGCGGCTGGCGCCGATGCACAGCGCGGCCCCGCCGCCTTCGTTGCTGGCGATCGCGACGATGCCGTTGGAACCATCGGCGGCGCCGATCGGGCGGAAGCCGTCGGGGCCCATCGGCACGAGGGTGTCGAACGTCGCCGAGCCCGCCGCGCAGTTCGACGCGGCGCGGTTGCCGACGATCAGCACGGCCTGGCCGTCGCCCGGCCGCGGCTGGAATCCGCCGCCGCCCTCGACCGTGCCGTGGCAGTGGAACGCGCCGCCGAGCGTGCCGGCCTGGTTGAAACCGATGGTCGCGTCGTGGACGACGATGCTGCCGTGCCGGGACGCGAACGTCGGCGCGCCGTCGACGATCCCGCCGCCACAGTACAGGCCGCCGCCGATGTCCAGCGCTTCGTTGCCGCTCACCGAGGCGCCTTCGACGAGATACAGGTCGACCCGCTCCGGCGTGGCCGAGTCGAACAGGTCGAGCCGGCCGCCGACCAGCGCGATGCCGCCGCCGCGGACGGCGCGGTTGTCGCGCACGCTGGCGCCGCGGCCGAGCAGCACCGACGCCGGGCCGCGGATCGACAGGCCGCCGCCGGCGCCGTTGTAGGCGTTGTCTTCTTCGAGCGCGTCGCCGCCCCGGATCGTCAGGCGGCGGATCTGCACCGAGCCGACGCGTCCGGCGATCAGCAGGCGCAGCGCCGGGCGTTCGAGGCCGCCGCTGCCGTCGAGCACGCTGACGTCGTCCGGAAGGCCGCCGGGTGCCGTGTCGCCGCATTGGGCGTAGCCGCCTTCGATCGACACCGTGCCCTGGTCGACCGACGGCGCGTAGATCACGCCGTTCGGACTGGCGTGCGTCTCCTTGCGCAGGCGGATCGTGTGGCTGCCCGGCTGGTTGCGGATCGCCAGCAACGCGGCCTGCAGCGAATCGTGGTCGCAGCCGGCGCCGCTGCCGACGCTGAGGTCGAGTGCGTGCGCGCCGGTCGGCGCGAGTGCGGCCAGCAGCAGGAAGGCAAGGGCGGACAGGCGTTTCATGGCAACGGCTCCTCGGGGGTTTGCGATGCCAAGCGCAGGAACGCGCCGAACGAGGACATCGGCCGCGCGAAACGGCGCCGCCGGTGTTCCCGCGCGGTCCGTGCCGGCGACACGGTGCTGTCGACGCGTTCGATGCGCAGGCGTAAGCTGCGCCGACGATGAAGCCGCGCCGTCTGCCGATCCTGTTGCTCGCCCTGCTGCTGGTGGCCGCCGGCTTCGTCGGCGCGGTCGCGCCGGTGCTGGCCGCGACGGCGCATCCTTGCGGCCACGCCGATGCGGGCGCGCCGTCGCCGTCCGCACCGTGCTGCGGTGACTGCGCCAGCGCTCCGGACTGCGCCCAGGTCTGTGCGCCGCTGTTCATCGTGCCGTCCGTGTCGGGCCACCTCGTGCCCGTCGCGCAGCCCGCGCCGGCGAACGTCTCCGTCGCATCGCGCAGCTGGATCGCGCCGCCGCAGACGCGACCTCCGATCGCCTGATTCCTCCCGCACCGGAACCGCGGCGCATCGCCGCTTCGCGCGTTCGCGCGCGTTTTTTTCGTGGAGGAAACATGTCATTGCCTGTTGCGGGCCGCCGAGCGGCGGCCCTGTTGTGTGCCTGTGCCGCCAGTGCGGCGCAGGCGAAGCCGATCGCGTTCGCCGACGGCACCACCGTGATGGCCGAGTACGGCGCCGGCACGATGGTCGAGGTGCAGGCGTTCTACGCGCCGAGCTACCGCTTCTCGGCCGGCGGCGGCTACCTGCGCCTGGACAGCGATCTCGACGGGCGTTCGCGCGAGATCCAATACGTGCGCGCGAACTACCTGCTCAAGCGCTGGAACCTCGAAGCGGCTCAGGCGAACGTGTTCGTCTGGGGGAGCCTGGGCCGCAGCGAAGGCGACGGGTTCGGCGGCAGCCGCCTCGCGCGCAACGCCGGCTTCCAGCTCGACTACGAGACGCGCCGCGTCTACGCCGCGCTGAAAAGCGACCTGTGGGAGAGCGCGGCGTTCTCGCACCGCATCGACACCGTGCAGCTCGGCCTGGCGCCGTACGAGCATGACTATCGCGACCTGGCCACCTGGTTCGTCGTGCAGGCGCGCCGCTACACCGGGCAGATCCATCGCGGCACCGAGACGGCCTTCCTGCTGCGGCTGTTCAAGGGCGGCGCCTGGGTCGAGGCCGGCGTGACCGGCCAAGGCAAGCCGCAAGTCATGGCCATGTTCAATTTCTGAGGCGAACGATCATGAAGAAGATCATGCAAGGGTTGGGTATCGGCGTTCTGCTCGCGGCCGCGAACGTGCAGGCGGCGACGATCGAGATGGACGTCAACGGCCTGGTCTGCGCGTTCTGCGCGCAGGGCATTGAGAAGAAGCTGCGCGCGTTCGAGGCTACCGACGACCTGGTCGTCAGCCTCGAACGGCGGCTGGTGGCCGTATCGACCAGGCCGGGGCAGGACATCGGCGACGACGTGCTGCGCACGGCGCTGACCGACGCCGGCTACACCGTGAAGGCGATCCGCCGCAGCGACGAGCCGCTGAGCGCCGTGCGCGACCGTTTGAAGGAGCCGGAGAAATGAGCGCGCAACTGCGCGGCAACGTGTGGGCGGCGTCCGCGGCCCTGCTCGCCAGCAGCGGCACCTTGCTCTGCTGCGTGCTGCCGGCGGTGATGGTGGCGCTCGGTGCCGGCGCGGCGCTGGCCGGCCTGGTCGGCGCGGTACCGCAGCTGGTCTGGCTCAGCGAGCACAAGGCGCTGGTGTTCGGCGTCGCCGCGGTCGCGCTGGCGCTGGCCGGCGGCCTGCTGTGGCAGGCGCGGCGCCTGCCGTGTCCGGCCGACCCGGCGTTGGCGAGGTCGTGCCGGCGTCTGCGGCGCTGGAGCGTCGGGTTGTACGCCATCGCGCTGGCGGCGTTCGCGCTCGGTGTCGCGTTCGCGTTCGTGCTGCCGCGGGTGTAGCCGGCCGGCTGGGAGAGAACTCGCCGCCTTGTCCGATCGTTCGGGCAAGGCGGCGAGGATCGTGGCCGTGTCGCAAGGGGCCCCTCATCCGGCCCTGCGGGCCACCTTCTCCCGTTATCGGGAGAAGGAAAGGATGCGTCGCGCTGCGATAGGCTGGCGCTATTTCACCTCTCCCGCTTGCGGGAGAGGTCGCGCCGCAGGCGCGGGTGAGGGGAAATCGCGCAAGCCACCTTCCCTGGTGCGCTTTCCGATCGGCATCCCTGCCTCACCCTCAGCCGCCGGAGGGCGGCTTCGACCTGCGGGCCACCTTCTCCCGTCACCGGGAGAAGGGAAGGCATCGGACGGCCTCTGTGCACGTGGACAGGAGCGACCTAACCGTCGAACCCGTTCGCGAAGATCGCATCCGTGGGCACCGCGAACGGCGTGCCGAGCGAGCCGGGGCCGACGTTGGCGCCGCTCACCTCCTGCACCGGCGCGGCATTGCCGCTGGCGTCGTCGGCGAAGGCGACGACGCGGTTGTGCGCCGGATCGCCCGAGCCGGTGCCGCTGGCGACCATCAGCCGGTGCAGGTATGGGTCGTGGCCGATGCCGTTGACGTAGAAGCCGGGCGGCAGGTCGAGTCCGGTGGCGTCGCCCTCGATCGTGTAGAGCGGCGCCGCCTCGCCGCTGGCGTCGTCGGCGAAGACGCCGATGCGCACGTGCGTGACGGCGCTGCTGCCGTCCCACGGCGCCTGGCACAGCACGAACAGGCGATGCGCGGCCGGGTCGTGGGCGACGCTGACGCAGTTGGCGACGGCGGCGCCGGTGATGCGGCGCGTCGGCGCGTCGTAGGGGGCGGCGGTGCGCGCGTGGAAGACCAGGCGATCGTATTCCGACACCAGGTATTCGTCGGTGTCGGGCAGGTAGCGCAGCGAGAGCGGGTTGTTGAGGTCGGTGGCGCTGCCGCTGAGGCCGCCCCAGTTGATGGTGCGGATCGCGAAGGTGTCGCTGCCGCTGGCGTGCAGCGGGTAGGTGGCGATGCAGCAGTTGGAGACGATGATGCCGATCTCGTCGTGCGCGTACACCGGCGCGCTGGCGCGCGTCTGTCCGAACTGCGGCGGGTTGAGCACGCGCAGCGGCGCGACGTTGCCGCGTGCGAAGGCCGGATAGACCCGCAGCGCGCGGCCGTTGAAATCGGAGACGTAGATCAGCTGTTCGTGGGGCTCGTACACGCCGAACGCCGGCTCGACCGTCTGCGTGTCCGCTCCGGCGATCAGTGCCAGCGGCGCGTCGGCGCCCTGCGCGTTCGCGCCGAAGAAGGCGATCTGCGGCGCGTAGCCGCCGATGGCCATTTCGGCGCGGGCGGCGGAGGCGGCGAGGGCGAAGGTGGACAGCAGGCAGGCGGCGGCGAGGGAAGGGCGCATGGTCGTCGGGCGTGGGGAGGTTGCCTCCCTCTACGCAGATGCGCGCTGGAAACCTTAAGAGAGCCTCGAGTGCCCCTCGTCCAACCCTGCGTATCGTCTGATCTCGTCCGACCCTGCGTCGTCATTCCCGCGTTCGCGGGAATGACGCCCTTGAAGGTTTATCAGGCTCGCTTGCGCCCTAGAAGCAGGCTCGCCGCCATCCCGGCCGCGGCGATCAGGCACAGCCAGCCGAACGCATCGCCGATGCGCGCATAGAGCGTGCGCGTGCTGTGCAGCGGCAGCTCGCCGAGCAGGGTGGCCGGCTCCGTGCGGCCGACGCTGGACGCCTGCGCCAGCACGCGGCCGCGGTCGTCGCTGAGCGTGAGCAGGCCGTTGCGTGCGACGCGCGCCATCGCGAAGCCGCCTTCGACGCCGCGCAGCACCGCCATGCGGCCGTGCAGCCAGGCGTCCTCGTCGAAGTCCCAGGCCGGCACCAGCAGCAGCTGCGTGTCGCTGCGCGCGTAGGCCAGGCCGGTGGCGGTGAAGTCCAGGTCCTTGCAGATCGCCACGCCAGTGCGCGGCGTGCCGTCGAGCATCACGCGGGCGTCGCCCGGCGTGTAGCGGTCCTCGAAGCCGGGAATCAGATGCCGCTTGGCGTACGCGACGGGCGTCGCGCGGCCGGGTTCGAACACCAGCGCGGCGTTGCGCTTGACCGGCGCCTGGCTGTGGTCCTCGGCGCCGATCAGGATGCGCACGCCGCGGCGCGTGGACAGTTCCTGCAGCGCGGGAATCGCGTGCGAGCGCAGCAGCAGCGCCGATTCCGGCGCCAGCACCACTTGTGCGCCGGCGGCGGCGAGGCGGTCGATCTCCTCGACGTAGCGCGCCAGCATGCGCTCGCCCTCGGGTTTGTCCAGGTCCGCCTGGGCCTCCTTCGACGCGCCGATGCTGACCAGCCCGACGCGCACGCTCTGCGCCGGGCCGTCGTCGTGCAGGCGCCGCGCGCCGTAGCCGAGCGCGCACGCCAGCAGCGCGAAGGCGAGCGCGGTGGACGCCGCGCGCCGCCGTGCCGGCGCGTTCGCGCCGATCAGCACCGCCAGCGCCGCCGGCAGCAGCCACACGAGGAACGCGATGCCCCACGCACCGAGCAGCGCGGCGACCTGGATCGCCGGCAGCGCGTCCATCTGCGAATACGCGATGTGGCCGAAGGTGCCGTGCGGCGACGTCACCGCCGACAGCCAGGCCAGCCCGGTCGCCGCGGCCGGCGCGAAGAACGTCGCCGCCAGCACGCGGCCGCGCCGCGCCAGCGCGCGGAACGGCAGCACCACCAGCAGCATCAGCAGCGCCGGCAGGAAGATCGCCGAAAGCGTGACGGTCAACGGCAGGCGCACGACGTCGTGCAGGTAGTGCCACTGCACGCCGCCGCCGATGGCGAAGGCGAGGAAGGTCGCCAGCGCCGCCGAGCGCGCACGCGCGTGCAGCGCGTAGACGAGCAGCGGCAGCGGCGCCAGCCAGGCCGCCCACCACGCCGGCTGCAGGTCGTTGGCCAGCCACCACAGCGCCGCGCTCGTCGCGACGGCGATCAGTCCGGCCCAGGCCGGCGCGAAATCAGGTCTTGAGTCCATCGAGCAGTCTCCCCAGCGAAGCGTCGTAGAACGCGCGGAAGGCGCGCTCGTCGTAACTGAAGCGGCCGGCGCGGTACAGCGCGATCAGGCCGTGCGTGTGCGCCCACAAGGTCATCGCGATGTCCCAGGCGTCGCCCTCGCGCAGCAGGCCGGCGCGCTGCGCCTCGACCACCACGTCGGCGACCACGTTGAGCGTCGGCGAGCGGCGCGCGCGGAAATCCTCGGGGAACTTGCGCGCATCCTCGCGGCGCACCGAGAAGGCGTGGTCGAACAGGTGCGGATGCGACAGCGCGTAGTCGAGGTAGATGCGCTGGATCGCCAGCAGCCGCGCGAGCACGTCGCCGCCCTCGTTGCGCGCGCTCCAGTGGTGCGCGATCTCCTGGAAGCTGTCGTCGCTGATGCGCTTGAGCAGCGCCTCGCGATTGGGGAAGTGGCGGTAGATCGCCATCGGCGTGATGCCGACCGCCTCGGCCACGCGACGCATGCTGACCGCGCCGGCGCCGTCCTGCTCGAACAGCGCGCGCGCGGCGCGCAGGATGCGTTCGGCGGTGGCGGGCGGGCTCATGTATACAGCGTATACTTTCCCGGCCCGCGGACGCAATCCGGCCGCGAAAACGGCCTGGCAGGGCGTTTTGTGGCGTTGCTTGCGTGGCCGTGGCGCAGAACGCGGCGCGATAATCCCGGCATCCCCGAACGCCGGAGTCCCTGATGAACGCCCCGACCCGCATCGACACCACGCGCACCATCCGCGCCCCGCGCGGCAGCGAACTCACCTGCAAGAGCTGGCTCAGCGAAGCGGCGTTCCGCATGATCCAGAACAACCTCGATCCGGAGGTGGCCGAGAACCCGCACGAGCTGGTCGTCTACGGCGGCATCGGCCGCGCCGCGCGCAACTGGGAATGCTTCGACGCGATCCTGCGCAGCTTGCGCGAACTCGAAGACGACGAGACCTTGCTGATCCAGTCCGGCAAGCCGGTCGGCGTGTTTCCCACGCACAAGGACGCGCCGCGCGTGCTGCTGGCCAATTCCAACCTGGTGCCGCACTGGGCGACCTGGGAGCACTTCAACGAGCTGGATAAGAAAGGACTGATGATGTACGGCCAGATGACGGCCGGCTCATGGATCTACATCGGCAGCCAGGGCATCGTGCAGGGCACCTACGAAACCTTCGTCGAACTCGGCCGCCAGCACTACGGCGGTTCGCTGAAGGGCAAGTGGATCCTCACCGCCGGCCTCGGCGGCATGGGCGGCGCGCAGCCGCTGGCCGCCTCGCTCGCCGGTGCCTGCTCGCTCAACATCGAATGCCAGCAAAGCCGCATCGACTTCCGCCTGAAGACGCGCTACGTCGACGAGCAGGCGAAGGACATCGACGACGCGCTCGCGCGCATCGCCCAGTACACGAAGGCCGGCGAGGCGAAGTCGATCGCGCTGCTCGGCAACGCGGCGGAAATCCTGCCCGAGCTGGTCCGGCGCGGCATGAAGCCCGACGCCGTCACCGACCAGACCAGCGCGCACGATCCCGTGCACGGCTACCTGCCGATCGGCTGGAGCGTCGAGCAATGGCTGGCCGAGCAGAAAGCGAACCCCGAGAAGGTGCGCGACGCGGCGAAGAAATCCATGCGTGTGCACGTCGAGGCGATGCTCGCCTTCCACGCGCAGGGCATCCCCACCGTCGACTACGGCAACAACATCCGCCAGATGGCCAAGGACGAAGGCTGCGCCAACGCCTTCGACTTCCCCGGCTTCGTGCCGGCCTACGTGCGCCCGCTGTTCTGCCGCGGCGTCGGCCCGTTCCGCTGGGTCGCGCTGTCCGGCGACCCGGAGGACATCTACAGGACCGACGCCAAGGTGAAGGAGCTGATCCCCGACGATGCGCACCTGCACAACTGGCTCGACATGGCGAAGGAGCGCATTTCGTTCCAGGGGCTGCCGGCGCGCATCTGCTGGGTCGGCCTGGGCCAGCGCCACAAGCTGGGCCTGGCCTTCAACGAGATGGTGCGCAAGGGCGAACTCAAGGCGCCGGTCGTGATCGGCCGCGATCATCTGGATTCCGGCTCGGTCGCCAGTCCCAATCGCGAGACGGAAGCGATGAAGGACGGCTCGGATGCCGTGTCCGATTGGCCCCTGCTCAACGCGATGCTCAACACCGCCGGCGGCGCGACCTGGGTGTCGCTGCACCACGGCGGCGGGGTGGGGATGGGCTATTCACAGCATTCGGGCGTCGTCATCGTCTGCGACGGCAGCGAGGAGGCCGACAAGCGCCTCGCAAGGGTGCTGTGGAACGATCCGGGGACCGGGGTGATGCGGCATGCGGATGCGGGGTATGAGGTGGCGCAGCGGTGTGCGCGGGAGCAGGGGGTGAAGTTGCCGATGGGGTGAGGGAAGAATAGCTGACCTGACCTCTGTTTCATTCCCTGTTTTTGATGGTGAACGGGATTGGCAACTTCCTAATTTTATGTTGGAAACGGCTTGACGGAGGATGTGCGTTCCCTGACCATCCGTGCCGCACGTCGTTTTCGGGGTCTATTTGGGGTTTAGTTGTAGTTAGAGCGCACCGATCATCACTTCCCGCACTTTGATATTCAACCCAAGATCGAAGGATTGATACATGGCCAGATGCACAGCACCAGTACGTGGACACAGCTCAGCGGCTGCCGCTGCTGCATGTCCGGCTTGCCGTTATCGCAGCAGCTCACGTTACAGCGGTGGCTATAGCGGTTCGTACTATCCATCAACGAGCAGCTCCAACTACAGCAGTTCACGCAGCGGTGGCGGTCGCAAGAGCTCAAAACCTCGCTGGTCCAGCAAAGGATCTGCAGTCTTCTATACACCTCTAGAGGTGCAATCGCTAACGCCAATCCGTGAATCGGTGGAGGCTCAGATCGCGCTGCACCCCGACCGACGCGATGTATTTCTTTGCCACGCTTGGGATGACCGGCAGGGAGCAGCAAAGCAGTTACACGACCTCCTCGAAGATGCGGGTGTCAAAGTCTGGTTCAGTGAAAAAGATCTTGGCCTGGGCGTTCCAATGATGCGCGCAATTGATAAGGGGCTGGCCAATTCAAAGGTTGGCCTAGTGCTTGTAACACCAGCACTTCTTGCGCGCCTCCCGAAAGAGAGCGTCGCTGACAAGGAACTTTCAGCACTACTCGCAGGAAATCGGCTTGTTCCCATTGTGCACAACACAACGTATGAAGCGCTCCGCGATGTGAGTCCGATGCTGGCTTCGCGAACAGGTCTAGATACCGCAGAGGACTCTATGTCGGAAGTGGCTGCAAAAATTGCCGAGCTTGTTGCCGCGTAAGAGAGGTGCGCTCTAACAATTCATTCAAGCCGACACCGCTCCGCGGTGTGGCTTAATTCAAGTGTTAGGCCGCTACGGGAGTGCATCGCATGTCAAATGAGGCTCAGTTTGAGGTTTACCGTGCTTTGCGGACATCGCAAGACAAGTATGCGTATTTCCTGCTTGCTGCTGCCGGTGCGTCAATCGCTTTTGCGATTACACAAACACGCGGTCATCATATCTCTTGGTTCCAAGTTCCTCTTGGGCTCGCTGTTCTTTGTTGGGGACTTAGTTTTTTCTTCGGTTGTCGTAACATTGCATACGTAAATTCGACTTTGTATGCAAATGCCGAACTTATCCGCGTACAAAACGGAGAGCATCCGGAGATCGGTCGTGACCCTCAAAGGCAGAAGGCTGCTTGTATTGGCATCCGTACTGCAATTGAATCCAAATCAAACGTCGCAAATTCGCTATCCAAACGTCAGTTTTACTTTCTAATAGCCGGTGCCGTTTTTTACATTTCTTGGCACGTCGCCGAAATGTGTCTGCAATGACGCGTGGCCTAAAAAATCAATCAAGCGAACCGCGTTCCGAGGCTGCTTACGTTTGGCGATAAGCGGGCGAACAAAGCATGCTTGGCGGAAAACGGGGTCGGAGTACTTTTCCTCCGTGATTCGATAGACAGTAAGTGGGCGCGGTGCATTCCCGCTTTGACGGTCTTCGGCGGAGCATCGGTAAAATCTCAATGCAAAGCCACGCCGTAACTTTGAGAGATGGGTTCAAAGAGAGGCAGATGAGGTCGAGACACAAGGGCTCACTATGGTCGTCTCAGCGTAGCACCGTGCTCGCCGCCTCAAGGCCAAGCCCTTCGGGCGCGCTTCGCGCGGCCTTGACCCGCCTGCGCGCGGCGCTGGGAGGGATTCGCCCACAGCGATCCATCCCGGGTCGCGGGCGAATCGGAGAAGGCCATGCACAACGCCAACGACAAACCCGACGAACGCACTCTGCAGATCGCCAACCTGCGCTACGCACTGCGATGCCACATTCCGGCGATGAAGCGTCACGTCTACATCCGTACCGGCTACGGCGCGGTCGATTTTTACGGCACGCAGGCGCGCAAGGTCACCGCCTTGTGCGAAGAGTTGCTGCAGAAGCAGTTGCAACGCCTGGAGCGCAAAGGCAGTCAGCGCCGCTGACGCGTCGCGCCGGGCGGCTTCGCGCCGCCCGGCGTCCTTCTTGTTCGTTGCTCCGGTAACGAGAGTGCCTTTGCGTTCGGGGACGCCAGAGCAGTCGTGCGAGCGCGCAACGCTCGCGTCCGGTGTAGACGTGCGAGCTAGCGGCGGAGTAGGCGGGCTTGGAGTAAGCTCCGCAGAGAGCCTGTTCCGGGGGATCGCTGCATTCCACGCTTCGATGCCGGAACGATTCGAAAAAAGCACTCTGACCCCGTTTTTCCCTCTCAACGTGTTGCGCTTGATTCTTGAGCCGCCGTGAGTAAGTGACGACATGAAATATGCGGATGGAACCGATATTAGGCCAGGAGACGTCATTCAAATTGACGTCGATTACCGCGGTCGCGTCATCGCTTCAATGGATACGGGCGAGTACCTGCCGGGCGAGGATCGCTGGGCATACCTCGGTGCTGGCATCATGGTAGACACGGATTTCGGCGGGCTGGTTCACTACACGTCGGAGACGGCTGGTGACTTCGTACTTATCCGACGTTGAGCAGCCGCTTGAAGACTCGCTCCGACGCCGCTCCGCGGCGCGGCTTACTTCCGGCGTCAAATGCCACTAGATGTCGTTCTTCGGACCACCCAAGCTGCCTCTGCCTCCGGGCTACCCGCTCCGGCCGATCGACGCTCGCGGCCGGACGATCGCCGAGGGTGATTGGGTCCTCATCCCGGAAATGCCTCGTTGGCTGACTCGCGATCTTCCCGCCGAAGACGTTGCGCGATTGAAGACATGCGAGGGTAGAGTCATGCGCATCCTGGAGATCGATGGCTACGGGAACGTGTGGTTCGGTGAACGGGATCCCTGGTTCAGCCTTCAGCCCGCCGAAGTCATCCTGATGGCGCCTCGGAAAAACGAGATCTAGCTAAGTGCTGCGGTGGAGGCCGGGGGCGTGCGTTTCAACCTGCTTCCAGCGCCGATATGACGAAACCGTGTGCCCTGGAGAGACTGAGGCGGGACGGAGCGCTCTCACGGACGGCCGTCGGTATCGATTCGGCGCAGCGGCTTACGGGTTCTGGATGCGGAGTCAGAGTGCCTTTCGAGGCCGAGGACGATGTGCCGGACGCACGATTGAGCAGCAGGCGAGCTCGTAACAAAGAGGCTCGCCGTCTCCCGTTTCCGACTTGTGAGAGGAAGGGCACTGCAATGGCGAAGCGATGGACTGCGGCAATGGCGTTGCTGCTTTCGGTTCTTGCCACGGTTCCGGCGGCAGCCGACACGTGGGCGCCGCCGGAGACGACCATCTACGTATCTGCTGACGGGACTTGGCGCCTGGTCGTGGAGCCGCGCCCTGTCGTCAATCCGCTGGTCTATTTCGAGGACAAAGTTGCGGGAAAGGCCAACGCCGGCGCAGCGGCCGGCGAAGCCCGGACTCACGCCACGGGCCGTATGCAGCAGCAGCGGAACGGCCAATGGCATGTGTCGTGGGAGAAGCCCCTGATCAACGAGGTCGCGCCGGTCGAGGTCGTCGTATCCAATCAGGGGGCGACGGCAACCTTCGACAACTGGCACAGCATGGGCCATGGATCCAGCGCCATCGCGATCTACGGTTCCGACGGGAACTTGATACGCCGCATGGCGTTGTCCGACTTCTTGCCCGACACCTATGTTGCCGCGTTACCGCGCAGCGTGAGTTCAATCTCCTGGCGCGGAACGCCGAGATTTTCCGACAGCCAGCAAGAGCTGATCGTACCCGTCGTCGTGCCCGAGGCCGGACACCCCGGCGCCGGAATCTTCGAGGAGGCGGCTCATGTCGATGTCCGCTTCCGCTTGTCGGACGGACAGCGCGTCATCATCGATCACGACGCATGGAGCGCCGCACTGGACAGGGCTGGCGAGGCGTACGACCAGCAACAGGAAGACAAGAAGGAAGCTCGAGAGCGGTTCGTGTCGCCGCTCACCGCCCCCGCCACGAATGACGCTGGCGATTGGCACGCCTATCTGGTCGAGGCCTATTTCAGGACGGTGCCGGATGGGCGTGACCACTATCCGGCTACGCAAGTGATTCCTCTTCGTGAGGACGAGGGATTCTCACGTCTATCCGGCTATCTCGGAGATGCATTGGTCGAGAGGTTGGGCACGGATGGAATCATCATGATCGGCTCTCCATCACAGTCGGTCATGATCGACGTTCTGAGGGAGCAAATCACCCGCGTGAAGCCAGGTTCTCTGTGTTCGGCACGGGTCTATGTCGCTACCGACCAGGAGCACCTGGAAGAAGTGCGCGGCATACTCCGACCGCTGCGCTGCGAGATCATCCCGATCGACATCGATCGAGCGATTCCCCAGAGGCCAGAACGCATCAAGCGATATCTGGGGCGGGACGAAGACGACTCGGATTGACGATTCGTCATGTCGATGCGTCGGTTCGCAGAATCCGCCGACGCCGCTTCGCGGCACGGCTTAACTCAAGCGGCAGGGTCCGCACCAATCGTCCTGAGGATAGGCATGAAAGCAATGCTCGTTGTACTGGCTGCTCTTGCGGGAGGCAACCTGGCGTCCGCTGCCGAACCACGCGAAACCTCTCCGGACGCACCGTTGGAACAGACGATCTCGGCGCTGGATACGGCCGTGTTCGACGCCTTCAATCACTGCAGCGATCCGGGCCAGCTTGAAAAGCACGCCAGCTACTTCGCCGAGAACGTCGAGTTCTACCACGACACCGGCGGCGTGACCTGGAATCGGAACGACATGCTCGCCAATACCCGCAAGTACGTGTGCGGAAATTTCACTCGCGAGCTTGTTCCGGGCACGCTCCAGGTCTATCCCATCAAGGATTTCGGTGCGCTCTCGAAAGGCACGCACCGCTTCTGCCAGGTCTCGAGCGGCAAGTGCGAGGGCATGGCGGACTTCACCATCCTGTGGCATCAAAGTGGCAACCGCTGGGAGATCACGCGGGTGCTCAGCTACGGTCATCGTGCGGCCGCGGGCAAGTCCTGACGATTCATTCAAGCCGCGGCGGCTTCGCGGCTCGGTGGAAGCGGAGCCGGAGTGCGTTTCCCGACGGAACGGAATCGGAAGGCTTTGGATCACTGGAGCGAATGGACGGGTCGGAGAGAACGATGATCGAACTTCCCATAAGAGACCCATGCGACCTCTGCGTGGCAGCCCGCGAGGAAACGTGGAAGATCATCGAGGAAGGCGAACACACGCTGACGGTGATCAACCCGTGGCAGTTCGAAGTCGGCCAGTGCTGCGTCATCACGCGTCGGCATGTCGCGACGCTGCTCGACCTTTCCGACCAGGAGTGCAGCGCCATACTGCTCTCGGCCAGGCGGGTCGCCGAAGCACTCGTCAGGACGTATCGGCCCCTCGGAATCCTTACGTTCCAGAACAACGGGGTCTACAGCGGACAGGAAACCCCGCACTTCCACTTCCACGTCGTGCCTCGGCAGCAGGGCAGTGACTGGGGCATAGGGCCGCCGCAGCTCGCGACATTCGATGGTGCGGGACGCAAAAGGGGTACGTCTCACGATCCGAGCGGGGATGCGCAGCGCCGGGAGCGCGTTCAGGCTTCCGCCGAGCGGCTTGCCGAAACGGCGGATCTGATCCGCTCGAATCTGCCGGAGTAGTGATCCGGGTCGTCATTGAGGGCAGCGCGCGTGGCTTGGCGTTGACTGGCCTCGCTCTTGTCTATTCAAGGCGATCACCGCTGGGCGGTATCGCTCGTGCAGGACCGTGGTCTTCTATCCGTGCCATTTTTTTCAGTGTCCGGCTACGAGCAGGCTTCGGCGCCAGAGTTCATGCTTGCCGCCTTCCTGGAGGTGGCGCCTTTCGGAGTGTGCATCATGGTATTTGGGGCGTGATCCAGTTGATGACGGTGCATCACGGTAGGCCGTTCGGGATATGCTTGGCTCGTCCACGACGCAGCCGACCTGCGGCCGCTCGCTCCGGCATTGGTGCAAGTTGAACGCACAAGAACTCAGCGAGGCCATGTACTGTGCATTCGCGATCTTTGCGAAGCCGGAGCATTCGACAAATTATTCTCATTGCGAAGAATGCGCCGAGTACGATCTTCTGCTGAGAAGTGTCGCGCGCACGGAGCTCACCGTGGCGCAAATTGGAACTGTCGCGTGGGGGGCAATCCCATTTCTCACCCCGCAAGCTCTCGCCTACTATTTTCCGCGTCTTGCCGAGCTGGCGTTGCGTGGTGAGCGAAATGTAGAAGGGGATTCGTTTGTTTGCCAATTTCTCAACCAGGTTCTAAGCCAAGGAAAGGGCTCGCCGCAGCTTTCATGTCTTGGCTCTGAGCATAGGTTGCTGGTCTTGCGCTGCATGGATTTCATCGCGGACGTCCATCTCGAGGAAATTGAGGCGCAGTGCTATGCCGATGTACTTCAGGAGTCGATTCTTGCCTGGAGCATGTGATGCCCATGTTCGAGTCTTTGGTTCTGGCGGTGAGCACGGATCTGTCCCAAGACCATGAAACCCAGAAGCTGGCTGCTGCTCACACTGGCCTTGTCGTGCCTCGGATGCGCGACGCCGTGTCCCAGGGACGGTTCGGGTGAGGCTCCGAGGCTGGTATCGAGCGTGCCCGTCCGGCTCGTCGCCCGCGTCGAATCATTCGAGAACCTCGGCGGCTTCATCGACTTCCCGGACGTCACCGTCCGCTATCACAGCATCGTGCTCGTCAGCGAGGACGACGTTGTAGGTTGGAGGTCGATCCGACTCCAGTATCAGGGCCTGCCGATGGTGGACGGCAAGCGCCTCGAACTCGGACAACGCCTTCGCTTCACGCTTCCCGCCGCCACGGAAGGTTGCTGCGCTCCGTACTTGAAGGACATCGAGGGTGTCGAATTCCTCGGCGGGAAATAGGTCAGCCGCCGGGTAAGCCTGCCTGGAAGCTCCCGCCTGCACGGAAGGCCGGAGTACGCTGCTGGATCTCGGCACCTCGTATCTGGACGTTTCGGATCATGACGAACACCGCGCGAACCATCATTGCCTGCGTCGCTTTTGCACTCTCGGCCTGCGCCCAGGTTCCATCGGACGCCTCGTGCCAGCGGAAGTTCAGCGACGCGGAGGTCGAGGGCCTGCTGTACCGTCAGGTCCGGAGGCTTGAGCCTGGAAAGGTGTATGTGAACTGGAAGAATTGCACCTACCATGTTCTTTACTATCCGCTCCCGGTAACGCCCGACGAGCAGAAGATCTTCGCCCTCGATTCCGACGGAAAGCTGTTGGAGCGCCGGGAATATTGACAGGGGAGAGACGGGCCGGCGTGCCTCTCTCCCAGAAGGAAGGGATTGCACGCATGAGCCGTTTGCTACCCGCCATTGTCGTCTTCGCCCTGATGCTGGCAGCGGGGCCGCTATTCGGGCAGAGCGCTCAAGAACCAGGCACCGCCAAAGCGCTTCCCAGCGTCGTCCTCCCGCCCGAATTGGACCGCGTGCTGCGCGACTACGAGCGCGCCTGGCGCGCGGGCGACGCGGTGGCGCTGGCGGCGCTGTTTGCGGAGGACGGATTCGTGCTGCAGAGCAACCGTCCGCCGGTTCGTGGGCGTGCGGCGATCCAGGCCGCCTATGCCGGTGAAGGGGGCGGCCCGTTGCGGCTGCGTGCGCTCGCCTTCGCCTCCGAAGACACGATCGCCTACATCGTCGGCGGCTACGGCTACGGCGACCAGCCCGGCGACATGGGAAAGTTCACCCTCACTCTGCGGCGAGCGCCCGGCAAGCCATGGCTGATCCATTCGGACATGGACAACCAGAACGCTGCGCCGAAGCCGCGGAGTGCACCGCAGGCACCGTCGGGATCTTCGCCGGCGCAGTAGCGGTTCGCGCCTGCAGCGCGCGCTGGGTTCTTCCATGACCGCTACCGAAAGAGCCGGGCGGTTCCATCGGTTCCGCGGATGTAGCGGAACCGATGCGCGTCTTCGTGCCGAAGCGTTCGGGAAGCGGGGTCGAAGCCCCTTTCCGTAAGGCCCATGCTGACGGAAAGGCGACTTCGACCCCGTGAACACAAATGCGCGAGCGACAGCCAGTGCATCGTGCCGATGCTCTCGGTCTTCAGCCCCGACGCCGAGCCGCTGCCGGCCCGACGTCGCGTTCCGCGGCTAGTAGCATTTGCTGTTCGACCCGTTCGCCACGTCGGATCGATGCGACTGGGCGTAGGCAGAGATCACGCTCGCATCGCACTGCGTGGAGGGCAGGATGTCCCAGTGACCTGCCGGCGTGTTGTCGAAGATCGCATCGCAGCCCGCCACGCCGTTCACCGGCAGTTGAGTCAGCGGCGCGACGGGCGTGCCCGGATTCGGATTCGTCACGCTGAAGACGAAGTAGCAGTCGGGCGGCTTGGGGCCGCTGGTGTTCTCGTAGTTGAAGGTCGAAAGGCCCGGGTTGAACTTGAACGTGCCGGGGCCCAGCGAGGCGTTCCCGTTCGATTTCGCGCTGACGCCGCGGTAGAGGCAGATCGTGCTGCCGTCGTTGCACGGCGGAAGAAACACGGAAGGCGGCTTGCTCGGGCGATTCATCGCGCAGCCGAACAGCAGGGCGGAAGTGCAGGCGGCGACCAGCAGCCGGCCCGTCGTCGAGATTTTCGTGTGCATGGCAGTCTCCGGATTGGCGAAGAGGCAAGGGCGCGCCGCGCACCGCCGGGATGGCCGGTCCGTCGCGCGCCGAGGCAGCCTGCCGGGCTTGGTCTCCGCCGACCTTCTGGAAACCTTACGGTTTGCAACTGACGGGTCGCGCTGTAGATTTCTTTGCGATGGAGCGGGCGGGGAAGGGTTCTCCTCAGCGACCTTCCACGAATCCGGCGCCGGCGAAGCCGGCCGCTCTCACCCAGGCGCACGGATTCCCAACGGCGAGGAACCCCATGGCCAAGTACCTCATTTCCTTTCCGGGCAAGGCGATGGTCGTGCCCGACGGCGAGTGGGAGGCGGTGGGCCGCGACGCGCACGCCGTGATCGACGAGGCGAAGGCCGCCGGCGTCTACGTCTTCGGCGGCGGCATCGACGAGGCGGTGCCGCCCGTGCTCGTCTCGGCCGATGGTGGCGTCGTCGAGGGCGGCTACCCGTGGGCGCCGACACTCGACGGTGGCTTCACCGTGCTCGAGCTGCCCTCGCGCGAGGCGGCGGTGGCGTGGGCCGCGCGAATCGCGAGGGCCTGTCGCTGCGACCAGGAGCTGCGCGTCTTTCAGTTCGATCCGCAGTCCTGAGGACGGCGGCGCAGGTGGGCGATCTGGGCCGCGGTGCGCGAATCGCTTTGCGATAGCCGGGCCGGTCTGGATTCGGCAATCCGCTTCCGGCCACGGGAATGCCACAAATCCGGCCCCGATGAGGCGGCCGGCACGACTAGTATGGCCTTCCCTGCCGAGCAAGCCCCGCCGATGGCCACCCTCCGATACGCGCTGAGGTCGTTGCGCCGCTCGCCGGCGTTCACGCTGACGGTCATTCTGACCCTCACCGCGGGCTTCGCCTCGATGAGCGCGATGTTCGCCATCGTGTATGGCGTGCTGCTCGCGCCGTTGCCGTACGGCGAGCCCGATCGCCTGGTCAGCATCCACCTCCAGGCGCCGCAGGCCGGCGAGATCGAAATGCCTCCCGCGCTGCAGGTCACCTACGATCGCCATGCGCAGACGCTCGACGGCGTCGGATTCCATCGCACCGGGAGCACGAACGTCTGGGTCGAAGGTGACGACCACGGCGCCGACAGCGTCATCGCGACCTGGGTGAGCGCGTCGATGATGCCGTTGCTCCGCGTTCCGCCCCTCCTCGGTCGGCCGTTCACCGCGGAGGAGGAGCTGCGCAGCGGACCGGAAGCGGTGATTCTGGGCGAAGCCGAATGGCGCGCACGATTCGGCGCCGCCCCCGACGTCATCGGCAAGACGCTGATGGTCAACAGCGTGCGCCGCCAGATCGTCGGAGTGATGCCGGCGCGGTTTTCCTTCCCGACCGCCGCCACGCGCCTGTGGCTGCCGGCCAAGCGCCCGGACGATGCCTCCGTCGGCGACTTCATCTACTCGGGTGTCACCAGGCTTGCCCCCGGTGCCAGCGTGGAGCAGGCGCAGCGCGAACTCGCGGCGATCCTGCCGCGGCTGCCGGAATCCTTTCCGCGGCTGCCGTCGGGCACGTCGACGGCGGCATGGCTGGCCGATACCAGGCCGGCGCCGGTGGTGGTGCCGCTGCGCGAAGACCTGACGTCGGGGATCGCATCCACGCTGTGGCTGCTGGCGGCAGCGGCGGGGCTCGTGCTGGTGGTCGCGTGGGCGAACGTGGCCAATCTCCTGCTGATCCGCGCCGACGGTCGCGAGCCCGAGCTCGCCGTGCGCGCCGCGCTCGGCGCCGGTTCCCTGCGCATCGCAGCACCGTTCCTCGCCGAGGCGGTGCTCTTGTGCGCGGCGGCCGGCGTATTGGCGCTGACGATGGCCTTCGGCGCCGTCGAGGCGCTGGTGGCGTTCGGTCCCCCGGGCATTCCCCGGCTCGCCGAACTGGGCCTCGGACTTCCCGCCGTGGGCTTCACCGTGTTGATCACCGTCTTCGGGATGGTCGTGTGTGCCGCCGTGCCGGCGGGGCGATGGTGGCGAAAAACGCTGCCGCTCCCTCTGCGGGAGGGCGGTCGCGGTGCGTCGGCGGGGGCGTCGCGGCTTCGCGTGCGCGCCGCGATCGCCACGTTGCAGATCGCCGTGGCGCTCGTCGTCACGATCGGATCGGCCTTGCTGCTGCGCACGGCGCATGGACTTTCCCTGGTGCATCCCGGATTCGACGGCACGGGGGTGGTCACGCTGCGCATCCAGCTGCCATTCGCGCGTTACGACGAGACCGCTTCGGTGGCGTTCTACGCCCGCCTGATCGAGCGCGTTCGCGAGCTGCCGTCCGTCCGCAGCGCCGGCCTTGCGACGAAAGTGCCCCTGGACACCGGGCCGCTGCACGAACAGACGTTCCAGCCCGGTTCCGACGCGGGAACCCGGACGCTGCCCGTCACCCTCGTCGACGACGGCTACTTTGCGGCCCTGTCCATCCCGCTGCTCGCAGGACACGGCTACCGCCGCATCGAACTGGAACGCGGCACGGACGTCGTGATCAGCCGGCGGGCGGCGGCGACCTTGTTCGGCGATCCGGACGGTGCGGCATCGGTCGGCAAGCCGCTGGCGCTCGCGTCGTCGGGCGTGACCTATACCGTCGTCGGCGTGGTCGGCGATGTGCGCCACCAGGACCTCGCCACTGCGCCGGCACCGATGGTGTACCGGCCGCTGATCGTGCCGACCGATCCGAAAGCCGAACCGCCGACCCCGCGCAACATGGCGCTGCTCGTCCGATCGGCCGCGCCCGCGGAGGTCACCGTGCCGGCGATCCGGCGGATCGTGCACGAGCTCGACCGCACCGTGCCGATCTACAAGGTCGAAACCATGAGCCACGTGATCGCGGCGTCCACGTCGAAGCTCCAGCTGCTGCTCGTTCTGGTGACGGCAGCCGCGGCCATCACGCTGCTGCTGGGCATCGTGGGGTTGTACGGCATGATGGCCTACCTGGTCGCCTTGCGCACGCGTGAATTCGGCGTGCGAATCGCTTTGGGCGCGGCCCCCGAACGCATCGCGCGGCTCGTCGCAAAACGCGGACTGTCGCTGACGGGCGCCGGCATCGCGGCCGGCTTCACCCTGTACGCCGTGGCGGCGCCGCTGTTGCGGGCGCATCTGTTCGGCGTGACGATGCTCGATCCCGCCACGCTGCTGGAAGCGACCTTGCTGCTGGTGATCGCGGCGGGATTGGCCAGCGTGGTTCCGGCGTGGCGGGCGGCGCGGGTGGATCCGGCCAGGGCGCTTCGCGCGGAGTAGGGCCGGTGACCTTGAAGCGCAAGGTGGCGTATTTTGACCTGGCCGCAGCGCAGACTTTTTTTGGTCACCCCTGAGCCATGAGCAAGACTCTCGCCGCCGGATATGCGCTTTGCATCGCGACGCTCGGCGCGATGATCTTGCTGAGCCGTGGCGCCATCGTGCAGCGGGACGGGCCTTCCGTCTTCTTCTACTCCAACCTCGTCGGCGTGCTCATGCTCGTGAGCGCCTTTCTCTGCTTCCGCGGCGCCAGGTCGTGCCGGAGTCGAACACGAAAAGTTCTCGCGTCTCTGGTTTCGCTCCTGTCCCTGCTCATCGGTGTGGGCTCCGCCGTTGCCGTCACGCTGGTGGCGCTGGGTCTCGCCAAGACGGCTTGAGTCCTAGGGACTGCCATCCACCAGGTGCGATGCCTGCTCGAAACACTCGATCAGCAGTTCGGTGAGCACGCGGACCTTCCGCGAAGGGTGCTGGCCGGGCGGGCGGATGACGTAGATGCCCGCCGAAGGAGGCGGGTAGCGCGTCATCACCGGCACCAGCGCGCCGGATGCTAGATGCTCCCGCGTCAGGCCGTCCGGCAGCCAGGCGATGCCGAGCCCGGCCACCGCCGCGGCGACGAGCGCGATGCCGTTGTCGGCCTTGAAGCGCCCTTGCGGGTGCACCGTGACGATCTCGTCGCCGTCCATGAACTGCCAGGTTTCGGTGCCCTGCATGAGGGCCGGATGGGCCAGCAGGTCTTCCGGCGTTTCCGGCGAGCCGTGCGCGCGGAGGTAGTCCGGGCTGGCGACCAGCTTTCCGTAGATGGGCCCGACGCAGCGGGCGACCAGGCTGGAATCCGGCAGGTAGCCCACGCGGATCGCGCAGTCGAATCCCTCGCCGACGAGATCGACGAAGCGGTCGCTGTAGGCCGTGTGGATGTGCAGCTGCGGATGGCGCCGCGCCATTTCGGCGAACACGGGAGCGAAGTGGGTCGGTCCGAACGAGACCGGCACGGCGACGCGCAGGCGGCCGCGCAGGTCGCCCTCGGGCAGGATCGTCTCGCGGGCCGCGTCGATCTCCGCGCAGGCTCTGGCGGCGTGATCGCGGAACGTGCTGCCGGCTTCGGTGAGCGCGGCACCGCGCGTGGTGCGTGCCAGCAGCTGCACGCCCAGTTCCGCTTCGAGCCGGCCGAGCCGCCGGCTGACGATCGACTTGGAAACACCGAGCCGGCGTGCCGCGGGCGACACGCCGCCCGCATCGGCGACCTCGACGAATGTGCGCAGTGCTTCGATATCCAACATGGCATTCCCGGTTCGCGCCACAGCCTGACACAAAGCGGCGGGCGGCGGCGTTCCGGTTCGCGCGACACAGTTCGGCAGGAAACGCGGCTACCGCGTCACGCGAGGCAATGACAAGGTTCGTCGCAGAGACGACGCACCCACCGGGGCGTTTCTCACCCGCACATTTCCCTCGTCAAAGGATGTACGCATGACTTTCCGAAACGGCCTCGCCTCGCTCCTCCGGCCCGAGGACTCCGTCCTCGTGCTGATCGATCACCAGCCGTACCAGCTCACCAATCTCAACAGCCACGATCCGCACATGGTGGTGAACAACTCGACCGCGCTGGCGAAGGCCGCCAAGGTCTTCGGCGTGCCCACGATCCTGACCAGCGTCATCGCCGACCGCGGCGGCCTGATCTTCCCGCAGATCACCGACGTGTTTCCCGGCCAGGAAGTGATCGACCGGACGCTCATCAACACCTGGCAAGACAGGAAGGTGGTGGACGCCGTCGAGGCGACCGGCCGCAAGCAGCTGATCATCGCCGGCCTGTGGACCGAGGTCTGCGTGGCCATGCCGGTGATCCAGGCGCTCGGCGAAGGCTGGGACGTCACGGTCATCACCGATGCTTGCGGCGCCGTGTCGGTCGAGGCGCACCACGTCGCCATCCAGCGCATGATCGCCGCCGGCGCGAACACGATGACGTGGCTGGCGCTGGCCGCCGAGTGGCAGCGCGACTGGGCCCGCACCGAACACGCCGCCGGACTGACCGAGATACTCAAGCAGCATGCCGCGGGCAGCGGCATCGCCTACCTGTGGGAACAGCAGCTGCTCAACACGCCGGTGCCGCGCAACGCGGGCTGATCCGTGTGGGGATGGTGCCACTGCGGGCGGATTGCGCCATCCCTTTTTTTCATCACGTATCGACAGGACCGCGACGATGTCGCTGGAGCGAAGGCGGCAAGCTGGCGAGCACCGGGACGTGCGGCAGGACGAGGTGCCGGCAGCAGCGAGCGCCGCCGGCATTTCGACGTTCGATCCCGCGAGGGGAGCGCGTAGAACCTGCCCATGTCGGGCTGCGCCCTGACGGGGCGTCGCCCATTGCGGCAGGCGCTTCGGGCGCGGAGCTCGGGCGGGTTTCTCCCGCGACCGTTACCGATTCCCGCCGAGCGGTTCCGCCAGTCCGATGAGCAGCCCTTCGGGTCCGCGGAGGTAGCACAGCCGATACGCATCCTCGTACTGGACCACTTCGCCGACGAGCTGCGCGCCGTGCTTGCGCAGCCGGGCGAGCGTGTCGTCGAGGTCGCTCACGGCGAACATGGCGCGCAGGTAGCCCAGCGCATTCACCGGAGCATTGCGATGGTCGGCGACGACGGGCGGGGCGAGAAAACGCGAAAGCTCCAGGCGGCTGTGGCCATCGGGCGTGACCATCATGGCGATCTCGACGCGCTGATCGCGCAGTCCGGTGATGCGCCCGGCCCATTCGCCTTCGATGGTGGCGCGGCCCTCCAGCGTCAGACCGAGTTCGGTGAAGAAAGCGACGGCATCGTCGAGCGATTCCACCACGATGCCGAGGTTGTCCATTCGCAGCAGTTGGCTTTGGGTCATGATTTCGTCGTGTCCGTGCGGATGGTGCGGCGGCTGGACGGCAGCGGAGACATTCGTTGCGCGCCTCCGTGGCCCGTGGTGTCGCGATGGTCGTCCGAGGTCTTCGGCAGGGCCGGGTTGCGGCTCGCTCCCAGGCAGAGGATCGACGACATGATGGCCCTGCGCGGCCCGATGGAGAAGGGCGCCGACTGAACGGGGTCGGGTTCGCTGGCGGGACGCAGGTTCGACGCGAGGCCGCCGGAACGGCGCCGCGGTAAGATCGCAACGCTCGCGGCCTGCCGCCGCCTGTCCCGATCGCTGGATGTCGCATGTTGAAGTTCACGGCCACCGAGTGCGGAAGCAAGGTCGATCACGGAACCCTGATCTGCGGCGCTTCCAATTCGAACGCGAAAGACGCCGAGTGGCACTCCTTCATATTCATGCGCGCGCACCGCAGTCTCGATGACGACAGCGGTCCTTACTTCGAGCTGGACGACCAGTCGCAAGGCTTCTACAACGGCGTCAGGAGCATTGTTCTGGCCGATCGGTCGATGACGATTGCGCTCGCCCCGCCCAAGAACCAGCTCTTCGGCCATCGGCTGATCATTGTCGAGCTGGCCTGCCGGGACTCGCAGATCGCCAAGTTTCGTGCGGGCATCGAGCACGTGTTCCGCGATCAGCTCTGGCGCATTCGTGACGCCTGAGCGGAAAGCGGGGTGAGAGCCTGCAAGGCCTGCCGATCGGATCGCCCGCTCCACCCACGCGAGATCGCCGAGGAGACCGTGCAGCCGTCCGACAAGAGCAATGCCGATCCCTACGTCCCGGCTTACGAGGCGGAGCGAGCGATGTCGTCGCCGCGCGCCGTTCGGGCGCGCCGCGCGATCGTTCGAATCGACGGTCGCCGCGTACACGGAAGAGGGTATCGCACGAGCCCGCTTCCCAAGGCGCCGGTGCAAGCGCGCATCGTCTTCGTTCTCGACCGGTAGAGGCCGGCGTCCGGGCAGAAAGCGCCGTTCATGCCCGCGGCGTCGACGCGGCCCACTCGAGGACCGCCGTCGAGGCGACGCCGACGATGCTTTGCTTTCTTTCCGCGCGATGTGCGGGATACTGGCGGCGCGAACGCGGTCACAGGCCGGTTCCGCGCGGCGTCGGCGTCATCTTGCACCAGGGGGAATCATGCAACGCATGTCCGTCGGCCATCCCGACGTCTCGGAACTGCTGGCGGCTCTCGATCGCGGCGAGGCAGCGGCGCACGATGCGCTGTTCGCGCTCGCCTACGATGAACTCAAGCGCATCGCGCGCGGGCACCTGCGCCGTTCCGGCGGCGCCGTGACGGTGAATCCGACCGCACTGCTGCACGAGGCCTGGCTGCGATTCGCCCGCGGCCGCGGCGAGATCGACGGCAGTGCGCATTTCTACAACGTATTCGCCCAGGCAATGCGCCAGACCCTCATGGATCTGGCCATCCGCAATGCGACGGCCCGTCACAGCGGCGGCCTGCTGCGCACCGAGCTGACCGAGCGCATCGAGCAGCCGGACAAGCCGCTCGACGATTTGCTCGCGCTGGACGAGGCGCTCGTGCGCCTGCAGACCTGCGATGCCGAGCTGGCGCAGCTGGTGGAGTGGCATTCCTTTCTCGGCCTGCCCCTCAACGAGATCGCGCGTGTACGCGGCGTCAGCGAGCGCACGGCCAAGCGCCACTGGGCGATCGCGCGCGCGTTCCTGGCCGATGCGATCCGCGGCGACGCGCCATCGGCGCCCGCGCCCTGAACCGATTGCGCGCGGTGGCGGTCGCGGGCGACCGCCGGCAGGCCTGCGACGGCTCTGCGCGGCGCGCCGCTCAGCCCGGCGGGCGCGAGCGCTGCAGGGACAGCAGCGGGCGCAGGCGCGGATCGTGCGGGCCGATGCGCTGCATCGTGGCGATGGCGGAAGCCAGCCGCGCGGGTGCCGCATCGCGCGCTTCAGCGTCGGCTCCATCGCCCAGACCGTCGGTGGCGAGTTCGGCGTCCACGTGGGCAGCGCCGAGTTCGCCGAGCCAGCCGGTCTCGCGCTGCAGCTGGCCGGCGCGGCGGTGGCGCGCGAGCGCTGTCGCGCCGTCGCCGCGGCGGCGCGCGGCGGCGCCACCGTACAGCGCGAGGTCCGCCAGTTCGAAACCGGGGTGCGCGCCCTCCAGATGCGCCAGTGCTTCGTCCAGCTCGGCGTCGCCCCGACTGACCTCGCCCGTCGCGCTTCGCGCGACGCCGCCGAGTCCGCGCGCGTACCAGCGCTGGGCATGCGCGGCGCGCCCGTTTTCCGCGAACAGGCGTTCCGCGTCGCTGAAGCTCGCCAGGGCGTCGGCCACGGCGCCATCGGCGAGCTGGATGCGCCCGCGGAAGATCAGGTTCGACGCCACGCTGACCGGGCTCGCGCTGCGGGTTTGCCGCAACGCCTCGTCCACCCGGCGCAGCGCGCCGGCGTAGTCGCTGGCGTAGTAGTCCAGCAGCGCACGTGAGCGTCCGGTGTTGACCGCCCCGGGATTGCCGCCGCCGTCGAGGCTGCCGAGGATGCCGTCGGCCTGGTCGAGCAGCGCGCGCGCCTCGTCGAAGCGGCCGAGCTGGATCAGGGCCGAGGCGCGGCCGAACAGGAGGAACCCGATGCGCGGGTGCGTGCCGCCCAGGCGCGCGTGCAGGATGGCGATGCCGTGCATGAACGCCTCGTCCGCTTCGCGAAAGCGGCTGAGGTTGTACAGCCCGGTGCCGAGATTGCCGTAGTCCATCGCCAGATCGACCTGGTGATCGCCGTCCAGTGCGCGGCGCAGCGGCAGCACGCGCTGGTACCAGTCCAGCGACGCTGCGGCATCGCCGCGCATGCTGGCGAGCTTGCCGTGGCTGGTGTAGGCCTGGATCAGCGCGCGCTGCGGATTGCCGGCGCGGGCGAGCAGGGCAATGGTCCGGGCGAGATGCGCGGACGCCTCGTCCAGATGCGCCGATTCGATCTCGACGCTGGCGAGCTGCTGGCTCGCTGCAGCGCCGTCGCGCGGATCGACGCCGGAACCGGAGCGCAGCGCGTAGGCTTCGCGCGCCGCCTTGAGCGCGGCGTCAAGCCGGCCGCGATTCTGCAACGCGCGACTGAGCTGCAGCAGCACGTCGGCGCGCACTTCCGGCTCGTCGCGCAGTTCGACGTGGGCCTGCTCGACCGCACGCTCGATCACCTCGGCGAGGGTGAAGTCGCCGCGGTTGTTGCCGCTGAACCGGTCGGTCAGGTCGAGCGTGGTGAGCAGGAAGCGATTGGCCACATCCGAGCGGTGTGCCTGCAGCTCGGCGCGCCGCGCGGCCTGCACGCTGAAAACGGTCGCCGCGAGCAGCGCCGATGCGGTTGCCGCGGCCGCGGCGGCGGTCCACGGCCTGCGCGTGACGAAGCGGCGCGCGAAATAGGCGAGCCCGGCGCGACGCGCGCTCACCGGCCGCCCGTCCAGGAACGCACGCAGATCCGCGATCAGCGCATCCATCGACGGGTAGCGGTCGCCCGGCGACTTGGCGAGCGCCTTGCGCACGATCGCGTCGAGGTCGCCGCCGAGACGGCGTTTCAGGCGCGCCAGGGCGGTCGCATCGCCCCACGCGCCGCGCGTGCCGGTCTCCTCCAGCGCCCGCGAAAGCGGCATCGGGTCTTCCTCGCTGACCGCTTGGGCCCATGCCAGCCCGTCGCTCGAGTCGGCGCGGTAGGGCAGGGCTCCCGTGAGCAGGCGAAAGCACAGCACGCCGAACTGATAGACGTCGGTGGACACCGTGATCGGCGCATTGCGGAACTGTTCGGGCGCGGCGTATTCGGGGGTCATCGGCCCGAAGGCGGCCCGGGTCGCCGCGTCGCCGTCTGCTCCGATCAGTTTGGCGATGCCGAAATCGAGCAGCTTGGCGCGGCCGTCGGCGGTGACCAGGATGTTGGAGGGTTTGATGTCGCGATGCACGATCAGGCTGTGGTGCGCGTGTGCGAGCGCGCCGGCCACGTCGATCAGCAGCCCGAGACGCTGTGCCAGATCCAGTTCGTGGTCGCGGCAATAGTCGCCGATCGCGATGCCGTCGACGAATTCCATGGTGTAGTAGGGCTGGCCGTCCGCGGTCTGTCCGCCCTCGAACAGCGTTCCGATGTGCGGATGGGCCAAGTTGGCGAGGATCTGCCGTTCGCGCTCGAAGCGTTCGCGCGCCGCCGGCGACGTGCCGTCGCTGCGCACGACCTTCAGCGCGACGCGATGCACGAGGTTGTCGACGCTGCGCTCGGCCAGGTACACCGCACCCATGCCGCCGATGCCGATCAGCCGCAGCAGGCGAAACGGCCCGATGCACTCGCCGACACGCGCGGCGTCGGCCGTCTGGGTGACTTCGCCGGCCTCGACCAGCTGCGGCGCCATGCGTTCGATCGGCGGCACCCAGGGCTGCCGGCGGTTGTTGGCGTGTTCGAGCAGCAGCCGCCGCAGGTCCTCGCGCAGGGGCAGATCGGCGTCGGCGAGATCGGCGAGATAGCGCTCGTATCCGCGCTCGTCCAGATCCAGCGCCTCGTCGAGCAGCCGGCGCAGCCGCTGCCATCGTTGCGGATCCATCGGCGTGGCCTGCATCGGGTTTTCTCCGCCGGGGAAAGGCGCCGCTCCGGCCACAGGGACACGCTCACCCGCAACGATCCGTCCCGCCCTCGCGGCGAGTGTACGCCAGCGGCGAGCACGCGCGTGTCCCCTTGCCGCGGCAATCTCGTAATGAGGAGGACACGCCCACTGGCTTCGACCCGGAACCCTCCATGCGCCTGAATACGACACCCAATCCTTTGCCTGCACGATTTCAGCCGCGATCGGCACC
Source organism: Dokdonella ginsengisoli (assembly GCF_042652785.1). Lineage (NCBI taxonomy): Bacteria > Pseudomonadati > Pseudomonadota > Gammaproteobacteria > Lysobacterales > Rhodanobacteraceae > Dokdonella > Dokdonella ginsengisoli. The sequence goes on along the minus strand of NZ_JBHSHD010000007.1, from coordinate 132,138 downwards.
CGCGAACCCTCGAAGGAGGACGCGCTTCCTCCATGGCCCCGGCCTGCGCGCCTGGATGGCCGTGTTGCTTCTGCTGCTGGGTGCGGGCGGCCACGTCCGCGCGATGACCCTGTGCGCCAATTCGGCGGTTTCGCTGCAGGCCGCGTTCTCGGTGAGCGAAATCGTGCAGCAGGAAGTGACCATCCAGATCGCCAGCGGCTCCTACGCGCTGCCCGGCATGATCGTGCACTTCGCCGCACCGGTGACGCTGCTGGGGGGATACAACGGCGACTGCACGTCACGGACGGCACCGGTGAGCGCGGCCAATACCGTGCTCGATTTCGGCGGCTCCGGGGTGCTGTTGCAGCAGATTTCCGGCACGCCGCAGTCGAAGATCGTCGTCGACGGGGTGTCCTTCCTCAACGCGGCTCCGTTCAAGCTCTACGTCGGGGACTGGGGCGAGGACAGCGCGATACGTCTGTCGCGCACGCGCATCAGCGGCGTGCCGGGCTTCGGCGAGCAGAGCGAGATATGGATGTGGGGCGAGGGTACGATCGATCTGGAGAACGTGCTGATCGACCGCATGGCCACCCAGATGGCCAGCAACGAATGCACATTCGAGATCCAAGCGATCAGTGGAGGCTCGATCTCGCTGAGCAGCGTCACCGCGGACATCGCCTGGAACAAGAAATTCTGCCTGGCGGGCCCCTCGAGCGGTGACAGCGTGGCCAACATCCACAACAGCATCCTGTGGTCGTCGGTGCAGACCTCGTCGATTGACGCCAGCTTCATCGACACGGTCAACGTCGTGAACAGCACGTACTTCGCGCTGCTTCGCCACGGAGCGAACGGCCAGACCATCGACGTTCTCCATGTCGATCCGCTGTGGGCTGCGCCGGGCAATGGCGACTATCGGCTGCTGGCCGCCTCGGCGTCGGTCAACTCGGGTACCGTGATCGTGCCGACCGGACTTCCGGCCACCGACGTCGAGGGCCACGCGCGCTGGGTCGGCAGCCGCCCCGACCGGGGCGCGTACGAATCGCCGTTCGACGATGCGACGAACTACGTCGTGACCACGGTCGCCGACAGCGGCGCCGGTTCCCTGCGTTCGGCCATGGAGCAGGCCAATTCGCTGCCCAACCCGGCGACCATCACGTTCGCGATCCCGGGAGCCTGTCCGCACGTGATCGCGCCGCTCACGGTTCTGCCGAAGGTCACCTCGCCGATGATCATCGACGGCACCAGCCAGCCCGGCTCCACGCTCAACGATGATGCGGACGCGTTCAATGCGAACGTCTGCGTGATCGTCAAGCCGGCGAGCGGCACGCTGCCGCTGGGTTTCGCCGTCCCGCAGAATGCCGCCGCGGCGTCGCTGACCCTGCGCGGTGTCGCGATCGGCGCCATCACCCAGCCGGTAGTCCTGCTCGGTGGCAGCAACCACGTGATCGCGGGCAATCGTTTCGGCGGCTTGGTCGGCGGGGTGCAGCTGCCCGGGGCGGGGCTGTACGCGGTGTCGATCGGCGTCAACGCCAGCGGCAGCCTCAGCGTGGGCGGTGTGCACGTCGACGATCGCAACGTGATCAGCGGCGCCAGCCTGGGCGGAATCAACGTGATGGGGAGCGTGGTCAGTTCGCCGGACCGTTGCGCCATCCTCAACAACCTGATCGGCCTCAGTCCGAGCGGCAATACCGCTCTGCCCAACTTCACCGGCATCAATCTCAGTGGCAGCGGCTGCTCGATCGTGGGCAATCGCATCGCCGGCAACGACAACGATGCGATCTGGATCAACGGCGGCAGCGACAACGTCGTCCAGCGCAACATCATCGGCGTCGGCGTGAACGGCAACACGCTGTTCAGCGCCGGTGCGGGCGTGCGCATCGGCGCGGGCAGCGGCAACGTCGTCGGCGCCTCGGCCACCAGCGCCGTCGCCGGCACCATTTTCAGCAACACCATCCGCGGCATGGGCGCCGGCGGCATCGTGGCCGTCGCTGGCAGCGACAATGTGTTGCGCACCAACCTGGTGTACGGCAATGGCGCGCAGGGCCAGGGCATGGCGATCGACCTCGGCGTCGCCGGGCCCGACGCGAACGATGCGGGCGATCTCGACGACGGAGCGAACCGGATGCAGAACTTTCCGACGATCCAACGCATCGTGCTCGCGCAGGCGGGAGGATCACTGACGGACGTGCCCGCCACCGTCGGAGGCCAACTCGACGCGGCACCGGGCAGCTATCGCATCGATGCGTACTACTCGCACACCTGCAATCCCGCGGTGCACCTCACGGGTCGCGGGGAGGCCGAGGCCTTCATCGGAACGCGCCGCATCGACCTGCTTGCAGGCGAGGCGACGTTCGAGATGCCCGTCGTGATCCCGGAACTCGCCGACGCGGCGTACGTCAGCCTCACCGCCACCGACGCCACCGGCAACACGTCCGAGATCGGCACCTGCTTCGCCTTGGGCCATGCCGATGGCGACGCGATCTTCGCCGATGGCGTCGACGGGCCGACGTAACGGTTCCGGGGCCGGATATCGCGCAACGGACCGGGAGGTCTTTTGCAAAGGTCGGAGCGCGCTCGGCGGACGAGCGCCTCCGCCCTGCTTCTTTCAAGGGCGCTTCCTTTCCCGTCGACGTAGGCGATAATCGCGGGCGACTCCGATCCCTCATGGCCCCATGACCATCGAAACCGAAGACGACGTCGTCGCGCTCAAGCGCATCGGCAGGATCGTTTCCAGCGTGCTTCACGAGATGCTCGACGCGGCCGAACCCGGCATGACGACGCGCGAGCTGGACGCGCTCGGCGAGCGCTTGCTCGACCGGCACGGCGCGCGCTCGGCGCCGAAGCTCACCTACGACTTTCCCGGCTTCACCTGCATCAGCGTCAACGAGGAAGCCGCGCACGGCATTCCGGGCGACCGGGTGATCCGGCCCGGCGACGTGCTGAACGTCGACGTTTCCGCCGAGCTGGACGGCTACTTCGCCGACACCGGCGGAACCCGGGTGATACCGCCGACCAATCCGCAGAAGACGCGCCTGTGCCATGCCACGCGCACGGCCCTCGAGCAGGCCATGCGGCAGGCACGCGCGGGCCGGCCGATCAACGGCATCGGCGCGGCCATCCAGCGCACGGCGAAGGCCTACGGTTTGCGCATCATCGAGAACCTCGGCAGCCACGGCGTCGGTCGTGCGCTGCACGAGGCACCCGAACACATTCCCGGCTACTTCGACCCGACGGACCGGCGCATCCTGGAGGAAGGCATGGTGATCACCATCGAGCCCTTCCTCTCGACGAGGAGCCGCATCGTGACCGAGACCTCCGACGGCTGGACCCTGGTCGGCGCACCCGGCAACCTGTCGGCGCAGTACGAGCACACGATGATCATCACGCGGGGCGAGCCGATCGTGGTGACGCGGCACTGAGGGGAGTCGGACGAGGTCCGGGCGCGTTGCGGATGGCGCTTCTTCGTTGCCTAACGCGAAGCCGAAGGTGTGCAAGGCCGGCCGGACGATCCGTCGTCAATCTGAAGTCTGGCTCCGTCAACGATGGGAATGAATCCTTCGGCAGGCCTGGGCGACAGATCGACGTGGACGATCACCTCCTTGGCGCCGCAAGGCGCGCTCTTCAGTACTGCGGAGATGTTGATCTTGGACCTTTCCACGGTTCTCCCGGAAAGAGCTCCCTGAAGTCGGGCGAACTGCCTCGCGGATTCATCCGACAGTCTCAACGTGTAAATGGTGCTGTCTTTGGTCTCCTGTTTGCCAAGGAGCCCGGCAATTCCATCCCCTGGCCGCTGCTGGTCAGTCAGTTTGAATTCCCCGCCGAACGATTGGCCGGAAGCCTCGACGCGAACATCCATCAAGCTATCTTCGATGCTCACTTCGAAGTCTGGCGGGACAGTGATTCGTACCTTGATGAGCTGGGGATCAAGTTCTGCAAAGTCGCGCTCGTCGAATGAGTACATTTTTACCATGGTCGACAGCGGTACGTAGGCGCAGGCGCACGGCAGAAGGCAGGCGGAGACGAGAGTAAGAAAATTGAACAGCCGAACCATTCCGATCCTCATGTGCCGCTCGTCCTGAAAAGCAAAAGAATCGCCTGGCCATGATGGTCGGGCGATACGGGCGAGCCGTCAAAATCAGGGTTCCCGCATGCGCCCGCTGAACCGGGCCGCAAGCAGCGCCAGGTGGCCGGTATCGTCCAGGCAGGCGAAGGCGAAGGCGGAGCGCTTTTCCAGGCGGCCGCTGGCCGCTCCCATCGGCCGGATCAGTGGCCCGTCTTCGTTTCCTGTCGATTTCTCATCCGGCCGATCGTCGTACCGTCGTCACCAGCGATTGCGATCCAGGCCCAGGAGCGTGCAATGACCTCTGAAACGCCGGCACCCGACTCGCCCGCCGCCACCGTCCATCCCCCGCAGTCCCTCTGGCGCGAGCTGCGCGACGCCGTGCGCGGCACCGACGCGGACTACACCACGATCCCGCTGCGCCGCGCGGTGTTCCTGCTGGCCGTGCCGATGGTGCTGGAGCTGGTGCTGGAATCGACCTTCGCGGTGGTCGACATCTTCTTCGTCTCCAAGCTCGGCCCTTCGGCCGTGGCCACGGTCGGCCTCACCGAGAGCTACCTGTTCCTGCTCTACGCGGTGGCGATGGGCCTGGCGATGGCGGTGACCGCGGTGGTGGCGCGGCGCATCGGCGAGGGCAAGCGCGAGGAGGCGGCGGTCGCCGCGGTGCAGGCGATCTTCGTCGCCCTGCTGGTGGCGGTGCTGCCGGCGCTGGTCGGCGTCTTCTACGCACAGGACCTGCTGCGCCTGATGGGCGCCGACGCCTGGGTGATCGAGCACGGCTACCGCTACACACAATGGATGCTCGGCGGCAACGCGGTGATCGTGCTGCTGTTCGTGATCAACGCGATCTTCCGCGGCGCCGGCGACGCGGCGATCGCGATGCGCGTGCTGTGGCTGTCCAACGGACTCAACATCTTGCTGTGCCCGCTGCTGATCTTCGGTTTCGGCCCGGTGCCGGCGCTGGGCATCGAGGGCGCGGCGATCGCCACCAACATCGGCCGCGGCTGCGGCGTGCTGTTCCAGCTGTGGATGCTGTTCCATGCCGGCAAGCATCTGCGCGTAAGCCTGGAGCAGCTGGTCTGGCGCGGCGCGATGCTGTGGAACATCGTGCGCACCTCGCTCGGCGGCATCGGCCAGATGATCGTGGCGATGACGGCGTGGATCTTCCTGATGCGCATCCTCGCCGCGATCGGCAGCGAGGCGGTGGCCGGCGCGACCATCGCGATCCGCATCATGATGTTCACGATGATGCCGGCCTGGGGCATGTCCAACGCGGCGGCGACCCTGGTCGGACAGAACCTCGGCGCCGGCCACGCCGACCGCGCCGAGGCGTCGGTGTGGCGCATCGGCTGGTACAACATGGCCTATCTGGTCGGCGTGTCGGTGCTGTTCTTCGCCTTCCCGCAATCGCTGGTCGCCTTCTTCAGCAGCGATCCGGAAGTGGTCAAGGTCGGCGCGGAATGGCTGCGCATCCTGTCGTATTCGTTCTTCGTCTACGGCTGGTGGATGGTCACGGTGCAGGCGTTCAACGGCGCCGGCGACACGATCACGCCGACCAAGATCAACGCGGTGTTCTTCTGGCTGATCCAGATCCCGCTGTGCTACCTGCTGGCGATCCACCTGGGCTGGAAGGAGCTGGGCGTGTTCTGGGGCGTGTTCGTCTCGGAGACTTCGGTCGGCCTGTTCACCCTATGGCTGTTCACGCGCGGAACGTGGAAGCAGGCGAAGGTGTAGTCAGGTCAGCCAGGCTTCGAGCGTCTGCAGCGCGTCCTTGCGCGGATGCTCCGCTTCTCCGGACGGTCCATGCCGGCGCCCCTGGTAGTCGACGACCAGTTCGCCGAACGGGTCGTCGACCGCGTCGGTTTCCTCGATGACCAGCTCCAGGTCTTCCAGCGCATCTTCGACGCCGGCGACCTCCAGCGGCATGCGCAGGATCATCAGCCAGGTGACGAACGTCGCGTCGGCGTCGCCTTCGCGGGCATTGCGGACGGCGGCAGCAATGGTCGATGCGCGATCGGCGAAGTGGGCGCGAGCCGGCGCTTCGGACGGAAACACGGCGATCGCTTCGCCCTCGGATTGAAGATCGCCGGTGTCGACGTTCTCGAAGCTGGAAATGACGATGTAGCTCATTGCGGATGTGCCTCTGGGCGTGATCGGGCGCGCCGGATGGCTCGCTGCAGCAGGCAACGGTAGCGCGGAACGCGGCGGAATGCTTTTTTCGACGACGTCGGCGCGCAGCTCCATGAATTCGCGCAGGAGATCAGCTTGACCGGCCGCCGGTCGGCGTCGATGATCGGCGCGCTGCCGGCGTTCTCGGGGTACGGCGGCCAAGGCGTCGGAACGATGCGGCTTTCGCTGCATCGGCTCCATCGGCGCTGCACGTCTCTCCATCACGAGGAACCCCATGAAAACGATACTCGCCGCCCTGATGACCGCCGCCGTTGCCGCAGCCGCGCCCGTGTCCGCCAAGTCTTCCGCCGGCTCGTCGCTGGCCGGCCACTGGAGCCTGGACGTCGGCACCTTGCCGATGCCGCAGGAGATGCGGCCCAAGCGCGTCGACCTCGAATTCCGCAGCGCGGCCGACGGAAAATGGAAGACGCACGTCGAGATCGTCGACCAGGCCGACAAGACGCTGTACTCGGAGTCGATGCTGTCCCTGGACGGCACGCCGGGGCAGGCGTCCGGCACGTACTGGGTCGATACCTGTGCGGCGAAGATGCCGGCGCCGAACGTGCTGGTGATGCAGTTCGCGTACAAGGGCGCGCCGACCTCGACGCGCGTCTATTCGCTGAGCGAAGACGGCAAGGCGCTGACCGAGACGGAGGCGTACTTCAAGAAGGACGGCACGCCGGCGATGCGCACCGTGGTCTTCAATCGCGTGCCCGAGAAATCCTGAACTTCGCCGGCGGGTACGCACGCGAACCCGGACGCTGCGCAAGCGAGCCTCGTATCACGGCGTCATTCCCGCGAACGCGGGAATCCATTCATGCCTTTGCGGTCCGGGAAGGGCGGCAATCGAACGAGGAGGTGACGTCGTGATCGAAGGCTCCTGTCTCTGCGGCGCGGTGCGCTGGACCTTCGCCGGCCGGCCCGACGGAGCGACGGCGTGCAACTGCACGGCCTGCCGTCGCTACGGCGTGCTGTGGGCCTACGACTACGAAAACGAAGGCATCTCGGTCTCCGGCCGCACGCAGCCGTTCGCGCGCGGCACCGCGCTCGATTTCCACTTCTGTCCGGTCTGCGGCTGCATGGTCTTCTGGCGCGGCAAGCGGATCGACGAGCAGGGACGCCGGCGGGTCGCCGTCAACCTGCGCCTGGCCGAGCCCGGCGCCGTCGCGGACGTTCCGATCGACCACTTCGACGGACTGGACACCTTCGAGGACCTGCCGCGCGACGGCCGCTGCGTCGCGGACTACTGGTCCTAGGCGGGGCGATCCATGCACGTGGAATGCGTCCGGCAAGTCGACGCCAGCGAACCCGATGCGGACGGCACGTACGAGTACCACTACGAGTACGACGTCTATCGCTTCACGCAAGACGGCCTCTGCTTCGTCGCGCGCAGCTACACCGACACGTCGGACGAGGCGCACTTCCTGTGCCTGGAATCGGACGGGCAGCGTCGCCTGCTCGCCGACGCGGACCTCGGTCACCCGCTGTTCCTCGCCGCCGCGGCGCATCTGCGCGACGTCGGCAAGGCGCATCTGAACTGGCTCAGCGGCCGCGGAAACGGCTACGAGGCCGTGCCGTCACGCCGTGCGGTCTGATCATTCCCGTCGCCTGCGCCGGGCCTTCGGTGTTGCAGCTTCCGGCAATCCCTTCCCTGGGATACGCGAGGCGAACGCCCACTGGGTCCGTCAATGCTTCCCGCCCGATTCCGGCGGCGGCATCGGAAAGCGCACGGCCGGTCCGGACGGCTCCTGTCCGGGCGGCAGCGCCGCAGGCGCGGCGTCGCCGGAAGCGCCGAGCGAATGGACGAATGCCCACAGCGCTTCCAGGTCTGCCTCGCTCATCTCGTTGAGCGCCCAGTACGGCATCGGCGGACGCGTGGTCAGCGCGCGCGCGTAGGCCTTCCAGGTCGGCAGGTCCATCGCACCGATCTTCGTGCGCAGGTTGCCCGGATAGGTCGTGCCCCAGGCGCCGCTGAAACCGAGATCGCTGCCGGTGAGCCACTGCGACTCGGGAACCTTTCCGCCGCTCGGCGCGAAGCCTTTCGTGTGGCAGTCGTTGCAGCCGCCGATCAGCGCCACGTAGCGGCCGCGGCGGATCCTGTCGGGGTCGGAAGCGGGGGCGGCGGGTTGCGCCGCGACGGCGGAAAGCGCGGCGAGCAGCAGGCTCGCCGTGATGAGAATCCTGAGCATGGGAACGTCCGAACGACCGGCACGATGCGGTCCTACGTCGGCAATAACGGAGCCGCGCGGGATTTCCTATCGCGCGACACGCCTTCGCGGGCGGAGTCGTTCAGCCGGACGGCCACCGGCCTGCTTCAAGGCGGCGCATGCCGCGAACGGCGATTTCCGCTTCCGCGCCTCATCCGCCCTTCTGCGGATCGAAGAACGGAATCGGCGTGCCCGCGTAGATGTTCGTCGGCAGCTGCCCGTTCCAGCGCTCGGCCTTGGTGCGCTCGACCTCGATGCGGCGCAGCTCGAGCACTTCCTTGCTGCGCGCGAGCGCCTCGTTCTGCACGCGCAGCGCTTCGGCCTGCGCATTGGCGGCCTTGATCGTCGCGTAGGCTTCGCCGTCGGCCTGCGCCTTCAGCGCGTTCGCCTCGGCTTCGGCCACGGCGACCTTCTGCTTCTGCTCGGCTTCGACGGTGCGCACCTTGTTCTCGGCGGCCAGGCGCAGCTGTTCCTGCGTCACCTTGTCGTTGATCGCCTTCATGTAGCTCTCGGAGAAGGCGAAGGTGCGCATGTCGATGTTGATCACCTGCGCGCCGTACTTCTCGAGCTTCTGGCGCAGCTGTTCGAGGATGTCGTTGGACACCTGTGCGCGCTTGCCGATCAGGTCCGGCGCGTTGTAGCGCGCGGTGACGGCCTTGAACACCTCCTGCGTGGCGGTCTGCACGTACGAGGACAGGTCGCCGTTGTGGCTGTATTTCTCGTACACCTCGCTGACGCGGTCGGGAAGGATCGAGTAGCGCACGGTCAGGTCGGTGTCGACCGGCTGCGTGTCGCTGGTCGAGCCGGTCGCCTTGTCGATGTGCGCGGCTTCGGCGCGCACGGAGAACAGGTTCACGTTCTGCCACGGCGGCACGAAGACCAGTCCCTCCGACTCGATGCCCTTGATCGCGCCGAACTGCGTGCGCACGCCGCGCGAACCGGTGGGCACCTGGCGGAACGGCCAGAACGTCCACACGAGCAGGACGGCGACGGCGGCGATGGCGGCGTCGCGGACGATCTTTTCCGGCTGGAACTGGCCACTCGGGCCACGGTAGCGCGACATGTCTCTCTCCCTTTTCGTGGTCGGCGGGTCCCTCGAGGCGCGCGAGCGTACCACGCGGGGCGGCGCGTTCCGGCTCGCCTGCCGCCGGCCCGCGTGCGCCGTCCGGCGGGCGGGGCCGGATGGATGAGCCGTTCCGCCGCCGGATTCCGAACCCTGTCAATGAGGCGGACCGCCGGCATCGAGCCGCCGGTCCGCGAGACTTCCACCGGAACAGGAATCCACGCCATGACGCTCCTCAATTCCAGCACGGTCAGCCGCCATTTCTTCGACGCCAGGGCCTCCTTCGCGCCGCGCGCGGCCGACGCGGACATCACGTACACGGTGAAGGCCGGTGACAGCTACTACGGCATCGCGCGCGACCACCTCGTGCACGGCGGCATCCAGAACCCGAGCCAGGCGCAGATCGTCGATTACATGGAGCGCATCGCCGCCGCCAACGGCACCCGCACCGACGACGTGCTGCTGCCGGGCGACGAACTGGTCCTGCCGCCGCTGGACGAGCCCGTCGCGCAGACTCCGCCGGCAGCGCCCGCCGCGGGCCGCAGCGAGGTGGTCGACGCCTCCGACGGCATCGACGTCGCCGAAGGCGCCTACGTGCTGGAAAGGAACTTCGACGCCATCGACACCGACGGCAACGGCAAGCTGTCCGAGCAGGAGATCGACGCCTACGCCGCGACCGTCGATCCGGCCAGCGCCGAGGGCCAGGCGATCGTGCAGATCCGCGATTCGCGCGGCGTGGACGGCGGGCTGTACCAGGAGATCGGCTACGGCGCGAACAGCGGTTCGTACGGCGACGGCACGATCAGCGCCAAGGACATCGCCAACGTGCTGGCCTCCTCGCCGGTGCCGCCGGGGCTGGACGCGGACGCGCAGGCTGCCTTCGTCAGCAACCAGCTGAACGCGATCAACCGCGCCGTCGAGCACGGCTACGGCAAGGGCGACGCCGCCGACCTGGTCGAGATGGTGCTGGCGCGCAACGCCGCCGTGCTGGCCGATCCGCAGGTGGCCGGCCGGGTCGATCTCGATGCCGCCACGACCAGCGCTGGGTTCCTGGCGGACAAGTCCGACAACCCGGTCGCGCTGACCACCCTGAGCAACCTGCTCGCCGCCGGCATCGACCGCAAGCACGAACTCAATCTCGACACCGACGCGGCCGGCGCCATCGGCGCGCTGGCGAACGTGTTCGAGCGCTACCTCGAACTGGAAGGCGGCAAGGATCCGGCCGCGATCGCGCAGGCGGCGCAGGACTTCATCGTCGACAGCGGCCTGGATCGCATCGGCCTGAGTCCGTTCACCGTCGGCGTCGTGTCCGGCGCCGTCATCGGCGGCGGCCTGGATCGCGTGCAGGCGATCACCGACGACAGGAACCGGCAGAACGACATGTTCCGCGCCGCCCTGACCGGCGCCGCGGTCGGGTTCTCGATCCTTTCCGCGGGCGCGGCCACGCCGGCCGCCGCCGTCGCGCTGGCGGGCGCATCGGAGTTCTTCGGCGTCTCCGCCGGCCTGATCGACGACGCGACCGCCGACAACGGACCGCTCTACACCGTCGAAGGCGGCCTGCGCCTCGGCTTCGAGGAACTGGACGCGCCGGCCAACCCGCGCGACCCCGGCGACGCGAGCTGGGTCACGTGGAGCGAGCAGGACATCGACGCCGCCTCGCGCGGCCTCGACGCCGGCCTCAACGCTTCCGGCTATCCGAGCTGACGAAGGGAGCGCCGAGCGGAATGCGCAAGCGGCCTTCCGCTCGGCGGTGCGTTCGCCGTCGAACCGCGCGAGGGCGGCCTGCGCCTAGCGCACGCGGCGGAAATCGGTGACCCAGTTGGTCTCCCAGGTCTTGCCGCGGTCGGCGGAGAAGGCCTGTTCCCAGTGCGCCGAATCGGCCGCGATGCCGGACCAGATGAAACGCACGCGGATCGGTTTGCCGCGCAGCACGTCGTCGGCGTAGAAGGTGCCGACGCCGTTCTCGAAGCGGCCCTTCACCGGCGGCTCCAGGCTGCCGAACGGATTGCGGCCGTCGAGCCACCAGATCGCCCACTGGCCGCTGGCCGGGTCGTAGGCGCGCAGCGTGACGCCGCGGTACTCGCCGCCGCCGGGCATGTCGAAGACGTTCTCGTCGACGTTGGCATAGCCGTCCATCAGCGGCCAGGCGGTCTGCGTGCCGTCGAACTCGACCCATTCGGTGCTGCCCGCCAGGCGCTCCTTCAGACGGCGGTGGTGGGCCGTCCACTGGCCGGTGCGATGGTCGAACGCGTGCAGGCCGGCGAGATCGGTCTTCTTCAGCGGCTGCGGATTGTCCTGCGTGGCGTGGACGGGGGCGGCGAGTGCCAGCGCCAGGCAGGCGGCGGCCGGTACGATGCGTGCGGATGTCATGCTCGATCCTCGTTGGGTGATCCAGGGAGCGTCCGCGGCGGCTTTCGCCGGGCGCCTGCACGGTGTATCGCCGCGGCGCCGGCCGGGAAAGGACACAAGCGCGCCCATCCGATGGAGCCATCCGCACGCGTTGACCGTTTTCGCTGCGGCCACGCACACTTCGCGTATGCCACTTTCCGAACTCGACAACCCGTTCTGGTCCTCGCTGCGCAGCCGTCATCGCGCGATCGCACTCGATGCCGGCCTCGCCGCGCGCTATCCGTCCGACTACGCGCCGTTCCTCGGCGTGGCCGATGCCGATGCCGACGTCACCGAGGCGCTGGCGACCCTGGTCGCGCCCGGCGAAAGCGTCTATCTGCTCGGCGTCGCGCCGCGCGTGCCGCCCGGCTGGCGCCTGCAGGCGTTCCGCCCGCTGGCGCAGATGGTCCGCGACGAACCGCTCGACGCGGTCGACGGCCCCGACGTCGTCGCCTTGTCGGATGCGCATCGTGCCGACGTGCTGGCGCTGACCGCGCTGGTCTATCCGCACTATTTCCGCGAACGCACGATGCAGCTCGGCCGCTACTTCGGCCTCTACGAGGACGGGCGCCTGGCCGCGATGATCGGCGAACGCCTCGGCACCGGCACGACCCGCGAGATGAGCGCGATCTGCACGCATCCGGATTTCAACGGCCGCGGCTACGCGCGCCGGCTGACCGCGATGCTGACCAACGACGTGCTCGCGCGCGGCGTCGCGCCGTTCCTGCACGTCAGCCACGACAATCCGCGCGCCGGGCAGCTGTACGAGCGCATCGGCTATCGCCTGCGCCGCGACATTCCGTTCTGGTCGCTGCAGCGCCCGCAGGAGGCGGCGTGAGCGCCGGCGGCATCGCGATCGCGCTCGGCACGGCGCTGGTGCTCCTCGCCGGTCCGCTCGCGTTCGCGCTGGCCGGCTGGCGGCGCGCGCGCCGCACGCGCGGCGCGGCGGCGCCGCACGTTGCGTGGAATGCACGGCTGACGCTGCTGTCGGCGCTGCTCTACACGCTGGCCTTCAACCTGATCTTCTTCGTGCAGGAGCTGTTCCTGGTGCTGCCGAAGGCCTTGACGCCGGGCCTGAGCGCGACGCTGTTCCACAACGACCACCGCTGGCAGGGCGAGCATCCGCTGGCCAGGCTCTTCCAGGGCACCGGTGTGCTGGCGACGCTGATCGTGGCGCTGGCGTGCATGGCGTTGCTGCGCTCGAGCCGCGTGCGTTCGACGGCGTGGCGGCTGCTGCTGGTCTGGATGGCCTACTGCGGTGCGTTCATGGCGCTGCCGCAGCTGGTCGTCGGCGCGCTCAGCGGCGGCAGCGACGTCGGCATGGCGATGGACTATCTGCGATTGAACGCGGCGACGAAGACCGCCATCGCGCTGCTCGCGCTGGCGGCGATGCCGCCGCTGGCGCTGTGGCTGGTGCGCGAGCTGCTCCGACTCGCCGACGCGGCGGCCTCGATCGACGGCGTCGGTGCGCGCACGCGCTTCGTGTTCCGCGTCGCGACCGTGCCGCTGCTGCTCTCGCTGCTGCCGATCGTCGCGTTCCGCGTGCCGCGCGAGTGGATCGAGGTGATCGTGGTGCCGCTGGTGGTCGCCGCGATCGGCCTGGTCTGGATGCAGGCCGGCGCGTGGCGCGTCGGCGCGGTGCCGGCGCGCGGCCACGGCCAACCGCTGCCGCTGGCGTGGCCGGCGGCGGCGGTGCTGGCCCTGCTGCTGCTGTTCCAGTGCGTGCTGCGTCCGGGCGTGACGTTCGGCTAACGCGCCGCAGGGCCGGCCCGATGACGGACCGGCCCGGTGCGGCCGGCCCGGCCTAGTCGGACGCCGCAGCCTCGCTGCGGGCCGCCCGCCGCGCGACGCGCGCGCCGAGCACGCAGGCGGCGAACAGCACCAGCGCGGCGACGAGGAAGGCCGTGCCCGCGTGCGGCAGCGGCGCGTCCGGCCCGATCGAGGCGGCGTAGACGGCGCCGAAGAACAGCGGCGAGACCACCCCGGCGATGCTGCCGACGCTGTTGTTGGCGCCTTGCAGCTGGCCCTGTTCCGACTCGGACACGCGCTGGGTCATCAGCGACTGCAGCGTCGGCATCGCCAGCGCCCACAGCGCGTTCGGGAACAGCGCCAGGGTGAAGGTCCAGCCGTTCGGCGCCAGTCCCATGCAGGCGATGCCGATGCTGCCGGCGAGCAGGCCGAACACCATCACCGGGCGGTCGCCGAAACGCCTCACCGCCGCGCCGGTCAGCACGCCCTGCACGATCAGTTCGAGCACGCCGGCCAGCGCCAGCAGCAGGCCGACCTGCCATGCCGTCATGCCGTAGCGGTGCCCGGCGTACAGCACGAATACCGCCGAGAACACGTGATGGGCGAAGTACAGCAGGAAGTTCACCACCGCCAGACCGGCGAGTTCCGCGTGCGAGCGCAGCAGGCGCAGCGCGCCGAGCGGATTGGCGCGGCGCCACGAGAACGCCATGCGCCGTTCCGGCGGCAGCGACTCGGGCAGGATGAAGGCACCGTACAGGAACGCGATCGTGCTCATCGCCGCGGCGGTCCAGAACGGCGCGCGCGGCGACCATTCGCCGAGCACGCCGCCGAGCAGCGGGCCGGCGACGAAGCCGGCGCTGAACGCGGCGCCGACCAGACCGTAGCCGCGCGCGCGGTGCTCGGGCGCGGTGATGTCGGCCATGTAGGCGTAGACGGTGGTGAAGCTGGCCGAGGTGACGCCGGCGACGAGACGGCCGAGCGCGAGCCACCACAGGTTCGGCGCCAGCGCCATCAGCACGTAGTCGGCGGCGAGGCCGGCGGTGGACAGCAGGATCACCGGACGCCGCCCGTACTGGTCGGACAGCGAGCCGATGATCGGCGAGGCGACGAACTGCATCAGCGCCCACAGCGCGACGAAGATGCCGTTGATGATGCCGGCGCGGGCGCTCGATCCGGTGAACTGCTCGATCAGCGGCGGCAGGACGGGAATGACGATGCCCATCGCCACGATGTCGAGCATCGCGGTGACGAGGATGAACGCGATCGCGGCCTTGCCGGCGCGAAAGGCGGGAGAGGACATGGGGATTTTTCCGAGGCGGGCGCGCGGAAGGCGCGCATGGAAGTCCGGCGGACGCGGAAGGCGTCCGTCGAGGCGCTATTCAGCAGCTGACGACACTTTGCATAGCGGCGGACCTCGGAACGGGTGTTGCGAGAGCGCGCGATGATACCTCGTCCGGCGGCTCGCGCAAGCGCGTCGAGCCGCCGGATGCGACGTGCGCATCAGGAGCGCACCGATGCCTCGATGCTGCGGCGGCGTTCGATCTCGGCGGGCGAGGGCTGCTCCAGCGCGAACGAACCGTAGGCCGGCTTGCCGGCGCGACGGTACAGATGGATCGCCACGCCGGTGCTGGTCATGATCGTGTCGGTGAGGGTCAGCGCGGCCGGCAGCGCGCCGTCGGCGAACAGCCGCTTGCCGCGGCCGAGCACGAGCGGGAACACCCACAGCCGGAATTCGTCGACCAGGTCGTGCCGCAGCAGGGTCTGCACCAGCTCGCCGCTGCCGGTCACCTGCAGCTCGCCGCCGGGCTGCTGCTTGAGCCGCGCGACTTCCGCGGCGACGTCGCCGCGCAGCAGCACCGAGTTGTCCCAGTCGAGCACATCGAGCGTGCGCGAGGCGACGTACTTGCGCACGCGGTTGAGCTTGGCCGCGATCGGATCCTCGTCGCCGACGTGCGGCCAGTGCGCGGCGAAGATCTCGTAGGTCCGGCGCCCGAGCAGCAGCGCGTCGGCCGCCTCGCTCCAGCCGGCGGCCAGCTCGCCCATGCGCTCGTCGAACCACGGCACCAGCCAGCCGCCGTGCGCGAAGCCGCCGCTGCGGTCCTCCTCCGGCGCGCCGGGCGCCTGCATGACGCCGTCCAGGGTGATGAAAGTGCCTACCACCAGTTTCATCGTCGTGCCTCTGCGTTCGGAAGTTCATGACAATGACGAGCGGGAGGGACGCGGATCGACATCCGCGAACCGGCGCGCGGCGCGACCGGTGTCAGCGCGGCGTCGTCGCCCGCGCGTACGTCGCCGCGACGTCGTCGAGCAGCTTGCGCAGATCCTCGCGCGCGTACCAGCGACCGTTCGTCATCACGCCCAGCGGCGTGCGCACGGTGGACAGGTCCTCGAGCGGGTTGGCTGCGAGCAGGAGCAGGTCGGCGCGGCTGCCGGGCGCGACGGTGCCGAACGGCTCGGCGCCGGGCATCGCGCGGCGGATCAGTTCGCCCGGCGTGCGCGTCGCGGTCTCCAGCGCGCGGTAGCGGCTCAGGCCGGCGCGCTCGAGCGCCTGCAGGTCGTCGTGCAGCGACGTGCCCGGCGCGACGCCGGGAATCGTCGGCGCATCGGTGCCGGCGAGCAGCGGCACGCCGGCGTCGCTCATCGCCTTGATGAAGCGCGCGAGGAAGGCGAGTTTCGCATCGAGGCTGCCGCTGCGCTTCGCGTAACCGCTGCCGCTCCAGTCGATGCGCCATTGCGGCGCGAGCCAGCGCGTCTGCGGCCGGCGCAGGAAGCCGGCGACGACGTCGGGCCGGCCCCATTGCCGCGCGATCGTCGCGTAGGTGTTCAGGTCCGCGGTGACGAAGGCGCGGTTGCGCCGGATCGTCTGGATCGCCTCGGGGATGCGCTGCGCGTCGGGCGCGGCGTCGGGCGCGGCGTCGGACGTGGGGAAGAACGCGTAGAGGAACTCCTCGGCGTGGGCGACCATCAGCTGGCCGGCGTCGAGCTGGCGCTGCAGCCCGACGCGCGTGACGCCGTGGCCGACCACCGGCAGGCCCTGCGCGCGGCCTTCCTCGACCAGCGCGGCGAAGGCCTCCGGCGACAGGTCGTTGTAAACCTTGATGAACTCGTAGCCGTTGGTCTTCGCCAGCCGCACGATCCAGCGCGCCTCATCCGCGTTGGTCACGCTGAAGTGGCCGTAGCGCGGCGAGCCGTCGACGACGAAGGCCGCGTACACGTGCGGACCGGGTTTGGTGCCGGCGTGGATCGCCTGCCGGATGCGGCCGACGAACGCGTTCGAGGCCTCGCCCATGTTCAGCACGCTGGTCACGCCGTTAGCGAGATAGACCTTCATCTCCTCGGCGGTGTCGGCGTGCGTGTGCATGTCGGCCAGGCCCGGTGCGAGATAGGCGCGGCCGTGGCCTTCGACGATCCGCGCGCCCGGCGGGACCGGCATCGAGGCCTCGATCGCC
Organism: Dokdonella ginsengisoli; assembly: GCF_042652785.1. Taxonomy (NCBI): domain Bacteria; kingdom Pseudomonadati; phylum Pseudomonadota; class Gammaproteobacteria; order Lysobacterales; family Rhodanobacteraceae; genus Dokdonella; species Dokdonella ginsengisoli. The sequence goes on along the minus strand of NZ_JBHSHD010000007.1, from coordinate 115,074 downwards.
GCGATGCGGCCGTCGCGCACCAGCACGGTGCGGTGCGGCAGAACGCGCTCGGAATCCATCGGCACCACGTTGACGTCGACGAAGGCGGTGACCGCGCCCTGCGCCGACTCGGCGGCGAAGGGGCGCGGGGACAGCAGCGCAAGGCAGGCGGCGCAGGCGGCCGCGGCGAGATGGACGGGGCTCAAGGCGGATCCTCGCGGCGCGCGCAAGGCGCCGTCGCCTCTTCGATGCGGCATGGAGGCGAGGGGTTTGCAGCGTGCGCCGCTCAGAGTTCGATGATCGGCTTGAAGCCGCCCCAGAACATGCGCATGCCGTCGAACGGCAGCTTCTTCGGGTCCGACGGCGCGGCCAGGCGCGGATCGGCCATCACCTTGGCCACGATGCGGTTGCGCTCGGCGCGCGACTTGTACACGACCCACGAGAACACCACGACCTCGCCGGGCTTGAGCTTGACCGCCTGCGGAAAGGAGGTGACCTTGCCCGGCTGCACGTCGTCGGCGACGCACTCGACGTAGTGCAGCGCGCCGTGCTCGCGCCAGATCTTGCCGGCCAGACGCGCCAGCTTGCGGTAGGCGGCGAGATTGGCCTTCGGCACCGGAAGGACGAAACCGTCGACGTAGGACATGGGGCTTCCTCGGCAGATGGCCGCCGGCGGCGGCCTTCCCGAAGACGACGATCGGTGTCAGCGCAAATCGACAGGCCCGGCGAAATTCATTCGGTGACGCCCTTGGCCTCGGCCGTGGCCGCCAGCTCCGGCTGGCTGATGCGCCGCGGGCGCATGATCAGCGGGTGCACGAACACCGCTGCGATGATGATCGCGGCGCCGAGGTAGAACATCGGCGTCAGCTCGTTCTGCTCGCCCAGCAGCAGCGCCGCCAGCGCGATCGCGTAGACCGGTTCCAGATTGGTCGCCAGCTGCGTGGCGAACGCGCTCATGTGGCGCAGCGCGACCAGCCACAGGCTGAACGGCAGCAGCGTGCAGGCCAGCGCCAGCACGACCAGATAGACGCCGTCGTGCGCGCCCGGCAGCACGAACGGATCGCCGCCGAGCGAGGGGTGCACCAGCGCCAGCACCGGCGCGAGCAGCATCAGCGACAGCGCGCCGGCACCCAGTTCCAGGCCGGTCACCGAGAATGCGTCGCCGTGCTCGACCAGGCGCTTGTTGAGCGAGCCGAACAGCGCGACCAGCACCGCCGACACCGTGCCGACGAGCAGGCCCAGGCGCATCTGGGTCGGTACGCCGCCGGCGACCAGCGCCACGCCGGGCAGCACGGCCAGGCCGAGCAGCAGCTCGCGCATCGAGAAGCGGCGCCCGGCCAGCTTCGGCTCGATCAGCGCGGTGAACGGCGTCGCCAGCGCGATGCAGGTCGCGCCGACCGAAGCATTGGCGAGCTTGATCGAGGCGTAGAAGGTGAGCCAGTGCAGCGCGACGATCACGCCGATGCCGGCGTAGGCGAGCATCAGCCGGCCGGACATCGCGCGCAGGCCGCGCCACGCGCGCGGCAGCAGCGCCAGCGCCGCCACCACCAGCAGCATGCGCCACCACACCAGCGGCAGCGCGTCGAGCGTGATCAGCTTGCCGAGGATCGCGGTGAAGCCCCACAGCAGGACGCAGAAATGGATCTGCCATTGGGCCTTGGCGGCGGGGGAGAGCGCGTGCACGATCGGGAATCCTCGGGTGTCCACGGGAACGGCGTCGCCGTCTCCCGCTCTGCCCGCGAAAGCGGCGAGCACGGCAGACGAGGGCGGCCGGGTGTGCGCAGCGAGGCGGTGCGGTGCGCTGCCGCGGCGACGATGCAGCGCAGCATTCTAGCCCGAGGCGGGCGGCTCAGGCGCCGTGTCCTCTCGTCGGTGGGGGCATGCCGACATTCCTCGACGCCGCAATGGATTCCCGCGTTCGCGGGAATGACGGCGCGGTTCGACGCGGTTCCGCGAACGAGTGGAACCCTGTGAGGTGGCAAGGGGGTTTCCGATGCCGCGGGAATGACACCCCCGCCGTCATGCCCGCGAACGCGGGCATCCATGGAAGCGATCCCGGTTCGCGCCTGCACGCTCGTGCGTCCGCTTCCGTGCGGCCCCGGGCACCGCTGCGACGCTGCGTCCGCGCAAGGCATTGCCAGCCCGCGCGTGCCGCCCGGACAATCGGCGCATGAATCGCCAGGCGTGGAACCGCATCGAACTCAACGGCGAGCCGGCCGGGCTCGACGATCTGCGCCTGCTGGCGGTGCAGAACTACGGCCACTTCACCTCGATGCAGGTGCGCGACGGCTGCGCGCCGGGCCTGGACCTGCATCTGCAGCGCCTGCAGCAGGCCACGCAGGAACTGTTCGGCCACCCGCTCGACCTCGAGGCGACGCGTGGCTGGATGCGCCGCGCGGTCGCCGGCGCGGACGAACTCTCGCTGCGTGTGAACGTGTTCTCGCGCCGCTTCGACCGCGACCGTCCGCTGACGCCGGCCGCACCGGACGTGCTGGTCACCACCGCTCCGGCCCGCGCGTCGGCCGGTCCGCCGCTGCGCGTGGCCAGCGTGCGCTACCAGCGCGAGGCGCCGCACATCAAGCACGTCGGCACCTTCGGCCTGTTCCACCAGCGCCGCCTGGCGCAGTCGCGCGGCGCCGACGACGCGCTGTTCGTCACGGCGGACGGCGCGGTGTCGGAAGGCTCGATCTGGAACGTCGGCTTCTTCGACGGCGCGCGCGTGGTCTGGCCCGACGCGCCGATGCTGCGCGGCGTGTCGATGCAGCTGCTGCAGGCCGGCCTGCGAGAGACCGGCGTGCCCAGCCTCGTGCGCCGCGTCGGGCTGGACGAGATCGCGAACTTCCGCGCCGCGTTCTTCACCAATTCGGGTTGCGCCGTGCAGCCGATCGCCGCGATCGACGCGGTCGAATTCGCCGCGGCGCCGGAGCTGGCCGGCGCGCTCGCCGCGGCGGTGCGAACGGCGCCTTGGCAGCGAATCTAGGGATTGCCGATATCCGTCCGCCGGATCAGGCGGCCCCGCGCAGGCGTTCGAGCAGGCCCATCGCCGCGTGCGGCGCGCGCTCCTTCGCGCCGTTGATGAAGTAGACGAACACGTCGCGTGCGGCGGTGCGCGCCGCCGGCGCGAGCACGCGCGGCAGGTCGTCGGGCTCCTCGCCCATCGCCCAGGCGTTCGCGCGCGCGGCCCAGCCGTCGAGCGCGGCGGGCGGATAGCCGCTCGCCTGCGCGGCCTCGCTGCGCATCAGCCGCACGTAGACGAAATCGCCGGTGAGGTCGGCGAAGGAGGGGTACTTCGGCGAGTCGGTGAACACCGTCGCCACGCGATGCCGGCGCGCGAGTTCGACGTATTGGGCGCACAGGAAGCTTGCATGGCGCACCTCGACCACGTGACGCAGCGCACGGCCGTCGAGCGTGCGCGGCAGCAGCTCGAGGAAGGCGCCGAAGTCGGCCGCGTCGAAAGTCTTGCCCGGCTGGAACTGCCAGTTGATCGGGCCGAGGCGGTCGCCGAGTTCGGCCAGCCCGCCGTCGACGAAGTCGGCGATCGTCTTGCCGGCCTCGGCCAGCACGCGCCGGTCGGTGGCGTAGCGCGGCGCCTTCAGCGAGAAGACGAAACCGTCGGGCGTTTCCGCGCGCCACTTCGCGTAGGTGGCCGGCTTCTGCGCGCCGTAGTAGGTGCCGTTGACCTCGATCGCGGTCAGCGCGCGGCTGGCGTATTCCAGTTCGCGCCGCTGCACCAGCTTGGCCGGATAGAAATTGTCGCGCCACGGCGCGTAGGTCCAGCCGCCGATGCCGGCGCGCACGCGTCCGGCGCGGGAGGCGGGCGCGGCGAACAGGTCGCCGGCTTCGGATGTCGGTTTGGGCATGCGCAACTCCGGTATCGCGGACGGTTCGCGGCCGCTCTGCGCGGCTATGATGCGGCGTCCGGTCGTGGAAGCGAAATCCGCATGTCGTCATCGACCCGTCTGCTCGCGCTCGGCGTTGCCGTCGTCGCCTGGGCCGCGCTGCTCGCGCAGTACGTCCTGATGCTGGCCGGGACCTGGAACGATCCCGGGCCGTGGGTGGCGACGCTGCGCTACTTCAGCTTCTTCACGATCCTGAGCAACCTGCTGGTGGCGCTGACGGTGACGTCCGCGCTGCGCTCGGCGCGCCGGGCCGGCTTCTTCGCCGACGCGGCGGTGCGCGGCGGCGTGGCGCTGTGCATCGGCGTGACGGGCCTGGTGTATTTCTTCGTGCTCAGCGCCACCTGGGCGCCGACCGGCGCGCAGTGGCTGGTGGACAAGGCGCTGCACTACGTCACGCCGCTGGCGTATCTGGCCTGGTGGCTGGTCGCCGCCGGGCACGGCCGCCTGCGCTGGAGCGATGCGCCGCGCTGGCTGCTGTTCCCCGGCGTGTTCCTGCTGTGGTCGCTGCTGCACGGCGCCTGGACCGGCTGGTATCCGTATCCGTTCCTCGAAGTCGGCGCGCTCGGCTACGCCGCGGTGCTGCGCAACGGCGTGCTGGTCGGCGTGCTGTTCCTCGCGCTCGGCCTGCTCCTCGTCGCGCTCGATCGCGCGATGGCGCGGCGGCGCGCGGTGCTGCCGGCGGGGGCCGGCGATCGGGCAGAATGAGCGCATGGACGATACCGGAACGATCTCGCGCGAACCCCACGTGCTGATCCTCGGCGGCGGCTTCGGCGGCCTGTGGGCGACGCGCGCGCTGGCCTCGGCACCGGTGCGCGTGACCCTGGTGGACCGCACCAACCACCATCTGTTCCAGCCGCTGCTGTACCAGGTCGCGATGGCCGGCCTGTCCTCGCCGGACATCGCCGCGCCGCTGCGGCACATCCTGCGCCGGCAGCGCAACGTGACCGTGCTGATGGACGAGGCGACCGCCGTCGACGTGGACGCGCGGCGCGTCACGCTCGCCAGCGGCGAACTCGGCTACGACTACCTGGTGGTCGCCACCGGCGCGCGCCATTCCTACTTCGGGCACGACGACTGGGCCGCGCACGCGCCGGGACTGAAGACGCTCGACGACGCCTTCTTCATCCGCCGCCACATGCTCGAGGCATTCGAGTTCGCCGAGCGCGAGAGCGATCCGGCGGCGCGCGCCGAGTGGCTGAACTTCGTCGTCATCGGCGGCGGCCCGACCGGCGTGGAACTGGCCGGCACGCTGGCCGAGATCGCGCGCCACACCTTGCCGCGCGAGTTCCGCCGCAGCGATCCGCGCACCGCCAACGTGCACCTGGTCGAGGCCGGCCCGCGCGTGCTGCCGTCGATGCCCGAGTCGCTGTCGGAGAAGGCGCGCGTGCAGCTGTGCAGGCTCGGCGTCGAGGTGCTGACCGGACAGGCGGTGACCGGCATCGACGAGCGCGGCGTGCTGCTCGGCGAGCGCCGCATCCGCGCGCGCACCGTGCTGTGGGCGGCCGGCGTCGCCGCCTCGCCGCTCGGCGCGCAGCTCGGCGCCGAGCGCGACCGCGCCGGCCGCGTCAAGGTGGAGCCGGACCTGTCGCTGCCCGGCCATGCGGACGTGTTCGTGATTGGCGATCTCGCCAGCGTCGCGACGGACGGCAAGCCGGTGCCCGGCGTCGCGCCGGCCGCCAAGCAGATGGGCGCCTACGTCGGCGCGGCGATCCGCGACCGCCTCGCCGGCCGCACGTCACGGCCGTTCCGCTACCGCGACTACGGCAACCTCGCCACCATCGGACGCATGGCCGCGGTCGTCGACCTGCGCGGCCTGCGCCTGTCCGGCGTGTTCGCCTGGCTGTTCTGGCTGGTCGCGCACGTGTTCTTCCTGATCGGATTCCGCAACCGCATCGTCGTGATGTGGGAATGGATCTGGTCGTACTTCACCTACCAGCGCTACGCACGCATCATCATCGGCCGCGAGCGCGAGCGGCCGAAGTAGCGCGCATCAGCCGGCGTCGGCCGGCTTCCATGGATCGTAGCTGCCGAAGCTCCACATATGCCCCTCGAGGTCGCGGCAGCTGTAGCCGGCGCCGCCGTAGTCCTTGGTCTCGTACTCGTCGACGATCACTGCGCCGGCCGCCTTCGCGTGCTCGTAGTGCGCCTTGCAGTCGGCCACGATCACGTAGGGCGCCTGCGTCTCGCGGCCGCCGATCTCGTCGGGCTGGGCGATGCGATCGCCCCAGGCGCTGTCGCTGGCGCGCGCGACCGAGCCGAGCATGATCATGCCGTTGCCGAAGGTGAGCTGCGCGTGGTGCACGACGTCGCCGTCGGCGTAGACGGCCTGTTTCTCGAAGCCGAACGCGTTGCAGAGCCAGTCGATCGCGGCCAGCGCGTCGCGATAGCGCAGGCCCGGAATGATCGTGGAAACGGTGTTCGCGGCGTGGCGGGACATGGGCGTCTCCGTAAGAGTGGACCCGCACAGCGTAGTCCGCCGCGCCGCACGCGTCTCGCGGATTCCGGCAAGGCGCCGCCGCTGCGCGTCGTCGGCGTGAACGCGCGCCTCGTCCTCGGGCAGGTCGACGAGCATCGACGCGTGCAGCGGCGCGGCGGGACGGATGCAGGTGAAAGCCATGCGGCACCTCGCGCCAGGACGCAGGTTACGCCCGGGTGCGAAAGCGGCTAGCCTCGCGCTTTGCCCCGCCGGCGGAGCCGCCCATGAGCCAGGACTACACGATCGTCCGCAACGAAGCGGCGAGCCGTTTCCAGACCACCGTCGACGGCGCGCTGTGCGTGCTCGACTACCAGTTGCACGACGGCGTCCTGACCATCACCCACACCGGCGTGCCCGCCGCGGTCGGCGGCCGCGGCATCGCCGCCGCGCTGACGCTTGCGGCGTTCGACACGGCCCGGCGCGAGGGTTGGCGCGTGGTGCCGGCCTGCTCCTACGCCGCTGCGTGGCTGGCCAGGCATCCGCAGTACGCCGATCTGGCCGGTCGCCGCTAGCCGGGAGTTTCGCGGCGCGCGGTGTCAGCGCGCCGCGCCGCCGTCGAGCCGGCGCGCCATCGCGAGGTGGCGCTTGCGCACCGCGGAGTCGGGCACGAAGCGCTCGGCGAGCAGCGGCGCCATGCGCTGGTGCAGCGCGCGCGCGTCGTCGACCTTGCCGCGCGCGAGCAGCACCTCGGCGAGGTCGAGTTCGGTTTCGATCGTGTTGTTGGCGTTCCGGCCGATCTTCTGCGACAGCATCTGGGCGGCGCGGCGCAGTTCGGTCTCCGCTTCGGCGAGACGGTCGCGGTCACGCAGGATCAGGCCGCGCGCGCGGGCGAGATAGCCGAATCGCGGATGCGTCGGCGGTTCCAGCTTGCGCAGCGCCGCCTCGAGCTGCTCGGTGTGCGCGGACGCCTCGTCGAGCCGATGGCTGCGGCGCATCCATTCGGCCAGGCGGAACAGGCGGTTGACGCGCGCGACGTTGACGTCCCTGGAATCGTCGCTGCCCTTGACCGGCGCCTGGATCAGCGGGAGCGCGGCATCCATCTGGCCGTTCTTGAGCAGGTTGAAACCGAGGTTGAGGCGATAGACGGCGAGGCCGGGGCTGTCGGGATCCTCGCTCTGCTCCAGCAGCAGGTCGAACGCCTCGCGGAACATCGGCTGCGCACCGGCGAAATCGCCGGCTTGCTCGAGCGCGCTGGCGAGGTTGTTCAGCACCAGCGAGTACGACGGGGATTGCCGCTGCCCGCTGTCGCGCAGCAGCTCCTGCGTCTGGCGCATCAGCGCGATCGCCTCGACGATGCGACCCTGCAGCTGGACCATCTGGGCGAGGTTGATGCGCGTGGTGACCACCCACAGGCTGGCCGGATCGAGCGTGCGCAGGCGCGCCTGGAGCATGCCGCGCAGCAGGCGTTCGCCGTCGGCGTAGCGGCCTTGCTGCTCGTACACCGTTTCGAGGATGCCCTGCGCGTTGAGCACCTCCGGCGCGTCGATCGGCAGCAGGCTGCGCATCAGCGCGATGCTGCGTTCGGCTTCGCGTTCGGCCTCGTCGAGACGGTTGAGGCGGATCTTCACCTCGGCCGACGCGTAGAGGCTGCGCGCGTAGGCGAGGCGGTCGCGGCCGGTCATGTCGCCGGCATAGTCGAGGGCGCGGCGCACGTGAGCCTCGGCGGCCGCCGGATCGCCGTTGCGCGCCTGCGCGATGGCGAGCGTGGAGAGGATCTCGGCGGCGAGCTTGCGTTCGTCGCGCGCTGCCTCGCCGAGTGTGGCGAGGGCTTCCTGCAAGGTGGCCTGGGCGAGATCGGTGCGCTCGGCGAGGATCATCGCCAGGCCCTGGTCGGCCAGATAGCTCGCACGCTGGCGCGGGGTTCCGTGCGCGCCGGCCAGCTCGGCGGCCTGGCCGAGGGCGTCGATCGCCGGCTGCGTCAGGCCGAGTTCGAGGTAGAGCTTGCCCAGCGTGGCGAGCAGCCGCGCGTGCTGTTCGGGCGCGTCGTCCAGCATCGTGCCGATCTCCCGCCGCCCGCGATCGACGAGATCGCGAGGGGTGATCGGACGATTGCCGCTGTTCTCCGGCGATGCCGAGCGGAACAGGGCGACCACGTAGTCGACGACGCCCTCGGCCGCCGCCGAGCGATGTTCGGCGATGCGTTCCGCCTGGCGCGCGCGATCGCGCTCCTGCGCCAGGCGCCAGGTCAGCCCGGCGCCGGCGGCGAGGGCGCAGGCCGTCGCCGCGACGGCGATGCGATGGCGGCGCACGAACTTGGCCAGGCGATAGGCCGGCCGGTCGCGGGCGGCGAGCACCGGGCGGTCGCCGAGACAGTTCCGCAGGTCCTCGGCCAGCGCCGCGGCGGTGCCGTAGCGGCGCTCGGGCTCGGCGCGGGTCGCCTGCGCGACGATGCGGGCGAGATCCTTGTTCACGCGCCGCCGGTGGGAACGCTCCGGCAGCCGCAGCTGCCCGTCCGCCGTCGGTGCGATGCCGTAGACGATTTCGTGCAGCAGGACGCCGAGGCCGTAGACGTCGGTGGCGGTGTCCACGCGCTGGCCGCGCCGCTGCTCGGGGCTGGCGTAGGCGGCCGAGAGCCACGACAGGCGGGTGGTCTGCGCCGGCGCGTCGGAATGATCGAGCAGCTTGGCGATGCCGAAGTCGAGCAGGATCGGCTCGCCGTCGGCGCGCACCAGCACATTGGCCGGCTTCAGGTCGCGGTGGATGACCAGGCGCTGGTGCGCGTACTGCACCGCCATGCAGATCTTGTCGATCAGCTGCAGTTTGGCCGCCAGCGGCGGGTCGCGCCGGCGGCAGAACTCGTTCAGTGGCTCGCCGTCGACGTATTCCATGACCAGGTACGGCTGCCCGTCGGGCATGCTGCCGCCGTCGAGCAGGCGCGCGATGTTGGGATGATCCAGGTCGGCGAGGATCTGCCGCTCGCGGCGCAGGCGCTGCGCCGACTCGCGCGTCGGAAAGCCGCGCAGCAGCTTGATCGCCACGTGCCGGCGGAATGTGCCGTCGGCGCGCTCGGCGAGGAACACCGTGCCCATGCCGCCGCTGCCGATCTCCTCGCCGAGGCGGTACGGTCCGAGGCGGCCACCCGGCGACGCGGTGGCGCGCAGGCTGGCGTGCGGCAGGCCGGCCGTGCCGCCCTGGTCGGCCTCGACCAGCCGCACCGCTTCGCGCTTGAGCGCCTCGTCGTCGCCGAGGCCGGCGAGCCATGCCGCGCGCGCCCCGGCGGGAAGCGCGAGCAGGCCGTCGAACAGCTCCTGCAGGCGCTGCCAGCGGGCGGGAGAGATTTCGGAGTGGTCCATGCGCGGTGTCGCGTTGCGGGTGGCGGCCTTCCGCCGCGTAGCGGCAGGGTTCATCCGACCAATACGGTGTCCGGCGCGCAAACCGATCGTCCGAACCGAGCGTCCCGACCGATCGCCGCCCGGCGGGCGGCGAGGTCAGCGGCTGGCGAGCGGCTTGGCGGCGGCGAGCCGCCGGCCCAGCGCGGCGTGCTGCGCGCGCACCACCGACTGCGCGACGAAGCGTTCCTCCAGCAGCGGCGTCGCGCGCGCGTGCAGCTCGCGCGCCTCGTCGACGTTGCCGCGCGACAGCTGCACGTCGGCCAGCTGCAGTTCGACCTCGATGGTCGGGTTGGCGTCTTTGCTGCCGGTGCGCGCGAAGTTCTCGGCCGCACTGCGCAGCTCGCGTTCGGCCTCGTCCAGGCGCTGCTGGTCGCGGTAGACCAGGCCGCGCACGCGCGCCACCGCGCCGTGGCTGGAATGCTGTTCCGGATACAGCGCGGCGAACGCGGCGGAGGACTGGTCCAGGTAGCGCAGCGCGTCCTCGTAGCGGTGCTTGCGGCGCATCCATTCGGCCAGGTGCAGCAGGCGGCGCGCGTTCAGCGCGGCCGCATCCGCGCCTTCGATCTCGGTGGTGAGCCGCGCATAGGCTTCGTCGAACCGGCCGTTCAGCAGCAGGTTTCGGGCATGGTTCTGGCGCAGCATCGGCAGCATCGGCGCGTCGCCGCCGGTGCCGTCCGTGCTCGCGCGGCGTTCCACTTCCTCGAACAGGACCAGCGAGCCGGGGTAGTCGCCGGCCTGCTCGAGCAGGCTGGCCAGGTTGTTCAGTCCGATCAGGTAGGACGGGCTCTGTTCCTGCTTGCGCGCGCGCATGTAGTCCAGGTTCTGCCGGAACAGCGCGCTGGCCTCGACCACGCGGCCCTGCTCGTAGACGGCCCGTGCGAGGTTGTTGCGTGCGGTGATCGCCCAGGCGCTGTCCGGTTCGAGCGTGCGCAGGCGCACCTCGAGCATGCGGCGCAGCAGCCGCTCGCTGTCGGCGAAGCGGTCCTGGCGGTCGTAGATCTGGGTCAGGAAGCCGCTGGCGGAAATCACCTCGGCCGAATCCTCCGGCTGGTTCCGGCGCATCAGCTCCAGGCATTGCAGCGCCGTCGCTTCGGAGTCGCCGAGCCGGTTCGCACGCAGCTGCGCCTCGGCCAGGCCGCTGAGCGCCTGCGCGTACAGCGTGCTGCCTTCGCCGGCAGCCTGCGCCGCGTAGCCGAGCGCGCGCCGCGCCGTCGCCTCGCCGGCCTCGGTGTCGCCGTTGCGCGACAGCGCGATGGCGAGTGTGGTCAGCAGCTCGGTGACCTGCGTGCGTTCGCCGGCATCGATCTCGCCGAGCAGGCTTTCGGCTTCGCGCAGCACCGGCACCGCCGCGATCGAGCGTTCGGCCAGGTTGAGCGCATAGCCCTGGTCGGCGAGGTAGCGCGCGCGCTGCTCGGGCGTGCCGTGCTCGCGCTCGATCCCGGCCGCTTCGGCGAAGCTCTCGGCGGCCTCGTCCTGCAGGCCGAGCTCGTTGTAGATCTGGCCGAAGGTGCCGAGCAGCCGCGCGCGCTGCAGCGGCGCGTCGGCCAGGCGCGCGCGGATCTCCTTGCGGCCGCGGTCGACCAGGTCGCGCGGCGCGATCATCGCGGTGCCGATCTCGTCGGGCGAGGCCGAGCGGAACAGCGCGACGAGGTACTCCACCACGCTCTCGGCGGTGGCCGACTGCTGCTGCGCCACCGCTTCGGCGCGCAGCGCGCGGTCGCGCTCGCGCGCCAGGCGCCAGGTGAACAGCGTCGCCAGCGTCAGGCCCGCCAGCGCGGCGGCGGTGGCGAGCCGGTGCCGGCCGACGAACTTGGCGAGCCGGTAGCCCACGCGGTCCGGCGCGGCCTGCAGCGGCCATCCGTGCAGATGGCGCGTCAGGTCTTCGGCCAACGCCGCGGCCGAGACGTAGCGGCGGTCCGGCTCCGGATGCGTGGCCTTGGCCACGATCAGGTCGAGTTCGGGATCGATGCGGCGCTGCGCGCTGCGGCTCGGCGGCGGCAGGCGTCCGTCGGCGGCGGGCCGGGGCGGGGCCTGCGCGAGCACTTCGTACAGCAGCACGCCCAGGCCGTAGACGTCGGTCGCGGTGCTGACGCGCTCGCGCTTGACCTGCTCGGGGCTGGCGTAGGCCGGCGTGAACCACGGCAGGCCGGTCTGCTCGGCGTCGCCGCCGGTTTCGGCGAGCAGCTTGGCGATGCCGAAGTCGAGCAGGATCGGCTCGCCGTCGGCGCGCACGAGCACGTTGGCCGGCTTCAGGTCGCGATGGATGACCAGGCGCTGGTGCGCGTACTGCACGGCGGCGCAGATCCGGCCGATCAGCTCCAGCCGCGCGGCGGTCGGCAGCGCGCGCTGTTCGCAGAACGCGTTCAGCGGCACGCCGTCGACGTATTCCATGACCAGGTACGGCTGGCCGTCGGCCGTGCTGCCGCCGTCGAGCAGGCGCGCGATGTTCGGGTGGCTGAGGTCGGCGAGGATCTGCCGCTCGCGGCGCATGCGCTGCGTCGACTCGCGCGTGGGGATGCCGCGCAGCAGCTTGATCGCCACGCGCCGGTCGAAGGCCTGGTCGATGCGTTCGGCGAGGAACACGGTGCCCATGCCGCCGCTGCCGATCTCCTCGATCAGGCGGTACGCGCCGAGCTCCCGGCCCGGCGGCGGCGAGGTTTCGCGCGCGGCGGCCTCGCGCAGGCGCGAGGTCATGCCGTCGCCGTCGCGTTCCTCGGCCTCGACCAGGGCGAGCGCCTCGGCGCGCAGCGCCGCGTCGGCCTCGGCGTCGGCCAGCCAGGCCGCGCGCCGCTGCGGCGGCAGCGCGATCAGGCCGTCGAACAGTTCCTGCAGCCGCTGCCAGCGCTCGGGATTCATGCGGCGAGCTGCTGCTTGAGCCAGGCGCGCGCGAAGCGCAGTTCGCGGTCGACGGTCGGCACCGACACGCCGACCACCTCGGCGATCTCCTCGCGCTTGAGCCCGAGCAGGTAGTTCAGCTCGACGATCTCGCACTTGCGCGCATCGATCGCGCGCAGCGCGTCGAGCGCTTCTTCCAGCGCCAGCGCCTCGCCGGAGTCGCCGCCGGCGGCGTTCTCGGCGGCCGACAGCGTGACGTGCACTTCGCCGCCGCCGCGCCGCTCGCTGCCGCGCGCGCGCGCCGCGTCGACCAGGATGCGCCGCATCGCCACGCTGACCACGCCGTAGAAATGGCGGCGGTCCTGCCAGGCGACGTCGGCGTCGATCAGGCGCAGGAACAGTTCGTTGGCCAGTTCCGTCGGCTGCAGGGTCAGCCGCTCGCCGAACTGGCGCAGGTGCTTGCCGGCAATCGCGCGCACGCGCGCGTAGACCAGCTCGGTCAGGCGTTCGCCGGCGCCCGAGTCGCCGCCGCTCCAGGCGTGCAGCAGGCCGGTGACGGCCGCTCGATCGGGGTCGGCGAGGGGAGTTGCGGGCCTGTCCATACTCGGCACCACGCGGCTGCAAACCGGGGAAGGGGGCGAATTGGAGCGCAGAGTACGGCTTCCCCGGCCGCCCCGCACTGGCTGTTCGTCACGGTGCGCATCCTGCGTCCCAACCCCGTTCCCCGGCCGGCTCGCGGCAACGAAAAAGGCCACCGCGCTGCGGTGGCCTTTTCGTCGAAAGAGTTGGTCGGGGTGACAGGATTCGAACTTGCGACTTCTACCTCCCGAAGGTAGCGCTCTACCAGGCTGAGCTACACCCCGACTGTCCGCCGTAGCGGGCCGCGAATTCTAACGATGGCCAACGCGGTGTGCAATACGTCCGGCGACGGCGGCCTTCCGGCGCCGGCTTGCGGGTCCGCCGCGCCGCCCGGCCGCGCACGGCCATCTGCTAACCTAGGCGGCCCGCGTCCGCCGCGGCTCCGCCGCCGCCGCGGCGCGATTATTTCAAGGACATCCATGGCTTTCACACCCGCCCGCACGATGCCCGGCGTGCTCGAACTGCTGCCGCTCGACCAGGTCGAGTTCCAGGGCATGCTGGACGCGATCCGGCGCAACTTCGAACGCTACGGCTTCCTGCCGATCGAGACGCCGGTGATGGAATTCTCCAGCGTGCTGCTGACCAAGGAAGGCGGCGAGACCGAGCGCCAGGTGTATTTCGTGCAGTCCACCGGCGCGCTGCAGGCGGCCAAGGACGGCGAGGTGCCGGAACTGGCGCTGCGCTTCGACCTGACCGTGCCGCTGGCGCGCTACGTCGCCGAGCACGAGCACGACCTGGCCTTCCCGTTCCGCCGCTACCAGATCCAGCGCGTCTACCGCGGCGAGCGCGCGCAGCGCGGGCGCTTCCGCGAGTTCTACCAGTGCGACATCGACGTGGTCGGCAAGGACGCGCTGTCGGTGCGTTACGACGCCGAACTGCCGGCGGTCATCTACAGCGTGTTCCGCGAGCTGGACATCGGCGCGTTCACGATCCAGGTCAACAACCGCAAGCTGATGCGCGGCTGGCTCGAGGGACTGGGCCTGACCGATGCGGAGCGGCAGGCGGCGGTGCTGCGCGAGGTCGACAAGCTCGACAAGCGCGGCGTCGACGCGGTGCGCGCCACGCTGACGGGCGAGGGCTTCGGGCTCTCGGCCGACGCGGTCGGCAAACTGCTGGATTTCGTCGCGTTCCGCTCCACCTCGCTGGACCAGGCGCTGGCCAAGCTCGATTCGCTCGGCGCCGGCAGCGAGGCGCTCGAACAGGGCAGGGCGGAGCTGAGGGAGACGCTGACCCTGATCAAGGCCTTCGGCGTGCCGGAATCGCACTTCGCGCTGAACCTGTCGATCGCGCGCGGCCTGGACTACTACACCGGTACCGTCTACGAGACGACCTTGAACGACCACCCGCAGATCGGCTCGATCTGCTCCGGCGGCCGTTACGAGAACCTCGCCAGCCACTACACGAAGTCGAAGCTGCCCGGCGTGGGCATCTCGATCGGCGCCACGCGCCTGTACTGGCAGCTGCGCGAGGCCGGCCTGCTCAAGGGCGGCCGCAGCACGGTGCAGGCGCTGGTCGCGCAGATGGACGAGAACGAGCTGCCGCGCTACCTCGAACTCGCCACCGAGCTGCGCCGCGCCGGCATCAACACCGAGGCGGTGGTCGAGCCCGGCAAGCTGGCGAAGCAGTTCAAGTACGCCGACCGCGCCGGCATCCGCTTCGTGCTCGTGCTCGGATCGGACGAGATCGCCAAGGGCGTGGTCACGGTCAAGGACCTGCGCAAGCAGGAGCAGTTCGAGGTCGCGCGCGCGGAGCTGGCCGAGACCCTGCGCGTGGAGATCGCGCAGGCGGCGGCGATGCCGCGCGGGTAAGAGTGTTGCTCTGGCAGAGGCAGCCGGCCCGCGCAGGAGGCATCGGGTTTCTGCAGCGCCATCCGGCCACCCGCGACGTCATGCCCGCGAACGCGGGCATCCACGGTGCTTGGCCGCTATGCCCTCGAAAGCAAATTGGATTCCCGCCTTCGCGGGAATGACGGCAGCACGGAACAAGGTTCGAATTCCAATGCAGAAGAACACCATCACCCTCGACGGCAACAGCCTGACCCGCGAGCAGCTCGTCGCGATCGCGCGCGGTGCGCGCGTCGCGCTGGACGCGGCGCAGCTCGTGCACGTGCAGCGCGCGGCCGATTTCCTCGCCGAGAAGGTCAGCGTGGGCGAGCCGATCTACGGCGTCACCACCGGCTTCGGCAGCAACGCGGACAAGCTGCTCGGCGCGCACCGCGTGCGCGACGAGCTGCCCGGCGGCAATCCGGAGAAGCGCGAAGGCACGCTGCTGGAAGAGCTGCAGCACAACCTCGTCATCACGCACGCCGTGTGCGTCGGCGAGCCGTTCGCGGCCGAGGTCGTGCGCGCGATGCTGGCGATCCGCATCAACACGCTGATGCGCGGGCATTCGGGCATCCGCGTCTCGACGCTGCAGGCGCTGGGCGAGCTGCTGAACCGCGACGTGATCCCGCTGATTCCGCAGAAGGGTTCGGTCGGCGCCAGCGGCGACCTCGCGCCGCTGTCGCATCTGGCGATCGTGCTGCTCGGCGGCGGCGAGGCGTTCCACGGCGGCGAGCGCGTGAGCGGCGCGGAAGCGCTGCGCCGCGCCGGCCTCGAGCCGGTGCGGCTGTCGTTCAAGGAAGGTCTCGCGCTCAACAACGGCACCGCGCAGATGCTGGCCTGCGGCGTGCTCGCGCTGGATCGCCTGGAAACGCTGGTGGCCACCGCCGACCTCGCCGCGGCGATGACGCTGGACGCCTTCGCCGGACGCGTCGGCGCGTTCAAGCCGGAAGTGCACGCGCTGCGTCCGCATCCGGGGCAGGTCGAGACTGCCGAGCGTATCCGCGCGCTGCTGCGCGGCTCGACGCTGGCCGACATCGCCTATCACCTGGTGCCGCGCTTCCGCAGCTGGCTGGCCGACGCGTGGAGCGACGCGCAGGACCGCCAGCGCAACTTCGACATCGCCTGGGACTGGGTGCCGGCTTCGCAGCGCCACGGCCGCGAGGCGTTCTACACGCGCTTCCTGCCGTTCAAGGGCGGCAAGAAGCACCAGCCGCAGGATGCCTACTGCCTGCGCTGCATGCCGCAGGTGCACGGCGCCGTGCGCGACGCGATCGCGCAGGCGGCGCGCGTGCTCGACATCGAACTCAACGCCGTCACCGACAATCCGCTGGTGTTCCCGGACGCGGCCGGCGCCGAGGTCATCGAGGACCAGGTCGTCTCCGCTGGCCATTTCCACGGCATGCCGCTGGCGCTGGCGATGAGCTACGTCAAGGCGGCGATTCCGGTACTGGCATCGATCTCCGAGCGCCGTTTGAACAAGCTGGTCGATCCAGCCACCAACGACGGCCTGCCGGCGTTCCTGATCGGCAACGAGGACGCGACCGATTCCGGTTTCATGATCGTGCAGTACACCGCCGCGGCGCTGGTCAACGACCTCGCCACGCGCGCGCATCCGGCCTCGGTGTATTCGGTGCCGACCAGCGCGAACGCCGAGGACCACGTCTCGATGGGCGCCAACGAGGCGCGCCACGTGCTGGAGATGACCGAGGACCTGAGCCACGTGCTGGCGCTGGAGCTGTACACCGCGGCGCAGGCGCTGGACTACCGCCAGGACATGCTCAACGCCGCACGCCGCCTGGCCGAGCGCGGCGACTGGCGCGAGCTGGCGGCGAAGATCGCCAACGCGCCGGAGGCGAATCATCCCTCGCGCGCGCAGTTCGAGAGCGAGGTGCAGGCGCTGGCCGCCGCGCTGGCCGGCGCGCGCGACTTCCACGCCGGCGAGGCGGTGGCGAAGGCGCACGCGACGATCCGCGAGCGCATCGCATTCATGTCGCGCGACCGCGCGATGGACGGCGACGTGAAGGCGGTCTGCGAGCTGGTGGCGTCCGGAACGCTGGTCGGCTGAGTCCGGATTACGGATCGAAGCCGTCGTCGAAGATGACGTCGGACGACGCGTCCGCGCAGCTCACCGCGACGTCGTCGACGTCGGCGGCCACGGTGCCGGCGGCGTCGGCGATCGTGCAGGTCTGGCCCGCCGGTTGCGTCGCGATCGTCACTTCGTACGCGGCGCCGTAGGGCAGCGGGTCGGGGAAGAGGAAGGTCGTCGCCGGCGGATGGATTGCCAGTTCCGCGCCGCCGTTCAGGCGCAGCGCGAGGCCGTCGCCGGTGAGGTCCGCCAGGGTGCCGCCGACCGTGTGCGGATCGGGCTCGAAGGTCGCGGTGAGCGTGCAGTCGGCGAGCAGCGGCGCGGTCGTGTAGGTCGGTGTGGCGAACGTGCCGGGGCAGCCTTCGGCCGTCGCCACGTGGTGGCCCGGCGCCGGCGTCAGGGTGAAGCCGAGCGAAGTTCCGGACGGCACGGTCTGCGGCGTCGACGGGTCGATCGCGCCTTCGCCGACTGCCACCGGCGTGGCGGTGACGTCGCCCGACGGCGCCGGCACGTCGACGAACACCGCGTCCGGTGCACCCGGCGTGCCGCCGCCGAGCGCGTTGACGCCCTGCACGTAGAGGATGTGCCGCCCCGGCGCGAGGCCGCTCAGGGCGACGTCGCCGTGCACCGCCTCGGTCTTGCCGTTGAAGCCGCCATCGGTCGCCGCGAGGGCGATCGGCGTCGCGCCGGGCTGCCATGGCGGCGTGTCGAGGTAGGCGTTGGCGGCCTGGATCGCGTAGGTGGTCTGCGAGCCATTGGACTGGTTGTAACGCAGATCGTCGATGGTGGCGGTCAGCGTCACGTACGACCCGCCGGCGCCCTGCGCGACGGCGGAGACGGCTAGGTCGTAGACGTCCGGCCCGGCCCCCAGGCGATACGGCGCGTGCGCGGTGCGCGCGGCGTATTTCAGCGCGGCGAAATTCTTCGGATAGGTCGCGCCGGTGAACGAGCTGCACGATTCGAAGAACGCGTTGCCCAGCTCGATCGTGTACGACGGCACGCCGAGCAGGCCGTAGAACGTGTCGTCGGTGGCGCCGTCGGTCGGATACAGCTCGATCGCGGCCTGCGGCGTGTAGCCGTTGAACCAGGCCATGCGGCGGCCGAGCGAACGCAGCGCCGTGTCGTTCGGCGCCGGCGATTCGGTGTCGCCCCACGACCACAGCACGAGTCGCGAATAGCTGTGGATGTCGAAGAACAGGCCGGCGTAGTCGTCCGGCGCGGCGGCGTCGACGCCGTCGGCGCGGCGGTCGGGCAGAACGCCGCCGCTGTAGACGCCGCCGCTGCCGGGCGCGCCGGCGACGTAGCTGACGAGGTTCTGCGTCTCCGGTTCGGAGCCGGCGGTCGGGCCGCGATAGGTTTCGTCGCACCGGTCGCTGCTGGAGCCGGTCTCGCCGGTGGTATGCCAGTGGAACGGGAAATTGCGGTTGAGGTCGATGCCGGAGCTCTCCGCGTCGAAACTGCAGTTGCCGCTGACCGTGTCGGTGTTCTTGCGCCACCAGATGCCGGTTTCGGCCTTCTTGCGCCCGTCCGGATTGGCCTGCAGCACGAAGCGGAAGTCGACGTGGTCGACCAGCCAGGTCGCCTGCGCGTCGCTGCCGTAGCCGGTCACCAGCCATTCGGCCATGCGCGTCAGCAGCTCGGCCGGCGTGTACTCGCGCGCGTGGATGGAGCCGAACACGACCATCTTCGGCCGCTGCGGATCGGCCGCGGCGGTGGCGAGGTTGGTCACGCGCAGCGCGCGCATCGTGTAGCCCTGGGCGGTGTTCTGCGTCTTCTGCCAGGTCGGACCGATCTCGTGCACCTCGGCCAGGCCCGGCTGCGCCGCGGCCAGGTCGTCCATGGTCTGGTAGGTGCCTTCCACCGTGCGGTAGCACGCGTAGCCAGGGATGCTCGGGTAGCCGTCCCCGGTCAACTGCGGCGCGCGCGACTGGATCGCCTCGCGCATCTTCGCGTAGGCGCCGCGCAGGCGCGCGGTTTCGCCGGCGTCGATGCTCACGCTCAGGCCGGCGTCCTCGAGCGCGCGGATGCCGGCTTCGTCGGTGTCCACGCGCAGGACCTGGCGCTGCGCGTCGACGTCCACGTGCTGGAAGCGCGACGCGGCGCGGATCAGCGCGGCGCGGTCGGGATAGTGCGCCTGTATCACCCATTCCTCGGCGCGAAGCGGGTTCGCGCAGCAGGCGGCGAGGGCGAGAACGAGCAGGGAAGGGCGCATGGCGGTTCCGGCGCAGGAGGGCCCGCCGGATACTAGCCGTGCGCCGCCGCGTGCGGAAGCGACGAAACCGCGGTTCAGTCCAGCTTGCGCGTGAGCGCGTAGAACACGAGGTTGCCCAGGCCGGTCGCCGCGGCCAGCACGGCGACGACGCCGGCGTTGATCTCGTTCCAGCCGAAGGCCTGGATCGTGCCGAAGCCGATCGCCACCGCGGTCAGGATCAGGCCCGAGCGCAGCGAGGACTGGCGGCGCTGCTGCTGCTCGTTCTGGACCATCGAGCGCATCAGCTCGGTCGATCCGCCCTCCTTGAGCATCCTGCTGCGCAGGCGGGCGTCGATCACCAGCTTCACGCAGTAGGTGATGCACAGGAACAGCACGATCGGGATCAGCAGTTCGAATTCCATGGCGGACTCGCGGGTTGGGGGTTCGGGCATCTGGGATACGGGCGGGGCGGCGGCGGTTGCAGCTGCCCCGCTGCAACCGCCGCCGCGCTCGACGTATCCGTAGCCGGCATGGATGATGCCCGCACATGAACCCGGACCGTGCCCTGGTCGAAGCCGTGCTCGCGCGCGAGCGCGGCGCCTTCGAGCGCCTGGTACGCGAGTACCAGGGCCTGTGCTGGCACATCATCCAGCGCATGGTGCGCCATCCGGAGGACGCGCGCGAGCTGTGCCAGGAGACGTTCCTGCGCGTGCACCAGTCGCTGCACCAGTACCGCTACGAGAGCGCGCTGAAGTCGTGGATCGGCCGCGTGGCCTACTCCATCGCGCTGCGCCACCTCGAGAAGCAGCGCCTGCCGCTGGCCGAGCCGGCCGCCGCCGACGAGGACGACGTGCTCGACAGCGTCGGCGACGAGTTCGACCTGGAGGCCGCCTGCGCCGACGCCGAGGCGGCGCGCCACCTGCACGCGGCGATCGAGGCGCTGCCGCCGCTGCAGCGCACCGTGCTGACGCTGTATCACCTGGAGGAGGCGTCCATCGCCGAGATCGCGCAGATCACCGGTCTGGCCGATGGTACGATCAAGAGCCACCTGTTCCGCTCGCGCCTGCGCCTGCGCGAGGCCCTGGAAAACCGCTTCGGAGTCGCCGCATGAGCACCGAACATCACCGCCGGGCATCGATCGAACGCGAATGGGAGCGGCAGGAACGCGCCCTGGACGAGGAGCGGCGCGGCCTGCCCAGCGCCGGCGAGGACGCGCGCCTGCTGCGCTACCGGCAGCTCGCGCGCGCCCTGCGCCAGCCGCTGGACGAAACCCTGCCGGCGGATTTCGCCAGCCGCGTCGTGCAGCACGTCGAAGCCGAGGCCGCCGCGGCGGAGGAGCGCGACCGCCGTTTCGAGCGCGGCCTGATCGGCGTGCTGGTGGCGCTGTTCGGACTGGCGGTCGGCACGACGATCGCGGTCATCGGCCTGGGCTGGCTGCAGACCCTGGCGCCGGTCGCGCGCCTGCTGGCCAATCCGTGGCTGTTCGCGCTGCTGGCCTGCGTCGGCGTCTCGCGCCTGTTCGAGGGCTGGCGCGGGCATCTGCGCTAGCGCGAGCTTGCCCGCAGCCGCATGCACGCGCTCGCCTCACGGGGCGGACAGCGCGCGCGCGAACAGTCCGCTGCGCAAGCCCGAACCGCCTCATCGACGTCATGCCCGCGAACGCGGGCATCCATTGAAAGCCCCGCTCGAATCTTCGCGCCCGCGCGCCGGCGGTTCTTCCGGCAATCCCCGCGCCATCCGCATTCGAGCAGCCGGACGCTATTCGAGCTGCTCGCGCGCCCAGGCCGCGTCGAGCGCTTCCATCGCGTCGCGCGGCTTCAGCTTGGCCGCCTTGTCCCAGGCCTCGGCGACCTCGTCCTCGCGCTTGTCGCCGTGCAGGAGCAGCAGGCCGTTGCCGTACTCGATCCAGGCGATCGGCGAATCCGGCGTGAGTTTCAGCGCCTGCTTGAGGTGCTTCTCCGCGTCGGCGGCGTTGGCGCCGTAGGTCAGCTTGGCCAGCATGCCGCCGACCTTGCCGACGATCTCGGCGTGGTACAGGCCGAAGGCGGTATGCGCCTCGGCGTGCCTGGGGGCGAGGTCGAGCGTGCGGTCGAGCGCTTCGCGCACCTTGCCGGCCAGGCCCTGCGCCAGCGCCTGGGTGATCGAGATGGCCTGGCTCAGCCGTCCGATCGCGAACGCGCGGCGATAGTGGCTGTTGGCCTCGCCCGGCAGCGCCGCGAGCGCCTCGTCGGCGAGGCGGACCAGCTCCTCGTAGCGCGCCACGCGGGCCTTGGCGTCGTCGACGAGGTAGGTGGCGTGAATGCCGCCGGCCTTGACGGCGACCGAGG
The DNA here is from genome assembly GCF_042652785.1 of Dokdonella ginsengisoli. Classification (NCBI taxonomy): domain Bacteria; kingdom Pseudomonadati; phylum Pseudomonadota; class Gammaproteobacteria; order Lysobacterales; family Rhodanobacteraceae; genus Dokdonella; species Dokdonella ginsengisoli. Next base: position 93,487 of record NZ_JBHSHD010000007.1, on the reverse strand, counting down.
CGCCGGCCGCCTTCAGTGCGACGCCCTGTTCGTAGGCCTGCTGGAAATCGCCGCGATGGAAGGCGCGCCAGGCGTCCTGCAGCTGCGCGGCGATCGCGCCGGCGTCCTTGCCCAGCTTCGGACTGGCCTTCAGCAGGGCGGCGACGTGCTCGTCGTCCGGGAACGGCTCCTGGTCGCCGGCGTGCAGCTTCGCCCACGCCTTGGCCAGCTTGTCGCCGGCGTAGTCGTACGCCTTGTCCGGGTGCGCAAACGCCGCCCAGTCCTTCTTCGCCATCGCAGCCTCCTGTCGGCAGGTACTCGCCGCAGTGTGCGCACAACCGGGCGACGCGTCACGCCGCCGTGCGGCAAGGCTTGCGCTGACCGAGGTGCAGCCGCCGCACAACGCGGTGCAGCGGCGAGAGGCGGACCCTCGCAGAGACGCCAAGAACGCAGAGAGAGCAAGAAGAATTCTTTCGGATGATCTTCTCTGCGTTCTCGGCGTCCCTGCGAGAGAGACGATTTTCTTGCGCGAGCGGTACGGTCCACGGTTGAGCCAGGACAGGTGGGCGGGTGATGTACGACCAGCCTTCGGCTGTTGAGAAGCGCCTCCCGTTTTTGCGAGGATGACGAAGCTGTCGACGGCCGCTTAAGACAGCCGGGAAACACTCTAGAATCCGCGCCATGACCGCCCCTGATTCCCGCAACAAGCCCGCCGCGCGTGCCGCGCAGCTGCGCGCGCGCATCGACGACGCCAACTACCGCTACCACGTGCTCGACGATCCCGACATCCCGGACGCCGAGTACGACAAGCTGATGCGCGAGCTGGAAGCGCTGGAAGCCGAGCATCCCGAGCTGGCGACGCCCGATTCGCCGACCCAGCGCGTCGGCAACGCGCCGTCGTCGGCGTTCGCCACGGTGCTGCACGAGATCCCGATGCTCTCGCTCGCCAACGCGTTCACCGACGGCGAAGTCGAGGATTTCGTGCGCCGCATCGTCGAGCGCCTGGAGATCGACGCGCCGCTGTTCTCGGTGGAGCCGAAGTTCGACGGCCTCGCCATCAGCCTGCGCTACGAGGACGGCGTGTTCGTGCGCGGCGCCACGCGCGGCGACGGCGCGCGCGGCGAGGACGTCACTGCCAATCTGCGCACGATCAAAGCGATCCCACTGAAGCTGCGCGGCAACGACTGGCCCGCCGTGCTCGAAGTGCGCGGCGAGGTGTACATGCCGCGCGCCGGCTTCGAGGCCTACAACGAGAAGGCGCGCGCCTCGGACGGCAAGATCAAGCCGCTGGTGAATCCGCGCAACGCCGCCGCCGGCAGCCTGCGCCAGCTCGATCCGCGCATCACCGCGCAGCGGCCGCTGGCGTTCTACGCCTACGCGCTCGGCGTGGTCGAGGGCGGCAAGCTGCCCGATTCGCATTCGGCGATGCTGAAGAAGCTGCGCGAGTGGGGCTTTCCGGTCAGTCCCCTGGTCGACACCGCGCGCGGCGCCGCCGGGTGCCTCGCCTACTACGCGCGCATCGGCGCGCAGCGCGACGCGCTGCCGTTCGACATCGACGGCGTCGTCTACAAGCTCGACGACTTCGCCGGCCAGCGCGAGCTCGGCTTCGTCGGCCGCACGCCGCGCTGGGCGATCGCGCACAAGTTCCCGGCACAGGAGCAGCAGACGCGCGTCGAGGCGATCGAGGTCAACATCGGCCGCACCGGCGCCGCCACGCCGACCGCGCGGCTGGCACCGGTGTTCGTCGGCGGCGTCACCGTGACCAACGCGACCCTGCACAACACCGACCAGGTCGCGCGGCTGGACGTGCGCGTCGGCGACACGGTGATCGTGCGCCGCGCCGGCGACGTGATCCCGGAAGTCGTGCGCGTGGTGCCCGAGCTGCGCCCGGCGCGCACGCATCCCTGGCAGATGCCTTCGCACTGCCCGATCTGCGGTTCGGACATCGTGCGCGAGGAGGGCGAGTCGGTCGCGCGCTGCACCGGCGGCCTGACCTGCGCCGCGCAGCGCACGCAGGCGGTGTTCCATTTCGCCGCGCGCCGCGCGATGGACATCGACGGCCTCGGCGAGCGCTACATCGAGGACCTGGGCGAGTTCGGCTACCTCGGCTCGGTCGCCGACCTGTACAAGCTCAAGCTCGAAGACCTGCTGGAGATGAAGCGCCGCGCCGACGAGCGCGACGGAACGACGCCGGAGACGGTGAAGGCCGGCAAGATCGCGACCAAATGGGCCGAGAACCTGATCGAGGCGATCGAGCACAGTCGCCGCACCACGCTGGAACGCTTCCTCTACGCGCTCGGCATCGAGCACGTCGGCGAGAGCACGGCCAAGGCGCTGGCCGCCTGGTTCGGCGACCTCGCCCTGATCCGCCACCTGCCGTGGCCGCTGCTCAAGCTGGTGCCAGACATCGGCGGCGAGGTCGCGCGCGCGATCGACGCGTTCTTCGAGCAGCCCGGCAACCAGCGCGTCATCGACGACCTGCTCGCGCGCGGCGTGGAGATCACCGACGTGCACGCGCCGTCGCCGAAGCTGCGCGCGGAACTCGCGCTCGGCAACGTGCTGGCGCAGGCGGAGATTCCCAAGCTCACGGCCAAGCGCGCCGACCAGCTCGCCGCGGCGTTCGATTCGATCCAGGCCGTCCTCGCCGCCAACGCCGAGGCGCTGGCCGCGGCCGGGCTGCCGGCCGACACCGCGACCGCGCTGCGCGCCTTCGCCGATTCCGGCGCGGGCGGCCTGCTGCTGCGCCGCTGCGCCGACGCGCTGGCGAAGCTGCGCAGCGTGGTGCCCGCGGCGGACGTGGCCGCGGAAGGCCCGCTCGAAGGCAGGACCGTCGTTCTCACCGGCACGCTGACCGCGCTCACGCGCGACGAAGCCAAGGCCAGGCTCGAAGCGCTCGGCGCGAAGGTCGCCGGCAGCGTGTCGAAGAAGACCAGCTTCGTCGTCGCCGGCGAGGCCGCCGGCTCCAAGCTCGACAAGGCGCAGGAGCTTGGCGTGGAGATCTGGGACGAGGCGAAGCTGCAGGCGTTCCTGGCGGAGCAGGCCTAGGGCCGTCGGCCGTCAGTCCGGGACCGCGTCCAGGAACGTCGCCGACGGCACGAAGAACAGCGCTCCGGTGACCGCCTTGCTGTAGTCGAGCAGGCGGTCGTAGTTGCCGGGCGGACGGCCGACGAACATGTTGACCAGCATCTGCTCGATGCGCCGCGGCGAGCGGGCGTAGCCGATGAAGCAGGTGCCGAACTCGCCCTTGCCGATCTCGCCGAACGGCATGTTGTCGCGCACGATCTCCAGCTGCTCGCCGTCTTCCTCGATCGTGGTCAGCGCGTTGTGCGCGTAGCTCGGCTTGGCGTCGTCGTCGAGTTCGATGTCGTCGAGCTTGGTGCGGCCGACGAATTTCTCCTGCTGCTCCACCGGCACGGCGTTCCAGCGTTTCAGGTCGTGCAGGTACTTCTGCACGATCACGTAGCTGCCGCCGGCGAACGCCGGGTCCTCGTCGCCGACGATCGCCGCGTCGATCGCCGCCTGGTCGACCGGGTTCTCCGTTCCGTCGACGAAGCCGAGCAGGTCGCGGTCGTCGAAATAGGCGAAGCCGTGCACCTCGTCGGCGGTGGCGACCGCGTCGCCCAGACGCGACATGATCTGGATGGCGAGCTGGAAGCACAGGTCCATGCGCGTGGCGCGCAGGTGCAGCAGGATGTCGCCGGGCGTGGAGACCGCGTGGTGCTGCCCGCGGATCTCGCGGAACGGATGCAGCTCCTTCGGCCGCGGTTCGCCGAAGAGGCGGTCCCAGGCATCGGAGCCGAAGCCCATCACGCAGGACAGGCGTCCTTCCAGGTCGCGGAAGCCGACCGCGCGCAGCAGCCCGGACAGGTCGGCGCACAGCGCGCGCACCGTGCGGCGATGTTCGGGCTCGGGTTTCAGGGTCAGGACCATGAAGATGGCGGCGCGCGTGAGCTTGGCCACCACCGGCTGTGGAATTGCGGACACGTCTGGCCCCGTCGTTTTTCGGCCAGTGTAGCGGCCGCCGCACGCGGCGCAAGGAAAGTGCACTCCGACCCGAGTTCTCATCGGCAGAGGTACTGGGGCGAGCCGGCCGCTTTAGTTGGAGGCGCGAAGGGGACAGCACCAATAAGACGTAGCTCTAGGACGGCAAGACAGGGGTGGGCGAGCAAACGACAATGCGGTGGGAGGCCCGGGTCAAAGCCACATAGAGGTGGCGGGCGTCCATTGCTTCCGGGTGGAGGATTACCGCCACCTCAGCTTCCAACCCCTTCAAGAGCAGCGTGCTTCCTACATTCTTTCGCGCCAATGGGCGCCCCCTCTGGCGGAACCTTTCGCGTTCGCGGATCGTTGCTTCATGGAAAGAGCAGCGTCCGTCCGAGGCTTGCTCAAGAGCGCGCAAGCATCGCTCCAAGACTTCATGCCGATAAACGCGCACTTGCTCTTGTTCCCGCATAGCCATGACTGCCCCGTGGGCGGCCCTCAATGTTCGTTCCTCTTCGAACATCAGCAATGCGGCTTCCATCTGCGTAGCCTGATTTCTAGCGCGGCCGACGCGCAACGAAGCCAAACGTTGAAGGGTCTGAGCAGCGGCCAAGTTGGTCATGAGTGACGAAGCGAAGTTCAATAACCGCGCCGTGGCATCCGCAGCGATCGGATCGAAATTGCGGCCGAAGCTGGTGAGGTCCCGCAGGTCGACCGTTTCAACAACGGTGGCCCCGGGAGTTTGCCCGGCTAACTGATGCCGACCGGCCACGTTGCGGGCGTCTCCAATGACCAGCACCGACCCCTGGCCGGTTGCGGCACGTATCCGCATGGTGACCTGTCTGCGGATGTCGCCCTGGTCAGGAGCTACCTGGATGCATTCAATACGTTGAGGCAAGGTGCGTAGGTCGATCTTGTGCCCACGCTCGAGTTCATGGCGTGCACCGAGAAGCCATGTTCCGAGATCGCCGGTCCCTGCGTTGAGCCAACGCCAAGGGATGTTTAGCACTCCTATCGACGGATAGTTCGTAAGCACGTCGGCCTGCCAATCAACCAAGCGCTCTGCGAAGCCGAAGATTGCCTGCATGGGGTCGCCCAAGATGCAGGTAGGAAGGGCGAGCGCTAAGTTGTTGACGATCCGATGCTGAGTTTGGGAGCAATCCTGATACTCATCCACCAGAAGTCGCGAGTAGGTGGCCGACAGGACACCATCCAGATGGCGGCCCTCGAGGACGGTGATGGCCGCCTGGCTTATCGCGGGGTAGTCCGCCCCTGGGTTGTTCAGTTCGAGCACGCCTGGGTTGATCTGGCTCCGTCGGGGGAAGGTCGCGGCCAGTCGCTTGGCAAAGCCATCGATGGTGGCCACCCGATAGGCGCTCGCAGGCACGCCCAAACTCCGAAGCCTGAGGCGCAATGCGCAGACGCCTGCGTTTGTGTGCGTCAGCACCAAGACGGGAAGGTGGCCGCGATGCTGGCGTAAGGCAGCGGCGATCGTGTGGGTTTTGCCGCATCCCGCGGGAGCTGTCACCGAGCCGCGTCGAACTACGAGCAGATCATCCTCAATGCTCATGAGCCCAGCCAAACAGATTGTTCATGTGTTGCTGGAAGCCTGGCGAGGCCTGAGCGAACCGCGGACCGACGATGTCTCGAGCAATGCCCTCGAAGATGCCTTGTTGTTTGAACCACCTACTCTTGTGGGCGACATCGCCCAACAGCTGGCGCACGTTGGGTTGGAATCCATTCGACAGTGCCTCTCCCTGTATTCCATTCAAGGTGAATGCTCCTCCTGAGCAAATGCGGATGCTGTCCGCTACGCTTTCTTGTCCATGGAGGGTCACCGCCCGTGCGATCAGCGCATTTACGCCCGTGTCATCAAGGGAAAGAAACAACTCGTGCTCGGTGGCGCGACCCGTCTCCCATTGGATGTGTCGGCCACCTGCGGCTTGATGAGTGGCGATGACCCCAGGATCGGTCGGCTTGTCATTGTCAACCAACACGACCGTTCGATAACCCAGGGCGCGAAGGGCCTGGCCTCGAAGGAGGCCCCTCTCAGGGGAGCCGCCGCCATTGCCCTTTCGCGCCAACCCATTCCTTTTTAGCTCCCGCTACCGACCATCCAGGCTTTGCATTCCAGATGGGTCAGATACAGCCGCAAATCGAACTCCAACTGGTGGTAGTCCGCTTCGATGTGCGTGCACAACTGGTAGAAAGCCTTGTTGTGCTCGCGTTCCTTCAAGTGCGCCAGTTCGTGCACCACGATCATCTTCAGGAAGTCCCCCGGGGCATCACGGAACACGCCGGCGATGCGGATTTCGCGACTGGCCTTGAGCCGACTGCCCTGCACGCGGGACACCGCGGTGTGCGTGCCGAGTGCATGCTTCATCACCTGCAGCTTGCCGTCGTAGACGACCTTGTTGAGCGGTTCGGCCTTGCGCAGGTGGCGCTCCTTCAGAGCCTGCACGTAGTCGTACAGCGCCTTGTCGGTGCGCACCTCGTGCGGCTCGCGGTACTTGTCGCGCAAGTACGTGCCGAGCCGGTCCTGCGCGATCAGGGCGCGAACTCGCGCTTGGGTGGCTTCGGGATATCCCGCGAGGTACTTCAAGGGCATCGCCTCAAAAGCGCTCGCCGACCGGCAGATAACGCCAGGCCCCCGCGGGCATCTTGCCGAGCGAGATCTTGCCGATGCGGATGCGCCGGATCGCCACGACCTCGAGCCCGACCTGCGCGCACATGTCGCGCAGCTGCCCGCCCTGTACCGCCTTGATCGCGAAGCGCAGGCGGGTTTCGCTTTGCCAGCTGACCTTGCACGGGGGCAACACGCGCCCCTGGTGGCTGAGGCCGTGGTTGAGGCGGTGCAAGCCGTAGGGCGCGATCTCGCCGTGGACTTCGACGATGAACTCCTGCTCGATCTGGTCGCCGTCTTCGGTGAGCCTGCGCCAGACGCGGCCGTCCTGGGTCAGAACCATCAGGCCGCTGCCGTCACGGTCGAGCGGCACCAGCGGCGTCAGCCGGACGAAATGGCGCTTGAGCAGGCGCACGCCGGAAACGTCTTCCGCCCAGCGTGTCGCCGGCGTCACCAGTGCCGTGGCCGGATTGGGGCCGCTGATGGTGTCTAAGCCGGCGGGCTTGTGCAGCAGAACGGTCGCGGGTTCTTCCGCTTCGAGGCGAGCATCGGGGTCGACGGTCACCGTCTCGGTCGACACCCGATGCTGCGGCTGTTCGATCACCATCCCGTCGACCGATACCCAGCCGCCCTCGATGTAGCGCTCGGCCTCCGCGCGGGAGCAGCGGAGCAGGGCGGCGACGCGTTTGGCGAGACGAACGGGGTCGGACATGGGCAAGGGTCGGGAAAGCAGGGCGTGCAGTCTAAAGGTGTGCGCCGCGGGCAGGCGTTTCGGCCGTCATGCCGCCGCGAGTATTCCTCCTCCTGTAGAGAAAACGATCGGCCGGACGTCGATACCCTCAGCCGGGTTCCCGACGGTCGAGCGCATTCAGGTGCTTCTCGACGGCAAACACGTGCGCGTCGTGCTCGCCGAGCGCGCGCAGCGCCTCGGCGAGGTGCGTGAGGTAGTCGCGGTTGGGGCCGCTCGGCCCTTCCGACGTCGCGATATGGTGCGCGATCTCCGCCTCCGAGGCCGGGCCGAGCCAAGCCGCGTTGGTGCGTGCTGCGATGTAGACGAGTCCTTCCGCGCGGTCGCAGTCGTCGAACTCGATCGTCGTCGCGTGACGCAGGTAGCCGTTCTTTTCGCGATGGTCGAGATGGGCGAACACTTCCGGCGTGATCAGGTAGGCCATGCCGGCGCAGAGCGCGCCCGGATCCGGCACCAGGGTCAGCACGCGGCCGGGCGCGTCGGGCGTGCCGCGGTGATCGTGCGAGCCTTGCCAGAAGCGGCGCGACCAGTCGCGGATGCGCGCCTGGCGCCGTTCGATGTACGGAAAATCGGCTTTGTAGATCAGCGACCCGTAGCCGAACAGCCACACCTGCGCGTGGCCGCCGAAACGGTTCATGCGCTGGTTGAGCGCGATCGTGTCGTGAGACATCGGTAGTGGCGAGCGAAACGTCCTGCGCGCATGGTACAGCGTGCGGTTCACTTGCCGACCTCTGGGCGTCGGGAAGCAAGCGCCTGCACGGCTGAGGAAAGTCCGATTGACTCGCCTGACGTCATGCCCGCGAACGCAGGCATCCATGGAAGGCGGCGACTTGGATGAGCAGTCTTCGATGGTGGAACGCCTTGTGGGAATAGCGGCAGAATCGGAAGTCCTCCGAAGTTCGCGCCTGATCGCGTGAATGTCTCCCCGCGCGCTTTCGCGCCATCTTGCACCGGACAGCCCAATGAAGTTCCCGCTCGTCGCCTTGCTGCTTTCCTCCCTCGCGTCGCCCGTTGCCGCGCAGGACATCGACGCCGACCGCCTCGCCGACACCGTGCGGACGCTCGCCTCCGATTTCTTCGAGGGCCGCGCGCCGGGAACGGTGGGCGAGGAGCGCACGGTGGGCTATCTGATCGGCCGCTTCCAGGCGCTGGGACTGGAACCGGGCGGACGCCACGGCAGCTGGGTGCAGGTCGCCTCCCTGCTGCACACGAAACTCGGCACGCCGGCGACGCTGGGCGTGACGATCGGTGGAAAAACGCAAACCTGGCAGCGTGGCCGGGAGGTGTATCTCTCGACGGTCCGCCCCGAGGACCGCGCGGTGATCGACCATGCGCCGCTGGTCTTCGTCGGCTATGGCGTCGACGCGCCGGAGCGGAAGTGGGACGACTTCAAGGGCGCTGACCTCGCCGGCAAGGTCGCGGTGTTCCTGGTCAACGATCCGGATTTCGAAGCGGCCAAGGGCGAGCCGGCCGCCGGCCGCTTCGGCGGCAAGACGATGACCTACTACGGCCGCTGGACCTACAAGTTCGAGGAAGCCTCGCGTCGCGGCGCGATCGGCGCGCTGATCGTGCACGACACGCCAGGCGCGGGATACGGCTGGAACGTCGTCACCAGTCCGCAGGGCGAGAACTACGACATCGAGCGCACGCGGGACAAGCTGAGCCGCCTTGCGCTGCAAGGCTGGATCTCGGGCGAGGCGGCGACGAAGCTGTTCGCCGACGCGGGGCTGGATCTCGCCGCGCAACGCAAGGCCGCGCGGCGGCCGGATTTCCGCGCGGTGGCTCTGAAGGGCACGACGTTCTCCGCCGACATTCCGGTCGCGCACGAAGTCGTGCAGAGCCACAACGTGCTGGCGAAGCTGACCGGCAGCGAGCGGCCGGACGAAGTCGTGTTCTACGGCGCGCATTGGGACGCCTACGGCAAGGGCCCGGCGGACGCGAAGGGCGACACGATCCGCCGCGGCGCGAACGACGACGCGCTCGGCGTCGCCGCGTTGCTGGAGATCGCGCGCACGTTCAAGGCGCAGCCGGCGCCCAAGCGCAGCGTGGTGTTCGGCCTGTGGACCGCGGAGGAACGCGGTCTGCTGGGTTCAGAAGCCTACGCGCTCGACCCGGTACATCCGCTGGAGAAGACGGTCGCCAACCTGACCCTCGACATCCTGCAGACCGCCGGCAAGGCGCGCGACGTGATTCTCGTCGGCGCGGGGCAGGACACGCTCGAAGACGATCTGGCGAAATACGCCAAGGCGCAGGGGCGCAGCGTCACGCCCGAGAGCTTGCCCGAGCGCGGCCTGTTCTATCGCGCGGACCACTTCTCGTTCGCCAAGCGCGGCGTGCCGGTGCTGCTGATGATGGGCATCGCCGGCGCGTCCGATCTCGTCGACGGCGGGCGCGCGGCCGGGCAGAAGTGGGTCGACGACTACACTGGCCGCTGCTACCACCAGCCCTGTGACGCCTACGGGCCGGACTGGAATCTCGCCGGCGCGGTGCAGGACATCGCCGTGATGGCCGACATCGGCCGCGACCTCGCCGATTCCACGCGCTGGCCGGCGTGGAAGGCCGGATCGGAATTCAAGGCGGTGCGCGAGCGGACGGCGTCCGCGCGGCGCTGATCACCGCCAGGCGAGAACCGCGGCGCTCGCCAGGCGCGCCAACCCGAGGCCGACGGCGATAGCGCCGCCGATACGCGCGGCCGACTTGCCGTCCGCCGCGAGGCGTTCCGCCGTGATCCCCACCGTCGCCAGCGTCATCGCGCCGAGATCCATCGAGCCGCCGACGAGCAGCGCCGTCGTCCATCCGGCGCAGCTGCACACGCAATGGCGGCCGATGTGCAGGCCGTGCCGCCAGGCCGAGGCGAGGCTCGCGTTGCCGCCGCGGCTGCAGGCGGGCCAGCCGCGGCAGGCGTCGAGATGGCGGGCCTTCCAGGCGCTGAACTGCAACGCGCCGGCGAGCGTGACGACGGCGCCGCCGACGACCGGGAACGCCAGCACGACACCCGGTTCGCGCAGAACGACGATCGCCGCGACGTGGCTCGCCGCGAACGCGCACAGGCCGACGACGCTCCACGCGACGAAGTAGCCGAGGCCGGCCATCGCGACAGCGCCGGCGAGCCACCTCGTGCGGCCGGTCGCGAGCGAAACGCGCCAGCGCCACAAGGCCGGCGCGAACGAGGGCAGCATCATCGCCAGCGTCATCGCCGACCACAGGACGAGGAACGTCGCCGTCGATGCCGACGGCGACGTTCCGCACATCGCGTCCCACGCGCCCGGCAGCGTCCAGCCGCCGAGCCCCGGTTCCGCATTCGCCATCGGCCCGTGGCAGAGGATCGTCACCGCCGCGCCGGCGACGAACAGCATCGCGCAGAGGCCGAAGAAGACGCGCGAGTCGCCGTGCCGGGACGGGACGTCCCGGCAGGCGGCGATACCGCCCGAGCCGATGGCCGGATTCAGGCGCAGCATGACGCGACTGCGCTGCCCGCCGCGGCGTCGTCGTACTCGTCGTGGCGGCGCCACCAGATGCCGGTCTCGTTGCGGCCCTTCGGCGCTCGATCGAGCCACTGGTACATGCCCCAGACGCCGTCGAGGCCGCGCGCGTAGGCGGAGTAGGCGTGATGCACGGCACCGTCGTGCAGCGCGAACGCGCTCAGCCCCGGCCGGTCGCGGTGGTAGGTGGATACGTCGGTGCCGCAGGTCGCGGCCAGCTGCGCTTCCGCGCCGGCGCCGGCGTTCTCGCCGTCACGCCACGCGAGCGAGGTCTCGCGCCGGTAGTTGTATTCCATGCTCCCGTCGCGCAGCTGTTCCTCGCTGAACCAGACGTTGAAATCGGCGTTGAAGCCGCTGCCGGCCGACGAAGCCCAGGGGAAGGACCAGCCCATGCGCCGGCGGTACGCCTGCAGCTTGGCCAGCGGCGCGAGCGACACCGCGGTGAAGGCCACGTCGTGGTTCTCCAGGTGCACGAACAGGCCGTCGAAGCCGTCGGCGATCGACGAGCACGAAGGGCAGCCGGCCTCGAAGCCAGGTCCGAACATGAAGTGGTAGACCAATAGCTGCGAGCGACCGCGGAACAGCTCGGCCAGCGTGGCCTCGCCCTGCTCGGTGTCGAAGCGGTAGGACTCCTCGACGCGCACCCACGGCAGCGCCTGCCGGCGTCGCGCCAGTTCGTCGCTGCGCCGCGTCAGCTCCTTTTCCGCCTGCAGCAATTGCAGGCGCTCGGCGCGCCATTCCTCGCGCGTTCCGGTCCGGTGGGTCATGGCTCGTTCTCCTCGATGCGATGCCGGCGACCCCGTCGGTCGCCGGTCATGCGGTAGATTGAGCGCGGACCGCCGCCGGCGGTGAGTGACAAGTGTGGCGGGATTTGGATGGACTCGTTGATCACTGCGGCGGCACGCGCGCTGGCGGCGGGCGATCCGCTCGGTGCGCTCAAGCGCGTCGCCCTGCGCGAGGACGCGCCCGCGCTCGCGCTGCGCGGCATCGCGATGGCGCAGCTGGGCGAGTTCGCGCGCGCGAAAGCGCTGCTGCGCCGCGCCGCGCGCCTGTTCGGTGCGAAGGAGGCGGTGGCGCGCGCGCGCTGCGTCGTCGCCGAAGCCGAGATCGCGCTTGCCTCGCGCGACCTGGGCTGGCCGACGAAGGCGTTGGCCGCGGCGCGCACCACGCTGGAAACGTACGGCGACCTCGCCAACGCCGCGCATGCGCGTCATCTGGAGATCCGGCGCCTGCTGCTGATCGGCCGTCTCGACGAAGCCGAGCGCGGACTGGACCGGCTCGAATTGGATCGGCTCGACGCCGCGCCGCTGCCGCCCGCGCTGAAGGCCGTGCACGAACTGGCCGGCGCCGGGATCGCGCTGCGCCGCCTGCACGCGAAAGCGGCGCGCACGCGCCTCGCCGCGGCGGCGCGTGCCGCGCGCCAGGCTGGCGTGCCGGCCTTGATCGCCGAAGTCGACGAGGTCTCTGCGCTGCTCGACGCGCCGGCGGCGCGCGCGATCTCGCGCGGCCGCGAGCGATCGTTGCGGCTGGCCGAGGTCGAGGCACTGCTGGCCTCGCGCACGCTGGTCGTCGACGCCTGCCGCCACGCCGTGCACGGCGGCGGCACGACGATCGCGCTGACCACGCGGCCGATGCTGTTCGCGCTCGCGCGGCTGCTCGCCGAGGCCTGGCCGGCCGACGTGGCGCGCGACGTGCTGATCGCGCAGGCGTTCCACACCCGCTACGCGGACGAGACGCATCGCGCGCGCCTGCGCGTGGAAATCGGCCGGCTGCGTGCCAAGCTGCGTCCGCTCGCCGCGATCAGCGCGACGCGCGACGGCTTCGTGCTCGCGCCGCGCAGCGTTGGCGAGGTCGCCGTGCTGGCGCGCCCGGTCGAGGAGCCGCATGCCGCGGTGCTGGCCCTGCTCGCCGACGGCGAGGCCTGGTCGAGTTCGGCCTTGGCGCTCGCGCTCGGCGCCAGCCAGCGCACCGTACAGCGCGCGCTGGAGACGCTGGCCACAGCCGGCAAGGTGCAATCGCTCGGCCACGGCCGCGCGCGCCGCTGGCTGGCGCCGCCGCTGCCCGGTTTCGCGACGACCTTGTTACTCCCGGTGCCGCTGCCCGGCGGCTAGGATGGCCGCATGAAACGATCACCTGCGCAAATCATCCGCGAGTACGGTCCCTTCGAGGGCGTCGACGCCGTGCACGGCGTCAGTTACGACGGCCGGCAGGTCTGGTTCGCCAGCGGCGACAGCCTGAACGCGCTCGATCCGGCCAGCGGCGAGACCGTGCGCTCGATCGAGGTCGCCGCACATGCGGGGACCGCGTTCGACGGCCGCCATCTGTTCCAGATCGCCGACGACCGCATCCGCAAGATCGATCCGCAAAGCGGACGCGTGCTCGCCACGATCCCGGCGCCCGGCGGCGGCGGCGATTCGGGCCTGACCTGGGCCGAGGGCACGCTGTGGGTCGGGCAGTATCGCGAACGCAAGATCCACCAGATCGATCCGGACACCGGTGCGGTGCTGCGCACGATCGAGTCCGACCGCTTCGTCACCGGCGTCACCTGGGTCGACGGCGAACTCTGGCACGCCACCTGGGAAGGCGATCAAAGCGAGCTGCGCCGCGTCGAACCTGCGACCGGCGACGTGCTGGAGCAGCTGGAGATGCCGCCCGGCGTGTTCGTGTCGGGACTGGAATCCGACGGCGCCGACCGCTTCTACTGCGGCGGCGGCAGCAGCGGCAGGATCAGGGCGGTGCGCCGGCCGAAGTGAGCGATCCGCCGGCGTTGCTGCGCGGGTCGGCCGCCGGCTTCCGCAGCCGCTGGTCGGCGGAACCTTAGTCCCTCGCCGATCGCGGCGCGTGATGCACGCGCCGCGATCGTCTCAGCGGCAGCTGCCGTCGAACGGGGTCAGGCTGAAGTCGGCGCCGGCGGCGGACGGCAGCGCCAGCTCGATCGGCTGCGCCGCGCCTTCCAGCAGCACGCTCGCCTCGCTGCCGCTCGCGGCGATGCCGAGCAGCAGCGGCATGCCTGCTTCCGCCGGTACCCAGGCGCTGGCGCGCTCGATCTTGTCGCGCGCCGACACCACCAGCCGCACGCGCGCGGCGCCGGTCGTACCCAGGCGCTCGACGCGCAAGCCGGTACCGTCCGGCGCCTGCGCCTGCACGATCGGCTCGACCCGATTGCCCGCGCCCGCCGCAAGCTCGAAGACGAAGCCGCCGGCGGCATCGAGCGTCTGCGTGCGTCCGGTCGCCGCGCGGCAGGCCGCCTCGCCGATCGATTCGGCGCCGTCGCTGCCGATCACGTCGAAGCCGCTGCGCAGCAGTACCAGCAGGTCGCTGTCGAGCGCGCCGGCGGTGTCCGGACCGTCGACCTCGACCTGGTAGTCGACGCGCGGGCCGGGCGCATCGAGGAGTACGGGGGCGGTCACCAGCCACGTCAGCGAGCGGCCGGCCGCGATCGACACTTCGGTGTCGAGCAGCGGGCCGCTGCCCTGCGCGGTGCAGTTCGCGCCGTCGCCGCCGTCGATGCAGATCCAGGTCGCCGACGCGCCGTCCAGCTGCGGCGGCTGCAGGTCGCGCACGCGGATGCCGGTCGCGTCGCCGCTGCCGTCGTTGCCGACCGTCACCCGGTAGTTCACCAGGCGGCCGTAGCGCGCGTGGTCGCGATCGTCGCTGACCGACACGAGCAGATGCGGCTGCGGCGGGGCGCAGTCGACCACGACGTCGGTGACGTCGCTGCCGTCGAGCACGCCGCTGCCGTCCACGACGCTGCACAGCTGCGCCGGCGCGGTCGGCTGCTGCGCAACGGTGACCGCATAGGCGCCCAGGTCGTCGAGCGCCGGCTGCAGCGTGAAGTGGCCGTTCGAGGCGATCGGCGTGTCGTCGCTGCCGTTCAGGCGCAGGACCAGGCCGGAACCGAGCAGGCCCTGCACGCTTCCGCCGATCGTGTGGGTGTCGATGGCGAAGTGCGCATCGACCGTGCAGTTGGCGACGATCGCGTCGGTGGTGTAGGTCTGGCCGGCGAGCTGGCCGCCGCAGCTGCCGTCGATCGCGTCGACGTGATAGTGCGGCGCGGGCGTGAGGGTGAACGCGGTCGTCGCCCCGTGGTCGACCGCTTGCGGTTCGGACGGACTGATCGTGCCGTGGCCGCCGGCCACGCTCGGCGTGACGGTGTGGCGGTCGATCGCGAAGTGCGCGACGACCGTGCAGTCCTGCGTCACCGCCGCGGTGGTGTAGACGTCGCCGGCCAGGGTCCCGCCGCAGCTGCCGTCGACGCTGGCGACGTGGTAGTTCGCCTCCGCTACCAGGGTGAACGACTGCGTCGTGCCGTGATCGACCGTCTGCGCCTCGGACGGGCTGATCGTGCCGTGGCCGCCGGCCACGCTCGGCGTGACGGTGTGGCGGTCGATGGCGAAATGCGCGACGACCGTGCAGTCCTGCGTCACCGCCGCGGTGGTGTAGACGTTGCCGGCGAGAGTGCCGCCGCAGCTGCCGTCGACGCGGTCGACGTGGTAGTTCGCTTCCGGCGTCAGCGTGAATGTCTGCGTCGCGCCGTGATCGACCGGCAGCGCGCCGGACGGCGTGATGCTCCCGTGGCCGCCGTCGACGCTCGCGTCGACCGTGTGCCGGTCGATGGCGAACTGCGCGACGACCGTGCAGTCCTGCGTCACCGCCGCGGTGGTGTAGACGTTGCCGGCCAGAATGCCGCCGCAGCTTCCGTCGACGTGGTCGACGTGGTAGTTGACCTCCGGCGTCAGCACGAACTGGCGCGTCTGGCCGTGATCGACGAGCTGCGTGCCGGCCGGCGCGATCGCGCCGTGGCCGCCCGTCACGCTCGAGGTCAGCGCGTGCTGGTCGATGGCGAACTGCGCGACGACCGTGCAGTCCTGCGTCACCGCGCCGGTGGTGTAGACGTTGCCGGCGAGGCTGCCGCCGCAGCTGCCGTCGACGCGGTCGACGTGATAGTTCGCCTCCGGCGTCAGCACGAACTGGCGCGTGTCGCCGTGGTCGACGAGCTGCGTGCCGGCCGGCGCGATCGCGCCGTGGCCGCCCGCCACGCTCGACGTCAGCGTGTGCTGGTCGATCGCGAAGTGCGCGACGATCGTGCAGTCCTGCGTCACCGCATCGGTGGTGTAGACGTTGCCGGTCAGAGTGCCGCTGCAGCTGCCGTCGACGCGGTCGAGGTGGTAGTTCGCTTCCGGCGTCAGCACGAACGCTTGTGCCGCGCCGTGGTCGACCGGCAGCGCGCCGGACGGACTGATGGCGCCGTGGCCGCCGTCGACACTCGCGTCGACCGTGTGCTGGTCGATGGCGAAGCGCGCCACCACCGTGCAGTCGCCGACGATCGGCTCGGTGGTGTAAGTCGTACCGCCGGGTCCGGACAGCGCGCCGCCGCAGCTGCCGTCGACGCCGGCGACGTGGTAGTCGGGGTCGGGCATCAGCTCGAACACGGCCGCTTCGCCGCCGGCGACGGTGAACGGCGCCGACGGATCGATCGTGCCATGGTCGCCGTCGACGCTTGGCGAGACGGTGAACAGCATCGGCTCGAAGCTCGCCGTGCAGGTCCGCGCCTGCGTCATCGCGACGGTGACCACCGCTTCGCTGCCGCTGCAGTCGCCGCTCCAGCCGACGAAGTTCTGCAGCGCGTCCGGCATCGCGGTGAGCGTGACGCTCGGCGCGGCTTCGCCGTCGTAGGTCGCGCTGCAGTGGTCCGCGCAGTCGACGATGTCGCCCGCGAGCGGCGTCGGCGGCACGCCGGCCGTGACGCTGCCGCGGCCTTCGACGTCGATGGTCAGGCTCGACTGCCGGTATTCGGTCGCGCCGAGGTCGCAGCCGGCGCCCTGCGGCCTGGCGACGCCGCGCAGGTCGTCGAGCAGACGGCAGCTGCCAGTGTCGATCGCCGCGCCGCCGGCGCCGGGCAGCAGGGAAGGCACGGCGCCGCCGTGGTCGCCGAGCGCGCCCAGCTGCGGATCGCCGGCGACCAGGTCGGTGCAGTCGCTCGCGCCGGGGCAGCCGCCCTGCACGAGGCTGCGCTCGAGCACGGCGGTGCCGCTGCCGTCGAGGACGATCTCCGGATCGTCGGCGGCGCCGTCGCCCCACAGGATCGAGTTGCGCAGCGTCGGCCGGCTGGTGCCGCCGCCGAAGGCCTGGCTGGCGATCGCGCCGCCGCGGTGCGCGCCGCTGACGTTGCCGCTGAAGGTGACGTTGTCGAACGTCGGCGCGATCGTGCCCAGATTGACGTTGAGCCCGACCGCGCCGCCCCAGTTCGGCGCGGAGTTGCCGCTGAACACGACGTTGGACAGCGACGGGCTCGTCGTCGCGCCGGCCTGGTTGGCGCCGAGGCTGAGCGCACCGGCGCTCAGCGTGCCGCGATTGCCGCGGAACACGATCTTCGACAGGAGCGGATCGGCATTGCCGGCGCTGGAAGACAGGCTCATGCCGCCGCCGGCGAGTGCGCGATTGCCGCTGAAGAGGAGGTTGCTCAGGGTGAAATTGCATCGGGTCTGCGCCAGCGACGCATCGCAGCGCAGGCCGCCGCCGGTGCTGCCGCCGGCGTCGCCCGCGGTGACGACGAAGCCGTCGATCACGGTGTCCTCGCCGTAGCCGGGTCCGCCGGCCTTGTTCATCAGGATCACGTTGGTGCTGTTGCTGCCGGCGATCTGGTTGGCGTCGAGCACGACGCCGTCCGCGTCGGTCGCGTCGTTGCCGTCGATGTCGCCGGAAAGCACCGTCGGATGGGCGGCGATCACCGCCGCCGTGCGTTCCGCCAGCTCGGTTTCGACGCCGGAGAAACCGCCGTAGAGCTTCACGCCGGCGCGCAGCTGGAAGCTGTCGCTCTTCGCGCTGCCGGGTTTGTACACGCCTTTTGCCGCCCAGGTTTCCACGCAGCCGACATCGCGCACGGCCGATTGCAGGTCGAGGTAGGCGTCGGCCCAACGGGTGCCGTCGTTCGCGCCGATGGCCGCCTGGTCGACGTAGCAGCGGCGCTGCACGTCGGCCAGGAACGCATCGCCGAGCCGGAAGCCGCCCGCGACCGCGTTGCCGGCGGCGTCGACGATGCCGGTGCCGCCGTTGCGCAAGGTGAGCAACAGGTGGCCGACGCCGCCGATGCGATGGACGACGACCGTGTAGGTGTCGCCGCTGCCGCCGACCGTGGCGACCTGGCCGCTCGCGTTGCCGTCGATCGTCTCGACGTTGAAATCGGGCGCGTCGACGCCGCTGACGCCTTCCGAGAACGTCACCGTGTAGGTAATGCTCACGCTGCTCGGCGGCGGCGAACCGACGAGGCGCATCGAGGTCGCCTGCGGCGCGGTGGTGTCGATGCGGATGCCGGCGGTCGACGGCGGGTTGTTCAAGGTCGGGTCGGCATCGGTGCCGGCCGAATCGCGCAGCGTGCCGGCCGCGACGTTGATCGTCGGCACCAGCGTGATGCCGTCGCTGTCGTTGTGGCCGGCGGCGACGGTGTAGCGGAAAACCAGGTCGCGTGTGCCGCTGCCGGAAAAGTAGTTCGCGTACGCTGCGCCGGAGTCGAGCAGGATCGGCAGGCGCGGCGTGCCCGTCGCCGTCACCGCCTTGTCGAAGTGCACGGTGAAGTCGAGTGGCCTGCCGGCGTTGTAGAGGCCGTCGGCGGGCACGTTCACGCCGGTCACCACCGGCGGCGGCAGCGCCACGGTCAGCACGAGTTTCGTGCCCTGCACGCTGAGGCTGTAGAGATACGTTCCGGCCGGCTTGGCGCCAAGCGCGAAATTCGCCGCGCCGGCGTTGGCGGTCGCGCCGGTGAAGTCGATCAGTATGTAGGCGCCCGCGCCGAAGCCGCCGCTGTCGGCGAGGTTGATCGTGATGCCGTTCGCCGCGCTGAACGTGCCGCCGCTGATCTTGATCAGGTCGCTCGCCGTGCCGATCTCCAGATCGAGCACGGCGCCGGCGTTCAAGGCGAGTCCGCCGGAGAACGTCAGCGTGCCCGGCGAACTGCCGGGCGCGAGGCGGCTGCCGTTCTGCGCGGTCGCCGCGCCCGCGACGCGGCCGCTGCCGCCGAGCGTGGCGCCGCCGGCAATGGTCAGGGCGCCGCTGCCGCTGGTGCCGTTGACGCGCAGCGTGCCCGCGTTGACCGACGTCGTGCCGGCGTAGCTGCTGTTGCCGGCCAGGGTCAAGGTGCCGCCGCCGATCTTGGTCAGCGAACCCGGGCCGCTCATCGCGCCGGAATAGGTCGTGTTCGAGCCGTTGTTGCCCACGGCGAGCGCGACGGCCGCGCCGCCGGCGTTCTGCAGCGCGAAGTTCTGCGAACCGCCGAGCCCGCCGAACGTCGCGTTCGCGATCGCGCTGAACGCGAGCGTGCCGCCGTTCAACACCACCGTGCTGTTCACCGCCGCGTTCGCGTTGGCCAGCGCCAGCGTGCCGGCTTCGACCACGGTGTTGCCGGTGTAGGCGTTGCCGGCGCTCAGGGTCAGCGTGCCGGCGCCGCGCTTGGTCACGCCGCCGCCGCTGATGCCCGGCGCCACCGGGCTGCCCAGCGAGAACGCGACGGGCAGCGGCTGCTGGATGCCCATGCTGCGCCCGTTCGTGTCGAAGATCGCGCCGCCCGCGTCGATCGCCAGGACCGTGGTGCTGTAGCGCCGGTCCCAGCCGTTGTTGAAGTTGATCCAGTTCGGATTGTCGGTGTTGCCGGCGCGCAGCGTGCCGCCGTTGAAGCGCAGTTCGGCCGTCGTCTGCTGGCCCGAGCTGTCGCCGTCGCGCTTGATTTCGTTGGCGGTCAGCGTGCCGCCGTTGAGGTAGAGGTAGGCCGCCGCGGAGTTCCCCGAGCCGGCCACCAGGCCGACCGAGCGGGCATTGAGCTGCCCGCCGTTCAAGGTGTAGATGCCGGTGTTGCCGTTGTAGATCGAGAACCTGACGTCGGTTCCGACGTTCACCGTACCGCCGCTCTGGGTCATGCGCGAGGTGATCGCGCCGTAGCTGTAGATGGCCACGATCAGATCGCCGGCGTCGTTGATCGTGCCGCCGCTCATGTTCCAGGTGACGCCGTTCCACAGCCCCAGGCCCTTGGTGACGACGGTGCCGCCGGTCTGCGTGATGGTGGGGTAGACGCCCCCCGCGGACATGATGTCGAGCGTGTTCTTGTTGGTGTAGTCGTAGGTATTGGGATCGGTATAGGTGCGGTCGCTGAGGATCTCGCAGTCGGACGCGGGCGTATCGCACGGAGCGTAGGCCGCGAGCGCCGGCGGCATCGGCGCCAGCGCGAGGGCGGCGAGCAGGCCGGCGCGCACGGCGTTGCCGGAACGGACAGACGGAATCCATGTCGATGCGAACCGGCGCGCGGCGGGGCAGCCGGGCGTGCCGGACGTCGGCGATCGCGCGCCGAACCGGTCTGCGCCGCGCGGCGAATGCGCGCCCTGCGCGGCCGGGACGGACGGCTGTGCGCGCCTGAAATCCAGCGGATCGCTTCGCAGCGGCGAAGTCGGCGCACGGCGAAGCGGCGCGGTGGCAACGCGATCGGACACGGTCTTTCCCCCTGGAAATCAAGCAATGGCAGCGCTGCCCCGGTAATCGTATTCCGGCGTCGCCAGGGATCATCGCCGCGACGGCGGCCGCTGCCGGCCGGCGCGGCGAGCCGGAACGGCGCCGGCTGAGGCGCCCTCGATCTGCCGGCGCGGAGCCCCGCGCGGGCGAGGTCAGCGCGGTTCGCGCAAGGCGCGGATGCGCGCGAGCAGGGGCGAGTGCGGCACGAGCCTGCCGTCGACGCCGGCGAGGATGGCGGCCGCCAGCGCCGCCGCTTCGTCGCGACGGCCGTGCGCCTGCAGCCATTGCGCGCGCGGCAGCGTGGCCAGCGCGATGCGCGGATCGCCCGCGGCGAAGGTCGTCGCGGCGAGGGCTTCGGCCTGCTGCACCTCGGCCAGGGCGGCCGCGTCGCCGTTGCGCTGCAGGTGGGCCAGCGCCTGCGCCTGCGCGAACTGCCACGACGGCAGCGGCCTCAGCGCGCCGCGGTAGGGCGCCGCCTGCTCGAGCGCGGCCAAGGCCGCGTCGGGCTGGCCACAGGTGGCCAGCCACAGGGCGCGCTCGACCTGGGTCGCGTTCAGGTCGGCGTCCTCGGGCTTGTGCCGGGCGGCATAGATCGCTTCGGCCGCGCCGAGCGCGCTGCCGGTCTCGTCGGTGCAGCCGGTCAGGCCGAGGATGTATCCCTGCGTGCGCAGAAAGCGCGCGAGCAGGTAGTCGGCCGCGCCGGTCCGCCGCGCACCGGCGAGCGCCTCGGCGATCGCACGCCCGGCGCGCTCCGCGTCGCCGGCCATGGCGGCGTTCTTGGCCAGGTTGTGGCGCCAGACCAGCTGCGAATCGTCGTCGGCGGACACCTTGCGCGCGGCGATCGAGAAAACCTCGTCGTACAGCGGCAGCGCCTGCAGCGAGCGGCCGGCCTCGTAGAGCAGGGTCGCGTACTGGTCCAGCGACCAGGCGCCGCTGCGGCCGTCCATGTGGCCGGTGCGGCGGTGCAGCTCCTGCGCGCGCAGGAACAGCGGCTCGGCCTCGTCGAAGCGGCGCGCCAGGGTGAGCGTATTGGCGAGGATCTCCAGGTCCTGCGCGTATTCTTCGTTGCCGTCGCCCGCCACCCGGGCGCGCAGCGCGATCGACTCCTGCAGCAGCGCGACGGCGTGCGCGTAGTTGCCGCGCGTGCGTTCGAGCCAGCCGTAGTCGGACAGGCTGAGCGACAGGGCCATGCCGTCGGGTTCGAGCCGGCGCATCGACGGCAGCATCCGCTCGAACAGGTCCGCCGCCGCGTCGGGCTCGTCGACGCCGAGCACCTTGGCCGCGCTCAGGGTCAGCTTCACGCGCACCGGCGAATCCGGCTCGGCGTGCCGCTCGAGCAGGCGCAGCGCTTCGCGCGCGTAGTCCGACAGCCGGACCCGGTCGGAGTAGCGCAGCGACGCTTCGGCGTCGTCGATCAGCATCTGCGCCAGCACCAGCGGCCGGTTCTGCGTACGCTCCAGTGCGATGGCCTTGTCGTACAGCGCACGCGCGCGCTCGTGCTGGCCGATCACGAACAGCACCTTGGCCAAGGCCGCCGACATCTGCGCGCGCGTTGCCGGATCGTCGCCCAGGTCGCGCTCGATGCGTTGCAGCGCCTGGTCGAGCAGCGTGGCGATGGAGACGTTGCCGCTGCCGGCATCGGGATTGGCGCCTTCGAACACCGAAGTCAGGAACAGGCTGGTCTCGCGCGCCGCGGCTTCGGAGGCGCGCGCCTGGCTTTCGGCCTGGCGCGCCCGATCGCGCTCGGCCAGCGCAGCCTGCTCGGCGGCCAGCGCGCGGCGGCTTTCGCCGGCGAGCCTCCAGGTGAACGACGCCGTCAGCAGCACGACGGCGCCGGCGACCGACAGCGCCAGCCAATGGCGCCGCGCGAAGCGCGCCAGGCGGTAGCCGGCCGCCGCCGGCAACGCGCGCACCGGGCGATGCGCGCGCAGTCGCGCCAGGTCCTCGCGCAGCGCGTCGACCGAGGCGTAGCGCGCGGCCGGATCCGCGCGCGTCGCCATTGCGACGACGGCGGCGAGTTCCGGCCCGGCGCGCACGTTCGCCGCCTCGAGCATCTCGCGCAGCACCACGCCGAGGCTGTAGACGTCGCTGGCGACGCCGACGCGCTCGCCGCGACGCTGCTCGGGGCTGGCGTAACCGGGCGTGTAGCCGGCGGAGGCGCCGCCGGGATCGTGCGCGGCGTCATCGGCCAGACGCTCGGCGAGCTGCGCGATGCCGAAGTCGAGCAGCATCGGCCGGCCCTGCGCGTCGACCAGGATGTTCGACGGTTTCAGATCGCAGTGCACGATCAGCTGCCGGTGCGCGTGGCTCACCGCGGCGCAGGCGGCGACGAACAGATCGAGGGTCGCGTTCAGGCCGGGACGGTGGCGCCGGCAGTGCTCGTCGATCGGCAGGCCGGCGACGTATTCCATCACCAGGTACGGCTGTCCGTTCGCGCCGGTGCCGCCGTCGAGCAGGCGCGCGATGTTGGGATGGCTGAGGTCGGCCAGCAGCTGGCGCTCGCGCATGAAGTTCGCGATCGCCGCCTTGCCGGCCAGGCCCTTGATGAACTTCAGCGCGGCGGTCTGCTCGTAGCTGCCGTCGCCGCGCTCGACGCGGTAGACGCGGCCCATGCCGCCGTGGCCGATTTCCTCGACGATGCGCCAGGCGCCGAAGATCTCGCCGACCGCCGGCCGCATCGCGGACGCGCCGTCGAGCAGGCCGTCGCGCGCGGCGGTCAAGGCGCCGCTGCGGTCGCGGTCGCCGGCCGCGCACAGCGCCAGCACCTGCGCGGCGAGTCCGGCATCGGCGCCCAGGTGCGCCAGCGCGTGAGCACGCGCGGCGGGCTCGAGGTCGACGACGGCGTCGTGGAGGTCGCGCAGCCTCGAGTAGCGCTCAGCGTCGATCGCCATCGGACCCGTCGCCGATCGCGCGCAGCAGCCAGGAACGCGCGAAGCGCAGGTCGCGTTTCACGGTCGGCACGGACACCCCGAGCACGAGCGCGATTTCCTCCTGCTGCAATCCGCCGAAGTAGGTCAGGTGCATGACCTGGCCGCAGCGCGGGTCGAGCGCTTCCAGCTCGCCGAGCGCCTGTTCCAGCGTCAGCAGGTCGACCGCCGTCGTCGCGTCCTCGCCGGCGTCGACGCAGGACAGGCTGATCTGCACGCAGTCGCCGCCGCGCTTGTCGGCGGCGCGCGCACGCGCGCGATCGACCAGGATCGAGCGCATCGCCAGCGACATGGTGGCGAAGAAATGCGCGCGGTTGGCGAAGTCCGCCGGCGACTGCATCATGCCGAGTGCGGTTTCGTGCACCAGCTCGGTCGGCGACAGCGTGGCCACGCCGTTGTGCTGGTCGACGCGCTGCAGGGCGATGCGCTTGAGCGCCGGATAGACCTGCTCGATCAGCGCCGAAAAGACGCGGCCGTCGCCGTTGCGCCATTCGTGCAGCAGGCGCGTCAGCTCGGGACTGGCGGCGGCTTGGCCGGGTTTTGCACTCATCGAATCCCCCCGGCGAAGTCTAGCAACCGGCCCCGCGACTGTCGCGAAGGGTCCGCCGGGCAGGCCGGGAGCCGACCGGATCGTCGCGGCCGGGTCCGCCTGCAGCGACGAGGAAGAAGGCGAGGGAGCCGCGAGGCGCGCCGCTCGCGCGGTTCGCGCGCGGTCCAGGCCACTCGTGCACGTTGCGCGATTGCCGGTGCGCGCCTCGCCGCCGAAGCGGCGCAAACGCTCAGCGCACGGCGTCCTTGTCATCGCCCGCACCGGCGTCGTGCAGACCGCCGGAACCGAGCCCCAGGCCGGCGCCCAGGCCCATGCCCGCGCCCATGCCGCCGCCGGAGCCGCCGCCGCGCCCGCCGCCCTTGGCCTCGTCCCTGCCGCCGCCTTCGCCCTTGCCGCGGCCGCCACCGCCGCCCGCGCCGCTGCCCGGACGGGTCGGACCCTGCTTCGGCAGCGCCAGCGCGGCCGGCACCGGATCGAGGTCGAGCGCCTCGCGCACGAAGTCGCGCAGCGAGACGACCAGTTCGTGCGTGTGGATCGGCCGGCCTTCGACGAGTTCCGTCGCGGCCCGTGCGGCGAGCCGCACCTGCTCCTCGGTGCCGAGCAGGATGATGTCCGACAGCGCGGCCTCCACCGCGTCGCGCATGCGCCGCGCGCGGTCGCTGCCGGACGGCGCGTCGGCGTCCGCGTCGCCTTCGGCCGCGGCGGCCTGCCGGCGCAGGTCGCGCAGGTGGGTCGGATCGACCGCGAGGTTGCCGGTGAACGAGCCGCCGAGCGTCTTGTAGGCCGCGATCAGCGTGCGCAGGCGTTCGTTGATCTGGCGGTTCTCGCGCTCGCGGCGTTGCTGGATGGTCTGCATCGCGAGCAGGCGGATGCCGACGCCGATCAGCGTGATGACGGCGATGCCGAGCAGGGTCGAGAGCAGGGCCTGCCACGAGCTGAAGTCCAGATTGCGCATGCGCGGGTTCCCGGTCGAAGTCGCGGCAGTGTAGTGCGGTCCGGTGCGCGTGACGACGTCGCTGCCGGCCGGCGAAACCCCTTACACTTCGCCGCCCGTATCGCCGCGAAATCCCGTTGACGCCGCCGTCCGCCACGCCCGAACCGACCGTCGCCGCGCTGCAGCTGCGCGCCCGGCTGTACGCGCGCATCCGCGCCTTCTTCGCCGAGCGCGGCGTGCTCGAGGTGGAGACGCCGATCCTCAGCGCCGCCGGCAACACCGAGCCGAACATCGAGAGCTTCTGCACCACGTTCGGCGGCCACCTCGACGCCGGCTCGCGCCAGCGCTGGCTGCGCACCTCGCCCGAGTACCCGCTCAAGCGCCTGCTCGCCGCCGGCATCGGCGACTGCTACGAACTGGGCCGCGTGTTCCGCGACGGCGAGGCCGGGCGGCGCCACAATCCCGAATTCACCATGCTGGAGTGGTACCGCGTCGGCTGGGACCATCTGCGTCTGGCCGACGAGACGGTCGAGCTGGTGCAGGCGGCGCTGGCCCTGCTCGGGCGGCGCGCCGAGGTGACCCGCAGCAGCTACCGCGAGTGGTTCGCCGACGTGCTCGGCCTCGATCCGTTCACCGCGTCGATCGAGCAGTTGCGCGCGCCGCTGGCCGACGTGCGCATCGACGCCGGCGAGCTGTCGCGCGACGACTGGCTCGATCTGCTGATCACGCATCGCCTGCAGCCGGAAATCGCGCGCGACCGCATCGCCGTGATCCACGACTTCCCGGCCACGCAGTGCGCGCTGGCGCGGATCCGTGCCGGCGAACCGCCGCTGGCCGAGCGCTTCGAGCTGTACCTCGGGCCGTACGAGCTGGCCAACGGCTATCACGAGCTCAATGACGCGGCCGAACAGCGCGTGCGCTTCGAGCGCGACAACGCGCGCCGCCGCGCGCGCGGCCAGCGCGAGCTGCCGCTCGACGAACGCCTGCTCGCCGTGCTCGACCGCCTGCCGGCCTGCGCCGGCGTCGCGCTCGGCGTCGAGCGCCTGCTGATGTGCCTGGCGCAGACCGACGATATCCGCGACGTGCTGGCGTTCGGGTTCGCGCAGGCCTGAGCGCTCAGTTCGGCGTCGCCGCCGACATCGGCAGCCGCAGGCGTGCGACGCAGCCGCGCGCGTCGGCGCGGTTCTCCAGCGCCAGGGTGCCGCCGTGCTGCTCGACGATCTGCCGTGCCAGCACCAGGCCGATGCCGGAGCCGCCGGGCTTGGTGGTGAAGAACGGCACGAACAGGTTGCCGCTCGGCGGCAGGCCGGGGCCGCCGTCGACGATCTCCGTGACCAGCGCGCCGTTCTCCTCGCGCCAGTTCAGGGCGACGTCGCCGCCGCTGGTCAGCGCCGCATCGGCGGCGTTGCGGACCAGGTTGATCAGTGCCTGTTCGATCTGGTCCGGGTCGAGTGCGGCGCGCAGGGCGGGTCCGGCGACGCGCACGTCCAGGCGCTGTTCCAGCCGCGCCGCGCGCCGCGCGAGTTCGTCGAACGCGACCTCGCGCAGGTTCGGCGGCGGCAGCCGCGCCAGCGCGGTGTAGCGCGCCATGAAGCGCGCCAGCGCGTCGGCGCGGTCGCCGATCACGTCCAGTCCGCTGCGTGCGTCGCCGCGCCAGTCCTCCGGCGGCGGCTCGGCGGCGATCAGCTTGGACACGGTCGCCGCCATCGATCGGATCGGCGCGAGCGAATTGTTGAGCTCATGCCCGAGCACGCGCAGCAGGCGCTGCCAGGCGAGGCGCTCCTCCTCGCGCAGCGCACGGCTGAGGTCGGTGATGACCAGCAGGTCGTGCGGACGCCCGTCGGCGCGGAAGCGCGAATGGCGGATCTCCCAGCGTCCGGCGCCGGAAGGGAACGCGTGCTCGACCACGCGCGCGGCGTCCGCGGCGAGGAAGCCGGCGAGGCCGAGCGCCTGCGCCGAGCGTCCGTCGAGCGCGGCGAACGGCTGCGCGAGCAGGCGTTCGGCGGCCGGATTGGCCAGCGTGAGGTAGCCGTCGGCGTCGAAGCTCAGCACCGCGATGTCGAGCGCCGCGACGACCTTGGTCAGCTGCGCGCTTTTTTCCTCGACCGAAAGGCGCTGCTCGCGCAGCGTCTGCGCCAGCGCGTTGATCTCCCATACGACCTCGCCGACCGCGTCGCCGCGGCGCGCGCGCGAGCCGCGCAGGCTGTAGTCGCCTTCGCGCAGCGCCTCGAGCAGGTTCGACAGCGTGTACAGCGGAAACACCGCGCGGCGCTGCAGCGCGAGCGCGAGGGCCAGCGTGACCGCGGCGAGCGCGGCCGTGGCCGCGGCCGCCTTCCACATCGCGTCGAACGCGAACGCGGCGGCGGCGCCGAACGCCAGCAGGGCGGGCAGGGCGACGAGCAGCAGGCCTGCCAGCAGGCGATGTTCGTAGCTCCAGCGCGATGTGCGCGGCACTAGTGCGGTCCCGGCCCGTGGCACGAAGGCGGCATGATAGCCGCAAGGCCCGCGCGCACGGATCGGCCGCCGGCGCGGCGCGCGGCGGTGCGCATCACGCGTCCGGCTCGATGCCGTACTTCTGCAGGCGGCGGTACAGCGAGGGGCGGCTCAGCCCGAGCAGGGCGGCGGCGCGCTGGATGTTGCCGCCGGTGCGCTCCAGCGCCTGGCGCACCATGCGTTCCTCGGCCTGCTCGACGGTCAGCGATTCGCTCGCCGCCAGCGCGGCGGCGCCGCTGATGTCGTGCGGCGCGGGCGGCTTCAGGTTCAGCGCGTCCTCGTCGAGCTGGGTCGCATCGGCCATCAGCGCGGCGCGCTCGACGATGTGCGACAGCTCGCGCACGTTGCCGGGCCAGGCGTAGTTCTGCAGCGCGCGCAGCGCGGACGGCGCGAAGCGCAGGCCGTCGCGCTGGTAGCGCGCGGCGAAGCGCTGCAGGAACGACTGCGCCAGCAGCGCGATGTCCTCGCCGCGCTCGCGCAGCGGCGGCAGGTGCAGCTCGACCGTATTGAGGCGGAACATCAGGTCCTTGCGGAATGCGCCGCGGGCGACGTCGGCGGCGAGGTCGGCATTGGTCGCCGAAACCAGGCGCACGTCGACCTTCAGCGTGCGCGAGGACCCCACGCGCTCGAGTTCGCCGTCCTCGAGCACGCGCAGCAGCTTGGGCTGCTGCGCCGGCGGAATGTTGGCGATCTCGTCGAGGAACAGGGTGCCGCCGTCGGCCAGCTCGAAGCGGCCGATGCGGTCGCTCTTGGCGTCGGTGAACGCGCCGCGTACGTGGCCGAACATCTCGGCCTCGAACACGCTCTCGGGAATGCCGCCCATGTTGACCTTGACGAACGAGGCGGCGGCGCGCCGGGAGGTCTCGTGCAGCCTGCGCGCGATGACGCCCTTGCCGGTGCCGTTCTCGCCGAGGATCAGCACGTTTGCATCCGACGGCGCGACGCGCGCCAGCGTGGCCAGCAGCGCGCGCATCGGCGGCGAGGCGGCGACGAATTCCTCGTCCTCGCCGGCGCGCAGCAGCGCGTTCTCGGCGGCCAGGCGGCGCTCGTTGCGGCGTGCCTTGCCCAGCGCGAGCTGGTTGCGCACGACGTTGACCAGGCGCTGGTTGTCCCACGGTTTCTCGATGAAGTCGCCGGCGCCCAGGCGCATCGCCTCGACCGCGACGTCGATCGTGCCCCAGGCGGTCATCGCGATCACCGGCAGTTCGGCGTCGAGCTTCTTCAGCTCGCGCAGCAGGTCCAGGCCTTCGGCGCCGGAGGTGGTGTCGCGCGTGTAGTTGAGGTCGATCAGCGCGGCGTCGAAGCGCTGCTTGCGCGCGGCCTCGATCGCCGCGGCCGGACCGTCGGCCGCGACGCAGCCGATGCCTTCGGCTTTCAGCAGCAGGCGCAGCGCCTCGCGGATGTCGCGCTGGTCGTCGGCGATGAGAAGGTTCGGAGTCATGCGTTCGGGGGACTGGAAAAGGCGCGTGCGGCGACGCGGCGGAGTTCGCGCGTCGCGCGCGAAAGGCGGCAGATCATACGACGGCCTGCTCGATCCATCCGTCGGCCAGGCGGATCACGCGCTGCGCTTCCCGCGCGAACGGCTCGTTGTGGGTGACCTGCACGATCGTCATGCCCTCGCGGTTCAGCTCGTGCAGCAGGTCCATGATCGTGCGCGCCTGGCTCGAATGCAGGGCGCCGGTCGGCTCGTCGGCGAGCAGCAGGCGCGGACGCGTGATGACCGCGCGCGCCACCGCCACCAGCTGCTGCTGGCCGCCGGACAGCTGGCCCGGGAACAGGTCCTTCTTGCCGACGATCTGGAAGCGGTCGAGCAGGTCGGCCACGCGCGCGGCGCGTTCCTTCGCCGGCACGTCGCGGTACTGCAGCGGCAGGTCGAGGTTCTCCCACACCTTCAGGTCGTCGATCAGGTGGTAGTGCTGGAAGATGAAGCCGATCTTCTCGCGCTGCAGCGTCTGGCGCTGCTTCGGATTCAGGGTCTCGACCTGGACGCCGTCGAGCGAGTAGGCGCCCTGCCATTCGTGGTCCATCAGGCCGAGCACGTTCAGCAGCGAGCTCTTGCCGGCGCCGGACGGGCCCATCACGCTGACGAACTCGCCCTCGACGATGTCCAGCGTGATGTTGCGCAGCACCCAGGTGCGGCCGCCGGCGAGGGGGAAGGATTTTTCGACGTTGCGCAGTTCGATCAGGGACACGGGCGTTTCCTTGCGAAAGGGGAGTTCATTCGTCGCGCAGGGCGACCAGCGGATCGACGCGGGCGGCGCGGCGCGCCGGCCACCAGCATGCCAGCAGTCCGACCGCGGCGAGCGCGGCGGCGACCGCGGCGAGCGTGGGCAGGTCGAACGCGCCGACACGATACAGCCGCGCCGACAGCAGGCGCGCGAACGCCCAGGCCAGCGGCAGGCCGAGCGCGAGTCCGGCGCCGACCAGCAGCAGTCCCTGGCCGAGCACCAGGCTGCGTACGTCCGAGGCGCGCGCGCCGAGCGCCATGCGCACGCCGAACTCGGAGGTGCGCTGGCGCACCGCGTAGGCGAGCACCGCGTACAGCCCGACCGCGGCCAGCAGCAGCGCGGTCAGGCCGAGCAGGCCGAGCAGGTCGTTCAGGCGTGTGCGGTCCTTCAGCGTGTCGGCGATGCGCTCGCCGAGCGTGACGATCGGACCGATCGACTCCTTCGGCGCGATCTCTCCGCCGAGCGCCTTCAGCGGCGCGACCACGGCGGACGGATCGACCGCCGTGCGCACCGCCAGCGCGGCGTAGGGCGGCGCCGGGTCCGGCTGGTAGATGGCGGGCCGGTCGGCCACTTCGTCGAGCGAACGCTGCTTCAGCGTCGGCACCACGCCGACCACGGTGACCTCGCGATCGGGCAGCCCCGGCCCGGCGCCGACCTTGAAATGCCTGCCGAGTGGATCGGCGTCGCCGAAGTGCCGCTTCACGAACGTCTCGTCGACGATGGCCACCGCTGCCTTCGAGCGCACCTCGCCGGCGTCGAAGCCGCGGCCGCGCACGATCGGAATGCCGAGCGCGGCGAAGTAACCGGCGTCGACCTTCTGGTCGTAGCCGATCGGCTTGTCCTTGATGTCTTCCTGGCCGGGCGGCGAGTAGTTCGTGGTGGCGATGCTGGTGCCGAACGGAATCATGCTGCCCAGTCCGGCGGCGGCGACGCCGGGCAGGGCGCGCGTGCGCTCGGCCAGTTCGCTCAGGCGCGCGGTGCGCAGCTCCGGCGTCGCGCCGGAGGGAACCAGATCGTAGAGGCCGACGTAGAGCAGGTGGTCACGGCGGAAGCCGACGTCTTCGGCGAGCAGGTTGTGCGAGCTGCGCAGCAGCACGCCGATGCCGAACAGCAGCGCGACGGTCAGCCCCACCTGCGCCACCACCAGCCCCTTGCGCGCGGTCTGCGCGGCGCCGCCGGCGGTCTGGCGCGAGCCGCCGTGGCGGATCATGTCGTTGAGGTTGCCACGCTGCATGGACAGCCCGGCGAAGGCCAGCGCGACGCACAGCGCGAGCGCCAGCAGCGCCAGCAGCACGAGGGTCGGCGCGTCGATGCCGATCGACTGCGGCGTGCCGGTGGGCAGCAGGTCGAAACGGCGCAGCAGGGCCAGGCCCGCCGGCAGCAGCGCGCCGCCGAGCGCGGCACCGGCCACGCACAGCGTGGCCGCCTCGATCACCGCCGCACGCGCCCGGCGCCACGGTGTCGCGCCGAGCGCGGCGGTGAGCGCGGTCTCGTGGCGGCGCTCCAGCGCCCGTGCGAGAAACAGATTGGTGACGTTGGCGGCGGTGACCAGCCACACCATCGATACCGCCAGCAGCATCAGCAGCAGCGCGTCGCCGCGATCGCCGGCCCACAGCGAACGCAGCGGGTCCACGCGCAGCTTGAAGCTGCCGCCGAAGGCGCCGTCGAGTTCCGGCATCGCCTTGGCGATACCGGCCAGTTCGTCGGCGACCGCGGCGCGATCGGCGCCCGCGCGCAGGCGCGCGATCGCCAGCGTGCCGTCGAAGTTGCCGGCGCGCGTGCGCGCGCGGTCTTCGGCGCTGAAGGCGAGCGGCAGCCACAGGCGCGTCTCGCCGCTCGGGAAGACGAAGCCCTTCGGCAGCACGCCGACGACGCGGTAGTCCTGGTCTTCCAGCCGCAGCGTGCGTCCGACCGCATCGGCGGCGCCGCCGTAGCGCTGCTGCCACTCGTCCCACGACAGCACCGCGCTGCGCGCCGCGCCTTCGGCGGCGTCTTCGGCGACGAACAGGCGCCCCAGCGCCGGCTGCGCGCCGAGCAGTCCGAACAGGCCCGGCTCGACCAGCGCGGTGCTCAGCGAGCCGATGCGGCGGCCGCCGTCGTCGCGCTGCACCACGTCGCTGGTGCGGTAGGCCGCGATGCCGTCGAGGCCGCGCGCATGGCGGGCGATCTCCTCGCGCAGCGGCGTCGACAGCCCGACGTCGAACGGAATGCCGAGCACGCGCGATTCCACCGTCACCAGCCGCTCGGACTGCGCAAACGGCAGCGGCTTCAGCAGCAGGCCGTAGACCACGCTGGCGACGCAGGCGAACGCGCCGAAGGCGAGGCCGAGCAGCAGCACGGACACCGCGCTGAAGCCGGGCGTGCGCAGCAGGCGGCGCAGGAGGAGGCGGAGGTCGAAGAAGGTCATGGCAGGTCCGGGAAGGAACGGAGGTCGGAAAGCCGGGTGCGGGCCGGGGTGTCACTCATGTCGCAGCGCCTGGATCGGATCGGTCGCAGCGGCGCGCCGTGCCGGCAGCCAGCAGGTGGCGAGCGCCACCGCGGCCACCACGGCCAGCGCCGCGGTCCAGCTGGCCGGATCGGCGTAGCCGATGCCGAACAGCCGGTCGGCGAGCAGCCGTGACAGGACCAGGCCGAGGCCGGCGCCGAGCGCGAGGCCGGCGGCGGTCAGCGCGCCGCCCTGGCGCAGCACGAGGTTGCGCACGCGCGCCGGCGTCGCGCCGAGCGCCAGGCGCACGCCGAGTTCGGCGGTGCGGCGGCGCACCGCGAAGGCGAGCACGGCGGCCAGTCCGATCGCGGCGAGCGCCAGCGCGGCCGCCGCGAAACCGCCGATCGCGGCGAGCAGGTGGCGGCGGTCGGCGAGGGTGTCGTCGACCAGCGTGTCCAGCGCGGCGTGCACGCGCAGGCGCGCGTGCGGGAAGCGCGCCAGCACGCGTTCGCGCACGGCGGCGGCCGTCGCCGACGGGTCTGCCTCGCCGGCGCGCGTGATCAGCCAGAAGTACGGCGAATGCGCCTGCATCGGGCGATAGAGGGTCGGCAGGGTTTGGCTTTCCTCCAGGCTGCCGCTCTTGACCGAGCGCACCACGCCGACGATGCGCGCCGGATGCAGGTCGCCGCGGTCGTCGCTCAGGTCGATGCGTGCGCCGAGCGGATCGGCGGCGCCGAAGTAGCGCGCGACGAAGCGTTCGTCGACGACGGCGGTGGCCGCCTCGCCGTCGGCGCGGAAATCCTCGCCGGCGACGAAGCCGATGCCCATCGCCGCGAAGTAGCCGCGGCCGATCTCGCGTTCGCGCGCCTGTTGTTTTTCGGCCAGGGCAGGCAGGCCGAACGTGCCGCTCGAATCCATGCCGGAAAACGGCGGCATCGTGGCGACGGCGGCGTGGCGCACGCCGGGCAGCCCGGCGACGTCGGCGCGCAGCGCCTCCACCTCGAGCGCGAAGCCGTCGCCCGCGGCGGTCGGCACGGCGCCGCGCTGGCGCGCACCGGCGGCGTCGAAGGCGTCGATCGAGGTCATCAGCACGCCGCGGCTGTCGAAGCCGCGATCGACGCCGAGCACGTTGACGGCGCTGCGCGCGAGCAGGGCGACGCTGCCCGTCATCGCCGTGGCCAGCATCACCTGCGCGACGAGCATCGCCTTGCGCG
The DNA here is from genome assembly GCF_042652785.1 of Dokdonella ginsengisoli. NCBI lineage: Bacteria > Pseudomonadati > Pseudomonadota > Gammaproteobacteria > Lysobacterales > Rhodanobacteraceae > Dokdonella > Dokdonella ginsengisoli. The sequence continues at coordinate 60,408 of NZ_JBHSHD010000007.1, read as the reverse complement.
CGCGGCCCAGGCCGCCGGCATGGCGCTGCGCGGAGCGGTGCAGCGAACGGCGCGAAGGCACGGTGGCGAGCGAGGCGGCGAGCACGACCAGCGCCGCGGCGGCGCCGGCGACCACGGCGGCGAAGTCGAAATCCCCGCCCTGCGGCAGCGAGGCGGGCAGCAGGGAGAGTTCCTGCAGCAAACGCAGTCCGAACGGCGCGAGGCAGAGCCCGGCGACGAGGCCGCCGAACAGCGGCAGGGCGAGGTCGACGGCCGCGTCGGCGGCGATCGCCGCTTCGCTGGCGCCGAGCGCACGGCGGATCGCCTGCCCGCGCGCGCGCGCCAGCACGCGGTCGAACATCAGGTTGACCGTGCTGGCGACCACCGCGGCGAGCAGGATCAGCGCGGCGAGCTGCATCAGCTCGAGGGTCCTGGCGGTGCCGGCGTAGCGTTCGCGCAGCAGCGTCACGCGCGGCTGCGGATCGTCCTCGGCGAACTTCGGCGCCAGCTTTTCGTCGCGCGCCAGCAGCGCGCCGAGTTTTTCGCTCGCCTGCGCCACGCTCGCGCCCGGCGCGAGGCGCGCGACGACCGCCAGCTCGCCGAGGTAGGACTGCGCGTTCGAGTCGCGCTCCTGCGCCGACCACACCAGCGGAATCCACGCGTCCGCGCGGCGGTCGGGAAAGGCGAAGCCGCGCGGCATGACGCCGGCCACCGTGTAGCTCGCGCCGCCGAAGCGCACGCTGCGCCCGACCACGTCCGGATCGGCGCCGAAGCGCGAGCGCCAGGCCGCGTCCGACAGCAGCACGACGGCGGCGCGGTCCTTCGCGTCGTCGGCGACGAAGGCGCGTCCGAGCGCCGGCGCGACGCCGAGCACCTGCGCGAAATCCGGCGTCACGCGCGACACCTGCCACGGCGTGCCGTCGTCGGCGAGGTAGCGCGAAACCCCCTGCTGCGCGAAGCCGAGCGCGCCGGCGAAGGGCGCTCCGTCGGCGAGCAGCGCGTCGCGGAAGCGGTCCGCCAGCGCGAAGCCGAATCCGGCCTTCGCCATCTCCACCTTCAGTTCCACCAGCCGGTCGCCGTCGGCGAACGGCAGCGACTTCCAGCGCACCGCGTGCAGCGCGCCGAAGGTGGTCGCGTTGATCGCCACGGCGATGCCGACGAGCAGCAGCACGATCAGGGTGAAGGCCGGCGCACGCGCGTGCCGGCGCAGGATCTGGGCGAGGTTCATCGGCGCTCCCGGTCGAGGCTCATTCGCTGCGCAAGGCCTGCATCGGATCGACGCGCGCGGCGCGCAGCGCCGGCAGCGCGGTGGCGAGGAGGCCGGCGAGCAGCAGTGCGCACAGCGTCGCCGCCAGCGCCAGCGGATCGGCCGCGTCGACGCCGAACAGGAAACCCTGCAGCACGCGCCCGGCGACGATCGCGACGAGCAGCCCGATGGCCAGGCCAAGGCCGACGTCGCGCAGGCCGGCGCCGAGCACGCCGCGCAGCAGCCGCGACGGCGCGGCGCCGAGCGCGGCGCGCACGCCGTACTCGCGCTGGCGCGCGGCGACGGCGACGGCGGTCACCGAGTACAGGCCGATGCCGGCGAGCAGCAGGGCGAGGGTCGCGAACAGGCTGGTCAACGCGGCGTTGGCGCGCTGCACGGCGGTGGCATCGGCGACGTCGCGTTCGAGCAGGCGCAGGCCGGCCACGCCCTGGCGCGCGTCGATCTCGCGCAGCGCCGCGCGCATGCGCTCGGCGTAGGCGGCCAGCGCGTGGTGCTGAACGTGGTCGTCGACGCGCACGGCCACGTTCAGCGGCACGAACTGGCGCACCAGGCCGAAGAGGCCGTCGGGAACCTGCGCCAGTGGCACGTAGTAGGTCGGCGGCGCGTCTTCCTGCGGTCCGAACTTGTGCACGTCGCCGACGACGCCGACGATGCGCATCATCGGCATCGGCAGGTCCGCGCCATCCTCGACCTTGATCGACTTTCCGAGCGCATCGCCGCCGAGGTATTGCCGCGCGAACGCCGCGTTGACGATGGCGACGGGCTCGGCGCCGGCGCGGTCGGCATCGGCGAAATCGCGCCCGGCGACCAGGGGAATGCCGAAGGTCGCGAACGAGCCGGCGCTGACCGCGCCGTACTGCGGCGCTTCCGGCGGCGAACGGCCGTCGGGCAGACGGGCGGAAACGTTGAACTGGGAGCCGATCGGCAGGCCCGTGGTCAGCGCGACGTCGCGCACGCCCGGCTCCGCGCGCAGCCGTTCGAGCAGGCGCTCGGCCAGGCGCTGCACGGCGGCGGTGTCGGGATACAGGGCGGGCGCGGGATTGAGGCGGAAGGTCAGCACGCCGCGCGCGTCGAAGCCGAGGTCCACGCGTGACAGCTTCCACAGCGAATGGGCGAGCAGGGCCGAGGTGGCGAGCAGCAGGGTCGCAAGACTCGCCTGCGCCACCACCAGCGCACGGCTGAAGCGCTGCGAGCCGGCACCCGGGCCGGAGCGCGTGCCGGCGGCGAGTTCGTGCGCCGCGCCGGCGCCGCGACTGCGCCAGACGCCGAACGCGGCGGCGATCAGGGCGACTGCGATGGCGGCGCCGAAGGCGAACGCGACGGCGCCGGCGTCGATCAGATGGGTCCGGGCGCCCATCCAGTCCGGCGGCAGCCACGCGCGTGCGAGCTGCAGCGCGGCGGCGGCGAGGGCGAGGCCGCCGAGCGCACCGCACAAGCCGATCGCCAGGCCTTCGCCGAGCGCGGGCAGCGCGAGTTGCGCGGCGGAGGCGCCGAGCGCCGAGCGCACCGCGCCGTCGCGCCCGCGCGCGAGCGCGCGCAGCAGCATCAGGTTGGACAGATTGACCGCCACCAGCAGCAGCACGCAGGCGGCGCAGGCGACGAACAGCAGCAGGACCGGCCGTGCCGTCGCGTTCATGTCCTGCGCCAGCGGCGTGGCCGAGAAGTGCGGCCGCCACGAGCCGTCGGCGAAACCCAGTTCCTCGGCGCGCGACTGCAGGCGGGCGTCGATCGCCGCGCCGGCCGCCGCCAGGGTCGTGCCGGCACCCAGGCGCGCGATCGTCAGCAGGTTTGTGGCGCGATCCTGGCTCGACGCCGGCAGCGCGAGCGGCAGCAGGACGTCCGGCGCGCCTTGCAGACGGAACGTCGGCGGCAGCACGCCGACGATCGGCGTCGACACGCCGTCGACCAGCACGCTGCGGCCGACCACGTTCGCATCGGCGCCGAAGTGGCGTTGCCAGAACGCGTGGCCGAGGATCGCCGCGCGCGCGCCGTTCGGACGATCCTCCTCGGCGGAGAAATTGCGTCCGAGCGCGGGCGCGACGCCGAGCGTGGGCAGCAGGCCCGCATCCACCGGCCAGGCGGTGACCAGTTCCGGATCGCCGCCGCCGGCGACGTTGACGTCCTTCGGCGCGAACACCGCGCCGAAGCGTTCGATGCCGTCGACGCCGTTGAGCTGCTGATACTGCTGCGGTGAGATCGTCGACCAGGGATGCCCGTCGCCCTTGCCGACCACGGCGATCCGCTCGGGTTGCGGATACGGCGGCGGCGCCAGCAGCACCGCGTCGATCAGCGCGAACACCGCCGTGCCGGCGCCGATGCCGAGCGCGAGCGTGGCACCGGCGAGCAGCGCGAATCCCGGCCGGCGCGCCAGCCCGCGGACGCTGCGGCGCAGTTCATCGATCCAGACAGTCATCCCAGCGCCTCCCTCGGTGCGACCGCGCAGGCACGCCGCGCCGGCAGCAGGCAGGCGAGCAGGATCGTGGCGAGCAGCAGCGCGCTGACGCCGAGCAGGGTCAGCGGATCGTTCGCCGGCACGCCGTAGAGCAGGCCGCGCAGCAGCTGCGCGCCGGCCAGCGACAGCACCAGCCCGATCGCCACGCCCAGGCCGCCGGTGCGCAGGCCGCTGCCGAGCACCAGCTGCGCGATGCTGCGCCGGCTCGCGCCGAGCGCCTGGCGCAGCGCGAACTCGTTCTCGCGGCGGCCGACGGCGAAGGCCATCAGGCCGTACAGGCCGCTGCTCGCCAGCACCAGCGCGACCAGCGCGAAGCTGCCGAGCAGGACCAGGTTGAAGCGGCGCTGCTGGGTCGCGGTCACGCGCAGTTCCGCCAGCGGCCGCAGCGAATGCGGCAGGTCCGCCGCGCTGCGGTCGAGCACGCTGCGCAGCGACGGCAGCATCGCGCCGAGCGCAACGCCGGTGCGCACGACGAGGTTGAGGTCGCCCAGCGATTTCGGGCGCTGCTCGAGGTTCACGTACACCGCGCCCGCCGGCGCGCGCTCGAGGCGGCGTTCGTGCACGTCGCCGACCACGCCGATCACCGTCAGCGGGCGCACGTCGCCGTCCATGTTGCCGTACTGGATGCGCTGGCCGATCGGATCGCGGCCGGGCCAGGTCTGCCGCGCCACCGCCTCGCTGACCAGCGCGACGTGCTCGCCGTCGGCGCGGTCGCGCGAATCGAACTTGCGTCCCTGCAGCAGGCGGATGCCGGCGGCGTCGAAGTAGTCCGCGCCGGCGACGCGGAACTCGGCGTAGCCCAGCTGCGGCGGCATGTTGCCGCCGATCTCCTTCACGCCGGCGTCCCAGAACGCGCCGTTGGCGCCGTCGCCGGTCAGCGGCAGGGCGTTCACGCCGCCGACCGCGCTGACGCCGGGCAGGCGCCGGATCTGTTCGGTCACGTCGGCGATGCGCTGGAGCATCGCCGCGTCCTGCTGCGCGTCGCGCGTACCGGGGAACGACAGCTGCACGTTGATCGCGCCGTCGAGATCGAAGCCCGGATTCACCGCGAGCAGGCCGACGAAGCTGCGCGTGAGCAGGCCGGCGCCGACCAGCAGCGCGGTGGTCAGCGCGGTCTGCGCGACGAGCAGGCCGCTGCGCGTCCACAGGTGCCGGCGGCCGTCGGTCTGGCCGCGGCCGGATTCGCGCAGGCGCTGCGCCAGCTGCGATCCGCCGGCGGTCTGCGTGAAGCTCAGCACCGCCGCGATCAGCACCGCGCCGATCGCGGCAGCGGCGAGCGTGCCCGGCGAAAGGCCGATCTCGGCCGCGCGCGGCAGCGTGCCGCCGGCCAGCCGCACCAGCACGCGGATGGCGGCCAGCGCGAGCAGCAGGCCGATGGCGGCGGCCGCCGCCGACAGCAGCAGGCTTTCCAGGAACGCCTGCCGGCGCAATCGCCCGCGGCTGGCGCCGAGCGCGCTGCGCACGGCGAATTCGCGGCCGCGCGCCGCGGCCAGCGCGAGCAGCAGGTTGAACGCGTTGCTGATCGCGATCAGCAGCAGGAGCAGCGCGCCGCCGGCGAGCACCAGCAGCGCGCCGCGCACCGGCGCGGCGACCGCCGCGGCCAGCGGCGTGACGCCGAACGCGACGGCGTTGGTCTGGTCGCCGTACTGCTGCTTCAGCCGCGTCGCCACCGCGTTCGCCGCGGCCTGCGCCTCGGCCAGCGCGTCCGCCGAGCGCAGCAGGCCGACCGCGCGCCAGTTGTGCGCGGTGCGCGAGGGACCGAAATCGGTCTGCGTGGTCGGCATCCACACCGCCGATCCTTCCGGAAAGGCGAACCCGGCCGGCATCACGCCGATGACCGTGTAGGGCTCGCCGGCGACGTCGAGCCGCTCGCCGAGCGCGTCGGCGCGCCCGCCGAACAGGCTCTGCCACAGCGCATGGCCGATTACCACGACGCGCTCGCGCTCGCCGGCGTCGTACAGCCGGCCCAGCTGCGGCTGCGCGCCGAGCGTGCGGAAGAACGCGCCGCCGCTGAAGACGACGTTGCTGCGCGCCGCTTCGCCGCCCTTGCCGACGGTGTCGGTCCAGGCGGCGTAGAACGAGGTCGCCTCGAAGGCGGACACGTTGGCGACGAGGTCGTCGTAGTTGGGCTTGGCGAAGTTCATCGCGTGGCCGTCGTCGGCCAGCTCGTCCAGTTCGACGATGCGCTCGGCGTTCGGATATGGCAGCGCACGCAGCAGCAGGGTGTCGACCACGGCGAGGATCGCCAGCGCCGCGGCGAGGCCGCACGCCAGGGTCAGGGTCGCGAAGCCCATCGTGCCGGCGTGGGAACGCAGGCTGCGCACGGCGAAGCGGAGATCTTGCAGGGAAATCATCGGCGGCCTTCGATGCAGCGGACGGAAAGAGACAGGCCGCTCGTCGCGACGCCGGACGGGCCGGCCTTCGCGCGCGTGCGGCGGGTGGAATCAGCGGTCACGCAGCGCCTCCATCGGCGGCACGCGCGCGGCGCGCAGCGCCGGCAGCAGCGCAGCCAGTGCGGCGGCGAGGCCCATCGCGCCGAGGCCGAGCGAGAGCGCGAACGGCAGGTCGACGTCGCCGACCGCGCGCAGCGGGCCGAGCAGGCGCGCACCGGCGGCGGCAAGGGCGAGGCCGGCGCCGATGCCGACGGCGCTGACCAGCAGGCTGTCGCGCAGGATCGTGCGCGCCAGCCGCGCCGGCGTGGCGCCGACCGCCAGGCGCAGGCCGAACTCGGCGACGCGGCGGCGCTGCTGCAGAGAAGCGACGGCGTACACGCCGAGCACCGCCAGCAGCAGCGCGGCGAAGGCGAACGCGCCGACCACGCGGGCGAAGAAGCGCGCCGGACGCAGCTCGGCGGCGAGGCGTTCGTCGAGGCCGAACTGGCGCGTGACGCTCTGGCGCGGATCGACGCTCCACAGCGCCTGCGCCATCGCCGCGTCGATGCCCTGCAATCCCGGCCGGGAGCGCAGCAGGAACGTCATCGCCACGCGCGGCGCCTGCGCGAACGGCACCAGCACCTCCGGCGCCGGCGCCGCGCGCAGGCCATCGTTGCGGATGTCCTCGACCACGCCGACGATGCGGCAGCTCGAACGCCCGCTGCGCGCCAGCGGCAGGTCGATCGTGCGGTTCAGCGGCGAGGCGTCGCCGAACAGGCGCCTCGCGAGCGCACGGTTGATAATCGCCACCGGCTCGGCGCCGGCGCGGTCGTCGGCGGCGAAGTCGCGACCGGCCAGCAGCGGGACGCCGAGCAGGGCGTGGTAACCGGGTGAAACGCGGCGCACGGCGGCCTGCACCGGCACGTCGTCGTCGCGTCCGCTGGCGTGCACGTTGGCGCTGGCGCCGCCGATCTGCGCCAGTGGCGCGACCGTCGTCAGCGCCACGCCCTCGGCGCCGGGCAGCGCGGCCAGGCGCTGCAGCAGGTCGTCGGAGAAACGCGTCCATTCCGGCGGTCCGCTCGCGCCGCTGTCGGTGCCCAGGCTCTCGCGGAACAAGGTCAGCGCGTGCACCGCCTCGGCGCGGAAACCGGGATCGACGCGCTGCAGCCGCCACAGGCCGAGGCCGAAGCCGAGCGCGGCGACCAGACTGGCGGTCGACAGCGCCATCGCCGCCGCCGGCAGCAGGCGCTGCGGACGCGCGCCGCCGACCACGCCCTTGCCGCCGCCGCGCACGGCTTCGGCCGGCGCGCCGGGCAGGCGCAGGCTGCCGCCGAGCACCGCGCACAGCGGCGCGGCGAGTCCGAGCACGGCGGCGATGGCGAACACGCGCCAGTCCATGACGATGCCGTCCACGCGCGGCACGCTGCCTTCGGCGAGTCCGCGCAGCAGCGCGATGCCGGCGTGGGCGAGGCCGACGCCGAGCGCGAGCGCGATCGCGCCGAGCAGGCACAGTTCCAGCACGAGCTGGCCGCGCAGACGGTCGCGACTGGCGCCGAGCGCCTGCATCACGGCCAGTTCGCGGCGGCGCGCGGCTTGGCGCGCGTCGAGCAGGATCGCCACGTTGGCGCAGGCGATCAGCAGCACCATGCAGGCGAGCGCGAACGCGCCCCACAGCGCACCGCGGGCGCCGCCGACGAGCAGGTCGAGCTGGCTGCGCGCGCGCAGGCGCCAGCCGTCGCCGTCGCGCAGGCCGTGCGCTTCGCGCAGCGCGGCGAGGCGCGCTGCCAGCGCGGCGTCCGCCTGCGCCGTCGAGGTGTCCGCGCGCAGCCGGCCGATCACCTGCAGGATGCGCAGGTCCAGCCGCCGCGCCGCGTCCTGCGGCAGTTCGGACGGCAGCAGCGCGGTCCACAGGCCGGCGTCGCCGGTGATCGCCTCGATCGACGGCGGCATCACGCCGACGATCTCCAGCGGCGCGTGGCCGATCGTCTCCAGGCGCCGGCCGATCACCGCCGGATCGCCGCCGAAGGAGCGCTGCCATTCCTGGTGCGAGAGCACCGCCAGCGGCAGGCCGGCGCGCACGTCGGCATCGCTCGGCACGCGTCCGAGCAGCGGCGCGGCGCCGAGCGAGGCGAAGAAGCCGGTGCCGACGAACTGCGCCGGGATCTCGCGCGCGTGGCCGCCGTCGAGCACGTTGACGCCGGTCCACTGGAAGTAGCCCAGGCTCTCGAAACCCGGCGTGCCGGCGACCAGCTGCTCGGCCTCGGCGACGGTGAGCTGCGCGCGCGCGACGCGCTGCGCCGGATTGTCGGCGACCACCGCGACCAGCCGCTCGCCGTCGGGCACCGGCAGTCCGCGCAGCAGCACGCCGTCGACCGTGCAGACCATCGCCACGGTCAGTCCGATGCCGAGCGCGAGCATCGCGATCGCCGCGGCGGGGAAGGCCGGTGCGCGCGCGAGGCGGCGCAGCGTGGCGAGGAGATCGGCGAGAAGTCTCATCGTGCCGGCTCCGTATTCGCGATGCAGGTGTGGCGGCGCTCATTCATTGCGCAGGGCCTCCATCGGCGGCACGCGGCTCGCATGCAGGACGGGAATCGCGCAGGCCGCCAGCGCCGCGGCGGCCAGGAACATCGCCGTGCCGCCGAGCACCCACGGATCGGCCGCGCCGACGCCGTAGAGCTGCGCGGCGATCAGGCGGCCGAGCGCGAGCGCGCCGAGCAGTCCGAGCGCGATGCCGGGCACGATCATGCGCAGGCCGTCGCCGAGGATCAGCCGGCGGATGTCGCCGCCGGCGGCGCCGAGCGCCTGGCGCACGCCGATCTCGCGGCGGCGGCGCCCGACCGAGAACGCGATCACGCCGTACAGGCCGATCGCGGCGAGCAGCAGAGCGACGGCGGCGAACGCGCTCATCAGGATCATGTTGAACTCGCGCAGGCGCTGGGTCACGCCGGTCACCTCGTCCATCGTGCGGATCGAGTACACCGGCACGTCGGGCGCGATCTCGCGCATCGCGCGCCGCAGCGGTTCGGCGTAGGCCAAGGCGTCGCCCTCGACCTGGATCGCCAGCACGAGGTCGCCGACGGCGGACTTGCTCACCGGAAAATAGACTTCCGTGTTCGGCGGCTGGTCGAGCCCGGCCTGGCGCACGTTGCCGACGACGCCGACGATGCGCTTGGGCTGGTCGCCGAAGATCGTGATGGTCTGGCTGAGCGGATCGGAGCCGGCCAGGTAGCGGTCGGCGAACGCCTGGTTGACCAGCACTTCGGTCGGATACAGCGAGGCGGCGCCGTCGGTCGCGGTGAACGCGCGGCCGGCTTCGACCGGGATGCCGAACGTGCGGAAATAGTCCGCGCTGACGAAGCGGTATTCGGCCAGCGCCTTGTCGTCGAGCGCGCGACCGGGAATCGTGAAGCGGCTGTTCCAGCCCCAGTCGCCGGACGCCGGCAGGCGGTTCGCCAGCGCGACGGCCGCCACGCCGGGCAGCGCGCGCAGGCGCTGCTCGATCGCGTCCAGGCGGGGCGCCAGCTGGCCGATCGCGCGCGCGGCCCATTCCTCGGCCACGTCGCCCGGCTGCTGCGCCGGCAGCGACACCGAGAACGCCGCGGTCAGCACCTGCGGCGAGCCGATGCCCGATTCCACCTTGCCGAGCTGGCGCAGGCTGCCGATGAGCAGCGACGCTCCGGCGAGCAAGGTCAGCGCCAGCGCGATTTCCGCCGAGACCAGCGCGGAGCGCGCGCGGACCTGCGCGCGCGAGCCCGTCTGGCTGCGCGATGCGCCGCGCAGCGCATGCAGCGGATCGGACTGCGCGGCGCGCCAGGCCGGCAGCAGGCCGAACAGCAGCAAGGTCGCCAGGGCGACGGCCGCCGTGGTCGCGATCACGCGCAGGTCGATCGCCGGTGCGTTGTAGGCGGGCAGCAGGTCGGGGGCGAGAGCCGTCAGCGCGACGATCGCAGGCCGGGCGAGGGCGAGCCCGGCAGCCGCGCCGGCGATCGCGATCAGCAGCGATTCGGCCAGCACCTGGCGCACCAGCCGCGTCTGCCCGGCGCCGAGCGCGCTGCGCAGCGCGAGTTCGTGCTCGCGCGTCTGGCCGCGCGCGAGCATCAGGTTGGCCAGGTTCGCGCAGGCGATCAGCAGCACCAGCGCCGCCGCGATCAGCAGCATCTGCAACGGCCGGCGCACGTCGCCGCTGAGCAGGTCCTTCAGCGGTGTGACGCCGGCGCTCATGCCGGCGTGCTCGTCCGGATAGGTGCGCGCCTGCCAGTCCGAGATGCCCCGCATGACGGCTTTCGCCTGCGCCAGCGAAACGCCGTCGCGCAGGCGCGCGACCGGGCGCAGGTAGTTCATGCCGCGCGTACGTGTGGTGTTGCCGGGCAGGAAGGTCGGGATCCAGACCTGGGCGTCGGCCGGATAGCGGAAGGTCGCGGCGGCGACGCCGACGACGCGGAACGACTCGCCGTTGAGCGCGATGTCGCGGCCGATCACCGCGGCGTCGCCGCCGAACCGGGTTCGCCACAACGCGTCGCCGAGCACGACGACGCGCTCGTTGTGCTGTTCTTCCGCGTCGCCGAACGCACGGCCGAGCGCGACCGGCTGGCCGAAGACGTTCCAGAAACCGGGCGTGACCTTGTACACCGTCAGCCGCTGCGCCTCGCCGGCACTGGTCAGGTTGCGCGTCTCGACCACGAATGCGCCGATCGCGTCGAATGCCTCGCCGCTGCGCTCGCGCCATTCCTCGAACGCTTGCGCCGAGATCGTGCTCCGGCTCGCCGGCGGCTGCTCGCGCGTGACGCGTACGATGCGGTCGGCGTGGGCGAACGGCAGCGGCTTGAGCAGCACCGCGTCGTAGACCGTGAAGATCGCGGCGACGGCGCCGATGCCGAGCGTCAAGGTCAGCACGGCGGTGAGGAAGAACGTCGGCCGCATGAGCAGCGTGCGGGCGGCGTGCCGGAGGTCGCGGGCCAATGCGTTCACGGGCAGCGGATCCCGGCCGGGGAGGCGTCGGCCGCGGCCGCGCGGAACGGAAGTGATTCAGTCATTGCGCAGCGCATCCATCGGTGCGACGCGCAGCGCGCGCCACGAAGGAATCAGGCAGGCGGCGAGCGCGACCAGGCCGAGCACGGCCACCACGCCGGCGAGCACGCGCGGATCGGCGCTGCCGACGCCGTAGAGCTGGCTGCCGATCAGCTGGCCGATCGCCAGTGCGCCGGCGAGTCCGGCGAGGAGGCCGGGCACGACCATGCGCAGGCCACTTTTCAGCATCATCGCGTGGATGTGCGCGCGGGTCGCGCCGAAGGACTGGCGCACGCCGATCTCGCGGCGGCGCTGCGCGGCGATCCAGGCGATCACGCCGTACAGGCCGATGCCGGCGAGGGCGAGCGCGCAGCCGGCGAACGCGCTCATCAAGGTCATGTTGAAGCGGCGCAGGCGCGTGGTCTCGCTAGTGACCTCGTCCATTGTGCGCACGGCGTACACCGGCACGTCGGGAAAGCTCTCCTGCATCGCGCGGCGCAGCGTCGGCGCCAGCGCGAGCGCGTCGCCGCCGGTCTTCAGCGCCAGCGCGAGATCGCCGACCGGGACGGTCCGCACGGGCATCCAGACCTCGGCGTCGGCCGCCTGGTCGAGGCCGGACTGGCGCACGTCGCCGATGATGCCGACGACGGTCTTGGGCGAGTCGTCGTAGATCGACACCTGCTTGCCCAGCGCGTCGCCGCCGCCGAGGTAGCGGTCGACGAAGGTCTGGTTGACCAGCACTTCGGTCGGGAACAGCGCGCGCGAGCCGTCGGCCTCGTCGAACGCGCGGCCGGCCTTCAGCGGGATGCCGAAGGTGCGCAGGGTGTCGGGGCTGCCGAAACGGAACTCGGCGATCGCGTCCTGCGGGACGTCCCGGCCGGCGATCCGGAAGCCGCCGTTCCAGCCGCCCTGGCCGGATGCGGGCAAGGCGTTGGTGAGCGCGATCGAGGTCACGCCCGGCAGCGCGCGCAGGCGCGCCTGCAGCAGGTCCAGCTGCGGTTCGAGCGCGGCCTTGACGCGGGCGTACCACGTCGCGAAGTCCTCGCCAGGCTGCATCGCCGGCACCGGCAGCGAGAAGTTCGCCGCGAGCACCTGTTCGGAATCGCGCAGGCCGGAGTCGACCTTCGACAACTGGCGCAGGCTGTCGATGAGCAAGCCCGCGCCGGACAGCAGGGTCATCGCCAGCGCGATTTCGGCCGCGACCAGCACGCCGCGCGCGCGCGCCTGTCCCTGGTGGCCGACCTGTCCGCGCGCGCCGCCGCGCAAGGCCAGTGCGGGATCGGCGCGTCCGGCCTTCCAGGCCGGCGCGAGGCCGAACAGGACCAGCGTCGCCATCGCGATCAGGGTGGTGGCGAGCACCACGCGCAGGTCGATCGCCGGCGCGTTGTAGGTCGGCAGCAGATCGGGCGCGAGGTGCAGCAGGGCGGGAACCGCGGCCTGCGCGAACAGCAGCGCGGCGAGCGCGCCCGCACCGGCGAGAAGGGCGGCTTCGGCGAGCACGCTGCGCATCAGCCGGGCGTGACCGGCGCCGAGCGCGCTGCGCACGGCCAGTTCCTGCGCGCGGATCTGGCCGCGCGTGAGCATCAGGCTGGCGAGATTGGCGCAGGCGATCAGCAGCACCAGCAGCGCCGCGCCGAGCAGCACCGACAGCGACCCGCGCAGGTTGCGGCCGACGAGGTCTTCGAGGCGTTCGACCTTGGCGGTGAGCGCGCCGCTTCCTTGCGGAAAGGTTTCCGCCTGCCAATCGGTGATCCCGCGCATGACCTCGCGCGCCTGGTCGAGCGTGACGCCGGGCGCCAGGTGCGCAACCGGCGCCAGCGAGTTGGCGCCGCGGCCGGCGGTGTTCGCCGGCAGGTAGGTCGGGACCCACAATTGCGCGTCGGACGGATAGCGGAACGCCGCCGCGGCGACGCCGATCACGCGCCAGCGCTCGCCGTTGAGGTCGACGTCGCGGCCGACCACCGACGGGTCGGCGGCGAAACGCGTGCGCCAGAGCGCGTCGCCGAGCACGACCACGCGCTCGTTGGATGTCTCCTCCGCATCGCCGAAGCTGCGGCCGAGCGCGAGCGGCTGGCCGAACACGTTCCAGAATCCCGGCGTGACGGTGTAGCCGGTCAGGCGCTGCGCGTTGCCGGCGCCGGTCAGGTTCATCGTCTGCGGCACGTAGGCGCCGATCGCGTCGAAGGCCGCGCCGCTGCGCTCGGCCCATTCGCGGAACACCGGCGGCGACACGGGAGAGTTCTTCACCGGTGGCTGCTCGCGCATCACGCGCACGATGCGCGCCGAGTCGGCGAACGGCAGCGGCTTGAGCAGCACCGCGTCGTAGACCGTGAAGATCGCCGCGACCGCGCCGATGCCGAGCATCAGCGTCAGCACGGCGGTCAGCGCGAAGCCGGGCTTGCCGCGAAGCGTGCGGAAGGCCAGGCGCAGGTCGGAAAGAAACGACTTCATGGTCGAGGGGTTTCCTTGGCTGGATCTTGCTTGGAGGTCATCGCAGGGCGGACACCGGATCCGTCGCCGCCGCGCGCAGCGCCGGGATCAGCGAGGCGAGCAGGGCCACGCCGAGCACGATCGCGCCGTTCAGCGCGAACACGCCGGGGTCGAGCGCGCTGATGCCGAACAGCAGGCTCTTGAGCAGCTGCGAGCCGAGCAGTGCCACGACCAGGCCGATGCCGACGCCGATCGCGGCGATGCGCAGGCCCTCGCCGACGATCAGGCGCACCACGCGGCTGCGCCGGCTGCCGACCGCGACGCGGATGGCGATCTCGCGCGAACGCTGGGTGACCGAGTACGCGATCACGCCGTACAGGCCCAGGCCCGCGAGCAGCAGCGCCAGCGAGGAGAAGCCGCCGAGCATCGACGTTGTCAGCCGGCGCGGCGCGACCGCGCGGTCGACCACCTCGTCCAGCGCGACGTAGTCCTCGCTGGCCAGCTCCGGATCGGCCTCGTGCAGCGCCGCGCGCACGGCCGGGATCAGCGTGGCGAGCGGCTGGCTGGTGCGTACGACCAGCTCGACCGAACCCCAGTCCTGGTTCTGGCGCATGTCGAAGTACATTTCCGCGTACGCGCGGTCCTCGATGCCGCGCGGGATGTCGCCGACCACGCCGACCACCACGCCGTAGTTCTCGCCGGAGCCGCGGCCGCTCATGACCTTCTGGCCGAGCGGGTCGCGGCCCGGCCACAGCGTGCGCGCCATGGTTTCGTTGACGACGACCGCCGGCGCGGCCTCGCTGGCGTCGCGCGCGTCGAAGTAGCGGCCGGCGAGCAGCGGCACGTGCATGGTCTGCAGATAGCGATGGTCGATCAGGCGCGGCGAGGCGACCGGATACTGGTACTGCGCATAGGCCGCTCCTTCGGCGCCGGCGCTCCAGGTGCGGTTGCGGCCGAGCGGCAGGGTATCGCTCATTCCGGCCGATTCCACGCCGGGCACCGCCAGCACGCGCTGCAGCAGGCGCTCGTAGTAGGCGGCGCGCTCGGCGTTCTTGTCGAACGTGCGCGCGGTGTCCAGGCGCCAGGACATCGCCTGGCGCGGCTGGAAGCCGAGCTTGACGCCGAGTACCTCGACGAAGCTGCGGATCAGCAGGCCCGCGCCGATCAGCAGCACGCAGGCGAGCGCGACCTGCGACACGACCAGGACCCTGCGCACGCGCGCGGCATCGGTGCCGGAGTTGCCGCTGCTGCCCACCTCGACCAGCGCGCCGCGCAGGTCGCCGCGCCACAGCTGCACCGCCGGCAGCGCGCCGCACAGCGCGCCCGAGGCGCAGATGACGGCGAGCGCGAAGAACAGCGCGCTGGTGTCGATGCCGGCCTGGCGCAGCAGCGGGACGTCGAAGGCCTGCAGCTGCGCCAGGCCGGAGGTGGCGAATACGGCCAGGCCCACGCCGAGCAGTCCGCCGGCGAAAGCCAGCACCAGGCTCTCGGCCATCGCCTGGCGCGCGATGTCCATGCGGCTGGCGCCGAGCGCCACGCGCACGGCGATCTCCTTGCGCCGCGCCTGGCCGCGCGTCAGCAGCAGGTTCGACAGGTTCAGGCAGGCGATCAGCAGCAGGCACAGAACCGCGCCGAACAGAATCAGGAAGGCCGGCCGGAACGGGCCGCGGATGTGCTGCTCGACGCTGGTGGTGGCCGCGCCGAACTGGCCGCGTTCGGGATGTTCGGCCTGCAGCGCGACGTTAATTGTCTCCAGCTCGGTCTGCGCGCTGGGCGGCGTGCTGCCGGGCTTGAGGCGGCCGACCACGAACAGAGTGTTGCCCCAGGCGGCGGTGTCGTCGTTGAGCGGGAACGGCGTCAGCAGGTCGACCTTCGAGCCGGGCGAGAACACCGAGTCGAAGTCGAACTCCGGCGGCAGCACGCCGACCACCTGCACCGACTTGTCGTTGACGGTGATCGTGCTGCCGACGACGCCGGCGCTGGCGCCGAACTGCTGCTGCCAGAAGCGGTGGCTGAGGATCGCGGCCGGCGCGTTCCAGTCCTTCGCCTCGTCGGCGACGAAGTTGCGGCCGAGCGACGGCCGCACGCCGAGCACGTCGAGGAAGTTCTGCGTGACCTGCACGCTGCGCACGCGCTGCGGGCCGGACTTGCCGATCAGCGTGTACTGCGCGTAGTCGGAGAACGCGTTGTAGCCGCCCAGTTCCTCGAACGAGCGGCTCTGCCGGCGCCAGTCGAGCAGGACGTCGGCGCGGGTGGTGCGCGCGGACATGCTGCTGGTGCCGAAGCTGCCGTTCTCGATCCAGGCCAGCCGCTGCGCGTCGCGGAACGGCAGCGGCTTGAACAGCACGGCGTTGATGATGCCGAACATCGCGGCGCAGGCGCCGATGCCGAAGGCGAGCGTCAGCACCGCCACGGCGGTGAAGCCGGGCGTCTTGAGCAGCTGGCGCAGGGCGAGGCGGAAATCGTTCATGGTTCGGATCTCGTTTCGGTTCCGGCGGCGGTGCGGGCGGGCGTCACGCGCTCGCCGCGGTGCGCGCCGGACGCATCAGGCGCTGGTCTTCCTCGTGGCGCAGGCGGTGCATGGTCTCCTCGTCGACGATGCGGCCGTCGAACATGAAGATCTTGCGGCCGGCGAAATCGGCGTAGCGCGGATCGTGCGTGACCATGCAGATCGTCGAGCCGGCCTTGTGCAGCTCGTCGAGCAGGGACATGACCGCCTCGCCGTTCTTCGAGTCGAGGTTGCCGGTCGGTTCGTCGGCGAGCAGGATCGACGGCTGTCCGACCAGCGCGCGTGCCACCGCGACGCGCTGCTGCTGACCGCCCGACAGCTGCGCCGGGTAGTGCTTCACGCGGTGCGCCATGCCCACGCGCTCGAGCGCGGCGATCGCGCGGTCGCGGCGTTCGGCCTTCGACACGCCGTCGCGGTAGGTCAGCGGCAGCTCGACGTTCTCGAACACGGTCAGGTCGCCGATCAGGTTGAAGGCCTGGAACACGAAGCCGATTTCCTGGTTGCGGATCGTCGCGCGCTCGCCGGGGCCGATGTCGGCCACCTCGCGCCCGTTCAGGCGGTAGGTGCCGCCGCTGGGCGTGTCGAGCAGGCCGAGGATCGCCAGCAGGGTCGACTTGCCGCAGCCCGACGGGCCGGTGATCGACACGTACTCGCCCTTGGCGATGTCGAAGTGCACTTCGGCCAGCGCGTGCGTTTCGACTTCGTCGGTCAGGAAGACCTTCTTGATCGCGTCGAGGTGGATCAGGCTGTCTTGGGTCATGGGGCTGTGTCTCGGAAGGGGGAAGAAAGAGCCTTCAACACGAAGGACACGAAGAAAAACGATTCAAAGCAGGAGCGGCGCAAGGCGGGATTCTTCCTTCGTGTTCTTCGTGTCCTTCGTGTTTCGATCTTCGAAGCTTGAATCTCTGCGATGCGTCGGAAGGGCAAAGGGTTATTTCAGGCGGATGCGGTCGTACTGATCGTAGGCACTGGTGTCCGACAGCACCACGCGATCGCCGACGGCCAGGCCCTGGCTGACCTCGATCTGGTTGACCGAGCTCTTGCCCAGCCGCACCGGTACGCGCGCGGCGACGCCGTCGGCCGGGTCGAGGCGGAACAGGCGCACCTCCGAATCGGGCTGGCCGAAGGCGGGGCGGCCGACGTAGAGCACGTCGGGCAGGCGCTCGATCTCGATCGTGCCGTCGACCGACAGGTCCGGGCGCGCGCCGGGCGGCAACTTGCCGGTCAGCTCGACGTCCACCTGCACGCTGCCGTTCTGCACCGCCGGATCGACGCGCAGCACGCGGCCCTCGACGATGCCGTTGCGCGTGTCCACGCGCACCGGCTGGTCCAGCGTGACGTCCTTGGCCTGCGTTTCGGCGATGCGCAGCTCGGCCATCAGCTCGCCGGGCCGCGCCACGCGCGCGAGGTTGGTGCCGGCGGCCACCTGCTGGCCTTCCTCCAGCGGCACCTGCTGCAGCACGCCGGCGATGCCGGCGCGCAGGTGCAGCGCGTCGACCTGACGCTGGCGCAGTTCGCGCGTACCGACCAGCTGGTTCAGTCGCGCCTGCTCGGCGGCGAGCTGGGCGGCGATGTTGTGGCCGAACTCGGTAACGCGCTGCTGCTCGATCGTCATGCGCGTCTTGAGCTGCTCGAGCGTGACCAGGCTCTTCTTGTACTGCACGGCCGGAATGACGCCCTTCTCGGCGACCGACTTCTCCGCTTCGGCCTGCATGCGCGCGGTCTCGTAGTCGCTGGTGGCGGCGGCGAGGGCGGACTGCTCGTCGAGCAGCTTCGATTTCAGGTCGGTGCGCTTGGCGGCGAGGTCGGATTCGGCCGCGGTCACGGCGGCCTTGGCGGCGAGCAGCTGCTCTTCCAGCTCCGGGTTGCTCAGTTCGAGGATCACCGTGTCCGGTTCCACCGCGGCGCCGGGCTTGACCACGATGCGCTCGACGCGCGCGGCGGTCTCGGCGGCGATCCAGCGGATCTCCTTCGGCACCAGGGTGCCGGGGCCGCGGACCTCGCGCAGCAGTTCGCCGCGCTTGACGGTGTCGATCAGCACGCTGCTGCGCTCGACCGAGGGCAGGGCGGGGCCGAGCTTGGCCAGGCCGATGCCGGCAGCGGCGACCAGGCCGACCACGACGGCGGAGAGGGTGAGTTGGCGGCGGCGTTTGCGCTGCTTGAGTTCGGGGCGGGCGATGTCCATGCCGGTCCTACAGCACGGACCGTGCCAACGGCCGGGAAAGGGCCGAAGCGGTTCGCTGCGGGCGATCCTGCATTCCGGGAATCCGATTTCTAAACAATTGGTTACGAGAGCTTATGCCGGCGCTGTCGAAGTCCGTCGGCGGCGCTTCGTGCCGGTACGCCAACCTGGTTGCCGAGCGGCGCGCCGGCGCGAGCGTCCGCTTCCGGACGGTGCGTGAACGCGGGCGAACAGCCGGCTTCTAATTCAGTTATTGGTAATTTACTAATGAATGATTCAGAAGTAAGATAGCTGCCTCGATTCCCGCCGGCCGGCCCATGAGCAGCTTCGACGCCACCGAAACGCGCATCCTGCACACCCGCGAACGTTTTCCCGGATTCCCGCGCGACGCCGCCGTGCTGGTGCGCCTGATCAAGCACATCTATGCGCAGGTGCACGACGCGGCCAACGTCGTGCTGCGCGAGCACGGTCTCAACCACACCGACTACAACCTGCTGATGATGCTGTACGGCAGCCGGGACAATGCGGTGAATCCCTCGCTGCTCGGCGGCGCGGCGGGCGAGAAGTCGGCCAACATCACGCGCATCTGCAACGCGCTGAGCGAGAAGGGCCTGATCGATCGCGTCGCCGATCCGGGCGGCGACCGGCGCAAGGTGGTGCTGTCGCTGACCGAGCGCGGCCGGCAGCTGATCGAATCGCTGCTGCCGACGATGGCGACGCTGCTGGAGACCTACACGCAGGGCCTGGATGCAACCGAGTGCGCTGAGCTGGAGCGCCTGCTCAAGCGCCTGCTCGACAACGCCGAGGCGGCGGGCTGATCCGCCCGGTCGCACGATGAGCGCCCGCGTCCTCGACACGCTGTTCCCCGCCGCCTCGGGCGAAATCACCGCCTGGCTGCGCGGCGCGGCGCTGGACTGGCTGTTCGTCGCCAAGGCGGCCTTCGCCGTGCTGCTGACCGGCTGGCTGGCGATGCGCTTCAGCCTCGAGCAGCCGGGTACGGCGATGATGACGGTGGCGATCGTGATCCACCCGCAGAGCGGCATGGTCGTCGCCAAGAGCTTCTACCGCACGCTCGGTACCCTGGTCGGCTGCGCCGCCGCGTTCGCCATCGTCGGCGCGTTCGCGCAGCAGCGCGTGCCGTTCCTGCTCGCCACGGCGCTGTGGATCGGGCTGTGCGCGGGCGGCGCCTCGCTGCACCGGAACTTCAAGTCCTACGGCTTCGTGCTCGCCGGCTACACCGCCGCGATCGTCGCGCTGCCGGTGGTCAACCATCCGCAGAACGTGTTCGATTCGGCGGTGATGCGCGTCGGCGAGGTCATGCTCGGCATCCTCGTCGCCGGCGTGGTCAGCGATGCGGTGTTCCCGCAGCGCCTGGGCGACGTGCTGCGCGAGAGCGTGCGCGCGCAGTTCGCCGGCTTCGTGGTCTTCGTGCGTGACAGCCTGCGCGGCGCGCTGCCGCGCGGCGATCTGGAGAAAGCGCACCTGCGTTTCGTGCGTGAGGTCGTGCAGATCGAGAACCAGCGCAGCTCGGTGGTGTTCGAGGACGCCGGCGTGCGCCTGCGCAGCCCGCGCCTGCGCCTGCTCAACCACACCTTCATGGCGGCCTCGACCAGCTACCACTCGCTGCATCACCTGCTCAACCGCCTGCAGGACGCCGCGCACGAGCCGGTGCGCTCGCGCCTGATGGCGTTGGCCGGCGACCTCGCCGCCGAACTCGCCGCGGTGGAGAGCGCGCCGCGCATGGGCGCGCAGGCCGAGGCGCTGGCGCGGCGCCTGGCCGCGCTCGGCGAGTGCCTGCCCGCGCGCATCGCCGCGTCGCGCGAGGGCCTGCACGCGCGCGCCGACCGCCTCGACTTCGACACCGGCGCCGAGCTGCTCGCGCGCATCGCCGCCGAGCTGCGCGACTACGCGAACGCGTACGCGGTGCTGGCCTCGCCGCAGGCGGTGCGCAGTCCGGCCGAGCCGCCGGCGCCGTTCAGCCATTCCAACGACTGGGCTGGCGCCGCGGTCGCCTGCGTGCGCACCACGCTGACCATGCTCGCGATGGGCGCGTTCTGGTTCGCCAGCGCCTGGCCGGAGGGCGCCGGCGCGATGCTGATCGCGACCATCTTCAGCGGCCTGATGGCGACCGTGCCGGACCCGCTGCGCGCGATCCGCTACATGCTCGCAGGCTATGCGCTGGGCACGCTCGCGGCGCTGTTCTGCGTGTACGGCGTGCTGGTGCGGATGGACGGCTTCGCACTGTTTGCCGCCGCGCTGGTGCCGTTCCTGCTGCCGGGCTTCTATCTCTCCACGCGGCCGGCCTGGCCCGGCGTCGGCACCGGCTACCTGCTCGCGCTGCTGTACACGATCGCGGCGAAGAACCCGATGCAGTACGACGCGCTGCACGCGATCAACGACAGCCTCGCCCAGCTGATCGGCGTCGGCTGCGCCGGCGTGTCGTTCATGCTGTTCGCCGCCGCCTCCGACAGCCCGTGGCTGCAGCGCCGCCTGCTGCGCAAGCTGCGCCTGCAGCTGGTGCGCGCGTGCGAACTGCCGCTGCGCGGCCTGCTGCCGCGCTTCGAGAGCGCCAGCCGCGACGCCGCCGCGCAGATCGTCGCGCACACGCGCAGCGGCAGCGCGCAGTCGCGCGAACTGCTGGCGTGGTCGCTGGCCGTGCAGGAAACCGGCCGCGCGGTGATCGAACTGCGCCGGGCGCTGGCCGCCAGCGAAGTGCCGGCGGCCCTGCGCGGCGAGGTCGCGTCGGCGCTGGCCGCGCTGGCGGCGCTGTACGCCGAGCCCGGACCGGAGCGCTATCGCGTCGCGCGCGACCGGCTGTCCGCGGCGATCGACGAGGCCGCGGGACGCGCCGCGCTGATGGCGCCGCTGCACCTGATCCGCCTGGCGCTGCTCGACGCCGGCTCGGCGCTGGCCGGGTACGTGCAGGCGCCGCCGCAGAAGGAGAATGCGCATGCCGCGTGAGATCGCGTTCCTCGACGCCCTGATGCCGGGGCTGCTGCCGGTCTTCCTGCTCGCCCTGCTGCTGCAGTGGCCGCTGGACTGGCTGTTCGGCCGCTTCGGCCTGTACCGGCACGTGTGGCATCCGCCGCTGTTCCGGCTCGCCCTGTTCGCCTGCGTGTTCGGCACGCTCGGCCTGATTTCGATGCGCTGACCGGGCCGGCGCCGTCCGCGCCGGCCCGTCGCGCGAACCTTCATTCAACGGAAAACCGACATGAAACTGCCATCGATCCTGCGTTTCGCGCTGACCGCACTGATCGTGCTGGTCTCGGCCTTCGTCGCGCACGCGCTGTGGAAGCGCTACATGTACTCGCCGTGGACGCGCGATGCGCGCGTGCGCGCCGACGTCGTGCGCATCACGCCGGACGTGACCGGCGTCGTCGCCTCGGTGGCCGTGCGCGACAACCAGGAAGTGCGCAAGGGCGAGGTGCTGTTCGTGATCGACCAGGCGCGCTTCCGCTACGCGGTCGAGCAGGCCGAGGCGACCCTGGCCGCGGCCGAGGCGGCCGCGCGCGCGGCCGGCGCCAGCAGCGACGCGGCCGGCGCCGCGATCGCCGCACGCCGCGCCGACTACCAGAAGGCGGCCGAGCAGTCCGAGCGGCGCCAGAAGATGCCCGGCAACGTGATCTCGGCGGAAATGCGTTCGGACGCGGCGGCGAGCGCGAGTTCGGCGCGCGCGACCCTGCACCAGGCCGAGGCCGCGCATCACCAGGCCACCGCGGCGCGCGAGCAGGCCGTCGCCGCCGTGCAGCAGGCGATGGTGGCGCTCGATCGCGCGAAGCTGGATCTGGAACGCACCGAGGTGCGTGCGCCGGTCGACGGCTACGTGACCAACCTCGACGTCCATCCCGGCGACTACGCCGCGGCCGGCACCGCGCGGCTGGCGCTGGTCGATCGCGACAGCTACTGGATCTACGGCTATTTCGAGGAAACCAAGCTGCCGTACGTGCACGTCGGCGACGACGTGGAGATCCGTCTGATGGCCGGTGATGCGCAGCTGCAGGGGCGCGTGGAGAGCATCGCGCGCGGCATCGGCGACGTCGACAACCCGACCGGCGCGAACCTGCTGGCGAACGTGACGCCGACCTTCAGCTGGGTGCGCCTCGCGCAGCGCGTACCGGTGCGCATCGCGATCGACACGCAGCACCTGCCGGCCGGAACGACGCTGGCGGCGGGGATGACGGCGACGGTCGTGTTGCATCCGGTGCGGGGATGAAGCCGGACGCGTCGCCGCAGGATGTTGCCTCTCCCGCTTGCGGGAGAGGTCGCGCCACAGGCGCGGGTGAGGGGAGTGGGAGTGTTGCGCTTCGATTTCCCTCACCCCGACCCTCTCCCGCAAGCGGGCGAGGGAGAAAAGCAGACCCCGACTCTCAGAATTCCAGTTCCACCGCAGCGCACAGGTAGTCGATCATCGGCGCGATGCGCTTGAACGTGTCGACGAGGTACGGGTGCAGCTCGTCCGAGCAGGCGAGCGCATCGGGGAAGCCCTGGCCGGCGGCGTAGTTCTTCAGCTTGATGTCCTCGATCAGCTCGTGCGCCGGATCGAAGCCGCGCGGCGGCCGCGTCAGCTTCTCGCCCCAGAACTCGAAGCGCTGCTCGAACGCCTTGGTGTGCACGGCCTTCTTCCACGCGGCCGGGTTGTCGGCGAGGAAGTCGCGGATCTTCTTCAAGGTCGACGACTCCGGGTGCCAGATGCCGCCGCCGGCGAAGCAGTCGCGCGGCTGCAGGTGCATGTAGAACGAGGGCGCCTCGATCTCGCGCCGGCGCTCGTGGCCGAAGCGCGCGCCGGCCCAGGTCTTGTACGGCGTCTTGTCGTTGGCGAAGCGCGTGTCGCGGTGGATGCGGAACAGCGAGCCGCCCTGCGCGCGCGGATCGGCGCGGTAGCGCGGGCTGATCTTCGCCAGCGGCGCCTGCAGGTCGCCGATCAGGCGCAGGTACGGGTTGCGCAGGTCGTCCTCGTAGCGGCGCCGGTTCGCGGCGAACCACTCGCGGTTGTTGTTCGCGGCGAGGTCGCGCAGGAAGGTGAAGGTCTTCTTCGTGAAGTAGGTGTCGGCCATCGCGGGCTCCAGGCGAGGAGCGGGGGATTATTCCAGCCGCGGACGCCGGATACATCCCCGCTCCGACAGTGCCGTCGATGCGGCTATCATGCCCGGTCGTCGCGGCCGCGGATGGCGATTGGAAACGCCGTCGCGTGGCCCTATCTGCGCGGCAATCCAAGGAAACATCGAGGAGTCCCATGAGTTCCAAGCCCGAGACCCGAGCCTTCGAGGCCGAGGTGTCCCAGGTCCTGCACCTGGTCACGCATTCGCTGTATTCGCACAAGGAAATCTTCCTGCGCGAGCTGATCTCCAACGCGTCCGACGCCTGCGACAAGCTGCGCTTCGCCGCGCTGTCCGACGCCGCGCTGACCGCCGACGACGCCGAGCTTCGCATCGAGATCGTCGCCGACAAGGACGCGCGCACGCTGACGATCCGCGACAACGGCATCGGCATGACGCGTGACGAGGTGATCGAGAACATCGGCACGGTCGCGCGCTCGGGCACGCGCCGCTTCCTCGAGTCGCTCTCGGGCGACGCGCGCAGGGACACGCAGCTGATCGGCCAGTTCGGCGTCGGCTTCTATTCCGCCTTCATCGTCGCCGACAAGGTCACGCTGACCACGCGCAAGGCCGGCGCGCCGGCGGGCGAGGGCGTGCGCTGGGAGTCGGGCGGCAGCGGCGAGTACACGCTGGAGACGGTCGACGCCGCGCAGCGCGGCACGACGGCGACGCTGCACCTGAAGGAGGACGAGAGCGAGTTCCTCGACGTGTGGAAGCTGCGCGATCTGATCACGCGCTATTCCGACCACGTCGCGTTCCCGATCCGCCTGCCGAAGATGCACGAGGGCGCGCCGACCGACGAGTTCGAGACCGTCAACCACGCCGCCGCGCTGTGGACGCGGCCGAAGAACGAGCTGAAGGACGAGGACTACCAGGGCTTCTACAAGTCGATCTCGCACGATTTCGGCGACGCGCTGGCGTGGACGCACAACCGCGTCGAGGGTTCGCAGAGCTACACGCTGCTGCTGTACGTGCCGGAGAAGCCGCCGTTCGACGCCGTGCTCAGCGGCCGCGACGAGCGCAAGGGGCTCAAGCTCTACATCCGCCGCGTGTTCATCATGGACGCGAGCGAACAGCTGCTGCCGTCGTACCTGCGCTTCGTGCGCGGCGTGGTCGATTCGGACGACCTGCCGCTCAACGTCAGCCGCGAAATCCTGCAGGAGAACCGCCTCGTCGCGCAGATCCGCGGCGCCTGCGTCAAGCGCACGCTGGACCTGCTGGAGAAGCTGGCCAAGGACGAGCCGGAGAAGTTCGCCAGGTTCAGCGCCACGTTCGGCAACGTGCTGAAGGAAGGCATCGCCGAGGACGGCGCCAACCGCGAGCGCATCGCCAAGCTGCTGCGCTTTGCCTCGACCGCCTCCGAGGGCGAGGCCAAGACCGTTTCGCTGGACGACTACATCGGCCGCATGCAGGCCGGGCAGGACACCATCTGGTACATCACCGCCGATTCGCACGCGGCGGCCAAGGGCAGTCCGCAGATCGAAGGTCTGCGCGCGAAAGGCGTGGAAGTGCTGCTGCTGAGCGACCGCATCGACGAGTGGATGATCGGCTACCTCGGCGAATACGCCGGCAAGAAGCTGCGCCACGCAGGCAAGGGCGAGGTCGACGCGGAGGTCGACGGCAGCGAGGCCGAGCGCCGCAAGCAGGCTGCCGAGGCCGCGCAGCCGGTCGTGCAGAAGCTCGCCGGCCTGCTCGGCGGGCGCGTCAGCGAGGTGCGCGTCAGCCATCGCCTGACGCAGTCGCCGTCGTGCCTGGTGCTGGGCGAACACGACATGGCTCTGCACATGCAGCGGCTGCTGCGCGAGGCCGGCCACGACGTGCCCGGCAACGAACCGGCGCTGGAGATCAACCCGACGCATCCGCTGGTGCGCGCCCTGGCCGACGAGGCGGACGCCGCGCGCGCGGAGGATCTGGGCTGGCTGCTGTTCGAGGAGGCCCAGGTGGCCGCCGGCGACCAGCTGGCCGATCCGGCGGCGTTCGTCGCGCGCGTCAACCGCATCGCGCTCGGCGCCGCGCACGGCGGCTGAAGCCGGCTCGCCGCGCCCGCGCTGCGGCGCGCCATGACTTCCATCGCATATCTGCCATAGTCTACGTACGAAACGTAGGGTATTTGGCGCGCGAAGGTCCGGCGTGGCCCCGGCGACGGGTGCCCCGCAGGCCGCCGCGTCCGTCATCGCGGCGGCGGGGCAGGTTCCCTGCTGCCATCAGCGGGGAGTCGACCATGCGAACGTTGCGCGGCGTTCTGGCAGGACTGCTGGCCGGCACCGCCGGCCTGGGCGTTTCCGCGGCGGAGGCCTCGCCGCCGGCAGGCGGGCGAGGCGAGCCGCTTCATCTGCAGGCCCAGGCGGGCTGGCTGGCGGAGGCGGAGGACGTCGTCGCCAAGGCGGCTCCGCTCGACGAGGGAACGGCCGACGCCGCCGAATTCGCGCCGCGACCGGTCGCCGCGCGCGCCGCGATCCTCGCCGCCGCCAGGGCGGCGCTGGCCGGCACGGCGAATGCGGATCTGGCCGCGAACGCGGCGCCCGGCGACGTGCGCGTGCACGCGACGCGCTACGGTCCGTACGTGGTGCAGTTCGCCCAGCGCGTGGACGGCGTGGAGGTGTACGGCGCGCGCGTCAACGTGCTGCTCGACCGCTCGCTTGCGGTGCGCGCGATCACCGGCGGCGCGGTCGCCGCGGATGCGTCGCGGATCGGCTTCGCGCGCGACGCCACGACTGCGCTGCGCTCGGCCGCGGGAGCGGTGGACGGCCTGCTCGCGGCGAGCCCGCTGCACGCGCTGAAGACGCAGGGGCAGGACGCCTATTTCCGTTTCGAGCGCTCGCCGACCTTCGTTCCCGGCGCGGATTCGAAGGTACGGCGCCTGTGGTATCCGACGGCGCAGGGGCTGGTCGCGGCGTATCACGTGCAGATCGCCGGCCGCCGGCCTGGCGTCGGGCGGCCGCTCGCGCGTGCCGTGATCGTCGCCGACGCGGACGGACGCGTGCTGTCGAGCAGCGACCTCGTGCACGATCTCGAGCGGCCGTTCCGCTACCGCGTGTTCGCCGACAGGGCGGGGTATCCGTACGTCGATCCCTACGGCTTCACCAATCCGTATCCGACGCGCCTGCCCAGCGGCTACCTGCCGGACACGCCGGCGCCGATGAGCCTGCTGGCGCTGGCCCACGCCGGAATCAGCACCGGCGATCCCTGGCTCGCCGACGGCGCGACCCAGACCCTGGGCAACAACGTCGACGCGTTCTTCAACGCCGACCCGCTCGACGCGGACGGCAACTGCATCGACGACGCGTCCGACGACTGGCTGCAGGTGCAGCCGGCGCAGGGCGATTTCCGTGCGCCGGTGACTTCCACGCGCACGTTCGACTACGCCTTCGACGCGAACGACACGCGCAACGACTACCTGCAATGCGACACCTCCGGCGGCGCCTCGCTGCCGCCGACCCCGGCGCAGCGCGAACGGCTGCACGCGAAGATCGTGCAGGCGTTCTACGCGGTGAACTGGCTGCACGACCTGTTCTACGACCTGGGCTTCGACGAAACCGCCGGCAACCTGCAAGCCGACAACTACGGCCGCGGCGGCGTCGGCGGTGATCCGCTGCACGTCTCCGCCGGCGTCGGCACGACCTTCGCCGCCGTTTCCGAGTTCGACGGCGACCTGACCGGCCTGTATCTGGGCATCAACACCTACAGCCAGTCGCGGCGCGACGTCAGCGCGCTCGACTTCGGCGTGCTGGCGCACGAGTGGTCGCACACGATGTTCGGCCGCCTCACCAGCATGCAGTACGTCGGCCAGCAGGGCGCGCTCAACGAAGGCATCGCAGATTTCGTCGGGCTGATCCTCAGCGTGCGTCCGCAGGACCGCCATGCGCTGCGCGGCAGGCCGGCGTTCTCCGCCAGCTACGCGATCGGCGCCTACATGAACCGCGACTATGAGTTCCCGTGGGATCCGTACCCGCAGGCCGGCTCGCCGGGATACGCGGACGACACCTACTACCACGGCATCCGCCGCTTCCCGCATTCGGCCGATCTCACCGTCAATCCGCTCACGTTCAAGCACATCGGCATGGACCATCCGCTGCCGGACGACGCGCACGCCTACGACTGGAAGGGGCGCTTCCTCACCAACGCGGAAATCCACACAGCCGGCGAGGTCTGGACCGAGGCGCTGTGGCAGTGTTCGCGCAAGCTCCTCGCCGCCGCGCCGCCGCGCCGCTTCTACGAGGCGCGCGATCGTTTCCTTTCCAACCTCGTCGCCTCGCTGAAGCTGGCGCCGGCGGACGCGGACTACGTCGAGGCGCGCGACATGCTGCTGGCGGCGATCCGCGCCGACAGCGAGGCCGACTACCGCCTCTGCCGTGCCGGCTTCGCCGAGCGCGGCATGGGCGCGGGCGCGCTCGCGCCGCCACGCTACTCGGTGGACCTGCGTGGCGCGGTCGAGAGCTTCGACGACGCCGAATACGCGCTCGGCATCGTCGACGTCTCGCTGTCCGAGGCGGGCGGCGGCGACGGCGACGGCGTGCTCGATCGCGGCGAAGCCGGCACGCTGGCCGTCACGGTGAAGAACACCGGCTTCTCGTCGCTGCGCAAGGTGCGCGTGCGCGCACAGGCGGTGGACGGTGCCTACGCGTTCCCGGACGGACACGAGGTCACCGGCATTGCGCTCGCGCCCGGCGCGAGCTACACGGCCACGTTCGCGGTGAGCGTGCGCAGCGCGCAGCCGGCGGCCGAGCTCGGTTTCGATCTGCTCGCCATGGACCAGCGCCGGACCGGCGTGCGCGACCGCAGGCAACCGGCGTTCCGCGTCAACTACGACCGCGTGCGCGACGGCTTCGTCGACACGCTGGCCACCGAGCAGGGCTTCGCCGCCGACTGGACGTCGCAGCTGCGCGACGGCAGCTATCCCGGTTACTGCTACTACACCTGCGAGGCGCACTGGCAGCGCACGAGCTACCTCGGCGAGGCGGCCTACGTGATCGGCGACGTGCGCGCGGCGGTCGACGCGCAGCTCGTCGGCGTGCCGTTCCAGGTGTCGTCCGATCCGCTGCGCATCGTGCTGCGCCACGACTACGACTTCGACCGGCTGCCCGGCGATTCGGGCGGGGGCGGCGCGGGCACGCTGGAGGTCAGCGTGGACGGCGGCGAGTGGGAGCCCGCCGATGCGTATCTGACCGGCGGCACCGCGATCTTCGCCGGCAGCTCCTCGGGCTGGCGCAGCGACACGCTGGATTTCGGCACCGCGCTGGCCGGCCGCACGCTGCAGCTGCGCTGGTACGCCGCGACGGACATTGGGTATTTCGCGCACTTCGCCCATTGGGCGATCGCCCGCGTCGAGGTGCAGGGCGCGGCGCAGCCGATGTTCACCACGCTGCACGCGGACCTCGACTGACGCGACGCCCGGGCCGCCGGTTCCGCCTGCGGCGACGCGGCGGAGCCGTTCGCCGCTTCGCGCGTGCTACCATCGGCGTTCATTTGGCCGTCCAAACGAGCGCGATGCAGATCCAGACCAAGCTGCCGAAAGTCGGCACGACGATATTCACCGTCATGAGCCAGCTCGCGCTGGAGCACAAGGCGGTGAACCTGGGCCAGGGCTTTCCCGATTTCGACGGCCCGCAGGCGCTGCGCGACGCGCTCGCCGCGGCGATGAACGCCGGCCGCAACCAGTACGCACCAATGACCGGGGTGCCGGCGCTGCGCGAGCAGATCGCGCGCAAGACCGAGCGCCTGTACGGGCGCAAGGTCAATCCGGATACGGAGGTCACGGTCACCTCCGGCGCGACCGAGGCGCTGTTCGCCGCGATCGCCGCGGTGGTGCGCGCCGGCGACGAGGTGATCGTCCTCGATCCGTGCTACGACAGCTACGAGCCGGCGATCGAGCTCAACGGCGGCCGCGCCGTGCACGTGCCGCTCGACCCGCGCGATTTTTCGCCGGACTGGCAGCGCATCAAGGACGCGATCACGCCGAAGACGCGCATGATCCTGATCAACACGCCGCACAATCCGTGCGGCTCGGTGTTCAGCGCGGCCGACCTCGACCGGCTCGCCGAGCTCGTGCGCGGCAGCGACATCCTCGTGCTGTCGGACGAGGTCTACGAGCACATCGTGTTCGACGAGGCGCCGCACCAGAGCGTGCTGCGCCACGCGGAACTGGCCGAGCGCAGCTTCGTCGTGTCCTCGTTCGGCAAGACCTACCACACCACCGGCTGGAAGGTCGGCTATTGCGTGGCGCCGCGCGCGCTGTCGGCCGAGTTCCGCAAGGTGCACCAGTACCTCACGTTCTGCACTTTCACGCCGGCGCAGGTGGCGTTCGCCGAGATCCTCGAGAAGGATCCGCAGCACTACCTCGACCTGCCGGCGTTCTACCAGGCCAAGCGCGACCGCTTCCGCGAGCTGCTGGCCGGAACGAAGTTCCGCCTGCTGCCGGTCGCCGGCGCCTACTTCCAGGTCGTCGACTACTCGGCGTTGAGCGATCGCGACGACCTCGCGTTCTGCGAATGGCTGATCAAGGAGGCCGGCGTCGCCGCGATTCCGATCTCGGCGTTCTACGAGACGCCGCCGGCCGAGCAGCGCCTGATCCGCTTCTGCTTCGCCAAGAACGACGCGACGCTGGAGCAGGCGGCCGAACGCTTGACGGCGCTCTGAGAGTTCGCTCCCGTGGAAGATGACGCCGAGGTTTCCGTCAAGGCGATCGATGCGGTGCTGCGAGGCGCTCGAGTGCTGATGCTGGGAGCCGGATCGGGCGCGCTGCTGGCATTGTCGTTGTGCGTTCTTTTCGAGCTGCCCTTGATCCTTCGCCCGCAGCAGGCGGCGTTTTGGATCCTCGCCGCGAGCGTCGCTGCCATGACCGTGGCAATGTGGCTGTGCGTGCGGTCGGCGGACCGATGGTTGGAAGCAATGGTCGACGCCTTGCGCGGACGATCGAGCCGACGTTAGCCGAAAGGATGGGAAGTCCTCAAAGATGGAACCTCTGCGTATTTCGATTATTCAAGGCGCAACGCGCTGGCACGACGCGGCCGCCAACCGCGCCTATTACGGCGATCTGGTGCGTGGGCTGAAAGGGCGCAGCGACCTCGTCGTGCTGCCGGAGACGTTCCTGTCCGGCTTCACCAACGAGACGCTCGGCAATGCCGAGACGATGGACGGCGAGGGCCTGCGCTGGCTGCGCGGGCTGGCGCTGGAATCCGGCGCGACGATCACCGGCAGCCTGGTGGTGCGCGAAGGCGAGCGCTGCGTCAACCGGCTGGTGTGGATGCGCCCCGACGGCAGCCACCTGCAGTACGACAAGCGCCACCTGTTCCGCATGGCGAAGGAACACGAGCGCTACGCTGGAGGCGAGGAGCGGCTGGTCGTCGAACTGAACGGCTGGCGCATCTGCCCGCAGGTCTGCTACGACCTGCGCTTCCCGGTCTGGCTGCGCAACCGCTACGACCGCGCGGCTCAGCGTTTCGACTACGACCTGCTGATCTTCGTCGCCAACTGGCCGAGTGCGCGCCGCTACGCGTGGAGCACGCTGCTGCGTGCCCGCGCGATCGAGAACCTGAGCTACTGCGTCGGCGTCAATCGCGTCGGCGTCGACGGCAACGACCTGCACTACTCGGGCGACAGCGTCGCGCTCGATTTCCTCGGCCAGCCGCTGATCGAACTCGGCGCGCAGGAGCAGGTCGCCACGGTGGTGCTCGACCCGGTCGCGCTCGCGGCGCACCGCGAACGCTTTCCGGCCTGGATGGACGCGGACGATTTCACGATCGTCCGCTGAGACGCTCCGTCAGAGGATCGACAGCACGTTTTCCGGCGGCCGCCCGATCGCGGCCTTGCCGTTGGCGAGCACGATCGGACGCTGGATCAGCCGCGGCCGTTCGTGCATCACGGTGACGAGCTGCGCGCGGCTCAGCGACGGATCGTCGAGATTGAGTTCCGCGTAGTCCGGCTCGTCGCGGCGCATCAGCGCGCGCGGCGGCAGGTCGAGCTTGCCGAGGATGCGCTCGATCTCGTGCGCCGACGGCGGCGAGGCGAGGTAGTCGACGATTTCCGGTTCGATGCCGCGTTGCTGCAGCAGGGCGAGCGTCTCGCGCGACTTCGAGCAGCGCGGATTGTGCAGGATGACGATCTTGCCCACGGTCACGCTGCCGCACGCGGCAGCGCGGCGAGTTCGCGCGTGACGATTTCGCGTTCGGCCTCGGCGCGCTGCGCGAAGCGGCCGAGCACCTGCTCGGATTCGGGGGCCAGCACTTCGTACCACTGCATCGTCACTTCTCCCTCGGCGTCGATCTGGCGGATGCGTTCGATTCGGTAGCCGAGAACGTTGACTTCAATGTGGCGCTGATGACGCATGGCGTACTCCTTGATGCAATGGCGCGAACGATACGCGACGGCGATGTGCATCCGGTTAACGACCCGTTGCGAGGGGGTTAACCGCGTCGCGCTGGACCCGCCGCCGCAGACGGCGGGTCCATTTTCCGACCGGCGAAGCGCACGAAAGTTGCGCGTTTCCGATCGCGTTCGAGCGGCGTTCATCTGTGTCCCGGAGCGCTCCCGTCGAAGCCGTCGGCGAAGATCGAATCGGGTTCGTCGTAGCTGCCGGTGATCGAGAAATCGCTCAGCGCCGAATACGCGTTCACCACCGCGGTGTAGGTGCCCGCCTGCGGGGCCGGCGTGCCGCAGCTCTCGTCCGCGGTGGCGCCGGCCGACTGGCAGACGAAGGCATCGCCGAAGCGCACCGTGAGGTCGGCGTCCTCGCCGTCGACGCCGTCGACGGTGAAGCGCAGGTTCGTCGCGCCGGCCGGCACGTCCAGCGTGTAGAGCAGGTCGTCGCCCTGCGGCGCGTGCTGGCCGCCGAGCGTGACGCCGTTGGCGAGCGGGACCGGCGGCGCGGCCAGGCGCACGATCTTGGCGTAGCTGCCGGAGAGGCCGCCGTCGTCGGTCACGCTCAGCGTGACGGTGTAGCGGCCGTAGTCCGGATACGTGTGGCTTGGAGCGGCGGCGATGGACGGCGCGCTGCCGTCGCCGAAGTCCCAGCTGTGCGCGACGATGCTGCCGTCGCTGTCGATCGAGCGGTCGGTGAAGTTCGCGACCAGCCCGGCGGTGTCGGCGGTGAAGTCGGCGGTCGGCGGCAGGTTCGAGGCGCCGCCGGCGAGCACGACCCGCCATGCGCCGCGGCTGTAGGTGCCGGCGGTGAGCACGTGCGGCGAGTCGTCGATCTCCAGGTCCACCACCACCACGCCGAGCGGCATGCCGGTGGAGAACGCGGCGAAGTTGTCGCCGCCGTCGGTGCTCTCGTACACGCCGATGTCGGTGGC
Source organism: Dokdonella ginsengisoli (assembly GCF_042652785.1). Taxonomy (NCBI): domain Bacteria; kingdom Pseudomonadati; phylum Pseudomonadota; class Gammaproteobacteria; order Lysobacterales; family Rhodanobacteraceae; genus Dokdonella; species Dokdonella ginsengisoli. The sequence continues at coordinate 27,824 of NZ_JBHSHD010000007.1, read as the reverse complement.
CACGAAGACGCGGTCGGTGTCCAGTGGATCGATCGCCACGCTGTTCGCCGGTACGTTCGGCAGGCCGGCGCCGACCGCGGTCCAGGTGGTGCCGCCGCTGACCGAGCGATACAGGCGCGCCGCGCCGAAGCCCTCGCGCGTGACGAACACGCGCTGCGCGTCGAGCGGATCGACGGCGACGTCCGACACGTAGCCGCCGGGGTAGTCCCCGGTGACGTTGGTGAACAGCGGCGACGGCACGCCGGCGTCGGCGCTGGCCCAGATGCGGCCGTTGGAGGTGCCGACGTAGGTGGTGGTCAGGCTGCCGTGCCGCTGCGGCGTGATCACCGAGGCGGGTGCGCCCAGGCTCGGCGAGATCGCGGTCCACGCATCGCCCGTGGTCTGCGCGCGGTACAGCACGTCCGAGGCGACGAACAGCTGGTTGCCGGCGGTCGCCAGCGGCGTCACCCACGGGAAGTTGCCCGAGCCGACCAGGCCGGTGGTCGGCATCGCCGAGTAGCTGCCGTTGCTGCCGCCCTGCATCGAACGCACGATGTAGGGCAGCGGCGGATCGCCGGACGGATAGCTGGTCTGGAACACGACCGACGGATCGGTCTGGTCGAACGCGTTCATGAAGCCGTCGCCGCTGGCGAAGGTGAGATCCCACAGCAGGCTGGTGCGCCGGCCGGAAGAGCCGTTGTCCTGCGCGCCGCCGAACACCACGTTGACGTCGCCCGGATGCACGGCGATGTCGTAGAACTGGGTGATGTTGAGGTTGGAGTTCATGTTGCGGAACGAGGCGCCGGCGTCGTCGCTGCGCCAGATGCCGCCGTCGCTGCCGATCCAGAAGCGGTCCGGGTCGGTGTGCGAGTAGAGCACCACGTGGGTGTCCTGGTGCACGCTCTGGCTGCTGCCCCAGGTTTCGGTCAGCGGCGTGAAGCTGGTGCCGCCGTTGGTCGAGCGCGCGGCGCGGATCGTGCCGACCAGCACCGTATCGGGATCGGTCGGATGCACGGCCAGGGTCTGGTTGTAGGTGCACTGGCCCTCGCACAGCGTGGTGTTGCGCTGGCTCCAGGTCGCGCCGCCGTCGCCGCTGCGGAACAGCCGGCTGCCGTTGGCGCGGCCGATCAGCGCGTACAGCACGTCGCTGTCGCTCGGCGCCATCGCCAGGCGCATGCGGAACCCGCTGGCGACCAGTCCGCTGCTCGAGTCGGTCCAGGTGGCGCCGCCGTCGGTCGACTTGCGCACGCCGGTGCCGATCAGGCCGGCGTAGACCGTGGCCGTTCCCGGCACGAACACGAAGTCCTCGACGTCGCCGTCGAGCACGCGGGCCCAGGTCAGGCCGCGATCGGCGGAACGGAACACGCCGGCGCCGGATAGCCCGCCGTCGGCGCCGCACGAGCCCGAGCCGCCGGCCAGGATCACGTCGGAATCGGTCGGCTGGATCGCCACCGCGTTGACGATCGACAGCGGCATCGCGCCGCTGCCGTTGCCGTTGCGTGCGCTCCACGTCTCGCCGCCGTCCTCGCTGAGCCACACGCCCTGGCCGAAGTAGCCGGCGCAGCCGCCGCCGTTCTTGTCGCCGGTGCCGACCCAGACCGATTCCGGGTCGGCCGGGTCGAGCGTGATCGCGCCGATCGGCAGGGTGCCGACCTCGTCGAACACCGGCTGCCAGTCGACGCCGCCGTTGGTCGTCTTCCACACGCCGCCGGCCGCGGCGCCGACGTAGACCGTGTCGTCGTCGGTCGGGTCGGGCGTGATCGCGTTGAGGCGACCGGAGACGCGGCCCATGACCCAGTCGGTCATGTCCATCGAGGACGGGCCCAGTTCCTGCCAGACCTCGCCGCCGGCCAGGTGCCGCGCCTGGGTGATGCGGCGCTGCTGCTTCAGCTCGCCGGCCGCGTTCGCGCGCAGGCGCGAGGCGTCGGCGTTCGCGCGCAGGCCGCGCGTGCGCTCGAACCACAACTGGCGCTGCTCGATCTGCCAGCTCTCTTCGCGCGGGTTTTCCCCTTCCTTTTCGCGCTCCGCCGCCGCGGGTTGCGCGAGGACGGTCAGCAGCACGAGCAGCGCGAGGCGGCCACGGCGGCCGTCGACGGATCCCGACATCGTTCGATTCTCCCCTGGTGCGGTTGGACGGTGGGCCGACCGGACGTGGCGTCCGCCGGCGTGCTTCAAGGCTCCGTCTCCAAGACTATTGGAAATGCATCCGAAGGCGTACAGCCGATTCATTCAAAGTGACTGAAATGTCCAGGCTGGTACCATGCGCGCCCCGCCCACAGGCCTCGTCGCCATGCCCCGCATCGATACGCCGGACCTCCCGCTGACCCGGCAGCGCCGCGAATTCTGGCTGTTCATGCTGTTCGCGCTGGTCCTGCTCGGTATCGGCATCGGTTTGCGCGATCCCTGGCCGTCGGACGAGCCGCGTTTCGCCCTGACCGCCAAGCAGATGGTCGAATCGGGCGACTGGCTGTTCCCGCATCGCGGCCGCGAGCTGTATTCGGACAAGCCGCCGGTGATGTTCTGGCTGCAGGCGAGCGCGTACGAGGTAGTGCGCAACTGGCGCATCGCGTTCCTGCTGCCGTCGCTGCTGGCCGGCCTGCTGACCCTGGGACTGACCTACGACCTCGGACGGAGGCTGTGGAACCACCGGGCCGGCCTGTACGCCGCGATCGCGGTGCTGTTCGCGTTCCAGTTCATGTACCAGGTCAAGCGCGCGCAGATTGATCCGGTGATCATGGGCTGGATCACGCTGGCCAACTGGGGCCTGCTGCTGCATTTCCTGCGCGGGCCGAACTGGCGTGCGTACTGGCTCGGCTGCTTCGCCGCCGGCGTCGGCGTCATCACCAAGGGCGTGGGCATCCTCGCGCTGCTGATGTTCGTGCCGTACCTGTTCGCGCGCCTGCGCGGCTGGGAAGGCGTCGTGCGGACGTCGAACTCGGCGTTGCGCTGGGCGGGCGGCGCGCTGGCCTTCCTCGCGCCGATCCTGGCCTGGGGCCTGTCGGTGCTGCTGGTGGCGAAGGCGCGCGGCGGCGCGGAGTACCAGGCCTACGTCGACGACCTGTTCTTCCGCCAGACCGCCGGCCGCTACGCGAAGTCGTGGGATCACCCGCAGCCGTTCTGGTACTACCTGCCGATCGTGCTGTTCAACTGGTTCCCGCTGTCCCTGGCCTATTTCGGCGCGGTGCCGCGCTGGTGGAAAGACCTGCGGCTGGGTGAGGCGCGCGTCATGCTGCCGCTGTTCTGGGGCCTGCTGACGATCGTGTTCTTCAGCATCCCGACCGGCAAGCGCGACGTCTACCTGATGCCGACCCTGCCGATGATCGCGCTGGCGATGTCGCCGTACCTGACCGAGATCGCGAACGCGCGCTGGCTGCGCAACACCGCGTTCGCGATCGCGCTGGGCGTCGGCCTGATCGTCGTCGGCGCCGGCCTCTGGGCCGCGCTCGGCCATTCCGCGCGCTTCGAGGACATGCTGCAGCGGCGCGAGCTGGAAGACCTCGACCACGCCGTGTGGGGCATGTTCCTGGCCATCGGCGCCGCGTTCGTGCTCGCCGCCGCGTGGTTCCGGCCGCGCCGCGGCGTGCACGCGCTGCTGGCCGGCATCGCCGCGCTGTGGATCGTGTGGAGCGTGTGGGCGTATCCGCTGCTCAACGATTCCAGCTCGGCGGCCGGCGTCATGCGCCGCGCGCGCGAGCTGGCCGGAGCCGACACCGAGATCGGCCTGGTCGCGTGGAAGGAGCAGAACCTGCTGATGGCGGAAGGGCCGGTGCGCGAGTTCGGTTTCACCGCCGGCTGGAACCGCCAGTACGAGGAAGCCGTGCACTGGCTGGCGCAGGCGCCGGACAAGCGTCGCCTGTTCATCCTCGACGAGGCGATGGGCAACTGCGTGGACCAGTCCAAGGCCGTGCGCGTGGGCCGCGCCAATCGCCGCGAATGGTGGCTGCTCGGCATCGAGGCGATCGTGCCGGCCTGCATTCCGGTCACGCGCAAGGACGAAGAACTGCTCAAGGACGGCGGGGATCCGTAGAGGTGGAAAAGATTGAAACACGAAGGACACGAAGAGCACGAAGACAGATCGAAGAACGAATAGGCCAAAGCCGTACGAAGCTCGCTGCGGCCAGCCAAAATCCGCCTTTACTTCGTGCTCTTCGTGTCCTTCGTGTTTCAATCTTTCGCTTTCAAGACGCCTCTCGATCGCTCGCCGCAGCCTCCAGCGGCACCAGCCGCACCAGCTGCTCGCGCATGCGCCGGAACAGCTTGCGCGTGTTCCAGGCGTTGAGCCTGCGGCTCATCGACGAGCGCGGCAGCACGTGCTTCTCGCCGAAGCCGTCGATCAGCACGAAGCGCGGGCCGCCGCGCGAATCCGCGCCGTGCACGATGTTCCAGGCGTGCATGTCGCCGACGATGACGTTGCAGGCGAGCAGGCCGGCGAGGAAGCGTTCCAGGTCGCTTTCGATGCGCGCGTCGAAACCGCCCTCGCGCGCGTACAGCGCGGCCAGGGTCGGCGCCAGTCCGCCGTCGGCGCCGCGCACCTTCTCCGAGACCAGGCCGAGGCCGAGATCGGTCTCGGCCAGCCCGACCATGCGCGCGATCGGCGCGTTGCCCGCGGCGAAGCGCGCCTGCGCGGCGATGTATTCCTTCAGCTCGCGCACGTAGCCGGCGTACTGGCGCGCGCGCACGAGCTTCTTGTACCAGCGCCCGCCGGCGCCCCAGCGTGCCTCGACCGCGTCCTCGCGCATGACCTTGACGACGAAGTCGCGTTCGAGCGGATGCTGGTACACCTTGCGCAGGTGCCCGACCGCGAGCGGCTCGGTCTGCGCGAGGCGCAGCACCGACGGGGAAGGCGAGGGCGGCGGACCGTGCGTGTCGGCGCCGGCCATCAGCGGCGTCCGCCGACTTCGTCGATGTGCTCGAGCAGGTCGGCGGGATCGTCGAACACGCGGTAGGCGCCGGCGCGTTCGAGTTCGTCGGTGGAATAGCCGCCCGACAGCAGGCCGATGCCGAGCGCGCGTGCGCGCGTCGCGGCGAGCATGTCCCAGACCGCATCGCCGACCACCGTCGCGCGTTCGATCGGCACGCCGAGGCGGTCGGCGGCGGCGAGGAACAGGTCCGGATCGGGCTTGGCGTACTTGACCTGGTCGCGCGTGACGACCGGCGTGCGCGACAGGTCCACGCCGAGCGATTCGAGCACCGGGCCGGCGGTCTCCATGCGTCCGCTGGTGGCGATCGCCCACGGCAGCCGCGCCTCGTCGAGCCAGGCCACCAGCTCGCGCGCACCGGGCAGCGGCCGGATTGCCGCGGAGCGACGGTTGTAGGCGGCCGCATGCGCGCGCCGCAGCCGGTCGGCGCCCGCATCGTCGATGCGGATGCCGCTCTCGCGCGCGAGCACGTTCATCATCAGGCCGCCGCTCATGCCGATGCGGCGATGGATGCGCCACACCGACAGCTGGATGCCTTCCGAGTCGAGCGCTTCCTGCCAGGCCAGCACGTGCTCGTACACGCTGTCGACGAGCGTGCCGTCGAGGTCGAACAGGAAGCAGGGTTGCGGCGAGGTCTTCATCGGCGGCGACGATCGGGGTCCGGAAACCGTCAAGTCTATTCGCTGCGGCGCGAGTTCGCGCGCCGCGATTGGCAAGCCGCTAACCTAGGCCGAATGATCTACCGCTTCGACGACTTCGTCCTCAACTGCGCGACCCGCGAACTGAGCAAGGCCGGCGAACCGATCGTGCTGCCGGCGCGCGCGTTCGACTGCCTGGCGTACCTGATCGAGCATCGCGACCGCGCCGTCGGCCGCGACGAGCTGATCGCCGCCGTGTGGGGCCGCGCCGAGATCAGCGAGGCGCTGCTCAGTCATACGATCGTGAAGCTGCGCCGCGGCCTGGGCGACACCGGCAACGAACAGCGCACGGTGCGCACGGTGCCGCGCTTCGGCTACCGCTGGGGCAGCGCGACGACCGTCGAGGCATCCTCGCCCGACAGCGCCGCGCCGGCCGTCGCCGCGGCCGCCGAGGTGGAGGAATCGCTGCCGCCCGAGGCGCCGCCGGCGCGTGCGCCCGAGGATGCGCCGGCTTCCGGCGGTGTCGACGCCGAGGCGGCCGGCGGCCGCGCATTGCCGCCGGGACGGCGCCGGCTGATCGGTGCGGCGCTCGCCGCGGCGCTGCTGCTGGCGGCGGCAGCGTGGCTGCTGTCGCAGCGCCCCGCGCGGCCGCCGGCGGACACCGCGGCGGTCGAGATGGCGCCGGCCGCGCCGGTGCTGGTGCTGCCGGCCGACGTCGGCGCGCCGGACGAGTGGCGCTGGCTGCGCTTCGGGCTCATGGATCTCGTCGCCAACCAGCTGCGTGACGGCGCGGTGCCGACCGCGCCGAGCGAAAGCGTGGTCGGCCTGCTCAAGCAGCGCCCGGCGATGGACGGCGAGGCGCTGCTGCGCGACGCCAGTCTGTCGCAGTTCGCCGCGCTGCGCGTGCTGCCGCGGGTGCGGCTGGAGCAGGGGCGCTGGCGGGTGCAGCTGGAGGGCTTCGGTGCGCAGCAGGCGGTCAGCGTCGAAGCCGAGGCCGGCGATGCGATCCAGGCGGCGCACCTGGCCGCCGATGCCCTGCTGCGCAAGCTCGGCCGCACGCCGAATTCCGCCTCGGCCTCGCCGGTGCTCGACGAGCTGCTGCAGCGTTCCGGTGCGGCGATGCTGGCCGACCAGCTCGAGCAGGCGCGCGCGCTGATCGAGCACGCGCCGCCCGAGCTGCAGCAGGAACCGAAGGTGCAGCAGCGCATGGCGCAGATCGAATTGCGCGCGGGCGAGAACCCGGCGGTGGAGACGCGCCTGCTCGCGCTGCTCGACCGCCTGCCGCCCGGCCGCGACGACGCGGTGCGCGCGCGGTCGATGGTGACCCTGGCGGCCTCGCACGTGCGGCGCGGCCAGTTCGACCGCGCGCTGGAGCTGTACGAGGAAGCGATCGCGCTGCGTCAGGAACACAACGACCACAGCGTGCTCGGCATCGCGCGCCTGGGTCGCGGCACGATCCTGGCGCAGCGCGGAAAGTTCGAGGAAGGCACCGCCGAGCTGTCGCGCGCGCGCACCGAGCTGGAGGCCATCGGCGACAGCTTCGGCGTCGCCAGCGTCGACGTGAACCTGGGCGAATTCCAGCAGATGCGCCACCGGCCGGCCGACGCGTTGCCGATCCTCAAGAACGCGGCGCGCCAGTTCGAGCGGCTCGACGCGCGCGAAGGCCGCGCCTATGCGCTGGTGCAGCAGATCGGCGCCGAGAGCGAGCTGCTCGACAGCGATGCGGCGCTGGCCACCAGCGAGCGCTTCTGGCCGCCGGAATCCAACACCAACAACCAGCGCATGCGCTGGACCCTGACCGCGGCGCGCGCTACCGCGCTGGCCGGGGTCGGCCGCTTCGAGGAGGCGCAGGTGCTGGTCGGACGCATCCGCCGCGAGACGGACGCGCGCCAGGATGCCATTGCGCGCGGCCGCGCGGAACTGCTCGCCGCCCGCATCGCGATGCTGCGCGGCGACGCCGCGGCGGCGGCCGGGTTCGCGCAGTCGGCGCTGAGTCCGGCCCTGCGCAACGAGGACCCGGCGGCCTATGCGCGCGGCCTGCTGCTGCAGGCGCGGGCGTTGCGCGGCAGCGACCGGCCGGCCGAGGCGGCGCGCGCGGCGCAGGCCCTGGCGGAAGGCGCCGCCGGCAACGAGTGGCTGACGATGTACGCCAACCTCGCGGCCGCCGAACAGGCGATGGCCGAGCGTCGGCGCGAGCCCGCGCTGACGCAGTTCGCCGCCGCGATGCGCACCGCCGAGCGCCTGAACGTGCCGGAGGACCTGGTCGCGGTCGGCACGGCCTATCTCGACCTGCTGATCGAGACCAGCCAGCTCGACACCGCGCGCACGGTCAGCGGCCGCATCGCGATGTGGGCCGACCACGATCCGCGCGCGGCCGCCGCGCAGGCACGGCTGTTCCGCGCGATCGGCCAGGACGACGCCGCGCGCAAGGCCGAGCAGAGCCTGGAACGCCTGCGCCGCTCGGCCGCGGCGGACGCTCCGCCGCATCCGTAGGTGCCGTCGCCGGGTCGCCGGTCGGTGCGCAAACCTCAGCGAAAACCGCGGCTTGCCGCGGCCTTCGCCGGCGTTTGCATGCAATGCACATCGCTCGCGCATGGATGCTGCATGCCGCCGCCGCGGACGGGATGCATAGTCGCCGACAGCCGCCGCGCGGCCGCACAGCGGGCGCCGGCCGCCGTCCCGTTCCCCGTCCGAGGATCTCCGAATGAAGTTTCTCCATGCTGCCGCCTGTCTGCTCCTGGGCGCCTTCGCCGCAGCCGCGGCGCCGCGCGCCCAGACCCTCGAATTCGCCACCGCCGGCGGCGGCGCGGTCGCCCCGCCGGTCGCACGGGGCGACTACCTCTACGTGGCCACCGGCGCGACCATCGGCGTGTGGGACATGCACGACCCGGCGCACCCGGCGTTCGCCGGCCGCACCGCGCCGGCGGTCGGCGCCATCGACTCGCTGGTCGAGGTCGACGGCTACCTGTACGCGGCCTGGAGCCGGCCCGATGCCACCGCGGGCATCACCATCTACGCGCTCGACGTGCCGGCGCAGCCGGCCGTGGCCGGCGAGTTCGACGACTACGTGCAGTCCGACTTCAAGGGGCCGCTGGGCCTTGCCGCCTCGGGCAGCCACGTCTACCTCGGCGATTCGCAGAACGGCCTGTTCGTGCTCGACGCGCAGCAGCCGCTCGCGCCGGCCGTGCTCGGCCAGGTCGAGGGCGCCTACGTGTTCGACTCGATGGCCGTGTTCGGCACGCAGCTGCTGGCCAGCGGCAACAGCTTCCTCGGCGGACGCATCGTCGACGTCATCGACATCACCGACCCGGCCGCGCCGGTGCTGGCCGGCAGCACCTCGCTCGACGGCACGCTGGTGCTGCGCGCGGCGCTGACCGACGGCTACGCGATCGGCGTCGGCAACGACCTCATGGTCTACGACCTGCACGACCCCGCCAACATCACGCAGATCTTCGATGCGCCGATCGACCAGGCCACCGGCGCCATCCGCGACGGGGACACGCTCTACCTGGTCGGCGACAGCGGCATCCAGGTGTGGGACTTCGCCACGCCCAGCGCCCCGGCGCTGCTGCGCACGGTGCCGGCGCCGACGTTCGCGCCGGACCAGACCGCGCTGACCGCGTTCGGCCCGCTGATCCTGACCCACACCGACCGCGGCGTCCTGCTCGGCACCGACGATCCGCAGACGCCGACGGTCGCCGCGCAGTTCACCCTGCCGATCGGCGTGGCGGCCAAAGCCATCGCATTCGACGGCGATCAAGCCTATTTCGCCGAAGAAGGCTACGGCCTGGCCAGCGCCGACGCGCACAGCCTGGCGCCGCTCGGACGCTTCGACGCCGACCTGCCGCCGAGCCTGGCAGCGCGCGACTTCGAAGGCCTTTCGATCGATTCGGGGCGCGCGTATCTGGCCGCCTGGGGCTACGGCGTGGTCATCGCCGATCTCGCCGATCCGGCCGCGCCGACCGAGCTGGGCCGCTTCCCGTTCTTCGCCGCGACCGCGATCGAGGCGCACGGCGACCGCCTCTACGTCGGCAGCACGACCAACGGCGGCGTGTTCCGCGTGCTCGACGTCAGCAATCCGGCGCAGCCCACCGAACTGGGCGCTCTGCTCACCAGCAAGACCTACGACCTGACCGTGCGCGGCGACTACGCCTATCTCGCCGACGGCGCCGATTTCGGCGACGGCGGCCTGCGCGTGGTCGACGTGTCCGATGCGGCCAATCCGGCCGTGGTCGGCCAGGAGATGAGCTGCCCCTACGCCAACGGTCTGGACGTCAGCGCCGACGGCAACACGGCCTACATCGCCTGCAGCGACGGCAGTCTGCGCATCGTCGACACCACCGACCGCAGCGCCCCGCAGGAGATCGGCAGCGTGACCTTGCCCGGCGTGCCGAGCCTGCCGGACTACAACTCCGCGCACTCGGTGGTGGTCTCCGGCGGGATCGCCTACGTCGGCAACGAGTACGGCGTGGACGAAGTGGACGTGTCGGTGCCGGACGCCCCGGTGGCCGGCGTGCGCCACGAGACCGGCTTCTTCGTCAGCAAGGTCGAGCAGGCTCCGGACGGCCGCGTGTTCGCGCTGACCCAGGTCGCCGGCGCCTACGTGTTCGCGCCGGGTTCGGACACGATCTTCGCCGACGGCTTCGACTGAAGCGCATCGCGCGCGGCCGCCGCAATGCGGCCGCGCGCTACACTCGCGCACTCCCACATGCGCGAGCGCCTTCTTGGAAAACACCGATTCCCCCGAATCCGCAGCGGCATCGCTGGTGCCGCTCGACGACGCCCAGGCGCGCATCCTCGGCTGCCTGGTCGAGAAGGCAGCGATCACGCCGGAAGCTTATCCGCTGACCCTCAACGCGCTGGTCGCCGCGTGCAACCAGAAGACCAGCCGTGAGCCGGTCATGAACCTCGAGCCCGGCGCGGTGGGCCATGCGCTGAACGAACTGGAGCGACGCGGCCTGGTCAAGATCGCGCCGGCCTCGCAGCGCGCGCTGCGCTACGAACACCGCTTCGATCCGGTCTACGGCACCACGGCGCGCCAGCGCGCAGTGCTGTGCGCGTTGCTGCTGCGCGGCCCGCAGACCCTCAACGAACTGCACACGCGCACCGAGCGCCTGGCCGAGTTCCCCAGCGTGGACGACCTGCGCGACACGCTCGATCGCCTGATCCAGCGCGAGCCGGCCTGCGTGGTCCGCCTCGGCCGCGGCGCCGGCCAGCGCGAGGACCGCTACATGCACCTGCTCGCAGGTCCCGTCGACGTCGAAGCGCTGGCCAGCGCACCACCGCCCGCGGCGTCCGCGCGCGGCGGCGCGCACGAGCGCATCGAACAGCTCGAAGCCGAGGTCGCGCAGCTGCGCGAGGAACTGGCCCGGCTGCGCGACCGGCTCGACGCGGCCGGCGTCTGAGTCGGCGCCGCGCACGATGCCGACAACGCGGCCGATGCGCTTCGCCGTCCTGCTGCTGGCCTGCCTGCTCGGCGCCGCGCCGGCAGGCGCGCGCGAGCCGCGCAGCGACACGCCGGCGGCACCGTCGACCGAGATCGGCCAGCTCGACGGCGCCGGCTACCGCATCGACGTCCCGGCCGGCTGGAACCGCGGCGTGGTCGTGTTCTTTCACGGCTATGCCATCGATCCGGTGGTGTTCCGCGAGGGCGAGCGCCTCTCGCCGATGTTCGATCCGATCCTCGCGCGCGGCTTCGCGGTGATCCAGTCCGCCTATTCGAGCACCGGCTGGGCGCTCGAGCAGGCCGCCGCCGACACCGAGAAGCTGCGCCGCCGCTTCGTCGCCGCGCGCGGCGCGCCGAAGGAAAGCTACGTCATGGGCATGTCTATGGGCGGCCTGCTGACTGCGATGACGATCGAGACGAAGCCGCAGCTGTACGACGGCGCGCTGTCCTTGTGCGGCGTGCTCGGCGCCAGCGACCGCTTCCTGCAGCGCGATTTCGCGCTGCGCGCCGCGTTCGACCATTACTTCCCCGATCTGCTCGGCCCGCTGGTGCCGGTGCCCGCCGACTACCGGCCGACCGGCGCGATCACCGCGCGCATCGACGCGGCGCTGAAATCCGATCCGCGGGCCTACGCCGCGCTGCGCGCGCTCAACGGCGGCGGCGACGAGCGCAGCCTGCCCGGCGTGATCGCGTTCGCCGGCTACCTCGTCGGCGAACTGCAGCGGCGCGCCGGCGGCAATCCGTTCGGCAACGCGGACCTGGTCTACACCGGCAGCGGCGACGACTTCGCACTCAACGACGGCGTCGCGCGCCATCGCGCCGAGCCGCGCGCCGCGGCGTACCTGTCGCACTGGTACACGCCGAGCGGCCGGCTGAGCCGGCCGATGCTCGCCCTGCACAACGCCGGCGATCCGCTGGTCGTCGCCTCCACCGCGTTCGACTACGCCCTGCTCGCGCAGCGCGCCGGCCGTGCCGACCGTTTCGTGCAGCAGTACGTCGCTGCCGAAGGGCACTGCACGTTCACGCCGGCGCAGGTCGGCCGCGCCTTCGACGCGCTCGTCGCCTGGAAGCGCGAAGGCACGCGGCCACCGTCCGGGCGCCAGCCGTGACCGGCAGGCATGCCTTTCGGCGCATGGGCGGCGCGGACGCAGGCGGCACACTGGACGACCGCATTCCAACGGGGAAGGGCTGATGAAAGGTTCCGCACGAATTCTCGGCGCCGTGCTCGGCGCGCTGTTCGCCGCCATGGCGCAGGCGGCCGACGCGCCGGCGGCGAAGCCCGCGCCCGGTGCGCCGGCCGACTTCGCCGCCGCCACGCGCGGCCTGCAGCGCGTGGAAGGCTTCTTCGACGTCTATCGCGACGCCGGAAAGGGCCGCGTGCTGCTCGGCCTGCGCCGCTTCGACACGCCGTTCCTGATGGTGGCCTCGCTGCCGTGGGGGCTGGGTTCCAACGACGTCGGCCTCGACCGCGGCCAGAGCGGCGACTCGCATCTGGTCGAGTTCCGCCGCGTCGGTTCGCGCGTGCTGCTGGTCGAGGACAACATGAAATTCCGCGCCGTCTCGAACAACCCGGACGAGGCGCTCAGCGTGCGCCAGGCCTTCGCCGAGTCGGTGCTGTGGGCCGGCGACATCGCCGGCGAGCGCAAGGGTGCCGACGCGCAGGTGCTGGTCGACGTCACCGCGCTGCTGCTGTCGGACCGTCACGGCATCGCGCGCCGGCTGGCCGAGACCAAGCAGGGCCGCTACGAGGTCGACGACCGGCGCAGCGCGGTTTCCCTCGCCGACGCGAAGAGTTTTCCGGACAACACCGAACTCGAGGCACTGCTGACCTTCAAGGGCCCGGGCGAGGAATCGTTCGTGCGCGACGTGGCGATGGATCCGTCCAGCCTGACGCTGCGCCAGCACCTGAGCTTCGTGCGCCTGCCCGAAGCGGGCTACGTGCCGCGCGCCTACCATCCGGCCTCGGGTGCCTTCAGCGTCGGCTGGTACGACTTCGCGCAGCCGCTGGCGTCGAGCATCGATCGCCGCTACCAGCCGCGCTTCCGCCTGGAGAAGACCGACCCGTCCGCCGCCGCCAGCGCGGTGAAGAAGCCGATCGTGTTCTACCTCGACCGCGGCGCGCCGGAGCCGGTGCGCACGGCCCTGCTCGAGGGCGCGAACTGGTGGCGGAGCGCGTTCGAGAAGGCCGGCTTCAAGGACGCCTACCGCGTCGAGCTGCTGCCCGAAGGCGTCGACCCGATGGACGTGCGCTACAGCCTGATCACCTGGGCGCACCGCTACACGCGCGGCTGGTCGTACGGCCAGCCGATCGTCGATCCGCGCACCGGCGAGATCATCCGCGGCAACGTCACGCTCGGCTCGCAGCGCGTGCGCCAGGACATCCTGATCGCCGAGGCGCTGCTGGCGCCGTACGACAAGGCCAACGCGGCGGAGCTGAAAGGCGAGGCCGAGCGCATGGCGCTGGCGCGCCTGCGCCAGCTGGCCGCGCACGAGGTCGGCCACGCGCTCGGCTTCGCGCACAACTTCGCCGCCAGCCGGCTCGGCAACGGCTCGGTGATGGACTATCCGCATCCGCTGCTGAAACCCGGCGCCGGCGGCGCGGTGTCGCTGGCCGATGCCTACGGCGTCGGCCTCGGCCCGTGGGACGACTTCCTCGTCGCGCACGGCTACGCGGCGTTCGCACCCGGCGCCGAGGCGGCCGGGCTGGCCAAGCTGCGCGCCGACGTCGCCGCGGCCGGCTTCCGCTACGTCAGCGACGCCGACGCGCGCGCCCCCGGCGACGCCGAGCCGGACGGCCTGCTGTGGGACTTCGGCCCGGACACGCTGAAGGCCTTCGACGAGCTGCTGGCCGTGCGCCGCAAGGCGCTGGCGGACTTCTCCATCGGCGTGCTGCCGCCGGACCGGCAGGCCGGCGAGATCGAGGCGCGCCTGGTGCCGGTGTACCTGCTGCATCGCTACCAGACCGAAGCCGTCGCGCGCCTGCTCGCCGGCGCCGACTACGCGTACGCGGAAGCCGGCGACCGCCGCGCCGGCACGCGCGCGGTGCCGGCGGCGACGCAGCGCGCCGCGCTCGATCGCCTGGTCGCCACGCTCGGCGCCGCGCAGCTCGCGCTGCCGGCGAACGTGCTCGACCTGGTCACGCCACCGGGCAACGACTACGCGCGCAGCCGCGAATACTTCGCCACGCGCAACGGACCGCTGTTCGATCCGCTGGCCGCGGTCGAGGCCGCCAGCGCGCAGACCCTGCAGTTCCTGTTCGCGCCGGCGCGCCTGAACCGCCTGGCCTGGCAGCACGCGCGCGACGCCGACGCGCCCGGCGTGGCCGACGTGCTCGACGCGACGTTCCGCGGCACTTGGCAGAGCGCGCCGGCAGCGTCTGCGGCGCCCGCCGCAGACGCAGTGCAGACGGCGGCGAACTGGGTCGTGCTCGACGCCGCGTTGAACGCGCTCGACGGTGGCCAGCTGCACGCGCAGGTCGACGCCGAGGTGCGTGCCGCGCTGCTGCGCTGGAAGACCTGGCTAGGCAAGCAGGGCGGTGACGGCGCGATCGCGGCGAGCCGCGCCGCGGCGGCCGAAACGATCGGCAGATACCTGGCCGATCCGAAGTCGGTGAAGCTGCGGCCGCTGCCGGCGATTCCGCCGGGTGCGCCGATCTGAGCGCCGCCTGCGCCGGCGCGGCTCAGTGCCGCGTCGGCGGAGGTTCGGCCGGCGCCTCGGAGGCGAACAGCGCGGCGACGTCTTCGTCGTCGAAGACGTAGCGTTGGCCGCAGAACTCGCAGGTGATCTGGATCGTTCCCTGTTCGGCCAGCACCGACTCGTTCTCCTCGCGGCCGAGCGAGCGCAGCACGTTGCCGACGCGCTCGCGCGAGCAGGTGCAGCCGAACGCCAGCGCCTGCGCCGGTTGCAGGCGCACGTCTTCCTCATGGAACAGGCGCAGCAGCACCTGTTCGGGCGGCAGCTCGAGCAGCTCGGCGTCGGTCAGCGTGGCGAGCAGGTGCTGGACGCGGTTCCAGCCGTCCGCGTCACCGAGCGGTGCGCCGCCGGCGACGGCGATCTGCTGCAGCATCAGGCCGCCGCAGCGCTGGGCGTCCACTGCCAGCGCGAGTTTGGTCGGCAACTGCTCGGAGCGGTCGAAGTAGCCCTCGAACGCGCGCGTGAGATCGCCGTCCTCGACCGGTACCAGCCCCTGGTAGCGCGCGTCGGTGGCGGCGTTCTCGATCGTGATCGCCAGGCGCGCGCCGGGCCGCAGCGTCGCGCCGATCTGCCCGGCGGCGAGCGGATCGGTGCGCGCGATGCCACGCAGCCGGCCGTCGTGCGTGCAGTCGGCGAACAGCAGCCGCAGCGCGCCGCTGTCGCGCAGATGGATCGACAGCCGGCCTTCGAATTTCAGCGCGCTGGTGAACAGCGCGTTGGCGGCAAGGGTGCGGCCGAGCAGCTGCGCGGTCGCCTCGTCGTAGCCGCCGTTGCCGCGGATGCGCTGCCAGGTCCGGTCGAGGCGGGCGATCGCGCCGCGCACGCCGGAGCGTTCGAGCTGGAAGCGGTACAGGAAGTCGTCGTCTTTCATTCGGGCAGGTTTTCTTCGGGCGTTTCTTTTCTTCGGGGCATTTCTTTTCTTCGCGCGTTTCTGATCACGCCGCCCGGCGCGCGCCGAGCGCGGCGAGCAGGTCGCCGGCCGCGCGCAGGCGTTCGGCGGCGCCTTCCAGCGGCATCTTGAACTTCAGCTTGTCCTGGCCGTCGAGCGCGTACACGCGCGGCTGCGACTGGATCAGGCGGATCACCGTCAGCGGTTCGACCGCCGGCTGCGGACGGAAGATCACGCGGCCGCCGTTGGCGCCGACCTCCAGCTTGCGGATGCCCAGCGGCGTCGCCGCGAGCTTGAGCGAGGTCACCGCGAACAGCTGCCTGACCGGGTCCGGCAGCAGGCCGAAGCGGTCGATCATCTCGACCTGCAGCTCGCGCAGGGCGTCCTCGTCGCGTGCGCTGGCGATGCGCTTGTACAGCGTCAGGCGCGTGTTGACGTCGGGCAGGTAGTCGTCCGGAATCAGCGCCGGCAGGTGCAGCTCGACCTCGGCCTCGTGTTCGCTGGCGAGGTCGAAGTCCGGCACCTTGCCTTGTTTCAGCGCGCGCACGGCGCGGTCGAGCATCTCGGTGTAGAGGGAGAAGCCGACCTCCTCGATCTGTCCGCTCTGCTCCTCGCCGAGCAGTTCGCCGGCGCCGCGGATCTCCAGGTCGTGCGTGGCCAGGGTGAAGCCGGCGCCGAGTTCGTCGAGCGAGGCGAGCGCCTCCAGGCGCTTCTCCGCGTCGGCGGTGATCGAGCGGCCTTCCGGCGTCATCAGGTAGGCATAGGCGCGGTGATGCGAACGGCCGACGCGGCCGCGCAGCTGGTGCAGCTGGGCCAGGCCGAAGCGGTCGGCGCGGTTGATGATGATGGTGTTCGCACTCGGCACGTCGATGCCGGACTCGATGATCGTCGTGGCGACCAGCACGTTGAAGCGCTGGCGGTAGAAGTCGAGCATGATCTGCTCGAGTTCGCGGTCCGGCATCTGGCCGTGGGCGAGGCGGATGCGCGCGTCCGGCATCAGCTCGCCGAGTTCGCGCGCGGTCTTCTCGATCGTCTCGACGTCGTTGTGCAGGAAGTAGACCTGGCCGCCGCGCGCGTGCTCGCGCTGCATCGCCTCGCGGATCAGCGCCGAATCGTACGGGCCGATGAAGGTCTGCACGGCCAGGCGGTGCGCCGGCGGCGTGGCGATGATCGACAGGTCGCGCAGCCCGGCCATCGCCATGTTCAGGGTGCGCGGGATCGGCGTCGCGGTCAGCGTCAGCAGGTCGACTTCGGCACGCAGCTTCTTCAGCGCCTCCTTCTGGCGCACGCCGAAGCGCTGCTCCTCGTCGATGATGACCAGGCCCAGATCCTTGAAGCGCACGTCGGGCTGCACCAGCTTGTGCGTGCCGATCATCACGTCGATCTGGCCGGCCGCCAGCTTCGCCAGCGCGTCGGAGATCTCCTTCTTCGACTTGAAGCGCGACAGCACCTCGACCTTGATCGGCCAGTCGGCGTAGCGGTCGCGGAAGTTCTGGTAGTGCTGCTGGGCGAGCAGGGTGGTCGGCGCGAGCACGGCGACCTGCTTGCCCGCAGTGGCCGCGACGAACGCGGCGCGCAGCGCGACTTCGGTCTTGCCGAAGCCGACGTCGCCGCAGACGACGCGATCCATCGGCCGCTTCGCGGCGAGGTCGGTGATGACCGCCTCGATCGCGCTGGACTGGTCCGGCGTCTCCTCGAACGGGAACGCCGCGGCGAACTGCTCGGCCATCTCGCGGTCGACCGGGATCGCGGTGCCCTGGCGCGCCTCGCGCTGTGCGTAGATCGCCAGCAGCTCGGCGGCGACGTCGCGCACCTTCTGCGCGGCCTTCTTCTTCGCGCGCTCCCAGGCGTCGCCGCCGAGCGCGTGCAGCGGCGCCAGCTCCGGCGCGGTGCCGGAGTAGCGCGAGACCAGGTGCAGCTGGGCCACCGGCACATAGAGCTTGTCGCCCTTGGCGTATTCGATGGCGAGGAATTCCGACGACTCTCCGCCGACGTCGAGCTTGAGCAGGCCCTGGTAGCGGCCGACGCCGTGGTCGATGTGCACGATCGGCGCACCGGGCACCAGCTCGGACAGGTCGCGCAGCACCGCTTCGGGATCGCGCGCGGCACGCTTGCGCCGCCGCGCCTGCTGCGCGCGCTCGCCGTACAGCTCGCGCTCGGTGAGCACGGTCAGCGCCGGCTCGGTCAGGGCGAAGCCCTGTTCGAGCGGAGCGACGACGATGCCGAAGCGGTTCGTGTCGGCGGCGAAGTCGCGCCACGAGGCGTAGGTCTGCGGGCGCATCTGCGCCGCGGCGAGCTGCTCGATCAGCGCCTCGCGCCGGCCGGCCGAGTCGGTGGCGATCAGCACGCGGCCGGGATAGGCGGCCAGGAAGCGGCGCAGCGCTTCGCCGGGTTCCTCGCCCTTGCGGTTGAGCGGCAACGTCGGCGCCGGCTGCGTGCCGAGGTCGACCGCGTGGTCGTTCGTGCCCCGTGCGACGATGTCCACGCGCGGCACGAGATTGAGCCGCTCGCGCAGCTGCTGCGGCGGCAGGTACAGCTCGGCCGGCGGCAGCACCGGGCGCTCGACGTCGTGCGCGCGCTGCTCGTAGCGCTGGCCGGTCTGCGTCCAGAACGTCTCGGCCGCGTCCAGCGCGCCTTCGCCGAGCACGAACAGGGCGTCGTCGCCGAGGTAGTCGAACAGCGTCTGCGTCTGCGCGAAGAACAGCGGCAGGTAGTACTCGATGCCGGCCGGCGTGGCGCCTTCCTTGATGTCCTGGTACAGCGGGCAGCGGCGCGGATCGATCGGGAAGCGCTCGCGCAGGGTGTTGCGGAACGCCTTCGCCGACTCGTCGGTCAGCGGGAACTCGCGCGCCGGCAACAGGCGCACCGACTCGACCTTCTGCGCCGAGCGCTGCGTCTCCGGGTCGAAGCTGCGGATGGAGTCGATCTCGTCGTCGAACAGCTCGACGCGGTACGGCTCGGCGCTGCCCATCGGGAAGATGTCGAGCAGAGCGCCGCGCACGGCGAAGTCGCCGGGCTCCTGCACCTGCGGCACGTTGCGGTAGCCGGCCGCCTCGAGGCGGCGCTGCTCGGCGGCCATGTCGAGTTTCTGCCGCAGCTCCAGCACCAGGCCTGAGCCGGCCACGTAGCTGCGCGGCGCGAGCCGCTGCATGAGCGTGGCGGCCGACGCGACCAGCACGCCGCGCCGCAGCGACGGCAGCCGGTACAGCGTCGCGATGCGCTGCGAGACGATGTCCGGGTGCGGCGAGAACAGGTCGTAGGGCAGGGTTTCCCAGTCCGGGAACTGCAGCACCTCCAGATCGACGCCGGCGAACACGGCCAGTTCCGCTTCGAGCGCGTGCGCCGCGTGCGTGTCCGGCGCGACCGCGACGAGCAGCCCGTCGTAGGCGCGCGCGGCTTCCGCCAGCGTCAGCGCCAGCGCGGAACCGTGCGGCGGCGACCAGTAGCGGCGCTGCCGGGTCGAGGTCGGGAGAGGCGGAAGAATCAGCGGGGAGGACATGCGATCGGAGATTGCGGGGCTGCGGCGAAACCTGCCGCGAGCCAAACCCTGAAGTCTAATGGAACGGCGGACGGCTCGCCCGGAACGCGACGAAGTCGAGCGCGTCGAGGTTGCCGCCGTGCAGGAACAGGTCGACCGTCGCGGGCTCGCCGGTGTCGCAGGACTCGCAGCGGTAGACGACGGAAACGCGGTCGCGCGCCTTCGGCTCCAGCCGCTGGCCGGCGACGCGGGCCTCGACCTCGTAACCGTCGCCGAACATCGAGGCGATGTCGCTGATTGCAAGGTATTCGCCGGGGGCGAGCTGGACCTGCGCGCGCAGCTCGCGAGCCGGCCTGGGCGGCGCGACGTAGGCCGGATAGCTCGGCTGCGTCAGTGCCGGGATCGAGCGCGCCGGCGCCAGCGGCCGCGCCGGCACCAGGCCGAGCGGGCCGAGGCGGCGCTCGGGTTCGACGTCCAGTTGCGCGAACAGCGCGCGCGACAGGCCGAGCCAGTGCTGGCGGCCGGCTTCGTCGCCGCCGGCGAGCACGTCGCTGCGGCCGCAGGCCAGGCGCATCTCGATCGCGTAGTTCATCACCACGTGCGCGGCGTAGGCGCCGTGCACGCTCGGCGCCGGCTGCGAGCACAGGAAGCGCCCGCTGGCGTCCATCGCGTAGGCCGGCATCAGCAGCAGCGGTGCGGTCGGCGACGGCGCGCTCTTGACGTCGAACAGCGGCAGCCAGCCGAAGGGAAGCGCGCCGCGCACCTGGAAGCGCGCGCAGCCGGCCGCGACGACGCAGCCCGTGGCGAGGGCCGCGGCGATCATCGCGCCGCGCAGCAGGGCCGCCGGGCGCGCCGCGCCGAGTCCGGCGAAGCCCAGGCCCAGCAGGCCGGCCAGCACGACCTGCGGCGGCGTGGCCATGTAGAACGGCGTCACGTCGCGCATCGCGGCGACACCGAGAAACACCGCGGCGGTCGTCGCCAGCGCGAACAGCACGAGCGCACGCGTGCGTCGCGACGAAACAGCGAGTCGCAGCAGTCCGTACACGGCCGGCACGGTCAGCGCGGCGAACGCGACGAGCAGTGCGGCGACGCGCGCCTGCGGCCAGCCCAGCATCGTGCCGAACCAGTAGCGCAGGCCGCCCCAGGCGACGCCTTCGAACAGCGCCCATGCGTTGGCGAGATTGCCGGCGAGGTCGATGCGTTCGGCGTACGTGCGCGCGGCGCCGAAATCGACGAAGCCGCGCGAGGCGTCCCAGTACAGCATCGGCAGCAGCGGCAGCAGGACGACCAGGACGGCGCCGGCGAGGTCGACGAAGCGGCATTCGCGCCGCTTCAGCGCGCGCAGGCCGACGGTCAGCGCAACCCAGCCCAGCGCCAGGCAGGCCGGATGGGCGTGCACGGCGAGCGCGAAGCACACCGCCATGCCGTACAGGTAGCGGCGCCGCGGGCGGCGCCAGAAGCGCGCCGCGCACAGCAGGAAGGCGAGCATCGCCGCCGCCGCCAAAAGCGGATGGGACGGGGTGAGCGAATTGAACGTCTGCCAGCCGGGAACCACCAGCAGGGCGGCCCAAGCCATGCCCATGCGGCGGTCGTACACGGCCTTGCCGGCGAGATAGGCGAGCGGAACCTGCGTGGCGGCGAGCGCGGCCATCGCCAGCATCGTCGGCAGCCAGCTGCCGCCGGTCAGTGCGAGCAGCCCGGCGAGGGCGTAGTACCAGACCGGGCCGAGATGGAACGAGCCGGTGAGGACCGGGCCGACCAGCGGGAAGGCTTGTCCGTCGACGATGCGCAGCGCGGTGAACACGTCGCGCGCGAGGTCCATCTGCGCGGCGCCGTAGACTGCCGTCGCGAGCGAGCAGAACGCCAGTGCGAGCAGGACGCAGTAGCGGGTCGTGCGGGTCATCGGACGGCCGTCATGTCGGGCGCGCATGATCCCGGCCCGTCCGCGGGCGCGCAAGCCGCGCCGCTGCCGGCTTGACCGCGGCGTATGCGCGGGCCGAAAGTCATGGCGGCTCTTTACGTGGGTTTACCGGCGTGCGCGGAACCTGCGTCATCGCGATCGTTCAGAATGAGACTCACTCTGCTTTCCGGACCGTACTGGATGCAACGATCCGTCTTTCCCCGCCTTGCCGCTGCGTTCGTCTGGAGCGCGAGCGTGGCCCTGGCTGCCTGCTCGAACGAACACGCGCCGTCGAAACCGGCGGCGGTTCCGGTCACCGTGACGCGCGCCGTCGCACGCGACATGCCGGTGCTCGCCACCGCGCCGGGCAGCGTCGAAACCATCAACAGCGTCGCGGTCAGGGCGCAGATCGAAGGCCAGCTGCTCGAATCGCTGGTCAAGGACGGCGCCGACGTTGCGCGCGACCAGCTGCTGTTCCGGATCGACCCGCGCCCGGCGCAGGCCGCCCTGCAGCAGGCGCAGTCGACCCTGGCCAAGGACCAGGCCACGCTGACGCAGGCGCGCTCGCAGGTCGAGCGCTACCAGGACGTCGCCGCCAAGGGCTACATCTCGGCCGACCAGATGGAGCAGTACCGCACCAACCTCGGCGTCGCGCTGGCGGCGGTCAAGGTCGACGAGGCGAACGTCGCCGCGGCGAAGCTGACGCTGGGATACACGCAGATCCGCGCGCCGATCGCCGGCCGCATCGGCCGCATCCTGATCCAGCCCGGCAACGTGGTCACGACGAACGACGTCAATCCTCTCGTCGTGATCAACCAGGTGGAGCCGATCTACGTGAACTTCGCGCTGCCCAGTTCGCTGCTCGGGCGCCTGCTCGCCGCGCAGAAGCAGGCGCCGCTGGCAGTCAAGGCGAGCGTGATCGGCATCGACGAGCCGGTCGAGGGCAAGATCGCCTTCGTCGACAACGCGGTCGACACCACCACCGGCACGATCAAGCTGCGCGGCGAATTCGCCAACGCCGGGCACGTGCTGTGGCCGGGCCAGCTGGTCGGCGTCAGCCTGACGCTCGGACACGACGCGAACGCCGTCGTGCTGCCGGACGCGGCCGTGCAGAACGGCCCGAACGGAACCTACGTCTTCGTCGTCAAGGCCGACGAACACGCCGAGCAGCGTCCGGTGAAGGTCGCGCGCATCGTCGAGGGACAGGCGGTGGTCGAGAGCGGCCTCGCCGTCGGCGAAACCGTCGTGCTCGACGGACAGTCGCGCGTGGAGGACGGCGTGCAGCTGAAGATCGATGCGCCGGCCGGCGCCGGCCAGGCCGCGGAAGCCGCGCGGTGAACATCTCGGAAGTCTTCGTGCGTCGCCCGGTCATGACCACCCTGGTCATGATCGGCATCCTGGTGTTCGGCATCGTCGGCTACCGCGCGCTGCCGGTGGCGGCGCTGCCGAACGTCGATTTCCCGACCATCTCGGTCAACGCGAGCCTGCCCGGCGCCTCGCCGGAGACGATGGCCTCGGCGGTGGCGACACCGCTGGAGAAGCAGTTCTCGACGATCCCGGCGATCGACTCGATGACCTCGCAGAGCGCGCTCGGCTCGACCAACATCACCCTGCAGTTCGCGCTCGACCGCAACATCGATGCCGCCGCGCAGGACGTGCAGGCGGCGATCTCGGCGGCGCTGCGCCAGCTGCCGACGCAGATGACGACGCCGCCGACCTTCCGCAAGGTCAATCCGGCCGATTCGCCGATCTTCTACATCGCCTTCACTTCGAAGACGCTGCGCCTGTCCAACCTCAACGAGTACGCCGAGAACACGCTGGCGCAGCGCATCTCGATGGTCGGCGGCGTGGCGCAGGTCAACGTGTACGGCTCGCAGAAATACGCCGTGCGCATCGACCTGAACCCCGACGCGCTGGCCGCGCGCGGGCTCGGCATCGACACCGTGGCCGATGCGGTCGGCCGCGGCAACGTCAACCTGCCGACCGGCACGCTGTACGGGCCGAACCGCGTCTACAACGTGATGGTCGACGGCCAGATGTTCGACGCGGCCGCGTTCGGCGACCTGATCGTCAGCTACCAGAACGGCGCGCCGGTGCGCCTGAAGGACGTCGCCGACGTCTACGACGGCGTGCAGAACGACAAGGGCGGCGCGCTGCTCAACGGCGAGCGCGGCGTGGTGCTGGCGATCCAGAAGCAGCCCGGCGCGAACACGATCGAGGTCGTCGACGACATCAAGAAGCTGCTGCCGGCGTTCCAGCACTCGCTGCCGGCGGGCGCGCAGCTGGACGTCATCTACGACCGCTCGCAGAGCATCCGCGAGTCGGTCGCCGAGGTAAAGTTCAGCCTGCTGCTGGCGCTCGCGCTGGTGGTGCTGGTGATCTTCCTGTTCCTGCGCAACCTGTCGGCGACGGTGATTCCGTCGCTGGCGCTGCCGATGTCGATCGTCGGCACCTTCGCGATCATGTACGCGTTCGGCTTCAGCATCGACAACCTCTCGCTGATGGCGCTGACCCTGGCGGTCGGCTTCGTCGTCGACGACGCGATCGTGATGCTGGAGAACATCGCGCGCCACATGGAGATGGGCAAGGACCGCCTGACCGCCACGCTCGACGGCGCGCGCGAGATCGGCTTCACGATCGTGTCGATGACGCTGTCGCTGGCGGCGGTGTTCATCCCGGTGGTGTTCATGGGCGGCATCGTCGGGCGCCTGCTCAACGAGTTCGCGGTGACCATCGTCGCCGCCGTGCTGGTGTCGGGCTTCGTCTCGCTGAGCCTGACGCCGATGCTGTGCAGCCGCTGGCTGCGCTCGCCGCATTCGATCAAGCACGGGCGCGTGTACCAGTGGAGCGAGCGCGCGTTCGACTCGGTGCAGAATTTCTACCGGCGCACGCTGGAAGCCTGCGTGCGCCATCCGCGCATCATGATGACGCTGTTCGTGGTGCTCGTCGGCGTCACCGCGCTGCTGGTGGTGCGGGTGCCGAAGGGCTTCCTGCCCAACGACGACACCGGCCAGCTGTTCGTGTTCACGCAGGCGGCGCAGGACATCGGTTTCGACGCGATGCTGGCCAAGCAGCGCGCGGCGGTCGAGATCATCCGCAAGAACCCGAACGTGGCCAACACGATGGCCTTCGTCGGCGCCGGCGGCGCCAGCGCCACGCTGAACCAGGGCCGCGTCATCGTCAACCTGAAGCCGCCGCACGAGCGCGAGAGCGCCGATACGGTGGTGCGCCAGCTGCGCCCGCAGCTGCAGGGCATCGCCGGCCTGCAGGCGTTTCCGCAGAACCTGCCGCTGATCCGCATCGGCGGGCGCCTGACCAACAGCGCCTACCAGTTCGCGCTGCAGGACACCGACAGCAAGCGCTTGTTCGAGTGGACGCCGAAGCTGGTCGCCGCGCTAACCCGGCAGCCGGGCTTCCTCGACGTGACCAGCGACATGCTGATCGCCAATCCGCAGCTCGACGTGAGCATCGACCGCGACGCGGCCGCCGCCTACGGCGTCACGCCGCAGGCGATCGAGAACGCGCTGTACTACGCGTTCGGCCCGGCGCAGGTGTCGACGATCTACACCGACTCGGACCAGTTCTGGGTGCTGCTGCAGGTCGATCCGAAGCGGCAGGCCGACACCTCGGTGCTGTCCTCGATCTACGTCACGCCGACGCTGCCGCCCAAGAGTATGGCCGGCGACGCCACCGTCACGCCGTCCGCGCAGCTGGTGCCGCTGTCGGCGGTCACGCGCACCGGCCATTCGGTCGGCGCCGCGACGATCAACCACCTCGGCCAGGTGCCGGCGACGACGGTGTCGTTCAATCTCGCGCCGGGCATGTCGCTCAGCGATGCGGTCAGCGCGGTCGACCGCGCCGTCGCCGAACTGAAGATGCCCGAGTCGATCACCACCTCGTTCCAGGGCACCGCGCAGTCGTTCCAGGACTCGGTCGCCGGCATGGGCGTGCTGCTGCTGCTGGCGATCTTCGTGATCTACCTGGTGCTCGGCATCCTCTACGAGAGCTTCATCCACCCGCTGACGATCCTGTCCGGCCTGCCGACCGCGATCTTCGGCGCGCTGCTGACGCTGATGGTGTTCGGCCGCGACCTCGACCTCTACGGCGCGGTCGGCCTGATCATGCTGATCGGCATCGTCAAGAAGAACGCGATCATGATGATCGACTTCGCGCTGGAGAAGCAGCGCGAGGGCGAGCCGGCCGCGCAGGCGATCGTCGACGCCAGCGTGATCCGCTTCCGCCCGATCATGATGACGACGTTCGCCGCGCTGATGGGCACCCTGCCGATCGCGCTCGGCTTCGGCGCCGGCGCCGACGCGCGCCGCCCGCTGGGCCTGGCCGTGGTCGGCGGCCTGATCACCTCGCAGCTGCTCACGCTCTACATCACGCCGGTGATCTACATCTACTTCGAGCGGCTGCAGGAGTGGCTGGAGCGGCGCCGGCAGCGACGCGCGGCGGCCTGAGCGCGCTCAGCCGCCGGCGGCGATGCGCGGGTCGGTCAGGTCGAAGCGCACGCGCACGGTATCCAGTTCCCCGGGCACCGGCTCGCGCGCGGCACCCAGATACGCGGCGAGGTCGAGCATGGCCACGTTCTCGGTCAGCACCAGGCCCCACAGCTCGCGCAGGCCGCGGCGGCGGCTCTCGGCGATCAGGCGTTGCAGCAGCGCGCGTCCGACGCCTTTTCCGGTGAGCGCCGGATCGACGATCAGCGCGAACTCGGCGCCGTCGAGCGTGCGGTCGACGTAGATGCGCCCCTCGCCGCGGATCTCGCCGTCGGCGTCGGTCGCCACGTAGGCGGCGCCCCGCTCGGGATCGACGTTGGCGAGCAGGTGCAGCATCTGCGGCGACAGCTCGTTCATGCGGTGGAACACGCGCAGGCGGATCTGCTCCGGCGTCAGGCGTGCGAAGCCGCGCTGCAGGGCCTCGACGTCGTCCGGCCGGACCGGGCGCAGCCACAGGGTCTGCCCGTCGAGGGTGCGGAACGCTTCGCCGTCGGCCGCGGCGGGCGCAGGCGACGGTGCCTGCGCGGCGCTGCGCTGGTCGCGACGGGGCGGACGGGTGGGGGAGCGATAGGGATTCATTTGCCGCATTGCACAATATCGGAACGCGCACGGCCGCGCGACCTCGCCGTGCGCCGGTGTCAGCGCGCAGTCAGCAACGAAAAATAGGTCAACTTCGGTGAACGAAGCGTGGTCGTCGTCAAACGTGACGGCAATCGAACGGCAACCAGCCGTGCATCCAGTGGCCGCCGCCCGGCAGCCAGGGACCGAGCAGGGTCAGCGCGGCGCTGACCAGCAGCACCACGCCGGCGAGCCGGCGCGCACCGGGGCGCGCGGCGTAGCCGGCCAGGCGCTGCGCGCCGAGCGCGCCGGCGAACAGGGCCGGCGCGGTGCCCAGTCCGAACGCGGCCATCGTCGCCGCCGCGTCGAATGCGTCCAGGCGCGTCGCCGCGATCAGCAGCACGGTGTAGACGAAGCCGCACGGCATCCAGCCCCAGAGCAGGCCGAAGGCGAACGCGCGCGGCAGGCTGTCGACCGGCAGCAGACGCCGGCCGAGCGGGGCGAGCTTCGCCCACAGGCGCCGGCCGATGCCGAAACCCGGGTCGCGCACGCGGCCGAACGCGACCAGTGCGCCGAGCAGCAGGGCGGCGGCGCCGAGCGCGCGCAGCGCGCGGCGCACGGCGTCGAGATCGAGCAGGCCGACCAGTCCGCCCAGCGCGCCGCCGATGAGCAGGCCGGCCAGCGTGTACGAGGCGATGCGGCCGAACTGGTAGCCGGCCAGCAGCGCGAGCCGCGGCCGCCCGTCGGCGCGCCTGGCGGTGGCGATGCCCAGCGCGGCCGAGATGCCGCCGCACATGACCAGGCAGTGCCCGCTCGCGGCGAGGCCGAGCAGCAGGGCGGCGCCGAGCGTGAGGCCGTCGCTCACGGGGCTGCGTCGCGCGACGGGTCGCCTGCGCGTTCCACACCGGCGTCGGGATCGTCGAGCATGGGCAGCAGCGCGGGCGTGTCCATGTCGTCGAACTGGTCGTGGTCGACCGCCCAGAAGAAGGCGATGCCGGCGCCGACGACCAGCAGGATCGAGACCGGAATCAGGGCGAGCAGGATGTTCATGCCGGAGCCTGCCGGGCGAATCGCGCCGCGCGCGGCGGCGGCTCCGCGCGGCGGCCGATGCGCAGCGCGTTCAGCACGACGAACAGCGAGCTGAGCGACATGCCGATGGCGGCCAGCCACGGCGGCACGAAGCCGAGCGCGCCGAACGGCACCACCGACAGGTTGTAGCACAGCGCCCAGCGCTGGTTCTGGCGCAGGATCGCCAGCGTTTCGCGCGCGATCGAGCGCGCCTGCGCGATCGCGCTGAGGCGCTCGCCGGCGAGCACCACGTCGCTGGAGGCCTGCGCGAGTTCGGCGCCGGCCGCCAGCGCGACCGCGACGTCGGCACCGGCCAGTACCGGCGCATCGTTGATGCCGTCGCCGACGGCGATCACGCGCGCGCCTCCGGCGCGCAGCGCGGCCAGCCGTGCGAGCTTGTCGGCCGGACGCTGGCGCGCGTGCCAGTCGTCGATGCCCAGCCGCGCGGCGGCGGCGGCGACCTTCGGCGCCGCGTCGCCGCTGACGATCTCCACGGCGAGGCCGTCCGCGCGCAGCGCGTCGACCGTCGCGCGCGCGTCGGCGCGCAGGCGTTCGCCGAAGCGGAAGGCGGCGATCGGTCCGTCCTCGTCGGCCAGCACGACGGCGTCGTCGAACGGCGCGCAGGAGGCGCCGCCGACGGCGAAATCGGCGCGGCCCAGGCGCAGGCGGCGGCCGTCGACCACGCCTTCCAGGCCGCTGCCGGCTTGGGCGCGCAGCGCCTGCGCGTCGCGCTGCGGCGCGGGTCCGGCGGCGT